>NZ_DASZAW010000016.1:0-94432 GCF_035944845.1 Devosia sp. | reverse complement strand
ATAGGCCAGCGTCCCCGAGGTCATCTGCGCCTCGTTGAGGTAGGGCGTGACGTAGACGTCGCACATCGAGATGTGATCGAGCAAAGACGGCCGGTCGACGAACTGGTTGAGGAACACCACGTGCTCGGCGATGCCGAGCCTGGCGGCACGGGCGACGAGGCCCTCGCGATAGGCCTCACCCTGTTCGCGCACCAAGGTAGGGTGGGTGGCTCCGAGCACCACGTAGACGGCGTCGGGCCGCGCCGCGAGCACCGCCGGCATGGCGTCGATCATCACCTCGATCCCCTTGTTGGGGGAGAGCAGGCCAAAGGTCAGGATCACCGTCTTGTCGGCAAAGCCGAGCCGCGCCTTGGCGGCGTCGGGTTCGACGAAGGCGACATCGGGGATGCCGTGCGGGATCACCTCGATCTGGGTCTCGAGCGCGCCATAGCTGCCGAGCAGCAGCTCGCGCCCCTTGTCGGCCATCACCACGACCCGGGCGGAGAGCGCGAGGATCTGCTCGATGACACGTCGCTGGGCCGCGGTCGGCTCGGCGAGCACGGTGTGCAGCGTCGTCACCACTGGCACCGTCAGCCGCTCGAGCAGGGTGAGGATGTAGCCCCCTGCCTCACCACCGAAAATGCCGAACTCGTGCTGCAACGACACCACGTCGAAACCGCCGGCATTGATGAAATCGGCGGCCGCGGCATAGTCGGCAAACTCCTCCTGGCGCACCTCGAAGCCGACGTCCGCCGGGTAATCGTAGTGCAGCCCGGCATCGGTCATGGCGATGATCGAGGTCTCGATGACAGGGGCACGGCCGGCCAGCGCCCCCTGCAGGTCGGTCGTGAAGGTGGCGATGCCGCAGCGGCGCGGCAGCGAATTGCCGATGAAGGCGACGCGGTGGATCGGCCTCATGAGCGGACCCCCCATGGTCGCGCTGGCGCTCCTGCCGGTGTCTTCATCTGGCGCCCCAGCCCCAGTTCGGGAAAGCGCTCGGCCATCACCTCGATGGGGATGCCGTTGCGACCGACCAGGAGGTTCGGCAGCGGGGCGTTGGCCGCGTAGCCCATCAGGCCCCGGGCGCCGCGTTCGCCGGTACGCACGGTTGCACGATGCCCTTCGAGGAACATCGCTTCGCCCGCCGCCACCTGGGTGAGGTCGAAGGCCGCCTCGCCTTCGAGGATCAGCACCCAGGTCTCGTTGCTCGCATCGATCTCCCAATGCGAATTGGGCGTCAGCTCGATGGTTTCGAGGACGAAATAGGCGCTTTGCGCCACGACATCGCGCGCCTCCGACAGCCGCAGCGGGGCCGACTGGGCGATAGCGGGACTGGCAACCGCCGCCCCAACCGCGCCATCGAGATGCAGCTCGCGTTGGCGCCCGTGGTCGAACATCCGGAAGGTGGCGTCGCTGCGCTGCTGGATTTCGGCCAGCACCAGCCCGCCGCCGATGGCGTGGATGGTGCCCGCGGGCACCAGCAACCCCTCGCCCACCGCCACATCCTGCCAGTGCAGCAGTTCGACGATCGAGCCATCCTCGATGGCGGCGCGCAGTTGCGGCCGCGTCAGTTCGCGCTTGAGGCCGAGCGCCACCTGCGCGTCTTTGTCAGCCGACAGCACGTACCAGGCCTCGGTCTTGCCGTGCGGCAGTCCGATGGAGCGGGCAAAGCTGTTGTCCGGGTGCACCTGCACCGACAATGGTTCGTCGGTGAACAGGAGCTTCAGCAGCAGCTTGGGCTCGGGGGCCTCTTTGTCAGCCCGCTGGAACCACAGTTCCCCGACCGCGGTACCATCATGACCGAATTCGCTCCACGGGCGCAGATCGGTCTTGCCCCAGGGTTTGCGGACCACCCTGACGGATGCGAGTTCCATGGTCATGGTCGTCTCCTGAGTTCAATTGCGTCGTCGTGCGGGGTACTGAACGGAGTCCCCCCTAGGTCGCCTTCCGGGTGCCAGGCGATGCTGCGGGGGCCGCCCTGTCGAGCAGCCCGCCTCCCGGCGTTGCCTTGGGGACAAGCTTCAGCTGCTTGGGCTTTTTGGCTTCGCGATTGCCGTGTTTCTGGCCCTTTGCCATAGCGGGCTCCTTCTGCACCGGGGTGCGGGGTTGGGTGGATCGGAGATGTAAAGGTGAAGCTCAGGCGGGCTGCCGGAATGCCAGCTCCGCCCGCTGCCACAGACTCGCAAGGCCGTTGCCGAGCCGCCCTGCCGGTCGCGGCAACGGGGCTCGCGACGCGTTGACGCCGAGGGCCCACCGGCTGGCGAAGAAGCCGTGGTCGGCGAGCGCCGCCGCGATGATGTCGTGCCGGGACGCGAGCAACGCGTCGTCGTCGGAAATGGTGGCGAGATAGCGCCAGGATTTACCTGTCGGATGACGCGGCAGCGCCGCGACATGATCGGCCACAACGATCAGCGACGGGCCGGACGCCCGCGCTCCGCCGCGGTTTCCTGTGGCATAAATCTCCAGAAGCACTTGAAAATCCTTGGTCTGCCCGACGCTCACATGAAATCATGGAGCATCCGTCGATAAATCAGCTCGGGCAGCGGAAAGCTCCTCATTCATGCGCCCTTGTTGACGCCATGTCCAATCTATTCCGCAAGGCACTCGAATATCAAAAAATACTTGCAGCTACAGAGATCAATCAGCCACAATCTCCAGTATCAGACTCTTTTTATTTTCGTGGCGACGTCTTGTTTTGAACGCCATTGGCGGCCATATGGGAGCAACGTTACAGCCATCGTTGGCTCCGATCGTCCGGCTCGCCGGCTGTCTGATCCCCCCTCGTTTGCAACGTTTGTCGCGCATCGCGATGCAGCTGCAGGTGCCCTCGCCCCTCTCGCATGCCGCACCGTACCCGCCGCAATTTTCAGCGTTTCTCGAGGAGGTTTCGCCATGACCACCATGTATTTCGTCCAGGGTTTCAGGGCCAAAGGGCGCAAGCTCGATGCCGATCCGCCGCAGCCGGCCCGAACCCCCGAGGCTGCAATCGCCGCCGCCGAGCGCATGGGACCGACCCGCGCCGGCGTCTGGGCCTACTCGGCCAATATCGACCAGGAAACCGACACCTACGACGAACCGCAGCTGCTGTTTCGCACCGGCACCCTGCCGCCGGGGCTGCTGGGAGACTGACCAGGCGTCTTCGACAAAGCGTCTTTCGATACCGGCCCCGAGGAGGATGAACGATGAGCGACGAGCAGACCAAGCGCATTCTCGTCCTCGAGGACGACCCGCAAACCGGGGCGCTGATCGAGACCTGCCTGACCGAGGCCGGCTACGTCGTCCACCTCGCCGAGGCGGTGCCCGGCGCCCTGCATCTGATCGACGACCTCGCCTTCGATGCGGCAGTGCTCGACTACTGCATCGGGACCAATACCGCGCTGCGGGTCGCCCAGTCGCTGCGCGTCCGGCTCATCCCCTTCGTCTTCTGCACCGCCGACGACGACCTGCCGGTCGAATTCGAAGACGTGCCGGTACTGGGCAAGCCATTCGCACCCGAGGACATGCTCGGCGTGGTTCAGAGCGTGTTCGGGCCGCCGCGCCTGACCCGCCGGGCCATCGGCGGATAGCCGCCCCCTTCCAACCATGATCCGCAACCCAAGGAGGTCACTGTGACCGACGATATGAACGACACCAAGCCGCAGCAGCAATATACCGCGGGGTTTCTCGCCAACTCATTCGGCCTGACGCTGAAGCAGGCGCGCGAAATCCTCGATCAGGCCAATGGGCTGAGGGACACCGCCGCCGAGATGGCGCGCGTGCTCCGCTACAAGCAGCCCTGAGTCCTGGCGCTATCGAAGAGTCCTGGGGCGATCGAAGCCTGCCGGCATCGGCTGGCATTTCATCCGATGAGGAGTGCCCGTGCCCGATAAACTGCGCAAAGCCAATGCCCGGGCCGCTGCCGCCAGATATGCACCCAGGCCGGATGGCTCCACCCTCACCTATGGGCTGATCGCTGTCTCGCTGCTGGCCCTGGCGCTGGCGTTTTATGGCGGCTTCTACCAGGTCGATATGCTCGCCCAACCGGTGCCGCTGGTCCTCGCAGGCCTCGGCGCCTTCTGTATCGGCGTCGCGTTCCGGCTCCGCCTGCAGCGTCGCCACACCGCAGCTTATGAAGCCGAGTACGCCCTGCGCGAAGGCGCGGGCGAGGCCGGCGCGGGTGACAGCCCCCAGGCGTGAGAGCTGGCCCCGGCTTTCCGCCGAGGCCGGCAGCCCAGCGCCCGCGGCGTCCGGCCATGGCTGTGCTCCGAGCCCAGCCCCCTCCCCGCTCTCCGCTTGCCCCTCTCCCCAAATGCCTTTATCCGCCAACGGATGACCACAGAGAGCGCAGCGGTGACCGTCGTCGACCCCAAGGGCTTCATCCTGGGTGCGATGGGCGTCGTCCTGATGTGCTGCATGGATGCGGTGGTGCGCGCGCTCGGCGCCGAACTCACCACCTTCCAGATCGTCTTCGTGCGCATGTATGGCGCCGCGATCTGGCTCTGCGCCTGGATCGCCCTCACCCGTGCCGATTGGCCGAAACTTGCCCGCTTCCGTCGGCACCTGTTGCGCGGGGCCATGCTGCTGGTCGTGGCGACGCTGTTCTTTTATGCCGCCAGTCACCTGCCGCTCGCCATCTGCACGGCGCTCGCCATGACGGCGCCCGTCTATGTCACGGTCCTCGCTGCATTGTTCTTCAAGGAGCCGATCGCGCCGCGCGGCATCATCGCGTTGGGGCTGGGCCTCCTCGGCTCGGCGGCGATCGTATTCGGCGGCAAGGTCGTCGTCCTCAACGGCGCCAACGATCTCCTCGCCTGGGGCAGCGCCGTCCTCGCGCCACTGGTCTATGCGACGACCCTGGTGGTGATGAAGCATCACTCCAAGGATGAGGGAGCGGCGGCGATGTCGCTGGGCCAGTCGCTGGTCGCCGGTACCCTGGCGCTGCCACTGGCCCTGTTTGGCGCCATTCCCGAGCTCACGCCCGCCCTCAGCTGGCAGGTGCCGCTCGTCGGCTTCCTCGGCGCCATGGGCTACCTGTTCTTCATCAACGGGCTGCAGCGCCTGCCGGTCTCGGTGTTTGCCATTCTCGATTACACGGCACTGATCTGGGCGAGCCTGCTCGGCTTCATCTTTTATTCCGAGCTCCCGGGCGCCCAGGTCTGGGTCGGGGGTGCGTTGATCATCACGGCCTGCGTGCTCACCGCCCAAAGCGTCCCCAAGCCCGCGCCCGCCCCGGCCGCACCGCCGCCCTGAGGCCTGCCCGGCACCGCTTTCAGCGCCTCGAAGCCAATCGTTGCGAGGAGCCGGAAGCCGCCTGCGAAAGGCGGCCGCTGGTTCCGTCGCAATTGCCTGGCTCCACCTGGGAACCGGATGCCCTCAAACTCATTGCTGTCCCCACAACCGGGAGACAGATCATGCGTGATGCCGTACTGGCCGGGCCGACCCCCGCCGAAATCGTTGCACTGGTTCGATTGGCCGAACAGGGCTCGGGCGTGCCGCCCCACCTGACCCTGCCGTTGATCGCCAAGGGCTGGATCATGATCACCGCCGACGGCGCTGCCCTGCTGACCCTCGCCGGCCGCGTCCTCGTCGAACGGTCGCAAACCGTCGATCTGGAACGCCTGGCAGGCGTTCCCCCCACCCTCGCCACCTGGAGTGCATCCCCCCCCGCCTGACCGCGGCGAGGAGGCTCAAGACGCGCTGGCTCGCCCGGGTACGGGCCCCTGCTCAGGGCCTCGGATCAATGGGTGTCAGCCGAGGGACCCGGTCTTCGATCGCCTGGGCCGCGTCCAGCAACAGGAACTCGCTGAACCGGCCGCCGATCAGTTGCACCCCCTGGGGCAGCCCGTCGGCCTCGCCGACCGGAACGGCGCAGGACGGCAGGCCCAGGATGTTCACCGCCAACACCCAAGCGCATGGCGTGGCGGATCTCCTTCACCCGGGCGATGTCATCGCCGGCATGCCATGGCGGCTCGCAGCAGACCGGCGACAGGACGATCGGGAACTCATCGAAGAACTGCGCCCAGGCTGCCCCCAGCTGATGGATCGCCATCCAGGTATCGAGCTGCTTTTTCTGATCGACCGGCATCATCAGTCCGTTCGCCAGCAAGGCCTCGACGAACCCCTCGGCGCCAGGCGCAACGATCGGCTGCATCTGCGGCCAGCGCAGCGCAACTTCGGCCCACATCGCATCCACCCAGGCCTGCATCGTCTCCCCGATCTGCGGCGGCTCCTGGGCGATGAGCTCGTATCCAGCATCCGCGAGCGCGGCCGCTGCGAGGTCGACGCCAGCAGCAACCTGCGGCGCGACACCCCCGCCGAGCGGGTTTCGCACCACAGCCACTTTCACCCTGCCGATCGGGGTTTGGCTGGCAAGCGGCGCTGGAACCCATCGCGGATCCCGAGCATCTCTCGCGCTGATCAAGGAGAGCGCCAGCCTGAGGTCGGCCACGCAGCGCGCCATCGGCCCCTGGCAGTTCGCCATCTGGGAAAACAGCGACGGCTCCGGCACCGTGACTGTCGCATCCGCCACACGCCCTCGCGTCGGCCGGATGGCGGTAGTGCCGCAGAACTGCGAGGGAATCCGCAGCGAGCCGCCCAGATCGTTGCCGAACCCGAGCGGTGACATGCCGGTGGCGAGCGCCACGGCCTCTCCGCCGGAAGAGCCGCCCGGTGTTCGCTCGGGATCCCATGGATTGAGCGTCCGCCCGGCAAGGCCGCTGTCGGTGTCCCAACGAAACGCGAAGTCCGGCAGGTTGGATCTCGCCAGCGGAATGGCGCCGGCCCAACGCATTCGCGCCACCAGGGGAGCGTCGCGCGCGGCGATCTGCTCGGCCATGACGCTGACCCCCCAGGTGGTCGCCGACCCCTGCACGTCGATGTTTCCCTTCACCGTGAATGGCACCCCGGCGAGCGGCCCCAACTGTTCGCCGGCCGCCACGGCCCGGTCGACCAGCTCGGCCGCCTCGCGCGCCGTATCTGCCAACGTGCTGGTAATCGCGTTGACCGTGGGGTTCACCGCCGCAATGCGGGCAAGATGCGCATCGACGACGTCGATCGAGCGAACTGCTCCGGAGCCGATCAGCCCCGCCAGTTCGACCGCGCCTAGTGAGCAGAGCCTGTCCATCCAGTTTCCCCTGGGATGGGTGACCTACGCTGATCCCGGTATCACCGAATGTTAGCGCCATGGGTCGCGGCCGGCAACTCACTCGGTGGCGGAGGGGCAGTTGGTCTGTTTTGGCCGAAGGGGACGCTCGATGCACGGGCTTCAGCTGCAGGGGGAGCGTCGCGCGCGGCGATCTGCTCGGCCAGGACGCTGACCCTCCAGGTGGTCGCCGACCCCTCGCACGTCAATGTTGCGCTTGAATCGAACCCGGCGAGCGGCCCCAACCGGTCGTATCCCGCCACCGCTCGGTCGACCAGTTCCGCCGCCTCGCGCGCCGACGCCTCCGAGGAGCCAGCGCGAGAAGGCGACTGTTAGGTTTGCGGCGGCTCCGACTTCAGTATGCGAGCGAGCGAGTTCGTGCGGAACACATAGTGCTCCGCGAGGGCGCCGAGGGCGTGGAGAAGAATGAGGGGGATGAGGATGAGGCGGCCGAGCTCGTGTAGCTCGGCGGAGAGTTCGATCCCGGTGAACCAGGCGATAGCGCCGGTCAGCGGCATGGCGAGAAGAAACGCGTAAAGCAGGACATGCGCGCCGTGTCCGAGCCAGTTGACCACCACTGGATTGGTGTCGTGCGGTTCCGGGACGCCGCGGGTGAAACGGATGATGAGGCGCAGGGCCGCAAGCCCGAGGATTGTGAGGCCGACGGTTATGTGGACCAGGGCCCCGGTTTCACCTTCGAACGGCTCGCCGTCGGTACGATCCTTGAAAGCGTCCTGGATATCCTCGTTGACCAGCAGTTGGACCACTACCAGCGCCGCAATGGTCCAGTGGAGAACGATCTGAGCGAGAGAGTAGCCCTTCGGGGCAACGCGGTCGGCCATTTTGCACTCCTGCTCTGGTTCAGCACTGCAACTCGACGGGCCTCTCCGCGTTCCCGATACAAGGACACGGTTGGGGGCAAGGTGCCGGGCAGTTTCCACCGCACTATAACGCTGACCTATGTAGCGGTGACGAGTCTGCTCGTGGCCGGCTGTTCATTCGAGCAGAGTGCGCTACATCCAGCTGGGCAGGACGCCGGCGAACTCTCGGCGCTGGCTTGGTTCATGTTCGCCGCCGCGGTGGTCGTGTGGTCCATCGTCATGGGCGCAGCGATCTATGCCGTCCTGGGGCGGAAGCGGCCGAAGAGCGAACGCTTCGCCGACCGTCTGATCCTTGGAGGTGGCGTTGCCTTCCCCACTGTCGGCCTTGCGATTCTCCTCGTCTTCGGGCTGTCGCTGCTGCCGAGCTGGACTTCGGCCGAGACGCCGGACCTGCGAGTACACGTGCGGGCCGAGCAGTTCTGGTGGCGGCTCGGCTATGAGCAGGCCGATGGCAGTCTGATCGAGACGGCAAACGAGTTGCACCTTCCCAACGGCGCCACGGTAGAGTTCGTGCTCTCGAGCACGGATGTGATCCACTCGTTCTGGATCCCGGCGCTCGGCGGCAAGATGGATGCCATTCCCGGCCGCACCAACCAGTTGCGGCTGACGCCTACCAAGCCCGGCACGTACCGTGGGGTCTGCGCCGAGTTCTGCGGTCCCTCACATGCATTGATGGCCTTTCCCGTGGTGGTGCATGAGGAAGGTGGCTTCGAACAGTGGACGGAGCAGCAGCGCCAGCCGGCAAGCGTCCGCAGCGACGCCTTCCTCAGCGCCGGCTGCGGTGGTTGTCATGTGGTGCGTGGCGTGAGCGAGGCGGGCGCGGTGGGGCCCGACCTCACCCATTTCGGCAGCCGCAGCACCATAGGGGCGGGCACCCTCAGGAACACCCGCGAGAACCTGATCGCGTGGATCACTGCACCGGCTCACATCAAACCTGGCGCCGCCATGCCTTCCTTCCAGTCGCTGCCCGAAGCCGAACGTGCCGCCATTGCGGACTACCTGATGGAGCTCAGATGACCCCGGAGGAGAAGACGGCGGAGACGAGGCAACTGGAGCAAGTGTGGGCGCAGCCAAAGGGCTGGCGCGCACTCTCAGACGTCAACAACTCGACCGTCGGGCTCTGGTACATCGCCACGGCCTTCGCCTTTATGCTGTTCGCCGGGGCGCTGGCGCTGATCATCCGACTGCAACTGGCAGTGCCGGAGAACGATCTCGTCCCGGCAGAGACCTTCAACCAACTCTTCACCCTCCACGGCACGGTGATGATGTTCCTCTTCGCCGTCCCGATCTTCGAGGCGGTGGCAATCCTCATCCTGCCAGCCATGCTGGGCGCGCGCGACCTGCCTTTCCCGCGGCTGTCGGCCTTCGGCTACTGGTGCTTCCTCATCGGCGGGGTGTTCGTTTCGAGTTCGATCTTCTTCGGGCAGGCCCCAGATGCCGGCTGGTTCATGTATCCGCCGCTTTCCACCGAGCAGTCGGGAATCGGGGCGGATATCTGGCTTCTGGGCCTCAGCTTCATCGAGGTGGCGTCGATCGCTGCGGCGGTGGAGCTGATCGTGGGCGTGCTGAAGTGCCGGGCGCCGGGCATGCATATCAACCTTGCGCCCCTCTACAGCTGGTACGTGCTGATCGTTGGAGCGATGATCCTCTTCGCCTTCCCGCCGCTGATTGCCGGCGACCTGCTGTTTGAGCTCGAACGCCTGCTGGACTGGCCGTTCTTCGACGTGACGCGGGGCGGCGACCCGATCCTCTGGCAGCACCTGTTCTGGATCTTCGGTCACCCCGAGGTCTACATCATCTTCCTGCCTGCCATTGCGCTGCTGGCGATGATTGTGCCGACCTTCGCGCAGCGGCCGATTGCCGGCTACTCATGGATCGTGCTGTCCGCGCTGGGGACAGGCTTCCTGAGCTTCGGGCTCTGGGTGCATCACATGTTCACCACCGGTCTGCCATCGATCTCGCTCGGATTCTTTTCGGCGGCGTCCGAGGCCGTGGCGATCCCCACCGGCATCCAGATCTTTGCCTTCATCGCCACGGTGATGCTGGGCACGGTGGTTCGCTCGGTGCCGATGCTCTACTGCATCGGCGCGCTCGCCATCTTCATCATCGGGGGTCTGACCGGTGTGATGGTGGCGGTCGCGCCGTTCGATTTCCAGGCGCACGATACCTATTTCATCGTGGCTCATCTCCACTACGTGCTGATCGGCGGCATGTTGTTTCCGGTGATGGCGGGGGTGCACTACTACTACCCGTTCTCGCGCGGCAAACAGCTCTCGCGGAAGCTGGGCATCTGGTCGTTCTGGCTGATGTTCCTCGGCTTCAACGTGGCCTTCCTGCCCATGCACCTCACGGGCCTATTGGGAATGCCACGCCGAGTCTTCACCTATCCGGCGGGGCTTGGGCTCGAATGGCTCAACCTCATCTCGACCGTGGGCGCCTTCGTGTTCGCGGCGGGTTTTCTGGTCTTTGCATGGGACTGCGTGCGGCCCAAGCGCCGGGAGCCCAACGTGGCCCGCAACGTGTGGAATGCGGGCACGCTCGAATGGGCAACGCCGGTGCCGGTGCCCAGCTACGGCATGCGCTCGATCCCGGTAGTGAACAGCCGCTATCCGCTCTGGGACGACAAGGAATTCGTACCGGCCATGGACGAAGGGCGCGGCTTTCTCGCCAACGCGAGAGAGGGCAAGCGCGAGACACTGGTCACCTCGGTGCTCGATGCGCAACCTGTGCAGGTGCTGCGGGTGGGCAAACCCACCTGGTTGCCGATGATCGCCGCATTCGGGCTCGGTGCGGTGTTCATCTTTTCGACCTACAAGCTCTGGATTCCCACGGCGGCTGGCGGCGTGGTGTTTCTCGCCGCGCTCCTGCGCTGGCTGTGGACCGGTACGGCGATCATCCCGGAAAAGTCCGGCAAGGACGTGGGCGGCGGGCTGGAACTGCCCCTCTACGTTTCTGGTGTCCGCTCCACCGGCTGGTGGGCGATGTTCATCACCATGACCGGCGACCTCACGGCCTTCCTGTCGCTGATTTTCGGCTATTTCTTCTTCTGGACCGTGCACCCGCAATTTCCTCCCGAAGGAGTCGACGGGCCCGGATGGCAGTGGCCGGCAGTCTCAGCCGTGCTGGCGCTCGTGGCATGGGCGACGACGCTCCTTGCGCGCTTCGGCAACCGGGCCGGGCGGGTCGTGCTCGCGCGCTGGCTGCTCGGCGGCGGACTGGCGGCCGCCGGCGCCAGCGTTTTGGCGCTGGTCGCTGGACCGGTGACGACAGGGCTGGACCCGACCACCAACTCCTACCCTGCGATCGTATGGGCGCTGGTGGTTTGGACCGTGGCGCACCTGATGGTGGGCATGGTGATGCAGGGTTACTGCGTGGCGCGGTCGATGTTCGGCAAGATGACGCCGCAGCATGACGCCGACCTCTGGAACGTGACGCTCTACTGGCACTTCGCCGGATTTCAGGCGTTGCTCACTTCACTGGTGATCGGAGGGTTTCCGCTACTCGCATGACCGGCAAAGTGACAGATGAGGTAACGCGCGAGACAGGCACGGGCACCGACCTGTGGCGCGTCATCTTTGCGCCGGGCGTATGGGCCGTGCACTTCCTGTTCTGCTACGTCTTCGCCGCCATCTACTGCGAAAAACTCGGGCGGGATGCTGCCCTCGACATGGCAACCTGGGTGATCGTCGCAGCCACCATGGTGGCGCTGGCGTTGATCGGCCTTTCCACCCTGAGACTTTGGAAAGTGCGGGGGCGCAGCCTCACCGACGACGATTTCGAGTTCGAGCACAACACGGCCGAGGAGCGCCACCGCTTCCTCAGCCATGTGGCTTTGATGCTCTGCGTATTGTCGGCGGTGGCTGTGCTGTATGTCGCCATCCCCATGCTCTACCTGACGAGTTGCCGATGAGCGCGCGGCTGACAGGACTCGCCGGGCTCGCGGTGCTGCTTTTCGCCTGGGCGGGGCCGTTGCCCGGCCTCGTGCCGCGGAGCTTTGCCGCGCATATGACTCTGCATATGCTGGTGGTGGGCACAGCCGCGCCACTGCTGGCCGTGGCGCTGGCCCCGCGGCTCGCCATCACCTCGGCCCTGGCGCTGCCGATTGCCGTCAGCCTGCTCGATTTTCTCGTCGTCTGGGGTTGGCACGCGCCGGCGCTGCACCACGCTTCGCGCAGCATGCCACTGGCGCTCATGCTTGAGCAGGCGAGCTTTTTCGGCGTGTCGCTGCTGGTCTGGCTGGTGGCACTTTCTGGCCGTGGCCTGGGCAACGCGGCGCTCGGGGGCGCAATGGCGCTGTTCTTTACCTCCATGCACATGACGCTGCTCGGTGCGCTGCTGGGCCTCGCGCCGCGTCCGCTCTATGCCGGCCACCACGGGGGCCATGCCGAAAGCTGGCTCGGCCTGTCGCCGCTCGCCGACCAGCAGCTGGGCGGTGTGGTGATGCTGGCGATCGGCGGGGCGGTCTACCTCATCGGCGGACTCATTCTGCTCGGGCGGGTGCTGAGACGAGCCCCGGCATGATGAAATATCGGCCGTTCATCGTCGGTGCGATTGGCGGAGTGCTGGCAGCGGCCATCGTGCCGCTGACCGGGATCATCGATTTTGCGGCCAGTAACAGGCTCTGGGCGATCACCGACTGGTATCTCAGCACCGCCGCACAGCAATCCATCACACTGCAGTCGGCGACGCTCGCGACGCCGGATGACCTCGATGACCCTGCGGCGATAAGGCGGGCCGCCGGGCACTACGAGATGGTGTGCGCTGCCTGTCACGGCAGCCCGGCGGGGCCGCCCGAGGCGTTCGCCGACAGCATCCGGGCAAGGCCGCCCAGGCTCGTCGAACAGATGGATCAATGGCATCCGGATGCCCGGATATTCTGGACCGTCAAGCACGGCATCAAGCACACAGCCATGCCGGCCTGGCCCAGCCAGCTGCGCGACGATGAAGTATGGGACATGGTTGCCTTCCTCAAGGCCATGCCCCGGATGACGACGGAGGAATATGCGGAGCTGGCCGGCCTCGCGCTCAGCGGCTGCGCCTCCTGCCACGGAGAGAACGGCGAGGGTGGTGCAGGCCCGCGCCTCGACATCCAGTCACCGGACTATATCGCCGACGCGCTTGGGGCATTTCGCCAGGGGACGCGCGCCAGCGGCACGATGATCGCGGTCGCGCGTCGGCTGACCGACGCCGAGATAGCCGAACTGTCATCCTATTACGGCAAGCTGGTCCAGGCGGAGTCGCCGGGGTCCGGCGGCCGCGGCGCCGGCATCGCCGAAAAGGGCATTCCCGAGCGCGACATCGCCGCCTGCGATTCCTGCCATGGGACAGGCCGACCGGAGTATCCGCGCCTCGCCGGACAGGATCGGGACTATCTGGAGCGACAGTTGCACCTCTTCAACGAGCATGGCACCAGCCGTGGCGGCCATCGCGCCGAGATCATGGCGCAGGCCCTCGGCAGGCACCCGCAGGCGGAGGCTGGGCCGTTGGGCGACGAGGAGATTTTGGCGCTCGCGGCCCATTACGGCCGCTGAGCCTCACTGTGGCAAAGCGTACGCGATGAAGTAGTCGCCGATCGGGGTTTCCATGAAGTCGTGGCCACCGGCGTTGATGACGACAATCTGCCGGCCCTCAGCCTCATAGGTCATCGGCGTCGCCTGACCGCCCGCGGGGAGCTCGACGCTCCAGACTTCCTCGCCTGTCGCGATATCGATGGCGCGCAACAGGTCGTCGGTTGCGGCGGCGATGAAGAAGAGGCCAGAGGCCGTGATCACGCCGCCACCGTTATTGGGGGTGCCGATCGTCAGCGGAAGCATGGAGGGAATGCCGAACGGGCCGTTCTTGCGGGCCGAGCCGAACGGGCGATCCCACAGCACCTCGCGCGTCGCGAGGTCGATTGCGGCGATCCCGCCATAGGGCGGCTCTTTGCACAGCATGCCGGTCAGAGGTACCCGCCAGCCGGCGTTGACCCGGATACCGTATGGCGACTGGGCCTGTGGGCTGATGCTGCCATGCGAACCGCCACCGGCTTCCGGATTGTAGTTCACATCAGTGATCGGCAGGATGCCCATTTCATCCACTTCCTCGCGCGGCAGCAGCTGGTTGTAATTGGGCATGTTGTTGTAGTTGGCGATCATGATGTTCTTTTGCGGATCGACCGCGACGCCACCCCAGTCGACCCCGCCATTGTAGCCGGGAAACTGGATCCAGGGCCGATCCAGCGTCGGTGGGGTATACACCCCCTGGTAGCTGGCTTCGCGGAACTGGATGCGGCACCAGAGCTGGTCGAGCGGGGTTATGCCCCACATACTGGCTTCGGTCAGGTCGGGCTTGAGCAGGTTAGGAAAGTCGGTGACGTAGGGCTGCGTCGGCGACAGCCGGTCGGGCTCGACTCCGCCCTGCGGCGCCGGACGCTCTTCGATGGCGACCAGCGGCTCACCCGTTGCGCGGTTGAGGATGTAGAACTGTGCCTGCTTGGACGGCATGATGATGGCCGGCACCGGACCGTCCGGGGTGGGGAAGTCCACCAGCGCGCCCTGTCCGCCCAGATCGTAGTCCCAGATGTCGTAGTGGACGGTCTGGTAGTGCCAACGCACATCGCCGGTCTCGACATCGAGCGCGACGATGGCGGTCGAGTACGTGTTTTCGGCCTCGGAGCGATCGCCGCCCCAATAGTCGACGGCGGAATTGCCCATCGGGATGTAGACCAGGCCAAGCTCGTCATCGCCTGAGGCGATGGTCCAGGAATTTGGAGTCCCGGGGGTATAGATCTCGCCTTCGGGCGGCAGGCCCTTCTCGTCGGGACGGCCCATGTCCCAGGCCCATTCGAGTTCGCCAGTGACGGCATTGTAGCCCCGGATCACGCCGGAGGGCGCCTCGCGGGTCTGCCCGTCGCTGACCTGGCTGCCGACCACGAGCACATCGCGCACCAGCGTGGGCGGCGAGGTGGGGGCGTAAAAACCCGGCGCCGTGTCGCCAATGCCCTCGAACAGGTTGACGATGCCGCCATTGCCGAAATCGGGGCAGAGCTGGCCCGTTTCCGTGTCGAGGGCGATCATGCGCGCATCGTGGGTCAGATTGACCGTGCGAGTCGCGCACAGCTCGGTCCGGTCGGCGGCAGGGTTGTCGAAATAGACCAGCCCGCGGCACGAGGCGTTGTAGCCGACATTATCGGGGGAGACGACCGGATCGTAGGTCCAGAACTCGGCACCGGTGGCCGCGTCCAGCGCGGAGATCTTGTTGAGCGCCGAGCAGACGAACAGCCGATCGCCAACCTTTACAGGCGTGTTCTGGTTGCCAAAGGGCTCATCGTCCTCGGGCAGGTCGCCGGTCCGGAACTCCCACACCTTTTGCAACTGACCCACGTTGTCGCGCGTGATCTGGTTGAGCGGCGAGTAACGGGTGGCCAAGTGGCTGCCGCCATAAGCTGGCCAATCGGCGCCGACCTCAGGCGTCGAGACACTCGCGGGCACCGGGGCTGCAATGTTCGGAACATCTGCAGGCGGGACAGGGGTGTTCTCCTGCGCACGGAGCGGATGGTCGACGTCGCTGAGCACGGCGCCCGCGATGATGAGCCCGGCAAAGCCGGCGAGACCAGCCGAGGCGACGCGGCGGTCGAGGCGCGGCCCACTGCGGAGGCCCGGCAGGCAGGCGAGGATGAGCAGCAGCAAGACGAAGGGCGTGAGGACACGCGGGATCTGCGCCCAGCCATTGAAGCCGGATTCCCACATTGCCCAGCCGACCGTAACAGCAAAAAGCGCAAGGTAAATCCAGACGGCGAGGCGCGACCGCCTAAACAGGAACCAGGCGGTGGCGAGCAGCGCCACCCCCGCCGGTGTGTAGTACCACGAGCCGCCGAGCACGATGAGGTAGATGCCGCCCCCAGCAAGCGCCAGTCCTGCCAACGCCACGACCACGGCAAGGGCCATGATCAACCACGTCCCGATCTGGCTGACGATGCCATTTGCCATCACTGATCTCCCACTTGTGCTTAAGCGCGAACGCGGGGAAGCCAGTGTCGTTCCAGATCGATGGTTTGCTTCAGCCAGATCGCGACAGCAGCGGCTGTCCGAGGAAAGCCATTTGTTCGCCAGCCACCGCCTCAAATCCCGGGGTATATTCCTCCAGATCGCAGCGTCCACTTCTGGCGCTATGCGGACACCAGCGACAGCTATTGGCCCGAAGCGGTCACCCCGCCCGTAGTGTGCGACCGGTGGGAGGAACTAAGGCCACGCTCATGAATTTTGGAGTGGGTGGAGGTATTTAGCTATGGCCAATGAAGGCAAATCGACCAATGGTTGGAAGACCTGCAGTCGAGGTCACAAATACCGTGGTCCCGGCCCTTGTCCGGTATGCTGGCCGGGCGGCGCCAAGAAGAGGGCGGAGAGCACTAAGAGCAAGGACTGAATCTTACCTTGGGGCGTGAGTGGCGATCCCGGCTGAACGATCATGCTCTGCATTCAGGAGGACGAGGAATGGCAAAGTTTCTGGCAGTCTACATTGGTACCGCCAGCGAAGCGGAAAAAGCCCAACCCCTCGATCCAGCGACCGAGCAACAAGGTATGGCCGCGTGGGGTCGATGGGCGGCCGACAACTCGAGCTCCATCGTCGACCCCGGTGGCCCGCTTGGTCGAACCAAAGCAGTTGATAGCAATGGGATGCGTGACGCCACGAACCAATTGACCGGCTACGTCATCGTGGAAGCCGACTCCATTGAGGCTGCGGCAGCACTTTTCAGCAAGCATCCGCACTTCAACGTGTTCCCGGGAGATCGGGTTGAAATAGTCGAGTGCCTGGGAATGCCGACCTCCTAGGCACAATCGATCTTGGGCGGGGCGAGTCCCCTTCTGGCCCAATTCGGTCATTGGAGCAGAGAGCTATCGTCTGCTTCCGGTAGCCGACGATCCAACCGTGCATTCACCACGGCGTGTATCCATCGGGTTCGACGAACCGTCCGTTGTCGGCACCGCCGAGCGCATGCTGCACGGGGAGGCGAGCGCCTTGCGCTGGTGTCATCACCCCATAGCCGGTGAGGTCGGTCTTAACGAAGCCGGGACTGACGGAATTGACGACGATGCTGGTATCGCGCAGCTCCTCGGTGAGCTGGATGGTCAGCATGTTGAGCGCCGCTTTTGAGGTGTTGTAGCCGATGTATCGCTGCGCGAAATAGGGCGAGGTCGGGTCGGAATTTACGCTCAGCGAACCGAGCGAACTCGAAAGGTTCACTATGCGCCCGGCCGGCGACTTGCGCAGCAGCGGTAGCATGGCCTGGGTGACGGCGAGTGCGCCGATGAAGTTGGTCTCCAGCACCTTGCGGACCGCTGAGATGGAAGCGCTGCTCGGGGCTGCGTCGGTGAAGTCAAAAATGCCGGCATTGTTGAGAAGGATATCGAGCCGGCCGTGGCTGGCTTCGATGGCGGCAGCCGCGGCGGCGATGCTGGCTCCATCGGTGACGTCGAGCTGCACGGCAGTCGCGGCGAGGCCCTGCTCCGCGAGATCGGCAACCGCCGCTTCGCCACGGCCGGCATCGCGCGAGCCGATGATGACGGTGACGCCGGCCTCGGCGAGCTGGCGGGCGATCTCGAGGCCGATCCCCTTGTTGGCGCCGGTGACGAGGGCAATGCGCATGTTTTCCATGCATGATCCTTTCCAGAACAGGGAATGGCAGTAATATGTGAAGCATCCTTCAGTTTGAGAATTCGCATATGGCCGTCGCTGCACCCGCCACTCTGACTCCCCGGAAAAAGCCGCGTCAGGCGCGATCGGCCGCGACGCTGGACGCGATTTTCGAGGCGGCCCTTCAGGTTTTGCTGGCGGACGGAATGCGGGCGTTGACCACGACACGAGTGGCGGACCGGGCCGGCGTCTCGGTGGGGACGATGTACCAGTACTTTCCACACAAGCAGTCGCTGATCTATGCGCTGAACGAGCGCTATCTCGAGGTGCTGGCGGGCAAGGTCGAGGCGACCTGCCGGGCGCAGACAGGGCGACCGGTGGCGGACATGCTCGCCGCGCTGATCGAGACCTACTGGCGGGCCAAGACCGAGCGGGCGGATGTGACGCGGGCGCTGTATCGCTCGGTGGTCGAGATGGACAACGAAGCCCTGGTCGAGGCCTTCGCCCGGCGCGTGGATGCCGCGACGACGGCCATGCTGGGGAGTGCGCCCGATGCAACGTTCGGTGACGTGCGGATGGTCAACCTGGCGCTGGTCACCGTGATCTTCGGGACGATCCGCAACGCCTTCGAGCGCAACCTGTCGCAAGCGGCGATCGATGCGCTGCAAGTGGAGCTGCTGGCCATGTGCCGGGCCTATGTGGAGCTGGCGAGGGGCTAGGCGAGGGCTGGCCTCAAGCTGCAGGGATCGGCTTGCAGTGGACGCCGAGGCCCTGTGCGGTCTCGGGCATGAGCTTGTCCAGGGTGATGCCGCGGAAGGTGTCGATGAATAGCGCCTCGGCCTTGGCCATGGTGTCGGACAAGGCGTGGTTGACGGCGCGTTCGACCTTGCAGGCGGTGTCCTCGTTGCGGCTGGCAATTGCGAAGAGGCCGGGGCGGTCGAGCGCAACATAGACGTCGTGCAGCGTGATCTCGCTCAGGGGCCGCGCCAGCAGCCAGCCGCCGCCATGGCCCTTTTCGGACGTCACGTAGCCGGCTTCGCGCAGGCCCGCCATGGTGCGGCGGAACACGGGCGGATTGGTGCCCATGGTGTTGGCGAGCACCTCGGAGGTCAGGGGAACCGAGACCTGGCCGAGGTGTAGCAGCACATGCAGAACGCCCGACAGACGCGTGTCCTTGTTCATCCCAGTCTCCCGCATTCGCCTATATCTGCTCCGCCATCACAGTGGTTGACGTCGCCTCCAATGTCTCGTATCTGCAAAAGATACGAGAAAAGGAGCTGCGATGTCTACCCTCAATCCCATGGGTCAGGGCGGCCCGCCCGCCGACCCGATCATCGACGATCCAAAGCGGCGCCGCGCGATCATGCTGGCCGTCTGTATTGCGCTCATGGCGGTGATTGCCGCCGTGTCCGGCCTCAATGTCGCGCAGCCGCAGATGGCGCTTGCCCTCGATGGCTCACAGGGCGACGTGCTGTGGATTATCAATATCTACGCCATTACGCTGGCGGCGCTGCTGCTGCCGCTCGGGGCAGTGGGAGACCGCTGGGGGCGGAAGCCCGTGCTGCTGGTCGGGCTGGTGCTGTTCGGCGTTGCAAATGTGGCGTCAGGGCTGGCCGGCTCGGTGCCGGTGATGCTCGGCGCGCGGCTGCTGGCCGGGGTCGGCGCTGCCATGATCATGCCGGTGACGTTGTCGGTGATCACCTCGGCCTTTCCGGCAGAGGAAAGGTCGAAGGCGATCGGCATCTGGACCGGTGTTGCCGGTGGTGGTGGCATCCTCGGCATGTTTCTGTCGGCACTCTTGGTGGATGTGCTCGACTGGCGCTGGCTGTTCGTGTTGCCGGTGGTGCTGGTGATCGTAGCTGCCCTACTCTCACTGCGGGCCATCCCCAACTCGCGCGAGCATTCGGCGCACAGGTTCGACCTGGGCGGCGCGGTGCTGGCGGCGGTTGCCGTGGTCGGGCTGATCCTCTTCTTGCATAAGGGACCTGTGGTGGGCTGGACTGCGCCGGTCACGCTGGCCGGCCTCGTCGCGGGCGTGGCGGCAAGCATCGGCTTTGCCGTTTGGGAACTGCGGCACCCGGCGCCCCTGCTGGATATCCGCCTTTTCGCCAAGCGCAGTCTGACGAGCGGATCTGTGACGCTGCTGGTGTGGTTCGGCGTGCAGGCCGGCGTGTTCGTCGTGCTGTTCCCGTTCTTCCAGGCGGTTCTGGGCTGGTCGGGCCTGATGGCGACGCTCGGGCTGATGCCGATGGCCGTCCTGATGATGGCGTCGTCTGCCCTTGCGGCACAATTGTCGAGGCGGATCGGGCAGCGGCTGACCATGGCGCTGGGCATGCTGCTCGGCGGCAGCGGGCTGGCGCTGATGTCGACGCTGGTATCAGTCGATGCAGGCTATATGGGCGTGCTGCCCGGAATGATCGCCATGGGGCTCGGGATGGGATTGTCGATGGCGCCATCCACCGAGGCGATCACCTCCTCGCTGCCGCGCGACCGGCAGGGCGTCGCCTCGGCGCTCAACGATGTCACGCGCGAGTTCGGAACATCGCTGGGCGTGGCGCTGCTGGGCGCCATGTTTACCGCGGGCTACGGGAGTGCCATTGCGGGGCGTCTCGCGGGCGTGCCCGCCGATGTAGCGGCGGAGGTCAGCAAGGGCATTGCCGGTGCACTGGATCTGGCAAGCGATCCGACGTCGGCAGCACTGCTGCGCTCGGCACGCGAAGCCTTCATCGAGGCATGGCAGCAGGCGATGTGGGCGGGCGTCGTCGTTATGGCTCTGCTGCTGGTCTTCGTGCTGCTGCGCGGGCCGCGTCCGCAGGAAGCGCTGGCCTAACCATGTCAGGGCGATGGGCAGTCTGTCCCTCGCCCACCACAAGCAGAGGACGATGCGATGAAGAACACTTTCGCCGGACATGGCCGAGGCTATCTGGATGGGCCTCCCCGGCAAGTGCCGGGCTTTGCGAGCCTGCATCGCATGATCGAGATGCTGCTTGCCGAGCGGGTGCCACCAGAGGGACGTGTTCTTGTGCTGGGCGCAGGTGGTGGCATGGAACTGAAGGCGCTTGCGGATGCGCAACCCGGTTGGACATTCGACGGGGTCGATCCTTCGGCGGATATGCTTGCGCTGGCAGCGGAAACGGTGGGATCGCATGCCGATCGGGTTCACCTCCACCAAGGTGGCATCGAAGCTGCCCCGAAAGGCCAGTTCGACGGCGCGACCTGCCTGCTGGTCTTTCATTTCATCGACCGCGCGGAGCGGGCGCGCATTCTTTCGGGGCTTCGGCAGCGCCTGAGGCCCGGGGCGCCTTTGCTGCTCATGCACATCAGTTTTCCGCAGACCGAGCCCGAGAGGTCGCAATGGATCGCCCGACACGCGGCTTATGGCGCACCGTCCGGCACAAATCCGACCCTCCTCGCTGCTGCGCGGGAGGCGATCGGCACGAGGCTGACCATCCTGTCGCCCGACGAGGACGAAGCGATGCTGGCCGACGCGGGGTTCGAACAGATCAGCCTGTTCTTTGCTGGCATGAGCTTCAGGGGGTGGGTCGGCCATGCAGTTTGAGCGGAGGGTTGCAGCGAGCAGCAACGCTTGCGCTAAGTTCATTGGTCAATGACAGCTTTTGGCGCGAAACCGACCCTTGGTTCGAGCCAATTGCTAGAGTTCGATCTGCTTGCCAGCCGAGCGCGTCGTCCACTTCAACGCCGAGGTAGCGCACCGTGGTCTGGATCTTCGCGTGACCCAGCAGCAACTGGACTGCCCTCAGATTGCGGGTCTTGCGATAGAGTTGCGCTACCTTGGTTCATCGCAATCTCCGGCTCCAATAGATACCCCTTTCCTAGACGGTCCTGATGGTGCCGCCATCGATGACAAATTCCGCGCCATGGATTGCGGCAGCACGAGCAGACGCGAGGTAGGCGATGAGGTCGGCCACCTCTTCGGGCTCGGCGCCGCGTCCAATTGAAATCCCGCCTAAGGCATCGAGGACCGACTGGCGCGCCTCCTCTACCGTGCCGCCATTTGCAGCCCTAAGAATTTCGAGAAAGTCTGCGGTTGCTTCTGTCATGATCCAGCCTGGCGAGACCGAATTGATCCGCACGCCCTTGGGGCCGAGCTCTTTCGAAATCGACTTGCTGTAGGTTCTGAGCGCGGCCTTCGCGGCGGCGTAGCCCGTCGTGGATTCAGGCAGCGGCAGAACTGACTGGATCGAGGTGATATGCACCACAGTGCCCTTGCCCCGCTCAAGCATCGTCGGGATCAGCAGGCGGTCGAGCCGAACGGTCGCCAACAGGTTCAGGTTCAGTTCTGCGAGCCAGTGGTCATCCGTCAGAGCGGCGAAACCACCCGCAGGTGACGCCGAGCCACCGAGGACGTGGGCGAGAATGTCGATACCACCCAGTCGCTCAAGTGCCGCCTTGGTCAGCGCATCGCTGCCCTCCGCAGTGGTCAGGTCCGCTTGGACATATTCGACGCCTTCGACAGGATCCTTGATCGTGCGGGCGGCTGTAATGACGCTGGCTCCGCCGGCAACAAAGCGCTTGACCGTGGCGCGGCCGAGACCCTTCGTGCCACCACTGACGAGCACGCGCTGGCCGGCGAACTCGCTAGGATCTGCCAGGACACTCATACCGTAGTCTCCAGGGTCTTGATCGCGTCGTTCACCAGTGTGAAGCGATAGGTGAAGCGGATCGGGCTGCCCGTGAAGTCGCCGTGAGCGGGACCTTCGAGTACGACATGGCCGTCTTCGTCGCGAACCGTTTCAGGCGTGAAGATCGCCCTCACCGGGATCACCTCTTGCTCGAACAAATGGCGGATTGCCGCCTGCCCCTCGAAGTGCTTGCCGTTGTCGATGAAGACGGCGTCCGGCAAAAAGGGCGTCAACATGCCGTCGAGATCGAGACGAGCATTTGCCTCGATAAAGTCCGCGATCGGCTTGGCCAAGTGCAGTGACATTAGTCATCTCCGTGGTGGTGATGACGCTAACTTAGTGATGGACTGTTGCCCTGATAATCGAGACAAAGCGGCATAGCGTGTCACGGTAATCGGGATAATGTCTCGTCATTCGCTGATCGAACTTGAGGCGGTTCTGGCCATCGTCCGCTGCGGCTCGTTTCGGGCAGCGGCGCTGGAACTTGGGATGTCGACCACGGCCATCAGCAACGCCGTGGGCAAGCTCGAGCGGGAACTTGACGTGCGAATTTTCAATCGCACCACCCGCAGCGTCTCGCTTACCCATGCCGGGCGAATCTTCGTCGCTCAGATCAAGCCGGCGCTCGAAGGCATCCAAGAAGCCATGAATACTGCGCGCTCTCAACAGGAGACGCCGTCCGGAACCTTGCGGATCAACGCCTTCGCTACAGCAGCGCGCGAGATCATGTCGCCTTTGGTCTTGGGCTATCTGCAGCGCTATCCCCAGGTTCACATCGATATCGTGACCGAGGGGCGGCTCGTCGACGTCGTAGCGGCGGGCTTCGATCTGGGCGTGCGCAGCGCGGATCTTGTGCCCAGTGACGCAATCGCCATACCACTGGGACAGACGCGAAACATAGTGGTTGCCGCATCTCCTGGCTTCTTCCAGAATCACCCTATCCCCCGCGTGCCGCAGGACCTGCTCGCACTCCCCTGCGTACGCGGGCGGCTTCCCGATGGCGCACTGCTGCGATGGCGGTTCGAGAAGGACGGCGAGAAACTGCAGCTCGACGTGGAAGGACCGATCACGCTGGATGAAGCCTCACTCACGCGGTTCGCGGCGGCAAACGGCGTGGGCGTCGGGTACTTCATGGACAGCGATGTCAGGGAAGATATCGCTGCGGGACGGCTCGTGCGCGTTCTCGAAGACTGGACGCCGCCGCTCGCGCCCCTATGCCTCTACTACTACAATCGACGCAATTCTTCGGCGGCCTTCCAGGCCTTTGTTGCGCTGGCCCGCGACGTCGCCGCTGGGCGGCTCACCCACCCTTAGTCCTCGTATGGGCAGCGCTGCTGCGCCTTGCGGTGTCGAGTCAGGTCCGCTTCTGGCGCGAGCCGGCCGTCGGCTGGGGGCCGTTTCTGGCCCGGAGCGTCACTCGGCCGGCAACTCCACTTTCTGCTGGCGCAGGTCGGACAGGGCGCCGTCGAGGGAGCGGCCGATGTGTTCGCGCAGCGTTCGGGCATAGAGGTCGTGGTCGCGCTTGCGAATGGCCTTGATAAGGTTGAGGTGGTCGCGTCCCTCATGCTTGAGGCGGTCGCGCCATGATTCCAGGCCATTGGCCACCCAGGCTCCGAGCAGCTGCAACTGGATGCCATCGTAGATCGAGCAGATCAGGGCGTTGCCGCTGAGCGTCACCAGTTGCTGATGGAAATCGCCGTTAAGCTGGGTATGGCGGTTGTGCGTCATGTTCGCGCCATCCCGCTCCAGTTCCGACTGTGTGGCGAGAACCGGCGCCAGGTCATCCTCGGTAATTTCGCCGGCGACGAGCCGGTTGATGAGAAGTTCTCCGGCGGTCAGCTCCAGTCCCAGACGCGCTTGCCAGAGATCCACGATCTGCTTGGGAGTTGGCACCTTCACGTGGAAGCCACGGCGCGGGATGGCTTCGATGTAGCCTTCGGTGGCCAGCCGCATCAGTGCTTCCCGCACCGGGGTGAGGCTGACCTCGAACTGCTCGGCCAATTGCTGCGGATAGAGCCTCGCTCCGCGCTGGAAGAAGCCGAAGAGGATCATTTCCAGCAGGGTGCGGTGCAGCGTGCCCTGGAGGGTTTCCCCCGGCTCGCCGACCAGCTTGCCTAGATCTGCCTTTGCGCGAACCAGCACGGCGCACCTCTCAGTCCCGATGCGCACTGATAGCTCACCTGCCACCAAGCCGTCCATCCGCCGAATAAATTATATTTTATTCTTTACATGAGTTTTCGTGCCGCATAGGTTCGCGCCGATCAAACGCAGGTTGGGAGGAAACAATGCGGATGACGAAACGCATGGCGCGTTCAGCTGGGTTGCTGCGCCGGCCGCTACTGGCGGCAACTCTGGCGGTCCTGATCGGGGCCGGGACGTCGACCGTCGCCGTGGCGCAGGACGCTTATATTGGCACCATCGAGGGGCCATCGACGGTCACAGACGTGTCTGCATTCCCAAAGCAGTTCCAGCAGGCGCCGAGCCTTGACGCACTGGTCGCCAAGGGCGAACTGCCGCCCCTCGCCGATCGTCTGCCGGTCCTGGAAGACATTCTGGTGGTCAAGCCCCTGCAGGCGAGCGGCGTCTACAGTTCAAAGCCCATCCGCCGCGCGTTCACCGGGCCGGGCGACGGCGCCCAGGCTCGGCGCTACAACCGCGACCCGATCCTGTTCTTCAATCCCGATCAGAGCGAGGTCACGCCCAACATCGCCAAGTCGATCGAGGGTTCGGAAGACGGCAAGGTATGGACGCTGCACCTGCGCAAGGGGATGAAGTGGTCAGATGGCCATCCCTTCACCGCTGACGATTTCGTCTTCTGGTACGAGCACATGGTCAAGCACCCCGAAATGGGTAAGTCGCAGGTTGCGATAATCTCCATCGCCGGTCAGCTCGGCACGGTCGAAAAGGTCGATGAGGTCACGGTGCGCTACACGCTGCCGCAGGCCAACTTCCTCTTCCCAGAAGCACTTGCCGGCTGGACAGTGATTTCGAGCCACTGGGGCTGGGGTCAGGCAATGGGCGGCGGTGGCTTCGCTCCGGCCCATTACCTCAAGCAGTTTCATCCCGATTTTGTCGAGAAAGCTGACCTGGACAAGCTCGTGGCAGAGTCCGGGTTCGACAACTGGCCGCTGCTGTTCTCGGAGCGCAATAACGGCACGCTCAATCCGGACCTGCCGGTGGTCACGCCGTGGAAATCGTCCACGGCTGCCAATCAGGACGTCTGGGTGCTCGAGCGCAACCCCTACTATTACGCAGTCGACACCGACGGCAACCAGTTGCCCTATGTCGATGAAGTCGTGAATACGCTCATCAGCGACATCGAGGCGATCAACCTCAAGGCTATTGCCGGCGAGATCGACTTCCAGGCCCGCCACCTGTCTGTCAACAAGCTGCCGCTCTTCATCGAGAACCAGGAGCGCGGCTCCTATAAGCTCTACCTCGATCCTGCGGCCTCGGGTGCCAATGTCATGGCATCGTTCAATATGTCGTATGACGCCGATCCGGTGGTGGCCGAACTCATCGCCAACAAGTCGTTTCGCCACGCGCTGGGTCTGGGCATCGATCGTGACCAGATCAACGAGACGTTCTTCCTCGGCATCGGCACGCCGGGTTCGATCGTTCCAGCCGAGGACAATGCGTACAGTCCTGGCGCTGAGTATCGGCAGCTCTGGGCCGTCACGGATCCCGAACAGGCCAATGCGCTGCTCGACGAAATCGGGCTCACCAGCAAGGACGATGACGGCTTCCGCCTGCGCCCCGACGGCAAGCGCCTGACCATCGAAATCGCCGCGGTTACCGGTTCGTTCGTGGACTATCCGGCGATCGGCGAGATGATCCGCCAGCACTGGGCGAAGATCGGAATCGATGCGGTGGTTCAGCAGATGGATCGCACGCTCTACGGCACGCGCAATGCCGCCAACGAGAACATGATGTCGCTGTGGGACAACGGCAATTCTGAGCGCATCTACTCCTCGCCCTTCAACCTGTTCCCCGCCGCCGCGGACAGTTTCATGGCGCCGCGCTGGGGCGAGTGGTTCGCCACCAATGGAGCGTCCGGCGTCGAGCCCTCGGCCGAGATGAAGGATGTCATGGTGGCCTGGCGCGATGCCCCGTCGCTTCCCAACCCTGAGGACCGCATCGCGGTGGGCAAGAAGATCTGGGCAACCATGGCCGAGGAGGCCTGGAGCATCGGTGTCATCGGACTTGCTCCCGCAGTCATGGGCGTCCGTGTCGCCAAGACCGACCTGGGCAACGTACCCAGCCGGCAGCTCAACAACACCGACGCGATGACGCCGGGCATCTCGCGCCCCGAAACCTTCTTCTGGAAGAACTGACGCACCGCCGGCGCGGTGTCTATTGGCACCGCGCCGGCAACCTTCTGGGAGGCCTGGATGACCGATTTCATTGCCAGAAAACTGTTCACGGCATTGGTGACGATATGGATCGTCAGCATGTTGTCCTTCGTCATCATCCAGCTGCCACCTGGCGACTACGTCACGTCCTACGTCCAGCAATTGATGAATTCCGGCACGGCTGTTTCGGCTCAGGAAGCCGAGGCGCTTCGGGCCCAGTATGGCCTCGATGATCCGGTCTGGGTGCAATACTTCAAGTGGATCACCCGCGTGCTGCGCGGCGATTTCGGCGTCTCCATGGAGTGGCAGCGGCCGGTGGCCGATCTCCTCGGCGAGCGTATGCTGCTGACCATTATCGTCTCGCTGTCGGCGATCCTGTTCGCCTGGGCCGTAGCCATCCCGGTCGGCATCTATTCCGCCGTCCGTCAGTACTCGCTGGGCGACAACGTCTTCACCTTCGTGGGCTTTCTCGGCCTCGCCATCCCCGACTTCCTCTTGGCGCTGGTCTTCCTTTACTTCGGCTACGAGTTGTTCGGTGTGCACCTGGGCGGGCTGTTCTCCCCCGAGTTCCAGCGCGCACCGTGGAGCCTTGCCAAGGCCTGGGATCTGCTTGCCCATCTCTGGCTCCCGGCCGTTATCCTGGGCACCTCCGGCATGGCCGCGCAGATGCGCGTCATGCGAGCCAACCTGCTCGACGAACTGCGCAAGCCCTATGTGGTGACCGCCGAGGCCAAGGGGCTCAAACGCAGCCACGTGATCCTGAAGTATCCGCTGCGTGCGTCGCTCAATCCGTTGGTCAGCACCATCGGCTACCTGCTGCCCACCGTGGTGTCCGGCAGCATCATCGTGTCGCTGGTTCTCGCACTTCCCACCGTCGGGCCGCTGCTGCTGGGCGCCTTGCTGTCACAGGATATGTACCTCGCGGGCGCGATCATCCTGCTGCTCGGCGTGCTGACCGTCATCGGCACCTTCCTCTCGGACCTGCTTTTGATGTGGGTCGAGCCCCGCCTTCGCTTCCGGAGAATCGCATGAGCGACCTGACCGCTCGTAACGAGCCGGCCGATCATCAGGCCGTCTACATCGCGACCCAATGGCAGCTGATGTGGTGGCGTTTCCAGCGTCACTACCTGGCGATGATCAGCCTGTTTGTCGTGGCCGCCTTCTACCTGGTCGCCGCCTTTTCGGGCTTTCTCGCCTATGCCGATCCGAGCGCGTCGGAGGCCTACAGGGCGCTCATCCCACCACAGCCGATCCATCTCTTCGATGAGACGGGCTGGAATCCGCATGTCATCGGTTTCGAACGCATTCGCGACCCCATGACCTTCAAGCTGGTCTATGCGCCGAATCCCGAACTCAAGGTGCCGGTGAGGTTCTTTGCCCACGGCTTCGAGTATCGGCTGTTCGGCATCATTCCGGCGAATATCCACCTGGTCGGCGTTGCCGACGGCAACGCGGCAGAGGTCATTCATCTGCTCGGCACCGATGAGCAGGGTCGCGATCTCTGGTCCCGCCTCATGGTGGCGACAAGCGTCTCGATGACCATCGGCCTCATCGGCGTCAGCCTCAGCCTGGTGCTCGGCGTGCTGCTGGGGGGATTGTCGGGACTGCTCGGCGGCACCGTCGACATGCTGATCCAGCGCCTGATCGAAGTGGTTCGGTCTGTACCGGTGATCCCGCTCTGGATGGGGCTGGCTGCCGCCATGCCGCGCGACTGGAGCGTGCTGCAGGTCTATTTCGCGCTGACCATCATCATCTCGCTGATCGGCTGGACCGACCTGGCGCGCGTGGTGCGCGGTCGCTTCATGGCGCTGCGCGAGGAGGATTTCATCGTTGCCGCTGAACTGATCGGCGCCAGCAAGCTCCGCATCATCTTCAGGCACATGGTGCCGTCCTTCCTGAGCCACATCATCGCGGCGGTGACGCTGGCGCTGCCCGTGATGATCATCAGCGAAACGGCCCTCAGCTTTCTCGGTCTCGGCCTGCGGCCGCCGGCGATCAGTTGGGGCGTGTTGTTGCAGCAGGCGCAGAACGTCCAGGCCGTGGCGCTTTCGCCCTGGCTGATGATCCCGGTCATCCCGGTGGTGGTCGCCATCCTGGCCTTCAACTTCCTCGGCGATGGCCTGCGCGACGCGGCCGATCCCTACGGTCACTGATGGGAGCGCGTTGATGTTGCAAAGATCACAAGGCAGCGTGCCAAACCGGCCGATCCTCTCGGTTCGAGACCTGCGGACTGGCTTCGCCATGCGGGACGGCTTTGTTGCGGCCGTGGACGGCGTGTCGTTCGACATGCATGAGGGCAGGACGCTGGCGATCGTCGGCGAGAGCGGCTGCGGCAAGAGCGTCACGGCTCGTTCCGTGCTCCGCATCGTCGAGCGTCCCGGCAAGATCGTCGGCGGCGAGATCCTGCTGCGCCGCAAGGACGGACAGGTCGATGATCTGGTCGGCTTCGGCCAGGACTCCAAGGACCTTCGTGCGGTGCGTGGCAGGGACATCGCGCTGGTGTTCCAGGAACCGATGACGTCGTTCTCGAACCACTACACGATCGGCAACCAGATCGGCGAAATGCTCCGACTCCATCTCCGGCTCTCGCAGCGAGAGACCCGCGAGCGGACGATCGAAATTCTCGGCCGGGTGGGTATCCCAAGTCCCGAGCGACGTATCGACGAGTATCCGTTTCAGCTCAGCGGTGGCCTGCGCCAGCGCGTGATGATTGCCATGGCGCTGTCATGCGGACCACGCGTTCTCATTGCCGACGAGCCGACGACGGCGCTCGATGTGACCACGCAGGCGCAGATCCTCGATCTGCTCAGGTCCATGCAGCAGCAGACCAACATGGCCATGATGCTCATCACCCACGACATGGGCGTTGTGGCCGAAATGGCTGACGATGTGGCGGTGATGTATCTGGGGAAACTGGTCGAGTACGGGCCGGTTGACAAGATCTTCCACGCCCCGCGGCACCCCTATACCAGGGCGCTGCTGCGCTCCATTCCCAGCATCCGCGCCAAACCGCGATCGCGGCTGCCGGTGCTGCAGGGCAGCATTCCCTCGGCAGTGCTGCGGCCGACCGGATGCCCGTTCCATCCGCGTTGCGAGCAGGCGATGGCCGGCACCTGCGATCGCGACATGCCTCAGCTGCTGCCGGCCAGCAACGATGTCGAGGTCAGCTGCTTCTTGCACCACCCCCCCGAGAGCTTGTCGACAACCGCATCCGGAGTCGCATCATGACCGCGCGCCCTCAATCCGGACAGCGACTGCTCGAGGTCAAGCGGCTGAGCAAAAGCTTTCCAATCCGCAAGGGCCTGCTGCGAAAGGTGACCGGGGCCGTACACGCGGTCGATGATGTGAGTTTCGAGGTTGAGGCCGGCGAAACCTTGTCGCTGGTCGGCGAGAGCGGCTGCGGCAAGACCACGACGGCTCGTTGCGTCGTTGGTGCCCTCGACGCGACGGCCGGTGAACTTACCTACTACGCCGAGAACGGCGCAGCGATCGACACGCGCTCCGCCGCCGGTGAGCTTCGCCGACGCCTGCGCCGCGACGTACAAATGGTGTTTCAGGACCCCATCTCGTCACTCAATCCGCGCATGATGGTGCTCGACATCATCGCCGAGCCTCTGCTCGTACACGGCGTGAGGAACCGCAGCGAGCGTCAGGACCGAGTGGCCGAACTGATGCGCCTCGTTGGTCTGCGGCCGGAGTATATGCAGCGGTACCCACATGCGTTCAGTGGGGGGCAGCGCCAGCGCATCGGCATTGCCCGCGCCATCGCGCTCAACCCCCGGCTGGTCGTTGCCGATGAGCCGGTGTCCGCGCTCGATGTGTCGGTGCAGGCCCAGGTGGTGAATCTGCTGCTCGACCTGCAGGACCAACTCGGCATCAGCTACCTCTTCGTTGCCCACGATCTCAGCGTCGTCAAGCACATGAGCGACCGCGTCGCCGTCATGTACCTGGGCCGCATTGTCGAGATCACCGACACGGTCAGTCTCTACGAACAGCCGATGCACCCCTATACCGAGGCCCTGCTTTCGGCTGCGCCGGAGCCGGACCCCCGGTCGAAATCGCGCCGGATCATGTTGGCCGGTGAAGTGCCTGATGCCGCCAACCCGCCGACCGGCTGCCATTTCCATCCGCGCTGCCCCTATGCGGTCGAGCGCTGCGGCATCGAAAAGCCGAGCCTTGATGCTCGCGCCAACGGGCGGCGTGTCGCCTGTCATCGCGCTGACGAACTGAACCTTGTCGGCGTCGCCGAGGAGACGATTGCGTGACTCACCACCAGCCATGCGGTGCCTGCACGACATGCGCCGAGTTGCGCGCCTGCCCCGCAGCGAACATGGCCCGAAATCTCGCGATGTCGCGAGCCTCAATACCCCCAGCTTTTCCAACGAGGAGACCCCGCATGGATACCCCCCAATATGTCGGCCCGAGCGAGATGTCCGGCTACAGCCGCTTCAGCAACATCGACGTCAGCCAGGAAATCCAGAACCAGCTCTACCAGTTCGACCTCAACGGCTATGTCGTGGTCGAAGACGCCATCAGTGCCGACCTCCTCGCTGAGGTGAACGCCCTCGTGGACGGTTACGAGAAGCGGGCTGGCATCTACAAGAGGGAGGGTGAAGGCGAGACCCATGACAAGGAGGCGCGGCTGAAGGTGCGCTTTTCCCGCATCGTGCTGGAAAACCCCGCCTTCCTGCAGGTCGCGATGAACCCGAAGGTAATCTCGCTGATCGACCACCTGATCGTGGACCCGCGCATGAAATCCACTTGGCTCGACTTCGCCGGCAAGGGTGGCGCCATCGGCTACCACTCGAACCATACGCCCATGAACCCAGTCGATGCCTATTTCTTCTCCGGCCGCGTCACCGCCAATCTCGTCACCGTCGTCTATGCACTCAAGGACGTGCCCCTGAACGGCGCGGCGCTCGACGTCATCCCTGGCAGTCATAAGGCCAACTACCCGCTGCCGACCGATGTCGACGTGCTGCGGTCCATGCGTAAGCAGTTGCCGCTGAAGGCAGGCTCGGCGCTGGTCTTCAGCCACGACATGAACCACGGCTCGCGCAACAATCTCGACTATATCCGCCGCTGCATGTTCTCGTCCTTCTCGACGGGCTCTTCCGCCAACTCGCAGGGTGAGGACGGGCTCTACACAAACCTGTTCGAGTCCAGCCCCGAAGGTACCTGGCAGAAGTATCTGCTGCGCCGACCCAAGGGTGATCGCGACTCCTATCCTCGTCCCGATCGCAGTCGCTGGGATGAAGAGTTTGCGAAGGCCAAAGAATGAAGATCGTTCGCGTCGAGGCAACGCCGCTGGTTGCCAAGTTCGCGGACCTCTATGGGGGGGTGGAGAACATCCCCCCATCGATCCTGCGACCGGCGGCGCATTTCCAGTCCGTTCCCCGCATCGGCCAGTATTCCACGCTGGTGAAGGTCGAGGTCGAGGACGGTTCTGTCGGCTATGGCGAGGCCTGGGGCCTGCCGCTGCCAGAGGCGAGTGCGCTGGTGGTCAACCGCATGCTGGCGCCCATGATCGTGGGGCGCAACATCGAGGACGCCGACCGGATCTGGCTGGATATCGAGCTCTACTTCCGTCGTCTCGGCCTGACACGCGGTGCGACCATGGAGGGTCTGGCGGGCGTCGACATCGCGCTCTGGGACCTGCGCGCCAAGCTCGCCAACCGCCCGGTCTACGAACTGCTGGGGCCTCAGCAGCGCCGGTCGCTCGAATGCTATGTCAGCCCGATCATGTTCAAGGATACGACCGTCGAATCCCGAGAAGCGGCACAGGACTTCGTCAGCGCCGGTTACCGCGCCATCAAAGTCAAGGCTGGCCGCGGCGTGGCAGTCGATATTGAGCACATTATCGCTGTTCGCGACACGGTCGGCCCGGAGATCGAGATCATGGTCGACGTCAACGGCGGCTACGAGGTCGCCGAGGCGATCGCCTTCGCCAAGGAACTGGAACCTCTCGGCATCTATTGGCTGGAAGAACCCGTACCCTGCTCGCAGACCACCGACATGCGACGGGTGAAGGACTCCACGTCGTTGCGCATCGCTTGCGGCGAGAACGACTTCTCGACCGACGACTTCTCGCTGCTGCTCAGCGCGGCGCGTGTCGACATCGTCATGCCCAACATCACCCGCGCCGGCGGCATTACCGGGGTTATGAAAATCGCGCGTCTGGCCGAGGCCTCGGGAGCGGAACTCTCGCTGCATGGCGTCGGCACCGCATTGATGCAATGCGCGTCGCTGCATGCTCTGAGCGTTATCCCCAATGCCAGCTTTTTCGAGGTCAACACCTTCCCCAACCCGCTGCGAGAGCGCCTCGCCGGTCCCCTGCCGCTGCAGGCCGAGGGAGTGATGTGGGTGCCTGAAGGCCCCGGCATCGGCTGCGTGATCGATGAAGGCACAATTGCAGGATACAAGGCAGCATGAGCAAGCCAACGCATTCCAGCATCTCGCGCGAACGCATGAGCCGGATGGCGTTCGAGTACCTGCATTTCGAGCCGACGCTGCTCGAGGCGCGGCTGCCGCTGGTCATCTATCTCCATGGTGCTGGACAGAAGGGAACGAGTCTCGAATATCTGGCTGAATCGTCGCTGCCTTCCCTCATGGCAGAAGGCCTCGAGATACCAGCACATCTGGTCTGTCCACTCGCGAAGCCAGGTCCTGGATGGCCTGTGCAGCACGTCGCGATATTTGCCGAGGAGATTTGCCGCAAGCTGAGTGCCGATCCCCTACGCATTTATCTCACCGGAGAGAGCATGGGCGGTCGCGGCGTCTTCGAGGTGGCCTACTGGCACCACCACCTCCTTGCAGCGGCAGCGCCGCTCTGCGGCTTCGGCATCCCGAACTTGGCCCCCGTGCTTAAGGACCTGCCGATCACCATGTTCCACGGCTCGGACGACGACGTCCTGCCTGTCGCCCGCTCCGAAGAGATGGCCGCCGCACTCCACGCCGCCGGCGCAAACGCGACATTCCAAAAACTCACCGGACACGGCCACTCGATCGGCCGCACTGTCTACTCCAAGCCCGATTTCTGGTCGTGGATGCTGTCGAAGCGACGCCAGACATCGCAACTAGAACTGCAGTAGCTTCTCCCAATTCGGCATTGGCGCGAGCCGGACGCTCCGACAACATGGACAGGTCCGAAGCTTACCCCTGCCCTGCCGCACCACAGCCCCTACTGCGCCGCCACACCCTCTCCCAGTTGCCTGATCGGCAGCAGCAGGGTCAGCTTGGTCCCCGTCGGCCCCGACTCCACCGTGAGTTTGGCGCGCATGGCGCTGGCGCGGCGGGTCTGGTTGGCGAGGCCGCGGCCGGTGCGGGGGGCGGTGGTGTCGAAGCCTTTGCCGTTGTCGGCGACGCTCACCACGATATCGCCGGCGACGACGCCGGTGCTGACCGTCGCTTCGGTGGCGCCCGCGTGCTTGATGATGTTGGTGAAGGCCTCCTGCACCACCCTCAGGATGTGGAGCGCGTAGCGGTGGTCGAGCCAGGAGACCGGCGGCACGTCGCGCACATTCCAGTTGAGCTTGATGCCGGTGCTTTCGAGCCTCGGCTCTAGGCGGAAGCGCAGGGTGCCGAGCAGCAGCAGCAGGTCGGTTTCGACCGGCTCCAACGAGTCGATGGTGAGCTTCAGATCGTCGATGCAGCCCTGCAGGATCTGCTTGAGCTCGGCCTCGTCGAGCCGGCCGCGCTCCACCATGCGCAGCGCGCCCAATAGCGATGAGCCGAGCCCATCGTGCATATCCTCCGTGAGGCGCTGGCGCTCATGAAACAGCAGTTCGCGCTGCTCGACTTCGCGCACCCGCTCGTGGCTGGCCACCAGTTCCGCCTCGCGCGCCGCGAGCTGTTCGCCGAGGAGGGCGTTCGATTGCTCGATCGTATCCATTGCTTTCAGATAGCGCGCCATGACGATGTGGAAGAAGGCAAAAACCAGCGCCACCTGCACGAACGGCAGGATGAAATAACCCTCGATGCTGATCAGGTTGTTCTGCAGCAGCAGTTCGTTGATCCCCAGATACGCGGTGAGCAGCACCCACACCGCCAGCACCAGCCCCTCCATCGACCGCTGCCGCCAGGCAGCGCGGATCGACGAGATGCCGACGAGGTTGCAGACGATGAAGGCTGCCGCATAGGCAAAGGGCGCGGTGAGCGTGGGGTCGAGCGCCCCTTCCAGCAGCGGCAGGGTCGCGAGCCCCATGGCGAGCGTCGCGCCACCGACGATGGCGGTGATCCAGCGCGCCCGGACATGCAACACACTGATCAGGAACAGGTGCGACACCGCCACCATCCACATGGTGGAATTGACCGTCAGCCAGCCGAACCATTGATCGTCGATCGGCAGCCGCTCGAGCCCGAGATGGTTGTGGAGGCCCCGGATGAAGGTCGCCGCCGACATCAGGAAGAACAGGAGGTAGAGCCGCTCCTGCCGCCGCCCGAACCAGACGAGGAGCGAGAACACGCCGCTCGCGAGGAAGGCTGCGCCGGTGAGATAGGAGAGCTCGGCCGCAAAGAAGTTGCGCACCATATAGGCGGGGCCGACCTCGTCGAAATTGCCGACCCAGAGGCTCGACAGCGCTCCGCCGATGCCCCTGACATGCTGCAGCCGGATGACGATGGAACTGAACGGCGCCACCCCTTCGGTGACATCGAGTGCGATGCGCAGCGGCCGGTTGGAGCCGTTCCATTGCAGGTTCGCATGCGACTGGTACTGCAGGCGGCCATCGATATAGACGGCGAGCGTGCCGTCGGATTTCCAGCGCGGGATGTAGAGATAGCCCTTGTCGGCCGGCGACACGGCCAGGGGCAGCGTGGCGCGATACCAGGTGACTTGCGTATCGGGTTCTCTGCCAATCCCCTGCTGTGACAGCGCCAGTTTCGGCATCGCCGCATTGGGCAGCGCCACCGGCGCCCAGGGGCCGGCGAGCGCAGCGGGATCGACCATTGCCGGGGGCGGCTGATAACCGACCGTGCTTTCCACCGCGAGCTCGGCCTCGGTGAGATGAATGCCGCTCGGCTGGGTGATGAGATGCAGCACCACGGCGGCGGCAATGACGATGCCGAGCGCGGCCAGATAGCGCCAGAGCAGCTTATAGAAGGCCATGGCTGCGCGCTTCGAAGATCGCTTCGGCCTTCGAGCTCACCTCGAGCTTTTGGTAGATGCGGCGCACGAAGGTCATCACCGTGTTGCGCGTCACCCCCATCAGCTCGGCGATCTCGTCATAGCTGAACCCCTTGGTGATCAGCTCGAGCGCCTGCTGCTCCCTAGGCGACAGGATAGGCTGCCGATTTGCTACCGGCAGCCTGTTGGGCGGCATGAACCGCATGAGGATCTTGCGCGCGATGCGCGGACTGATCGGGCTGCCGCCGGAATGGAGCGTCCGGATATCGTCGGCCATCCGGCTTTGCGAACTGTCCTTCAGCAGATAGCCGGCAGCGCCAGCTTCGATCGAGGGGATGACGTGCCGGTCATCGGCAAAAGTGGTCGAGACCATGATGCCGCACTCTGGCCAGGCGCCGTGGGCGGCGCGGATCACTTCGATGCCCGAGCCGTCGGGCAGACCGAGATCGACCACGAGGATATCGGCGGCCGGTCCATCGAGCAGCGCCATCGCTTGCGCGACATTTTCCGCGACGGCATGCAGATGCATATCCTCTGCGGCTGCGATGGCAGCGGTGAAGCTGCCCCGGAACGATTGATCGTCCTCGACGACCATCACCTTGAGCGGCACCGACCCTGTTGCCACAGAACTCCCCCTGCCCCCAGCCCTCGAGGGCTGTGCCCCGGAGCTTTTAGCACGGCGTCCACTGCGTGCTTGTCGCTATTTCTAGCGATATGTGAGCTTGGCCATCGGCTCAATAGTGCCCCCCTGCCCCGCGGCGGCTTCATGCCCGCACGCGGGGTCTATGGACGGGGGAATATCCATGCACTGCCGCACCGAACGCCACCGCGCGTCGCGCCTCGCTCCGCTCGCCGCGACCCTGTTGACGGCGACGGCGCTCGGCGCGAGCCCGGCGCTGGCGCAGACCGCCATCTGGGGCGGCGGTGTCTCGTCGGACTGGTTCACCGGCGGCAACTGGAGCGGCGCCCAACCGGACAATACCCGCGATGTGGTGGTGAACGGCACGACCGCCGCGGAGATCGCCGCCGACGACACCGCGACCGCTGGTAACCTGCGCGTCGGCGAGGGCGCGGCGGGTACGCTCGGCATCTCCGAAGGCACGCTTCAGGCCTATCACACCACCATCGGCATGGACGGTGGCGCCGGCAGGATCTCGGTGGTCGGGCCCAGCTCCTACTTCGACTCGATGACCTCCCTCACCCTCGGCCTCGACGCCACCAGCAAAGGCGAACTCGAAATCCTCGAGGGCGGCACGGTGAGCAGCAACCAGGGCACGATCGGCGACTCCGCCGGCGCCGAGGGCATCGTGACCATTGACGGCGCCGGCTCCAACTGGAGCACCCGGATCCCGGGAGCCGGCATGTTCGTGGGCTATGGCGGCAAGGGCACGCTCACCGTCCAGAATGGCGGCTCGGTCAACACCAATGGCACCTGGTTGGGCTACTGGACCGGTTCCGACGGCAAGCTCGTCGTCACTGGCACGGGCTCAAGCTACATCGACGAAGGCGACATGTATGTCGGCCGCGACGGCACCGGTACGCTGGAGATCAACGACAGCGCCTATGTCGAGATCTTCAACTCGCTCTATGTCAACCGTGGCACCGTGAGCGTGGACGGGGCGGAGACCAGGCTCAAGGCCTATGGCGGCGTTGTCGTGACCAGCCCGGCTGAGGACGGTTTCGTGGTCAGCGGCGGCGCCACGGTCGAGAGCAGCACGGGCTATATCGACTCTGGTCTCGGCATCGAGGGCACCGCGACCGCGACCGCCACAGTCACCGGCGCCGGCTCCAGCTGGGCGATGGGCGTCGATGGCCTGACCATCGGCCTCGAAGGTGGTGGCGCGCTGCTGGTGACCGATGGCGGACGCCTCGAAGCGGCCCAGATCTATCTCGGCATGCGCGAGGGCGCGTCGGGCACGCTGACCATTTCGGATGGCGGCCAGGTGGTGAGCGACTATGTGATGATGGCTGGAGAGGTCGGCGCCACCGGCACGCTGCGGCTCGAAAGCGGCGGGCAGCTGAGCGCCCAGCAGGTGGAGCGCTACGACGGCGCCGGCACCGTGGCATTCGATGGCGGCACGCTGAAGCTCACGGCCAACCAGTCATTTCTCTTCTCCGGGTTCCAGACCGGCGACATCACCCTGGAAGAGGGCGGCGGCACCATCGACACCGGCACGTACAGCGTTCACATGGACCCGGGCCTCGTCGGCGAAGGCGGCTTCACCAAGAAGGGCACCGGCACGCTGAACCTCTATGGCGCCAGCACCTATGAGGGCCCGACACTGATCAGCGCCGGCACGCTCCGGGCGCGCGAAATTGGCGTGCTGTCGGCGGGGAGCGCCTATGAGGTGGCCTCGGGCGCGACGCTCAGGATCGACAGCAACAAGACCCAGACCATCGGCAGCCTCGCCGGCGCCGGCACCGTGCAGATCGGTAGTCCGGCTTTCGGCAACAATCCGGCCGGCAGCGCGCAGCTGACGCTTGGCGGCAACGACGCCTCGACCAGCTTCAGCGGCGTGCTCGCGGGACAGGGCCAGTTGATCAAGACCGGCACCGGCACGCTGACGCTCAGCGGCAACAACAGCTTTACCGGCGCAGTGACGGTCAGCGGCGGCGGGCTCAATGTGCTCGGCACGCTCCTTTCGAGCGTTGCGGCTGAGAGCGGCACCCGGCTCGGCGGCAGCGGCAGCTATGGCGCGATCAGCGTGGGCGATGGCGCGGTGCTGGCGCCCGGCAACTCGATCGGCGCGCTGACCACGGGCACGTTGAGCCTCGACGCCGGTTCGATCTACGAGGTCGAACTGAGCGATGGCGGCAACACCGCGGGCACCCACAACGACATCACCCATGTCACCGGCAACGCGACCATTGCTGCGGGGGCCAAGATCAAGGTGCTGGCCGGCAACGGCACCGACGATGGCAGCACCTACACGCCGGGGCTCGTCTACACCATCATCGACACCACGGCGCCGGGCAACCTCTCGGTGGCCGAAGCGCCCGAGATCATCGACAATTTCGCCTATCTCAACTTCGCCGGCGCCCATGACGGGCAGTATTTCCGCCTCACCTCCAGCATGGAGGCGGTGAGCTTCTGCCTTGCAGGCAGCACCGCCAACCAGTGCGCCGCCGGCGATGCGCTGTTCGCGCTCGGGCCCGGCAATGCCGGGTTCGCCCTGTTCCAGGGCCTCAGCGAGGAAGACGCGCCGGCCGCGCTCGACGCCATCTCGGGCGAGGCGCATGCGTCCATGCAGCACGTGCTGGAGCAGAGCTTTGCCGTGCTCGGCCAGATGGTGAACCGCCGGACGGCGGCGGGGCTTGCGGGCGCCGGCGCGGCGGCAGGGCCGATGGGCTATGCGGCGGAGCCGGGCAATATCGGCGTTCGCGCCATCGACGATGCCACGACAACGGGCACGGCGCGTCCATGGATCGGTGCGCTCGGCAGCACCGGCCAGCTGCGCGGCGACGGCAATGCCGCCGAAATCGGCTGGAGCACCGGCGGTCTGGCTCTGGGCTACGAGAACGGGATCGACCTCGGCTCGGGCACCGGCTTTGGCGGCGTGGCGCTCGGCTACCAGCACGGCCAGGGGATCGTTGCCGCGCGCAATTCCGAGACTGCGTTCGATAGTCTGTCGGCGGCGGCCTATGGCGGCTGGAGCGACGGCGCTTCGACGTTGCTCGGTTCGCTGTCGGTCGGCGCCGGGCATGTCGCGACCGACCGGACGATTGTCATCGGCAACAGCACTGAGGTCGCCAATGCCGACTACTGGACGCAATCGGCTAACTTCGAGCTCGAGGCCTCGTACGCTTTCGAGCTCGGGCATGGCCTCAGCATCGCGCCGCTCGGCACGCTTCAGGTCGGCTGGCTCAGCCATCCCGGCTTCACCGAAACCGGCGCCGGCGCCTTCAACCTCTCCGCCGAGGCCAGCAGCAGCATCTCCGCCGCAGCGGCAGTTGGGCTATCGGTGGGCCAGCAGGTGGAACTGGAAAGCGGCACCCTGTCGCTTGAGGGGCGGGCTTTGTATGAGCAGAGCCTTGCCGGTACGGATGCGACAGGGGAATTCAGCTTTGCCGGGGGTGCCGCGCCATTCACCATTGCCGGGGCGCCCGGGGATGTCAGTTGGGTGCGTGTCGGCGGTGGGCTGGCGTTCGAGCTGACCGATGGCCTGGCGCTTGGCGCGAGCTATGACGGGCGCATCTCGGAGAACGGGCAGTCGCATCAGGCGAGCGCGTCGCTTGGCGGGAGTTTCTAGGGGCGACGTTCGAACGTGGGGGCACCCCGCTTCTGATGGAGAGCACAGAACCTCCCACCCACCGGCTGTCATCCCAGCGAAAGCTGGGACCCATTTCACAGCCCGCGCCAGCGGAGAGTTGGGTCCCAGCTTTCGCTGGGATGACACCGAGTTTGGGGTGACCATCGAGTTCAGCCCTGCCCGTGCTCCGCAGCCCTCACCTCCCCAGCCAGCCACCATCGACCGGCAGCACCGCACCGTTGATGTAGTCGGAGGCCGGCGCCATCAGGAACACCGCGGCGTCGCCGATATCGGCGGGCTGGCCCCAGCGGCCGGCAGGGATGCGGCTGAGGATGGCGGCCGAGCGGTCGGGGTCGGCGCGCAGCGCCGTGGTGTTGTTGCTCTCGACATAGCCGGGCGCGATGGCGTTGACGTTGATCCCCTGCCCCGCCCACTCGTTGCTGAGCGCCTGGGTGAGCCCGGCGACGCCGTGCTTGCTGGCGGCATAGGCCGGCACCCGGATACCGCCCTGGAAGCTCAGGAGTGACGCGATGTTGACGATCTTGCCGCGCCGCCGCTCGGCCAGCACCAGCCGCGCAAACTCCTGGCTGAGGAAGAACAGCACCTTGAGGTTGAGCGACAGCACCGCGTCCCAATCGTCCTCGGAATAGTCGACCGCGTCGGCGCGGCGGATGATGCCGGCATTGTTGACCAGCGCATCGATCGGCGCGGCGGCCCAGCTCTCGCGCAGCATGTGCCGCGCCGCATCGAGATCGCCGAGGTCGCAGGCCACCGGCACGAAGCTGCCGCCAATGGCGGCGATCAGCCCGGCGGTTTCCTCGAGCGATGAGCGACCGACCCCGACGACACGCGCCCCGGCCCTGGCTGCGGCGAGCGCGATGCCCTGGCCGATGCCGGTATTGGCGCCGGTGACCATCACCGTACGGCCAGCAAGGGAGAAGGCGCTGAGATCCATCATCGAAGGTCCGTGATCGCCACCGGATCAATGTCGGTGTAATCGATATTGTCGCCCGCCATGGCCCAGATGAAGGTGTAGCTGGCGGTGCCGACGCCTGAGTGGATCGACCAGCCCGGCGACAGGATGGCCTGCTCGTTGGCGACCACGAGGTGCCGGGTCTCGCCCGGCTCGCCCATCATGTGAAAGACCCGCGCCGTCTCGGGCAGGTCGAAATAGAGATAGGCCTCCATGCGCCGGTCGTGGATATGGCAGGGCATGGTGTTCCACACCGAGCCGGGGGCGAAGGTGGTGAGCCCGACCACCAGCTGGCAGGTGCGCACCTCGGCATCGGGGTGGATGAACTGGAAGATCGAGCGCTTGTTGCAGGTCTCGGCCGTACCCAGGTCGAGCCGCCTGGCATGCTCGATCCCGAGTAGCATGGCCGGGTAGCTGGCATGAGCCGGCGCCGAGAGGATGTAGAACTTGGCCGGAGCCGAAGCGTCGTCCGAGGCGAAGCTGACATCGTTGAGCCCCATGCCCAGGTAGACCATGTCGCGGGTGCCGACCTCGAAACGCTGGCCGTCGGCAACGACGCTGCCGGCGCCGCCGATATTGACCGCGATCAGTTCACGCCGCTCGAGAAAGCTCCTCGTGCCGGTGGGCCGGATCGGCTCGAGTGGCAGTTTCTCGCTGCCTGGCACGAGGCCACCGACGATCATCCGGTCGTAGTGCGAGTAGGTGAACCTCGCCTCGCCCGGGACGAACAGCTCTTCGATCAGGAAGTTCTGCCTGAGTTCGTCGGTGCCCATGCGGGCTGCGGCGGCGGGGTCGATGGCCCAACGCGACTGGTGGCTGGTGGTTGGGCTGTCGTTCATTGCTCGTCCCTGGTGGTCATGGCGTAGTGCGCCGTGCGTTCATGCAGCCGCAGGCGATAGCGCGCCTGGCTGCGCGACAGGTGCGCCCGCATCGCCGCGCGGGCGGCATCGGCGTCGCCGGCCGAAATCGCGCTCAGGATGGCGTGGTGTTCTTGCTGCAGTCCGCGCTGGTAGTCGAGGCTCTGCACCAGCTCGGTGGCGAAGGGCGAAGTCACGTCGCAGGGAATGGTCCGCTTGCCCAGGGCGTCGAGCATTTCGACATAGAACGGGTTGTTGGTGGCCTCCGCGATGGCGCGGTGGAAGGCAAAATCGGCCGGACCGGTCGGCTGCTCGAGCCGCAGCAGGCGTTCGAACTCGAAGAACGCCTCCTGGATCACCGCCTCCTGCGAGGGGTTACGGCGCAGCGCCGCCAGCGCCGCGCTTTCGGCCTCGATGCCGAGCCGGACTTCGAGCACGTTGAGCGCGGTGGAGACCCGGCTGCCCATTTCGGCCGCCAGCATGCCCAGCCCGGCGGTCGGGTGGTTGACGACGAACACCCCGGCCCCCTGCCGCGATTGCACCAGCCCATCGGCCGCCAGCGTCGCGATGGCCTCGCGCACCACGGTGCGGCTGACGCCGAACTGTTCGCTGAGCTGGTTCTCGGTGGGCAGCTTCCGGCCCGGCGGGAGTTCGCCGGCGAGCAGTTGCGCCCTGAGCGTCGACGCGACCCGGATCGAGAGCTTCTGGCGCGGCTGGGCGCCGAGGTCGGATGCCATGCTTTATGTGCCCCTGAACAGACGCGGCAGCCAGAGCGAGATCTCCGGGATGTAGGTCACGAGGCCGAGCACGACGAGGCTCGCGCCATAGAATGGCCAGATCGATCGCATGGCCTGCCAGACGGTGATCTTGCCGACCGCGCAGGCGACGAACTGCACCGCCCCGACCGGCGGCGTGTTGAGCCCGATGCCGAGGTTCAGGATCATGATGACGCCGAAATGCACCGGGTCGATGTCATACGCCTGCACCACCGGCAGGAAGATCGGCGTGGTGATGATGATCATCGGCCCCATATCCATGAACGTGCCGAGCAGCAGCATCAGCACATTGAGCAGCAAGAGGATCATCAGCGGGTCGCTGGAGATGTTGTTGAGGACGTCGATCATCAGCGCCGGCACGCCGAGCCGTGCCATGAGATAGGAAAACGCCGCGGCCGTGCCGATGATCAGCAGCACCATCGAGGTGGTGCGGACCGCCCCCATGGTGGCATGGACGAAATCCCGCCAGCCCATGCGCCGGTAGACGAGCACGGTGACCAGCAGCGCATAGAACACCGCAATGCATGAGCTTTCGGAGGCGGTGAAGACACCCGAGCGCACCCCGCCGAAGATGATGGCGATCAGCAGCAGGCCGGGCAGCGAGACGAGGAACAGGTATCCTACCCTGCGGAACCCGGGAAACGGCTCGGTCGGATAGCCGCGCCTGCGGGCGACGACATAGGCGGTGAGCATCAGCACCAGGGCAAAGATCAATCCCGGGATGATGCCGGCGGTGAACAGGTCGGCGATGGAAATCTTGCCGCCGGCCGAGATCGAATAAATGATCATGTTGTGGCTGGGCGGGATCAGCAGCGCGATCAGCGCCGCCATCGAGGTGACGTTGACGGCGTAATCGGCGCCGTAGCCGCGCGCCTTCATCTGCGGGATCATCAGCCCGCCGACCGCCGCGGCTTCCGCCACCGCCGAGCCGGAGATGCCGCCGAACAGCGTCGCCGTGGCGATGTTGACCTGCCCCATGCCGCCGCGGACATGGCCGATCAGCGAACCGGCGAAATCGATGATGCGCTGCGCGATGCCGCCGCGGACCATCAGGTCGCCCGCATAGATGAAGAACGGCACGGCGAGCAGCGTGAAGATGTTCATGCCCGAGTTGACCTGCTGGAAGATCACCAGCGGCGGCAGCTTCATGTAGAGCGCCGTGGCAAAGGCCGCCACACCGAGGCAGAAGGCGATCGGCGTCCCGATCAGCATGAGCAGCACGAACGTGCCGAACAGCACCCAGAGTTCCATCTCAGACCTCCTTGACCGTGCCGGTGTCGGGCACCGCATCGAGATCGAGATCGACGTCGGCGTCGATATCGACGCCCGACCAGCGCAGCACCAGGCGCTCCAGCGCGAAGATGACGATCAGCGCCCCGCCCGCCACCACCGAGAGGTATTTGGCGCCTTCCGGGATGCCGAGCGTCGGCATCCGCGCCGCCCAGGACAGCAGCACCAGTTGCATGCCGTAGACCACCATGCCGAGGGCGAAGGCGAGCACCACCAGATCGGAAATGGTGCGCAGGTACTTCTTGCCGCTCTTGGGCAGGACATAGAGCAGCACGTCGAAGCCCAGATGGTAGTTCTCGCGGATACCGACGGCCGAGCCGAGAAAGATGAACCAGCTCATCAGGAACACTGCAGCCGGCTCGGTCCAGGCGTTGGACCAGTTGAGCACGTAGCGGGTGAACACCTGCCAGCCGACGAACAGCGTCATCAGCACCAGGAAGAACCCCGCCAGATAGAGCGCGGCGGTGCTCAGCGCACTCAAGGCCCGGCCCAGTTTACGCAGCCTGGGCCGCGCCGCCGTCAGATCGTCGATGCCTGCCAACTCATCCTCCCCCGGCCCGGCCGCGAACCCAGGCGGCCCGGCGACATGCGGCAGCCGGAGCAGTTTGCGCCGCCCCGGCTCCGCTCGATTGCTTACTCGGCGGCCTGAATCTTCTCGATCAGGGCCTTGAGCTCGGGATCGGCGGCATACTTGTCGTAGACCGGCTTCACCGCGTCGACGAAGGCCTGCTTGTCGGCGACTTCGACGATGGTCGAGCCCGAACCTTCGACGATCTTGCGCGACTCGGCGACCTTGGCGTCCCACAGCTCATACTGCCTGGCGACGCTGTCCTTGGCGGCCTGGCGGATCACCGCCTGGTCTTCCGGGCTGATGCCGTCCCAGACCATCTTGGAAATGACCAGCACTTCGGGAACGATCAGGTGTTCGTCGAGCGTGTAGAACTTGGCCACTTCGGAGTGCTTGGCGGTGTCGTAGCTGGGGAAGTTGTTCTCGGCACCGTCGACGACGCCGGTTTCGATGGCCGAGTAGACTTCGCCATAAGGCATCGGCGTAGCGGTGGCGCCGAAAGCCGCCATCATGTCCACGAAGATGTCGGACTGCATGGTGCGCAGCTTCATTCCCTTGAGATCGGCCACCGAGGTGATCTGCTTGTCGCTGGTGTAGAACGAGCGCGCGCCGCCATCGTAGAAGGCGAGGCCGATGACCCCATAGGGCTCGAAGGCGGCGAGGATCTCATCGCCGACCGGGCCGCTCATGACGCTGCGGGCATGGGCGGTGGATTTGAAGATATAGGGCAGCGACGGCACGATCGTCTGCTTGACGAGGCCATTCCACGGCCCCAGCGAGGTGCGGTTGATGGCGATGGCGCCGGCACGAACCTGCTCCACCGTATCGGCCTCCTGCCCGAGCTGGGCGCCGAACTTCACATCGACCGAATAGCGGCCGGCGGTGCGCTCGCTGACCAGCTGGCCGAAATATTTCACCGCTTCGACGGTGGGGTAGCCATCCGGATGCGTATCGGATGCGACGAGCACGGTCTGGGCCGCGGCCCCACCGATCATCATGGCGGCAGCGACCATCGCGGTCGCGGCCAGTTTGGTCACCTGAAACATTGGTCTTCCTCCCTGTTGTAGTCGGTCGCTCGATGCGCTGCTCGACCTCGAGGTCTGCCTGGCTCATCGAGGCCTGCCGGACGCACTGCCTCCCTCGGCCGGACAGCACGAGCCATCAGCCGTTCCCTCGGTGTCGCAGTACGAAAATCTCCTCGGCGCAAAGTCGTAGAGGAGCCGGCACCGCCGTGTCAACATACAAGCTCGGCGATGTTGTGTGATGACTTTTCGGAGGCCAGGGGCTGGCCTCAACCGCCCAGCATGTGATCGGCGACGCTGTAGCTGTGGCTCGCCTGGTAGGCGTTGCGGCCGCGGTTGAGGTGGGTGAGGTTGAAGCGGCGGATGGCGCGCAGCATGCGGGGGGTGGCGAGCAACTGCTCGAGTGCCGCAGCGCCGCGCGCCTTGATGCCGAACATGTCGGCGCCGGCGGGAAAGAACCAACCGATATCCTCGGGCGTCGCGACCGACTGCTGGAGCCAATCCTGATCGAGCTGTTCCGGCGTTACCGAGCCGTCGGTGGTGAAATCGCTGAGGTGCAGGATGAAGCGGCCGCGCAGCCCGTCGCCCTCGGCATAGAGGGTGAAGAACTCCATCCAGCTGGCATTGACCCGCACCAGCGGCTTGTCGGAGGTGGACGGCAGGCAGGAGACCGACCACCAGTAGCGCTCGGTCCGGCGCGGCATGGGCAGGCAATCACGGCCATAGATGCCCAGCAGTTTGAACAGAGCCGCCGCCTGCGGACGCGCCGAGAGCTTCTGATAGCGCGCCAGGTATTTGAAGCGGAGTTCGACCGATTCCGGGCGCTCGTCGGCATCTTCGAGCCCTGCCCCGCTCTCCAGCCAGCCCTGTTGCTGCTCGAGACTGAGCAGCTTACGGAACCCGCTGGTCTCGCTGGCCTTGCGTTTCGCTGGTGCCATTCTCGCCTCCGTTAACCAGAATAGACAGACCTGTCTGTTTACGTCAAGGCGCCTACCAGCTGTCGGGCCTGAGTTCGCGCAGCTGCCGCGCCGCCTCGAGCAGTTGCCGGCAATCTGGCCAGGTGGTGTCGGGATTGATGACGCTGACCCAGCGCATCCGGCCATAGAGCGGGTGCGGGAACAGCGTGTCCAGCGCCTGATAGTCGAAGCTGGCGGCCTCGAGCTCCCGCCGGCTGGTGATGGCGGGAAACAGCGCGCCGAAGCTCGCCTTGTCGGTGGGCATGTTGAGCCGGAACACCCCATCGCGATCGAGCCGCGAGGCGCTGTCATAGGCATCGTCATGGGTGACGATAGTGGCGAACGGGAACTTCTGCCCTGCCCCGGAAAAGGAGAAGTAATCAGGCGATGTCTCGTGCACCGTCACGCCCTCGAAGCCGAGCAGGAAGGCGCGGATTTCGGCAATGCTGGCCATGTCATGTCCTCTGGTAACCAAATTTGGCTACTGGCTATCGACTTTGGCCAAATTTGTCTACCCTCGGGAATCACGAGGTGAAGATGAACGTCACGCGATTGCTGGTGCTCGGCGCCATCCGGGCCAAGGGCGGCGCCCATGGCTATGCTATCAGGCAGACGCTCGACGACTGGCAGGTCCAAACCTGGACCAGGCTGCGTTCGGGCTCGGTCTACCATGCGCTGACCCAGCTGGAAAAAGAGGGGCTACTCGCTGTCGCGGCCGAGGCCGCCGGCAATCGCGGCCCCGACAAGACGCTGTTCGTGACCACTCCCGCGGGTGAAGCCGAGTTCTTCGCGCTGCTGCGCGAGGCGCTCGGCAGCTTCGACCTGATCGAACTGAGTGCCGGCCTGGCATTGGTCGACGCCCTGCCCGCGGCGGAGGGTCGCGAACGGCTGGCGGCAACGGCGCAGCGCCTGCGCGAGAACGTGGCGCGGCTCGCGGCGATTGCTGCGGTGCCGGCGGGATCGGGAACGCCGCGAACGCAGGATCTGCTGGCGCTGTGGAGCGCCAACCTCGCGGCGTCGGCGGCGGTGCTGGAGCGGATTGCGCGGGAGTGAGTTGCAGCGTGTCTGGCGGTGCCGTCTAGAGCACGTATTCCCCGCCCTGCACCGCTCTCTCGACCCGGCCCACCACCTCCCCCGGCGATAGTCCCGTGACATCGAGGGCGTGCCGCTCGAACTCGCCGAGGTCGGCGAACTGCGCATGGAGCGCGGCCACCACGGCAGGGTCGCTCAGTGTGTCGCCGCCGCGCTGCCGGCAGCGGGCGATGGCGTCGTCGAGCGCAGTGCGCAGCACCACGTAGTGGGTGGGCACGCCGAGGCCGGTGAACGCCTCGACGAACCAGGGCCCGATGACCCCATCGACAAGGGTGAAGAAGTCGCCCATCGCGTAGCGTTCGGCCGCCGCCGCTGCGACCGCCATCACTGTCCGGTTCTGCGCCCCGGCTTCCGGCAGCCATGGCTCGATATGGCCATGCCGGATGAAGCCCCAGAAATCATCGGTGTGGAGATGCACCTTGCGGCTACCCCCCTGGGCCGCCACCGCGGCGGCAACGGTCGATTTCCCCGAGCCGGGCGAGCCCGACAGGATAAGGATTTGTCCGTGTTCGAACGCCATGCTTTCTCCCCAACCCGGCTCGTGCCGTGCTGTCTCACGTTTCCTGGGGTCTGGCGAGACCTTGCCTCGTTAGTCGAATCGATTGGCCGCCGGTGGGTCGCTGGCGGGAAAGGACTCGTCGGAAGCCTCGTCGAGCGGTGTCCAGGGGCGCATGGTCCGGTCGCGCATCGCTTCGGGGCCGGCGGCGCGCACCTGCAGGTCGCTCTCGCGCGTGCCGACGGCCTTGCCGTCGCGAAAGGCGGCCTTGGGTTTCTTGGGCGGGGGAGGAGGATTGAGCTGCATGGCTGGCCTCTGCGGTTGCACAAATCCAATGGCCGGCGGCGCAAAAGGTTGCCGCCGCGGCAGTGCAGACGACAGATGACTTACTGTTGTCACCAATCGACGATCAACAGTCTGGTACCGGGAACATTTAGAGAATGGCCCGCGGAAATACCCTTTTCCGGCCAAGAACATTTCGCGAACCGCAATCGTTTGCGCGCGTATTACTGGATCGACGCAGTGCGGCGTCTTTCGCTGTAGGCCGGAGGCCGAAACTGCGGTAGCCATGCTGCCCGAGGAGGCGGGCGCGATGGACGATCTGCTGGTTAGCCAGGCAAGACTACAGGCTGAGGCCGATGCGCTTGTCGCCGCGCTCGACCTCACGGCAGAGCTCGAAAAGCTCGGCCCGGTCACCCGGGTCGGCAGTTCGGCGCTCGGCCTGATGGTGCGGCGCGATATCGACCTCACCGTCAGTTGCAGCAAGCTCGATGCGGCAACACTCGCCGCCTTCGCTGAGCTTGGCGCCCGGCTGATGCAGCGCACCGACCTGGTGGTGGGCGTCCGCTTCCGCAACGATGCCGGCAACTGGAACGCCGAGCCGGAGAAATATCCTGACGGGCTCTATCTCGGGCTGACGGTCCGCACGGCTGAAGGCGCCAGCTGGACCTTCGACATCTGGCTGGTCGACCAGCCCGAGCGCCAGCCCGACCTGGCGCATCTGCGCACGTTGCTGCCGCGGCTGACCGACGAGTCGCGCCGCAGCATCCTCGCCATCAAGCATGAACTGGCGAAAGGCGACGGCACCGAGCCGCGGCTCCCCAGCGCGCTGGTGTACGAGGCGGTGATGGACCACGGGGTGCCGGATCTGGCGGGGTTCGAGGCGTGGTATGCGGGGCGGGCGAGGTAACGCTACGAGGCGGCCTTGATCACTTCGGCCATCCGCGTGCGCCAATCGCCACCGCGCGCCTTGAAGCGCGCCACCACATCGGGGTCGAGCCGCAGGGTCACCGCCTCCTTGGCGTTCTCCAGCCGTGGCCGCCCGCGGCCTCGCTTGATTGCCTCCGCCAGAGCGGGAAACGCGTCGGCGAAGGGCTTCGCCTGAGCTATCTGCGTATCGGTGGCTTCGGGATTGTCCGGATCCGAAGCGATCATCCGCTGCACTTCGGCTTCTTCAGCGTCGGTGAGCAGGTGCCTGGATTTTGGCTTGCTCATATGAGGGTCCTTTCCTTTCGGCTGGCGGGTCGCATCGAGATAATCGACAACGCCTCCACACCCAGCGCGCGGAACACCACCGCAACGACGATCTGCCCGTCGAGTTCGCCTATCGCGAGCGCCCGATCGTCCTTGGCCGGAAGGATCATCGCCGCCTCGAAGAACTCGAGGGTGAGCGAAGCGAAATCCAGGCCGTGCTTGGCGATGTTGCTCTGGCGCTTCGGTTCATCGTAGGTGATCAGCACGATGAATATCCGTACACGCAAATGAGGACGCAATCAATATGCGTGTACGACAAATTGCAGCAAGATCGAACCCTGGCAGTAGCCGCAATGCCAACGTTCACCACAGCCACCACAACCCTGTGGCGAGCGCAAACCGTGTCGCTTGCACCCCCAACGCAATCACCCTAGCTTCAGGATCAAGGCAGCGGGCTTCGCCGCCTCTATGTGGGTCGACTGTGAGGGGACGCTTCGGCGGGTTGCCTCCGGGCCCACGGTGACGGGATTGCCGATAGGCGTTGCCCGGTTGCCGCGTGTTGTTTGCTCGTCTGGAAATTGCAGAGCGTGGGCCCAGCCGTTGGGTGGTTTTCCACCATTTGCTCCCCACACTCGGTGTCACCCCAGCGAAAGCTGGGGCCCATCTCACAGCCCGCGCCAGCCGATAGATGGGTCCCAGCTTTCGCTGGGATGACATCCGGTGGGTGGGGTGGCCTGGCGGTCGTTCCCCTCACCCGTCTCGGCCTTCGGCCGATCCACCCTCTCCCCGACGGGGAGAGGAACAAGCAGGCTGATAGAGACGGCCCCCTCCCATCCTCCCCCATAAAGGGGGAGGTGCTCCGCCGGTGTATTCGGCACGATCGAGCCACAGCCCCTCTTCTTCACCTCCCCCATTATGGGGGAGGCCGGGAGGGGGCCGTCTCTATCAGTCGGGATGCACCTAAACCGCGAGGAAGATCTCCATGCCTCGTGTCGGCAACAAGCCCAGCTCGAATGCGCCCAACGCGCCGAACGACACCCCGGCCACCACCCCCGCCGCCCCGTCGCTCACCCCGCTCGATTTCCTCCTCGCCATCATGCGCGACGAGACGGCGACGCGGAGCGAGCGGGTGGATGCGGCCAATAAGGCGGCGCCGTACCTGCATTCCAAGCACGCCACCGTCGACCATCGCTCATCCGATGGCAGCATGCGGCCAACCATTATCTTCGAGGGGATGCCGAAAGATGCCGAAGGGAGCAAGCAATAGGGCGAGACGCCCCGAGGCGTTGCGCGTGGCGCTGCACCCCAAGCAATGGGTGGCGTTCGGCTCGGCAGCGACCGAAATCCTTTATGGCGGCGCGGCCGGTGGCGGCAAATCGCACCTGATCCGCCAGGCGGCGATCAGTTGGTGTGCGGAGATCCCCGGGCTGCAGGTCTATCTGTTTCGCCGCATCCGCGAAGACCTGAGCAAGAACCACATGGAAGGCCCCGCGGGCTTTCGGGCGCTGCTGAGCGGCTGGGTGGAATGCGGCTTTGCGCAGATCGTCGAGGACGAGATCCGCTTCTGGAACGGCAGCAAGATCTATCTCTGCCACTGCAAGGACGAGAAGGACCGCTTCAAGTACCAGGGCGCCGAAATCCATGTGCTGCTGATCGACGAGCTCACCCATTTCACCGAGGTGATCTACCGGTTCCTGCGCAACCGCGTGCGGATGACCGGGATTACCGTGCCGGCGAAATACCAGGGGCGCTTCCCGCGCATCCTCTGTGGCGCCAACCCCGGCGGGGTCGGGCACCAGTTCGTCAAGGTGACCTTCATCTGCTCGACTTCATCGCTGGCCTCGAGACCAATCGGCCGGGCCAGGCCGGCTATGAAACCATCATCGGCTATCGCAACGAGAAGCCGGGCACACTGCCCAAACCGATCACCGCGATGACGCTCGAAGAGCTGCTGGCCGAGCAGAAGCGCTGGGTGAAGAACCTGCGCGCGCCGAGCGGCGCGGCCGGGCGCTACCAGATCATCCGGCCGACGCTGCTCAGCCTCATTGCCGAGCTCGGCATGCCGCTCTCGGCGACGTTCACGCCCGAGCTGCAGGATCACTTCGGCCTCGCGCTGCTCAAGCGCCGCGGCTGGAACCAGTTTGCCGCCGGCACCCTGTCGCCGCGCGATTTCGGCAACCGGCTGGCGCGCGAGTGGGCGAGTTTTCCGGTGCTGAGCCGGCAACAGGGGGCGCATCGCACCGTCGAGCGCGGCGAAAGCTACTATGCCGGCGACGGTATCAACGCTTCCCTCGCCCGCGCCTCGGAGGCCGAAGCCGTGCTGGCCAAGGTGCTGAATGCGCTCAACGCGCCCGCTCCAGCCCCGGCGCCAAGCCCCGAGCCCACCCCGCAACCGCCCAACCCGAAACCCGGCAAGCACTGGGGCTGGCCCGGCTGGGCCCTCATCACCGGCTTCGCGCTGCTCATCGCCTTCGCCGCCGCCGCATTCACCGTGAGGTTCTGATCATGAAAACCCTCTTCTCCTCCGTCGCCATAACCTGGTGGCTCCGGCGTCTGTGGGACTGGGGCGGCCAGTTCGCCGGCTGGCTCGGCGGCCTCCTCGCCCTCTATGGCCTGATGCCGGCCGACATGCAGCACACGCTCATCGCCATCCTCAGCGGCAGGTGGGGTGAGATCAGCCTCGCCTCGGCCGGCGGCTTTCTCATCTGGGCCATCACCCAGTGGCGCTCCTACGTAGCGACGGTGAAGCCGCAGATCGTCACCAAGGCCGGCCAGCGCGCGGAACTCCGTGAGCTGCCCGGCGGTACGGTCAACGCCGTCGAGGAATTCGCCAACACCGCCATCCTCAGGCGCGGCCAGACCCTCGTCGAAAAACTGCTCAACCTGGGGAGGTGGTGATGCCCTCCCCCAAGCTCGACCTCACCATCAACCTCGGCCACGTCATCACCTTCGGCGGCCTCCTGGTCACCATGGCCATCGGCTGGGCCACCTTCGACGGCCGCCTGCGCGCCGTGGAGCGGACGCTCGAAACCGCGACAGCGACGCTGGTGGAGCAGGTGCGGCAGGGGGCGGAGCTGTCCGCAGTGTCGGAGCGGGTGGATCGGCTGGAGCGGATGGCTGAGTCGCGGCCGTAGGAGGCGCAGTCGGGTACCCACTCCCGCCTGCGGGAGAGGGGGGACCGCCGTCAGGCGGTCGGACGGGGGTGCCCCACGTTCGAGCCGTCCCTACCCCTGCTGCCGCCCGCTCGATGGCAGCAGGGCCCCGCGCGCGGGGCTCCCCCCTCCACCAGCTTCGCTGGTCCCCCTCCCCCGCAAGCGGGAGAGGGTCGCCGACTGCGAGCACTGAGCTACTCCACCAGCTTCCCAAGCCTCACATAATCCACCTTCGACCGATGGCGCCGATCGAGCGGCATCGTGAGCTTCACGGCTCGTGCCCCGAACGCCTGCTCCGCCAGTTCGGTCCAGCGGCCCGGCGCCGGTTCCTCGCCTTCGAGCGCGATCACCATCGGCTCGCGCCCCGGCACCAGCGCCGCGCGCCGCACGCCGGGCAATTGGCGGGCCACCGTCTCGATTTCGAACGGGTAGTGCCCGGCCGCCGAGGCCGAGAGCCGGCCACGGAGCCAGAGTTTGCCTGCGGTGTCGAGCCGGCCGGCGTCGCCGGTGCGGTGCCAGATCTCGCCGTGGCGGTTGAGCTTGTTGTCGGCATCGCCGATGCCGTCGAGATAGCCCTGGTTGACGTGCGGGCCTGTAACGATGATCTCGTCGGCGATGAGCTCGAGCCGCACCGCCGGCACCGGGGTGCCGGCGAGGATGCCGCCCCCTGCCTCCATCTGCTGCCACTCGGCGGCGGTGATGGCGCCGACATGCTGGTGGGCGATCGGCTCGGCTTCGGTCGAGCCATAGACGGTGACGATATCGGTGCGCGGCAGCGCCTCGACCAGGCGCTTGAGCAGATCCGGGAATATCGGCCCGCCGCCGGTGAACAGCACATCGAGGGGTGCGCCGCCCGCGTCGGCAAGGTGTTCGGCGATCACCGGCGGCACCATCGCGCGAGTCACCCGATGCGCCGCAATGTGCCGTAGCAGCGCTGCGCCATCGGCCGCATCGTGCCGGGTGAGCCGCCAGTTGGGCAGCACCGAGGTGGTGCCGAGCGACAGGTTGGCGATGACAAACACCGGGAAGGCGACAAGATCGGTCTCGTCGTCGCGCCCGGGCACGATGAGATCATGGAGCGCCGCATTCTGCGCCGCGAGAAAGCCGTGGCTGCGGACGATCGCCTTGGGCCGGCCGGTGGAACCCGAGGTGAAGGAGAGCAGCGCCGGGTGCTCCGGCCCGACCACTTCGAGCGGATCGCCTTCAGCCACGCCGAAGCCGAGCCGCCGCGTGCCCCAGAGCTGCGGCACTAGGACCGGCAGCAGCCGATAGATGCCGCCCACCAGCACCGCCGCCGGCGCCGCGATCTCCACGGCGCGCCGCACCCCCGCAATCCCCATCGCCGGCTCGGGGAAGACGATCACCGCTCCCAGCCGCCACAGCGCGGCGATGGCGAGGTAAAGCTCGATGCCGATCGGCAGCGCCAGCAGCACCCGATCGCCGCGCATGACCCCCTGCTGCCGCAGCGAGGCGGCGAGCCGCCCGCTCCGCAGCGCCAGCTGGTCGTAGCTGATCGTCTCGCCGGCGCCGGTGACGATGGCCGGCCGCGGGCCGACGCTCGCGGCTTTGTCGAGAAAGCCGGCGATCAGGTTCATGGCGCGAGCCGGCGCCCCATCAGCGCGTAACGGCGGAACACCCGGGCGCTGTGCCGCTCGCTGCGCTGGCGCGAAACATTGTCCTCGTGCATCAGCGCGTGGATCACCTCGGTAAAGCCCAGCTCGAGGGCGCGCCGATGGTAGCTGTCGGCCAAGAGGTGCCCGACGCCGCGCAGACCGCTGGCATAGGTCTTGAGGATGGCGGTGGGCACCGCCGAGGCCCGATCCGGCATGCCGAACAGGAAGCCGACCAGCTGGCCGGCCGGGCCATGGGCGAACAGGATGTGACGCGGATCGAGCAGCGGCAGCAGCGGCCGGTAGAGCTCGAGGAAGGCCTCGCGGCTGATCGGCTTGAAGAAGCGGTTACCGGCAAAGGCCGAGCCCGACATATCGAACAGCTTGCCGATCAACAGCTCGGCCCCCTGCCCGTCCCACGCGGTGACGCTTACCCCGGCCATGTTGACCGGGGCCTCGCCGATGGTATCGCCGAGCCGGGCGCGCGACGACACATAGCTGGAGATCGGCGCGAAGCCGGCGGCAGTGAAAGCCGCATGATCGTAGGGGCCGCTCACCGGCTCGAGCGCAAAGGGTGGCGTGCCGTCGCTTTCGCTCACCAGCCGGTATTTGTGCCAGGTGTCGCCATCCATCGGCCCGATGAGCGCCTCGAAGCCTTCGCCCCTGAGCTCGGCGGCGGCACGCGCCAGCAACTCGACGCCGGCCGCGTGCGAGCCGAACGCCACGGCGCCGATGGCCGCGGTGCGCTTGTTCTCCCAGCTCGGCGCATCACGAAAAATGCTGGCCTTGGCGTCCTCGAACGCAATGAGCTGTGGCGCGATCATGAAACCATTCCCCTCACATAGAACACCAGCGGCACCAGCATCGCCCCAGCGAACAGCTTGGCGCTGCGACGCGTGGTGAAGAACTCCGGCCGCAAGGTGGCGAGCCCCGCCGGCACTGCCAAAGCGGCAACCACCCAGGGCCAATCTCCCGCAAACCATGGCGGGTGCCATGGGGTGTTGAGCACCGAGATCCAGGTGAACAGCCCGGCGATTGCCGCGCCGAGCGGCAACAGGGTGAGCCGCCACCAGCCGCGCGTCGCCAGCGCCGCAAAGCCCAGCGCCACTGCGGCAAAGCTAAGGTTGAACAGCGCCAGCACCGAGCGCCCGGCGAGCTCGCCGGCGATCAGCCAGAACAGCGCCACCACCGCGGCGACGGCGAGCAGATCGAGCTCGGGCCGCTGGCTGGTGCCCGGCCGCATGGCTCGCGCCCATACCTGGCCGACGATCACGAGGCCGGTGAGCAGCGCATTGTGCGGCGCCATCAGCGAGATCATCAGGAACAAAAGGATTGCATAGCCCCGCGCCGCACGCTGCGGCAGGCGCAATGCTTCCGCCACCAGCAGCATCAGCCCGAGGAACAACAGGAACCCGACCGCCACCACCACCAGCTCGGCCGAGCTGGCGCTCAGGTATTGCTGCAGCAGCAGGTGCGCGCCGATGGGGACGAACAGGTTATCGAGCCCGCGCCAGGAATCGGCCTCGACCAGGGCGCAGAAGGCGGCAACGAGGGCGGAGAGCACCACCACGTTGAGCCGCGGTGCATCGGTCAGGAGCAGCAGCGTCACCAGCGCCACCAGCCAGGTGACGACAAAGAACGCCACGACGCCTTCGAGGCTTTTCGAGCCGTCCTCCACGGCGAAGCGGCGCTTGCCATAGGTGGTGCCGACCAGCGCCGAAGCAGTATCGGAGAGGGTGATCACCAGCAGCGGCAGCACGTAGAGAATCGGCTCCCCCAGCCCGCGAAAAAAGGTGAAGGCGATGGCCAGCGCCAGGTAGATCTCGCCCCAGGACTCGCGCTTCACCTCATGCAGCACCCCGCCGACCGAGGCGAGCGCCGGGCTGCGCAGCGCCAGCATCAGGATAAGCGCTGCGCCGATCAGCAGGAACACCGGCAGCGCGTTTGAAAACAGCAGCGGGAAGAACAGCGCCGCCGTGCCGGTCGCCACATGCACGAGCTTGCGCTGCGTTTCCGGGCCGATGTGGTAGCGCCGGCCGAAATAGCGCACTCCACCCATCAGCGACAGCATGCCGACAATTACCGCGGCAATGAAGATGCCGTCGCGCCAGGTGAGGCTCACTGCACCGCCTCGACCACGAAATCGGAATAAAAGAACGCCTTGTCCGCCGCCTTGCCGGCGGCGATTTCCGGCTCGAGCCGGGTGACCCGCCCGGCATAGGCGGCGGGCACGCGGCGCGGCACCATCATGTTCCAGTAGACGAGGCGGGCCCCCGGATTGGCGGCCGCGAGGATCGAACCGTAGACCGTCTCGAACACTTCGGGGCTCATATACTCGAAGATATCGGAGAGGTTGAAGCCATCGGCCTTCTCGCCGCTGGCCACCAGCGTTTCGAGCGCCCCCTCGCGGATATCGAGCCGGTCGAGCCGCGCCCGGATGGTGTCGTAATGCTCGGCCCGCCAGGCGAGCGGCAGCGCTGCGCCGTGCCCCGGTTTCAGGATCCAGTGGAGGTACGGATTCTCGGCCGGGTCGAGATCGACCGCCGCATGCCGCAGCCGGCCGGCGACGTGCTCGGCGAGGCTGCCCTCGACATGCTCGAAGAATGCCGGATCGCGCCCGAGCCGACCCATCACGACGTTGGAAAAGAACAGCTTCAGCAACAGGTTCCAGCGCCAGTTGTTCCACTGCCGATCAAGGAACTGCGCCCGCGCCGCCTTCGGTTTCGAAACGAACACCTCGTCTATCGTCGCCCGGCTATGCACAATGGGCAGAAGATATTGCCGCAGAATCCGGAAGTAACGCTCGAACTTCCCGACCCCGCCCAGGCCGTATTGCAGCACTGCCTCGCGCCGCTCCGCCCAGAACGCCATGAGCTCGGCCGGCAGACCCGCGGCAGCCGCGTCGAACAGCGCGCCGCGCCGTTGCGACGGCCGCGAGCCCATCAGCTCGACAAAGCCCTGATGGTCGAGCGCCCGCCAGGCCGCGACCCGCATCCTCAGGCACGCGACCTGCGCCGGCGACAGATCGATGGTGATCACCCTGGCCGGGTCGAGCAGCAGCAGCCCCAGCGCATTGTCGCCGGCCGAGCAGATCGAGACGAGCACCTTGCCGCGCTGGTCGCCGAGGGCGGCGTTCAGCACATCTGCATCTTCCCAGAGCTGCGCATAGCGGATCTGGTCGAAGCGGGCGTGGCTCGCGATTTCGGCGCCGCTCATTCCACCCTCCGCACCTGGCCCGTCGCGCCATCCACCTCGATCATTTCACCATCGGCAATCCACTCCATCGCCCCCTTCAGCGCCACGACGCAGGGGATGCCGAGCTCGCGCGCCACTATCGCCGAATGCGACAGCGGGCTGCCGCGCTCGACGACGATCGCTGCGGCATTGGTGAACAGCGCAATCCAGCCCGGATCGGTATGGCGCGCCACGAGGATCTCGCCGCGCCTGAGGCTGCCGGTGCGCGGATCGCCGATCACCCGCGCCACGGCGCGCACCACGCCGGCGCTGCAGCCGACGCCACTGCGCTCGCGCGCCGCATCCCGCGCCCGTGGCGCCACGGGCGCGATGGCGCTGCCGACCGTCGCCACGGCGCCGCTGAGGCTCAGCCGCTCCGGCGGGTCGGGCCGCGTCGCCGCGGCGGCCATCTCGGCGCGCCGCAGCCGGGCCAGCGCTGCCAGATCGTGGCTCACCGCAAAGCCCTCGATGGCGCCCAGCACTTCGCTCACCGTCAGCATGAAGATGTCATCGGCCGTATCGAGCAGCCCGAGCGCATGGAACTGCACCCCGACGGCGCGGAACAGCCGCCGCCCGCGCCCGAAGATACGGGTTCGTTCGAAGCGCAGGTTCTCGCGGTCGCGCACCCGGCGCTTGGCGATGCCGAGCACCTGGGCGGCTATCGCGCGTCGCAGCGGCTGCCCCTTGAACAGTGCCTTGAGCGCCGCCGCCGGATCGACCCGTTCGACCGCGTGCCCCTCGCCGGCCGCCGCCGCGGCAGCGATCGCCCGGTAGAGCGGCGAGGGGTCGCGGTCGAGCGTCACGCTTTCGAGCTTCAGCTCCTCAGGGCAGCGATCGGCGAAGCGTTCGAGATAATCGCTCACCGCCTGCTGCAGCGCCGGGTGGCGGTCGAGCCCGCCGCCCTCCCCCGCCTCGAGTTCCGCCACCAGCGCCGGGTCGCCGCCAAGCAGCTTGCCCATGGCGCGGATGCGCTGCGCCGGTTCGGCCGAAACGATATCGCCCTGCCCGATCATGATGTCGGAATGTACCGCGAGGCCCGCCTCCCCGGCCCAGGCCTGCATGAGTTTCCGCGAACCGCCGAACATGATCATGCAGAGGAAATCGTTGACCAGCGGCGCGTCCCAGCGGTCGAGCAGGTCGGCCTCGATCCGCCGATACTCGGCGGCGAGCGCCGTCAGCGGCATCTGTTCGAGCACCGACGCCGGCTCGGCCAGGGCGGCCTGCAGCCGGGCATAAAAGCCGCGCTTGGTGCGGCTGAGCCCAAAACTCTCGCGCCCCAGCGCCCAGCCGACACGGGCGAGGCCGAACGTGCGCGCGAGCCGCGATTGCGGCGGTGGCGCCATGGCGGCGACGAGGTCCGCCGGCAGCGGCTCGCTCACCCCCATCATCAGTTCCATATTGGCGCTGTTGCTCGAAAACCCCGGCAGCAGCGCCAGCGCCCGGTACCAGTTGCCGAGGTTGTAGTAGACCCGGCCGTCGACCCGGCTCAGCAGGTTGTCGAACAAGGCCGCCTGGCTGCCGATGGTCGCAGCGTCGATCCCCACCAGCCGCATGAAGGCGCGATAGACCCGCGCATAGGCATATTGGGCGAAGCTGAAGGTCAGCGGCGACACCAGCCCGGGATAGCTCTCGACGATGTTGGAATTGTCGAGCACCACCGGCAGCGGGTCGGCAATCGGGCCCGGCCGCAATGCCGTGGTGATCGGCCGCGCCTGCAGCAGATAGAGCCGGCTGCCGGCAAAGGCCCATTCCAGATCCTGCGGCGCCCCGAACGCCGCTTCGGCGCCGAGCGCCAGGGCGCGGAGCGCGGTGAGATCGGCCTCGCTCAAGGTGCCCGGCTCCGGCCGCTCGAGCACGCCACCGGCTTTGCCGAGCACATAACGCTCGCCATCCTCCTCGCCGCCGACCAGCCGATCGGCCAGCCCGGCGATCGCCGAAACGATGATGCGGTCCCGCCGGCCGCTCACCGGATCGGCAGTGAACAGCACGCCGGCGCAGCGCGCATTGACCATCTGCTGCACCACCACGGCCGGGGCGCCGCCATCGGCGCCGAGCCGGCGCGAGCTGCGATATTCGGCAACGCTGGCCGCCGCGCCGCTCTCGAACACGTTTCGCGCGGCAGCGGGGACTTCGGCCGCCGGTACATTCAGCAGCGACAGGAACTGGCCGGCATGCGAAGCGGCGCCGCCATCCTCCTCGCGTGCCGATGAGCGAACCGCATAGGGGCCGGGGCCGACTTCGTCGAGCCGCGCCAGCAGCGCCGTGGCCGTTGCCGCCTCGCTTTCCGGCGAGCCGAAGGCTGCCGCCTCGACCACGAGGAAGGCCGGCACGTCGAAGCCGAGCCCGGCGAGCCGCATCAACGTTGCGCCCTTGCCGCCTACCACGGCGGGCCCCGCGGCAACCTTCATGCTGTGGATGAACTGGTTCACGACAATGGCCCCGCAAGGCCGGCGAGCACATAGCAGACGAACACCCAGAGCCCCGCCGAGAGGTCGATCCGCTTTTGCCCCTTGAGGTCGGGCTGCCGGGCGAACCGAACGGCGAACCACAGCACCGGCAGCAGCGCCACGAGCCCCGCGCCCCAGATGATCGACCCTGCCCCGGCCAAGGTACCGATGCTGCCGACGAGCAGATAGGAGAGCATGCAGCAGCCGGCCCAGATGGCGACCGAGCGCTGCGGCCCATAGAGCGCCGAATAGGTTTCGACCCCCTGGCGCTCGCTTTCCGGCGCCCAGGTCTTGCGCCCGAATTCGAGCACGCACCCGTTGACGCAGCTCAGCACCACGAACACCCAGATCCCCGGCGGCGGCAGCGCCGTATTGGGCAGCCATTCGGCAGCCGTGATGTAGAAATCGATGAAGGCGAGTATCGCCATGTGCGAGACGAGATAGAGCAGCGGCCGCGCCTTCAACCAGGCTGGCACGAAGAACTCCGCCGTCATCAACCCCAGCCACAGCCAGGCCAGCACCAGCGGCACCAGCAGCAAAGGTGAAATGCCTAGGGTCAGGACAACCGAAAGCCCGGCCGTCGCGAGCCCCAGCCGCCGCAGCAGTTTGAGGCTCACCAGCCCGCGCGGCACCGGCCGTTCGGGGCGATAGCGGCTGTCGTCGTCGAAATCCTTGAACTCGTCGGCCACCCGCAGCTGGAACAGAAAACCGATCGCCACCAGCCACACCGCAACGAACACCCAGGCCGATGGCAGCGGCCGCGCCCCCAGATGCGCCGAGAGTATCAGGCCGGCGGCGGTGAACACCGCCAGCAGCACCGCGGTCTTGCCCAGCGGGAAACGCTCGGCCTGATAGATCCACAAGCGCTGTGGCAGGCTCAGCCCGGCCTCGACGGTGGGGCTCATCTCAGCCGCGCCAGCTTGTGGTGCGCCCGGGTGAACTGCCCGCCGGCAATCGCCGCGATGATCGAGATCTCGCCGCAAAGGCAGAGCGCCGCCACCACCTCAGCCAGGGCCGCGGCCTTGCCCGGGCCGGCGAGGCCGAGCAGCTCGAGCGCTGCCGATTGGCTGGGAAGCCCCGTGCCGCCACCGACCGAGCCGACCAGCACATTGGGCAATGTCACCGAAAAGAACATGCCGTTGTCGCGCGGTTCCATGCGGGTGAAGCCGACCGCCGATTCCGACACGCAGGCGGCATCCTGCCCGGTGGCGATGTAGAATGCGGCGAGCCCGTTGGCATAATGTGCCTGCGAGCCGAGCTGCCCGCTCAGCACCGCGCCAAGCGCCGCCACCCGGCCATAGGCGACCAGCGCCTCGGGGGTGACCCGCAGGGTGCGCGCCATCAGTTCATAGGGCAGCTCGACACTGGCCGAGACCTTCCGGCCGCGCCCGGCGAACATCCCCAGATACGAGGCCTTCTTGTCGCCCGAAAAGTTGCCCTCGATGAACGAGAAGCGTGGCTTGATCGGCGAGTGCGCGGCGATGAAGGCGCAGATCGCTTCGGTGGCGACCGTCACCATGTTCTGTCCGGCGGCATCGCCGGTCGAATAGCGGCAGATCAGGAACACCGTGTCGCTGTCCATGAACGGCTCGAGCGATTGCAGTTTGCCATGCCGCGTCGTCGCCTCGGCCACGGCGCGCAGCGCTTCGGCCTCTGCGGCAATCCAGCTGATGAAAGCGCCGCATTCATAGAGCCCGCTGAACACGAAGGCCGGGGTGCGCAGCACCCCCTCGCCCAGCATGCCGGCGCTTACCCCGCCGGCCATCGACACGATATCGGCGCCGCGCCCATAAGAAGCGACCAGCGCCGCCTCGGTGGTGGCGAGCGGCACATAATAGTCGCCGCTGGCATTGACCCCGTTGATCCTGAGCGGCCCGATCACCCCCACCGGCACCTTCACCGTACCGATGAAGTTCTCGATGTTGCGGCTATAGCCTTCGGCCGCCGCGAGGCTGGCGGCATCGCCCAGCCGCGCCTTGGCCGCCGGCGAGACGCCGGCCTCGATCAGGTGCGACCACACCGCCTCGGCCGATTGGGCATCACTGCTCTGGTGCATGCGCAGCCGTTTCGGCCGTCCGGCCGCTGCCGACGGCCGCAGCCGCGCCGCAAGATCGGTGTCGTTCGACTTGGCCCGCAGCAACTCGAGCATGTTCAGCACGCGTGCCGGCAATAGCGACGCCAAGTTTGCCCCCCAAGGGTTTTGCGCGACGGACAATGCGGAGCCAATACTGAAAGGCTCGTGAACACCCGCCGGCTGCAAGTCTGCCGCGCCCTCCAGCAGTTAACGCCAGGATTATGCGCGCTTCCAAATCGCGCCAAACCTCGGGCGCCGGCGATGACTTGCCGATGCGATTTGAGCGCGGCCTGGCCTCCGCCATATCTGCCACGCAGCGCACCCGCCGCTGCAGGGGCCCAGCAAGACAGTGCAATCGCTCGCTTGGCGCTTGAAATCGGTGGTTGCTTGCGGACATGCTCCACAGATGAACGCCGACGATCCAAGCCATTACCACGCCAGGCCCCCCGCCGGCATCGATGCCTCAGGCGCCTCCGAAGAAGGCGCCTCGGTCTACGAGCTGATCCGCGACGACATCATCTCGGGCCGCCTCAAGGCCAACGAGCGGCTCGTGGTCGCCGATCTCGCGGCGCGGCACGGCTCATCCTCCAACCCGGTGCGCGAGGCGCTGCAGCTGCTGCGCGGCCAGGGCTTTGTCACCATCCTGCCCAATCGCGGCGCGCGGGTTCGCACCATCGACCAGGATTTCGTGCGCGATACCTACGAGATCGGCGTGGCGCTCGAGCCGCGCTTCGTGCGCTGGTTCGTCGGCATGGCCACCCCGGCCGATATCGCCGGGCTCGAGCGCCTGCAGCAGGCGATGGAAGCCAACGATTTCGCCGATCCGGTACTGCACAGCGATCTCGACACCGAGTTCCACACCCTGATGTATGAGCGCCACTACAACCGGCTCGCCGCCGAAATCTGGTGGAAGAACCGCGAAGTGCTGCGCGCCGTCACCCGCAGCTACAGCTTCACCCTGGCCCGCCGCTCGCAGCTGATGCGCGAACACCGCGAGCTGATCCGCCTGATCAGGCAGGGCGACGCCGACGGAGCCGCCCTGCTGATCGAGCAGCACGTCGAAGGCGCCGGCCGCCACGTGCTGGAGCAACTGCGCGCCACGCGGGCGGCGGTCGCGAGCTGAGGGTTGATGACCTGGCGGGCCGGACCAGGTTTACACTACCCCAGCACCACGCCCGCCTGCTGCAGATCCGCTTTGATGGCGAGAATGCTGGTGCCCACGTTTACATAGGCCTCTTTGCGGCCCTGGTAGGTGACGTCCTTGGCAAAGGTCGAGCCGCGATGCAGCGCCACGACGTCCCAATTGTCGCTGAGCACGGGCGAGCCCGAAGAGCCACCCTCGGTGTCTGTGAAGTATCGCACGTCGGTGTCGGTGACGCCGGTTATCAGGTTGTTCCGTATGCCGTATTTCCGCGGCTCGCCGTTCGGGTGCTGGATCACATTGACCGGGATGGGCTCGAGCCCGACGACCTGCGCCAGTTGCGCGCTCGACAGCGGGAGTGCGGGGCGGCCCATGTCGTCGATGCGCACGATGGCGTAGTCGAGCGCCGCGTTGCGGGTGACGAGGTCAACCAGCTTGACGAGCGAGCCCTGCTGCTCGCGCCGCTCGTAGTCGAAGCGCACCGTGGTGCCCATCACCTGTTGCTTGAAATCATCGTCCGACGCGGCGGCTTCGCCGTCGTTCCTGGCATTGAACACATGGTTGTTGGTGATCAGCAATCCGGGAGCGATCACCCACCCGGTGCCGAGGTAAATCGTCTGCGTGCCCCTGGTGAGATGGGCCACTCCGCCATCGAAACGGGGCACCTCCAGTTTCGCCACCGAGCCCCCTGCCGCCACGGCGCGGGCCATGAACTCGGCCGACACCATGTCGTTGTGTCCGCCGATGATGCGTTCCTTGATCTCGGGAACCGCCGTCACCGTTGCATCTACCGGCGGGGCGCCCGAGGTGGTCTGGTCGATCCTCGCCAGCGCCGCCCGCACGGGAGCCATCGCCTCGAGAATCCCCGCGATATCGAGCGCATTGCGCAGGAACGTGCGCAGCGGCACCGAACCGTCGGCCAGCCGCTCGATCCGATTGAGAAAATCGAGATCGGCCCTGACCCCCAGCAAGGGTGGCAGGCCGCCCCCCGGCATCAGGCCAGCCAGAGCAGTGGGCAAGCCACGCAGCATCAGCTGCCGCGCCGCCGGAGCATATTGCGTGGCCGCGAGAATGGCATCGGCGACAGCGTTGGCGTCATCGAACGGCAGATGCTCGCTCATGCCACCGACTCCAGTGCACCACCCAGTTCAAAACTCTCGCGGTATTCGTCGAGGCCAGCCAGCCCTGCGGCGCGCAAGTCTGCCTCTTCCGCCGCCAGAATGGCCAGCGCCGCCTGCATGCCTGCGTCCGACGGCGACTGCGAGGCCGCCTCCAGCACCTGATCGAACAGCGACTGGCGGGCCTCGTCGCTGTCTGGCGCCGCGAGCGCTTGCCGATAGAGGCTCTGCCATTGCTCTTCGGCGGCATCGGCCAGCGCCGCGACCACCGCCGGCCAGGCCTTGGCCACCGTCGAAGGATCCTGCCTGAACCGCCAGAACAGGTCGCGCATGATGGCCGGCAGCAGCCGTCGCACCACGTCGGCATGTTCTGCACCCATGCGCACGCAGGCCAGCCGGATCAGCGGCCGCTCGCGGTCGACCTCCTCGAACGACACCTCGTTCAACCGTGTTGCGAGGTCGCCGCGGACGACGTCACGCTCTTCCCCCTCTGTCACCGCGACCAGTTCCGTCAGCGCCTGGATCCCCGGTAGGGCGCTGCTGAGCCGTCCCGCCAGCTCGACGAGGTCCCGGAGCAAGGCGCGCGCCGTGTCCTGTTCGCCAGTGAGCTGCGCCGCCTGGGCGCTCAGCCAGATGATCTCGGCCAGCCGCCCCAGGTTGTTCATCGGCCAGTCGCCGATCACCCTCTGGCCGAGCTCGAGGGCCCGCCGACACTCGTCCTGGTCCTCTTCGCCAAGGCTCATACGGGCTCGCATCTCGATGGCGAAGAGCGGGCTCTCCGGACTGCGCTCGGCGCGCTCCGCCAGCAAGTCGAGGACCTGCCTGGGATCGGAATAGCGCGCGGCCTCCAGCGCCCTGCGGCCGATCAGGCGTTCCCATGCCTGCACATCGGCGCGCGCATAGACGTCCGGCGTCAGCTCGATGCTCATATGTGAGGCCAGCCAGACCTTCTGCTCGTCCGGGATTTCTTCCACGGCCGAGCCGAGGTAACGCTCCACCCCATCCATCCAGCGCGGCTCGAGCTCTTCGACGGGTTCGCCCAGCATCATCAGGTGGTAAAGCTCTTCGGCGCGCTCGACTGGTCCGGCATCAGGCAGCGACTCGTAGTAATCTGCCGCTTCGCGGTGCAGCCGTTCGACCAGGGTTGGCTTATCCGCCGCCAGCAGCCTGAGCATTGGCGTCCGCACCTCCTCCCGGTAGCGCAGCGAAAGATCGTCATCGAGCCGCACCAGCGTGTGTTCGCGGCGAAGCTCCTCGAACAGCTGGTCTGCCCATTCCTCCTTGGGAACCGCACCGCTTTCGAGCGCGCAGACCGGCGCCAGCACCCTGAGGATCAGCTCCGCCGTTACCCGGCGCAGCGCCATCCCCGGATGGGCCAGTGCCCGCACCTGCGGGTCGTGAATGTGATTGAGGATCCGGCGGTAGAGCTGCCCGCGCACGATCTCGGGGGCGACATTCATGAGGAACGAGCGTTTTGGCCGCAGCCCCTCGAAGCCACTCGCTGTCAACGTCACATCTTCGGCAGCCCGCGCCGCGAGCTTCAGCGTAAGCGGACTGCGCCCCACCTGCCGGATGATGCCCTGTCGAACCGGCCGGTCCTTCACCCCGAGCCGCTCGAGCATCGTATCCGCATCGGCCTCGTTCAGATCCCCGAGCGGCAATGTATGCGGGGCGCGGCCACCGACGCTGAATGGCCGGGGTGGCGAGCGTCCGGAAATGATCACCCGCAGGGCGGGAAAACCGACCTGTATGCGGGTCAGCATGCGCCACAAGCCCTCGAGGTCCTCGTCGGTGCGAAACACCACTTCTTCGAACGTATCGAGGACCAGCACCACCGGGACCTGAGACGCGTCTTGCTGCAGGCCGGACCTGTCGGCCAGCGCGTGCAGCATTTCCGCAAAGCGGTCATAGAGCAGATCGTGTGCCCGCCCCGACCGCTCGAACCGCCCCTTCTGGCTCGGAACCGGTGCCGTTCGCGAATTGAGGTTGGCTCGCTCGTCGCGGTACTCGCCCACTGCCGCGCGAAAGGCGGCAAACGCCGCCTTCACCTTCGCATTCGCCGCCTTGCTGTCCTGCCCCGGCATCGCCTGGGCCTCGAGCTGTTCGCTCGCCACGCTCAGCAATGTCCATGGCTCTCGAACATCCAGCGTCTGCGTGTCGAACGGCAGGTAGGCGAATGGAAACCAGCCGAGCGCCGGAGCATTGACGTGCTCGATCAGGAAGTGACCGATCAGTGCCGTCTTGCCGACTCCGCCCGGGCCAACCAGCACCAGCGGCGCCACCGGGCCGCTGAACAGGAAGGAGCGCAGCCGGCTCCACACCGACGGCGAAACCACCCCGACATAGTCCCTGAGGGTCTGCAATTCGTTGTTTCGGCCCACAAAGCTGGCATCGACCAGATGTTCGAACAGCGCTACACTGGCTCGCCGGGCACGCGCGGCCTCCGTTGCAGCTCGCGATGGGAGCGGTCCGAGCCGCTCGATGCGCCAATCGTAGAGCTGCCCCAAGGCTTCCAGTTCCGAGTAGCTCAGCGCCTCGATATCGAGCCTGTCGTTCAGCCAGGCCTCGAACAAGCCTTGCACCACCGTCATCTCGCGATCGGGATTGCTTGCCAGGGCATCGCGGATCTGCTCCCGGTCGGCAAACGCGTCGAGCGCGGCGTTCCGTTGTTCGATGGAAAGACTGCGCAGCAGCCTGTTGATGTAGCCGACCGCCGACGCGGAAATCAGGCCGATCTCCGGCGGTGCCCCGGCGGGGCCGCCGCCCAGGGGATTGAGCCTGGCCGGGTCGAACACATGCAGCACCGCCGCGGCCGCGCGATACGGCGCAAGGCTGGGCGATACCTCGCCTGGTTGGATGGCAGGCGAGCGGGCCTGGCGCTTCTTCAGCGCCTCGATGACCGAGTTGGTGGTGAGATCCTGGTGCAGGCTGACACGTGCGGCGATGTCGCTCATTGTCCTGTCTCCGCCACCTCGATCAGGTCGGTCAGACGCTGGTTGAGCGTCGGCAAGTCGGTCACCGGGTCGCCAAGTCCATCGAGTACGGTCTTGGCAATTCCCGCCGGATCCACGGCGGCGCCCGAGCCGGCAAACAGCTGCGTCACGAAATCCGACACGTGGCCGGCGCTGATCCACGCCGTGGTGTCGGGGGTTATCTTGCCCGGCGTCACCGGTAGCGACGTGCGATCGAAATCCAGCAGGATCAGCCGAAAGCGCCGCTGCGGGATGCCGTTCATCAAGCGGCTGGCAAGTTGACCGATGAAGGCTTTCGTATCGGCCCTGAGCTCATCGGCGTTGAACCCGTCCAGCACGATCCACCACACAAACTGCGAGGAGTGGATGCCGGCATCGGTCACCCAGCTCACCAGTTCCTGGTACCAGCGGTCGAGATTGGTCACCTTGGGCGGTTCAAGACGCAGCTGACCGCCCATTCCCGCCACCAGGTCGCGCGCCAGCTCCGCCGGCCCGACTGCCGCCCCCTGCGCCTTGCCGAGGTGCACCACGCAGGGCGCGATAGTGTTGGCATGGGCCTGCACCACGTGGCTGATGAACTCCGCCGTATAGGACTTGCCTTGCTGCTCTGCGCCGGTGACCACGACGATCGGCGAAGTCGGCAGCGGCGCCAGCAGCGCCCGCAACGCCTGGCGCAGCCGACGGCGTTCGAGGAACGGCGCCTTCCACGCCAGCACGCTGTCGGCAAAGGTGTCTGGAGGCGGCACATTGGTGGCAAAGCTCGCCGTTATTCGTGCGATCACCGCGGGGATCCGCGGCTCGATGATGGCGACCACCTGGATGAGCCGGACGATCGCCGGCGGCGCCAGGCGATTGCCGTCTGCAATGCAGAGGTTCATCGCCTGCCGTACGATCGTCGCAGGCTCACCCGAAGCAATACCGGCCGCGATGGCAATGTCGTTGATTGGACCGGTAATGGCGATGCGCGGTTCGGCCACGCTGGCCGCCAGGTTCACCAGTGCTGCATAGATGAAGGCGTCTTCATCCGGGCTTAGGGCCATCGTTGATCTCCCCCGAGAGCTGGATCGTCACCTCAATGCTGGCCGCCCCGCCGGCCTCGACCGCGACCTCGTGTTCCCGCCAGGCCTCGCCGGCGCGCACTCCGATGCGATACCGCCCCGGGGCGGGCGCACCGAGCACGAACCGGCCATCCGTGCCGGTGAGCCCGGCGACGTCAGGCACCGCGACCGGAGCCTGGGTGAACATCACGCTCGCCCCTGCTACGGGTCTTCCCGCCGAGTTGACGACGCTGACCACGAGCGCACTCACTTCTTCCAGTTGCTGAGATTGGCAAACACCTGCGACGAGATCCGGGTGCCCGAATTGGTGGTCGGCCCGCCATAGGCGTGCACGGCGATGGCGAGGCGCTTGCCGTTGCGGATGATGTAGACGGCCGCCCCGCTCTGCCCGCCCGCGGTATCGATATCGTAATGGACTTTGCTCGCCGTGACCGAGGCGATGGCCTTCCTGTCATACCAGAGCTGGCCGCTCGGCTTGTCGCCCGGATAGCCGGTGACATTGGCGACCTGGCCGTTCAGCGCCGCATCCGGCAGGCTGGCAAAGCCAAGCGTGCCAACCGTCGCGCCGGCGGGCGTCGGCAGGATGATGGCGCCATAGTCGTAGTTCTCGTCACCGGCGCCGGCCCAGCCTTGAACGGTCCAGAACTCGGTGCTGGTGACCGAGCCGAACGGCAGTTGCGCCCCATTACGCCCCGGCATCACCTGGATGCTCTTGACCCACCCATCCCGACCGGAGACCTGGGAGTTCTTGATGTAGACGCAATGCGCGGCAGTCGCGAGGGTGCGTGGGCTGATGAACCACGCCGTGCCGATCCACTGCGATCCATCCCGGGCGGTGATCAATAGCGAGGCATTCACCCGATAGGGATAGGCCGAGGTTTGGTGGATCTGTTTCCGGTTGTCCGGCCCGTGCACCGTTTCGAGCACGGCCTGCGGATCAGGGAACGACGCCATGCCTATGTCCGGTAATTGCGCGTCAGGCGCCTTGATCGTATCGGCGCCCAGTACGGCGCTCTCGAGGACTTCCGCCTGCACCGCCTCCACGCCATCAACCGGCTCCAGCACGTCGCTCAAGGTGCCGGGCGTCGGCTGCGAAATCTCCTCCCCCATCGCAGGCTCTGCGTCCTGCACGAGATTGCTGATCGGCGTGTGTGGCCCCGATGGCATTGCCGGCATTCGCATTCCCCTCTGCTACGGTTGAATATCCCTGACGTTCTCCGTTACTCAACGACCGAAGATTCCGGCGCTCGGCAAGAAACGGTCGATCTCGTCATTGCCGCTATGCGATGCGCGACGGACAACATGCTGCGTGCCGCAGGTGTTTGAGTGCCGCCGACTGGTTAGGGTGTGCATCGCAACCGACAATGCCAGGATCCAGCATTGCACAGTATTCGAAAATTCTCAACTGGATGAATAGTAGCGCCAATAGCGGCGCGCCAAAACCTCATGTACTATACAAGGCAATGGGTTAGCTCGACTGCGCCAGCATTCCCGCGGGTCTCCGGATCTTGTTGCTCGATATTGATTTTGCGATCGCCTGCGAGCAAAGAATAGACCGCCCTCCGGCAAGTCCTTCGACAGGTGACGAGATCCAGCATGGCGCTTGAAAAGGTCGTTGCCGGCGATGCCTCAGTTACCGATCCCTCGCGCACCTGGGCAACGATGTCGCCGCGCGTTTGCCGCATCGAAGCCCCGCGAGGCAAAAGCCTCGGCACCGGCTTTCTGGTGGGTCCGGACCTCGTGATGACCAACCAGCACGTCATCGACGAGATCGGTGATCCGAAGGTCACTGTTTTCAGGTTCGACTTTCAGGTCGATGACGAACAACGCATCAACATCTCGCGCGAGTATTCCCTCGCGGCCAACGGCTGGTCGCTCGCGCAGTCTCCGCCAAGTGATCTCGACAGGAGGTCGAACTCCGCGCTCGATCCGGGCCTGGGGCATCTCGACTATGCGCTGGTGCGGCTTTCAGCCGACGCCGCCTACGATCAGGTTGGCGGCTCGGCGAATGCTCCCCGCCTCAGGGGCTGGATCAACATGCCTGCCTCGGATGTCGCTCCCAAGATCGGCGGCGCCCTTACGCTGCTGGGGCATCCGGTCGGCGCGCCGCTACGCGAAGAGCGAAGCAGCAAGTCGATCGTTTCGATGACGCCGAGCGGCGCCCGCTTGCGGCATCTGACCCGCTCCTTCCCCGGATCGTCCGGCTCGCCGTGCTTCGATGACCACTGGACCCTGATCGCCATCCACCATGCCGGCGACCCGGCGCGCGAACCGACCTACAATTCCGCCATTCCGGCCAAGGCGATTGTCGCGGACCTCGCCGCAAAGAGCCTCTCCTTGCCGGTCTATGTCAGCCAGCAATGGCCGCTGACGATCAGCTTGCCGAACCGCATCGACTTTCGTGGGCGCGCCGACCCTGGTACGACCAACTGGACCAAGGATGCCTTGATGGTGAGCCTGCTCCCCCTTGCCGTTTCCGGTTCCCGGCCGGCGAACCAGCAGGTCACGCTGCAGCGTTCCAGCCTGCGCCTGCCTCAGTTGCCACACGGCTCGGCCTTCCACTGGGGCTGGTTCGTTGATCTGGCCGATTTCGGCGAGGGGTGGCTCGGTCACGTGGCCGCGGCGAACCCCACGCCGATTTCGCACCAGGCGTCGCTGTCGAGGGAAACCATGTATCGCCCGCAGTCCGAGCGCGACTTCATGAGTTGGGGCGGCTTCGTCGAATTCGTTCGCCAGATGCCAGACCGCAAGCTGCTCGTGGAAGTCACGCACGCGTTCGACGTCGGCATCGTTCGCGACACCTACGAAATCGCCACCGACTCGGTGCGCGAACTGTTCGCCATCGGCGACAACAACGAACTGGGCTTCGTCAGATTTGTGCAACCAGACGTCATCGGCCGTGCCGGTGCCCTCGATGGGAGTTCGAAATGAATCTCAAGGCAATCGCCTGCATTGTCGGCATTCTACTGCTCGGCTGCACACCCGCACTAGCGGATGTCAAACCCTGTCCGAAGCCGATCCTTTCGGAATGCCCCAAGCCCGCCGGTATGCCCAATGAAGGTAGCACGATCGGCCTGATCCTGAATGACGACGCCAGCGACTACGCCGTGGCGTTGACCGCCGGCGCCGCCGAGTTCGCCGGCGAACACAAACTGGAACTAAGGCAAGTTGCTGGCAGTGCAGAAGTGCAGTCGGCAGGTATAGACGCCCTGATTGCTGACGGCGCCTTTGGCTTTGCCGTTCAGTCGTCCGAACTCGCGGCACTGGAGCCAGCCATCAAGAGGGCGCGCGATGCTGGTTTGGCGGTGGTCAGTCTCGACAGCATAATCCCCGACGAACTGTCCGGCCTCCCGCGCGTTGCCACCGATGATGCGCAGGCGGGCGCGCAGGCAGGCGACGAAATGGTCAAGGCGCTGGCCGGCAACCAAGGCAAGTGCATGGGCTTTGTCGGCTTCCTTGGCGCCGCCAACGCCCAGCAGCGCATCGCCGGCTTCAGGCAGGCGATCACAGGCAAAGGCATCGAGTTGGTCGATGTGCGCGGCGACGATGTCGATTTCACCAGAGCCCGCAGCAATGTCGACGACGTGCTGGTCGCCAATCCCGACATCAACTGCATGGTCGGGTTCTATTCCTACAACCCGCCCAGGATATTCGAGGCGTTGCGGGACGCCGGCAAACTCGGTCAGATCACCGTCGTTGCCTTCGACGAGGACCCGGTGACGCTCGGCGCGGTCAACGACGGCTCGTTCGCCTCCACCATCGTGCAGCAGCCCAACGAGATGGGCTATTGGTCCATGATGCTCATGGCCAGTCAGCGCTATGGGGACACGACGCATGCGCAGCCGCTTCCCGAGCTGATGGTACCCACGGTCGTGATGAACAAAGATAGTGCTCCGCGCTAGCGCTCGACCTCCATCGAGACCAATAATCGGTCGAAATTGACGGACCCTGGCGGCGGCGCTCGGCAACAGTTCGTGCCGCGTGAGGCCGGTTAATCGATCGATTGCTGTCGTCATATGCACTCGACAGCGTGCTACGCGGAAAATAGTATCCCATTATCACAACTCTACTTTGCGGCGGAGTGATCGTGGGCGCCTTGGAAGTCGGCGTGAATCCGTTGTCCCAGTTCCGGCCGGGAGACGATCTGGCACGGCGCGCCGAGGAGCGCGCCAGCTGGACCTGCGCCATTTCGATCGGCGACAAGGGCGGCGGAACCGGCCTGCTGGTCGGCCGCAACATGGTGCTTACCAACTACCACGTCATCGCGCCGCTGCTGCGCGATCCGCAGCTCGCCCGCGTCTCGAACTGCCGCTTCGATTTCGTGGAGGACCCTGAGACCGGCAAGGAGCTGGAGGGCATCCGGGTGCCCTTCGCGAAGCGCTGGGAGGGGCCATGGAGTCCGTTCAGCCGGCTCGATGAGACCGGCGCCGAAACCGGCTTCGAGCCTGATAAGCTGGATTTTGCCCTCATCTACCTGGCCGAGCCGATCGGCGAGGCGCCGGTGGCCCGCGGTTCGTACCAGCGCAGCTCGCGCGGCTGGCTGCCGCTGCCATCCGATCCGCCATTGCCGCGGGTCGGCTCGCCGCTCTTCATCTGGCAGCACCCGGCGGTGCCCGAGAGCATGATGACTAAGAAGCTCGTGGTGATGCCGCAGAAATGCGCTCCCGGCGCGGTGCTCGCGGTGCTCGATGCCGGCCTCAGGCTGCGCCACGATGTGAAGACGCTGCACGGCTCATCGGGCGCCGCCTGCTTTGATGCCAACTTCGACCTCGTGGCCCTGCATCACGCCGGCGATCCCAAGCTCGATGCCGACCGGATGGGCAAGTGGAACCAGGCGGTGCCGATCAGGGCCATCATCGCCTACCTGAAGCGCGAGCATTCCGACCTTATCGGCGTGCTGCCGCCGGCGCCGGTGCGCGTGCTGCCCGTCGCCCTGCCCAACGATCGGACCACCCAGCAGAGCGACATCATCGAGAAGCGGATCCGCGCCGCGACCATCCTGATGGATCGCGACAGCGACGAGGATGGCATCGCCTGGGCGCGCGACAGGCAGAACGGCCCGCCCGGCATCGTCCATGTCTTGGCCTGCCGCCACATCGACAGCCATCGCAACTTCCTCGAGCGCCTGGTGCGGCTGTCGCTGGCCGCGCAGGATGAAGGCCTCGAAGCACGGCAGACCCGCGAGCAGGCTTTCCTCAACGCCACCGCCGGCACCGTTTCGGGCGAGGCCTGGCAACGGATGAGCCTCACCTGGCCACCGGCCCGCGAGACGCCGGAGCGGGCCCTGCAGCTGATGCGCCGCGACCTCGAAGGCATCGCCAGATCACCGAGCCGCACCGCGGTCGACATCGCCATCGATGTGGCGAGCGCCAATCTCAACCGCGAAAAGCAGCTGGTGCCGGCGCTCGCCCAGTTCTGCGCCACGATTGCCAGCGCCGAGCGGATGCAGGTCTTCATCGTCTACTACGATCGCCAGGCGACGCCCGACAACGACAAGACGCGCGAGCGGCGCAAGGCCCTCACCCGGCTGTGGACGCCCGACCACCGGCCGCCCGGTGGCGGCGTCTGCCTGCTGCTCGACAATATCGACAGTTTCGACCTGGGCGGCTGGTGCCGGACGGTGCTGGGCCTGTGGCAGGGCGACGAGCAAAGCTTCATCGACGAGGTGGAGACGGTGTTCAGCAGCGGCAAGCTGCCCATGCTGGAAGCCGAGCGCGGCGTGACGCCGATCCTCAGGCGAAACATGACGGGATCGGCATAGGAGGCAAGCCATGTGGTTCGAGAGCTTTTCACGCAATGCCGGTGGCGCCGCCGACGGCCAGATCGTCGAGAACGGCCGGGTGGTGCCGGACAAGGGGCGCAACTACGTGTTCACCGACGAACTGGTCGCTGCGGTGGATGTTGCGGTCGGGCTCGGCCGGCCGCTGCTGGTGTCGGGGGAGCCGGGGTGCGGCAAGACCGAACTGGGCTATGCCGTCGCCCGCCGCATGGGCATTCCGCGCGTCCATTTCTTTTCGACCAAATCGAACTCTGAATCGCGCGACCTGTTTTACACCTACGACGCACTGAGCCGCTTCCGCGACGCCCAATCGCCCGTCGCGAGCGGCAAGCAGTCGCGCGATGCAGCCGACTATGTCGAGTTCCAGGCGCTTGGCCGCGCCATTCTCGACGCGCATGACAAGGCCGAAATCGCCCACCTGCTGCGTGGCCGCCGGGCCTATGCCCATGCCGGCCAGCCGGAGCGCTCGGTGGTGATCGTCGACGAGATCGACAAGGCGTCGCGGGACTTTCCCAACGACCTCTTGCGCGAAATCGAGGACCTGTCCTTTGCCGTGCCGGAGATGGGCAGCGGAGACGACGGGGCTGGCGGCAAGGCGCCCGAGACCCCGGGCAGCATCCCGGCGGCGAGGAAGCCCATCATCATCATCACCTCCAACGAGGAGCGCCAGCTTCCCGATGCGTTCCTGCGCCGGTGCGTGTTCCACGAGATCGCCTTCCCCAGCGACGACGTGCTGGGACGGATCATCGCCAGCGGCCTCGACCGGCGCTTGCCCAAAGCCGCCGGCGAGTTCTCGCTGCCTGAGCCGGAGCGGGCCTTGCTGACCTCGCTGCTCGGCAGTTTTCGCGCCCTGCCGCTCGACAAGCGTCCCGGCATTTCCGAACTCATCGATGCGGCGGCACTGTTGGCCTATCCGGCGGGCGACCCGCCGCCGCTCGCCGACCGGCTGCGCAGCACCGTGCCGGCGCTGGCCAAGCTGCGCAACGACCGGCTGGCGCTGTCGCAACTGATCGAAGCCAGACTGAAGCAGGGCCACTAACGAGGCGAGCATGTCCGGCGAGAGTTACAGGTTCGTGCCGACGGCCGGGGCGCTCAACGCCTTCTTCCGCCGCTATGAACAGGAGCGGCAGCGGAGCGGCATTGCCACCGGCCTCGCGCACGTCTCGCCCCAACAGCGCATCGATACCATCGTCACCATCCTCGGCCTCAACAGTGCTGGGGGATGGCGGCAGAACGCGGGTGAAACCGGCGGCGAGGTCTGGCTGCGCTATCTGACCCCCGTGCTGGCGGAAACCCGGGACTCGGCCGCTGCGCTTGCCGCGGCCATAGAAGGCGGCTTGCCTGGCCGGTTCGAGCCGGAGCTGCCGACCCAGCCGGGCCTGCCCCCGAAGCCGCACCCGCCACTCCCGCCATGGCAGCCCCTGCCGCCCGACCCGTGGTGGCAAACCCTGCCGCCGCTGGTGCTCGAATATGCCCGCACTGTGCTGCGTGACCCGCGGATCCTCGGCGCTGCGGCAGTGGTGCTTGTCGCCCTCGGCCTCGGCTTGTGGTTCGTCGGTCGCGACTCCGGCCCCATCGTCAGCGCGCCGCCGACCAACCCGGTGGTCAGCGTCGAGCCCAAGCGCGCCGACAGCGCCGTCGAGCCGATCGGCACCAGCCCCGGCCCCGACGATGCCCCGCTCGACGAGGCCGGACGCGGCTACCGCGCCGCGCTCCAGGTCACACTGGAAGCCGCCACCGAGCAGCAGGGCAGCATCACCCCGATCGAACTGGCCCGGGTCTATGCGGCGGAATCCGCCGTTATCGACGATCCCGGGCTGTTTCTCGCCGCCATGCTGAGGGATTGGCCGCTGCCGCCCGACCGGGCCATCCCGCGCGACCGCGATGGCGCCTATGCGCTGACCCGCTACGCCGCGACGTTCGACGCGCTCGAGCGGGGCGATCCCTATGCCGTCGACCGACCGGCGCTCGATCGCAATGCAACAGAAGACCAGACCCTCAGGGACGATGTCACCGCCTTCGGCATCGGCGACGACACGGCAACCGAGCCCGAGCCGCCAGCCGTCCAGCCGGCGCTCAGTTGGCCCGATTGGCTCAAATGGCTCGCCTTCCTGCCCATGCTCGGCGTCGCCGCCTGGGCCCGGCTGACGCAGTTGTCGGCCTTCCGGGCGCTGCTCACCAACCCCGAGGTCGGCGCTACCGGTATCGCCACCAGCCTGCCGGCCGAGACGCTGACGCTCACCGATCCGCGGCCGGCGCGCAAGCTCACCCGCCAGATTTCCTGGCGCGAGCCGGGCGCGGCCCGCCGCATCAACGCCGCTGCCAGCATCCGCTCCACCATCCGCAATGGCGGTTACCTGACGCTGGTACCGCGTTTGAGGCGCCGCACGTCCGATTTCCTGTTCCTCGTGCCGCGGCTGCGCGACAATGATCACGAGTACGAGCGAACCGCCCGGCTGATCGACAGCCTGCGCCGCGGCGGCCTCAGCATCACCGTCTATGATTACGCTCCCGATCCGCGCACGCTCACCCCCAGCGCCATCGGCCGGCCCAGGGCCGTCGCCGATACCGTGCTGGACCTGCGCGCCGTGCGCGAGCTGCATGCCGACGCGCGGCTGGTGCTGGTGACCGATGGGGCCGAGCTGGTGGATTATTTCACCAGCCGCCCCCTGCCCTTCGTGGCCGAGGAGCTCGCCGCCTGGCCGAGCCGCATGTTGCTCACCCCGGTCCCCATTGCCGAATGGGGTGAGCGGGAGATGAACCTCGGCGTGGCGTTGAACGCGCTGGTCGGCCGGGCCGGCCCCGAGAGCTTTGCCGACCTCGCCCTTGCCTTCGGCGAACATCCCAAAGCGCCGCCCGAGGCAAGCCGGCTGGAGCCCACCGACCTCGCCGAGGGAGCGGATCGGGCCAGCGTTGCGCGGGTCCTCTCCTGGGTCGATGCCGCCGAGCGCCTGCTGGGTGGCCGGGCTGCCGCCGCCGACAGGCCGCGCAGCATTCGGCTTGCTGACCCGATGCTGACCTCCGACGCGGAACCGCCCGACGATTTCCAGGCCGAGCTGGTGGACGGGTTGCGGTCATGGCTGGGGCCCCTCGGCTTTACCTGGCTGGCTGCCTGCGCCGCCTATCCACAACTCCGCTTTGCCATCACTGTCTATCTGGGGCTCCGTATCGTCGTGGAGCGGGGGCCGGTGCGCGAGCCGCTCTATACCGAGCCAGGGCTCGCCCAGCTCTCCCTGCTGCCCTGGTTCCGCGCCGGCCGGATGCCGCCCTGGCTGCGGCGCGCCCTGTTTGCGGCGCTGACCGCCCCGCAGCGCGTCCGTGTCCGCGCCGCCATCGACGACATGCTAACTGGCGCCGGTCACACCGACTTTGCCGACCTGCCCCACGAAGCGCAGCTGCCGATCTGGCGGCAAGCCGCGATGGGTGTCGAAATCCCCGCCGACGCGGTGATGGCCGACCTGTTGTTCCGCGATCGCGCCGAGGTCGATCCCGTCATCAGGGGTGGCGCCTTCTCGGCGATCTTCCGCGATGTGGCCGTGCGAGCCCAGCAACTGCGGCTGATGCTGCTCGGCGCCGGGCTGATCTGGTGCCTCATCGCCTTCTTGCTCGTCCCCGCCCCCGGCCCGGCGCCGCAGCCGATCGGCCACTGGCTGCCGCTGGTGCTCTATGTCGTTGCGACGGCAGTGATCGGCGGCGTGTGCGGTATCCTGTGGTTCTTCAGGCGGCCGCTTGCGACGGCAACGCAGCGGGAAGCGACGACATGACCGCGCCTGCTGACGCACCGTCCGACAAGGGGCCGAGCTGGGAGCTCGACTCCGAGGTCGAAGGCGCGAGGTCCAAGGCTGCCACAAAGGAGGCCGCCGGGAGCAAGCCCAAGCCGGAGCCTGACAGCAAGCCGGAGCCCCAACCTGCTTCCAGGGACAGCGCGCCCGAAACGAAGCCCGTCAAACCGAGCTGGCTCGAGGGTTTCAGCGCGGAACTGCGCACCCGCTATGCAGCGAGCCAGGAGGCAATCGCCGCCATCCCGCGGCCGGTGGCGTTGGCCACCGCGGCGATCCTCATCGTGCCGGCCGTGCTGGGGTTTGTTGCCGAGGCTTACATCGGCGGCGTGCAGCAGAAGCTGGGAATCGCCCTTGTCGGCCCCGACGGCGCCGCTGATCCGGTGACCGCACTGTGGTGGAGCAACCGCGACGACCAGTTCCTGGTGGTCGGCACCCAGTCCGGGGAGGCGGTGACGCTGGGGCCCCAGGGCAACGTGCGCGAGCGGCGCAATGTCGGCGCCCCCGTCGTCGACATCGAGGCCCTGGCGGGGGCGCTGCCGGTGCCGGTCACCCTCGCGCCCGACCAGTTGACGACAACGGCGAGCGGCTCGCTCGCCCAGGCCGTTGGTTTTGGCTCCGAAACCTGCCGCAGCGGCTTTGTCTGGCGCGAGGCCACGGTCGACGATCTGGTCTGCGTGCCGCCGGATGTGCGCGACCAGGCCCTGGCCGACCGCGCCGAGGCCGAAGCCGGGCGCAACGTCGCCGCCGGCTGCCCCGATGGTCTGGTGCCGCGCAACGCCAACCCCAACGACACCGCCTGCACCACCCCGCAAATTGCTGCGTCCATCCTCGAACAGAACCGGCGCCACGAGAGCCGGAAGCTCCTGCCCGCTCCGGCCCTTGCGGGAACGCGCCGCGTCCAGCTGCCGGTGGATGGTGGCCCGATAGTGGGCGAGCGCGGGCTGTTCGCGGTCGCCACCACCTCGATCATCGCGGGAGAGCGCACGACCTCAATCCCCCAATCGGATACCAGCACCAAGCAGGCCCTCGAGTTCGCGCCGCCCACCGACATCATCAGGCTGGCCCAATGGCCACTCGTCGGTACAGCGGTGCGATCGAGCGAGGTGGGCACGCTCGAGGATGTGCGGGTCCTGGCGCCGCACCCCGGAACCGACACGGTCTATGCCGGCGACGGCACCGGCGCCATTTACGCAATAGATGCCTCGGTGCAGATGTCGGGTACCAATCCCGAGGCGTACATCAGCAACCTTGGCAGCCTTCGCTCGCCGGCCACCGACATGGCAGTGGCGTCGAGACCCGCACAGGGTAACCCAAGTTTCGTGACCGCTGAGGAGAGAGGCACAATTGCAGCCTGGTGGCCCGAGCGCTTCCTTGCTGACAGTGTGCTGCTCGGCGGCAGCTCCTGGAACCGGAGCAACGCAACTGTCCTCTCCGACGAGAACAGTTCGACGACCGAGCCAACCGCGACGCGCCGGCAGATACGCGTCTTTCGGACCGTGCGAAACGGCGACGCAGTGACGATCAATAACGATGGAACGGTTGCCCTCGCGACTGCACCGACGGAGGGCAATGGTCCTGTTCCAGATGTGTCGGGCCTGGCAGCGCCATTCTCTTCCACGAGCGACGGCCGGTGGAGTTCCGGATATGACCCCGCGAGCGGCTCGATCGTCATCTTCGATGGCCTGTTTCGCACCGCCGTCCGCAGTATCGCAGTCGATGGCGGAGCGCCGACAAGGAGCGTTTTCAGCCCTTCAGGCGGCGCGTTGCTCATCATTCGCGCTGACGGAACGGCAATTCTCACGACGATGTTCGAAGGCGCGGATACCGAGCTCAGCCTCCCCGCCGGAGCCCGATACGCTGCCTTCAACCCATCGGGCACGCAGCTTGCGATCGGTCTCGACGATGGCTCCATTGCCCTCGTAAGAACCGAGGATCGGACCCTGCTGGAGATCGTCCTGCCGCCCGATGGCCTGGGTGGCGGGGAGCAAGCCATCAATGTGCTGGCGCCGGACGTTCGCTATTCCGGCGCCGGCCGCCAGCTCGTCCTGCTTAACCCCAATTTCCCCGACATCGCCACTTACGGCATTCGGCTTCGGCAGTTCTCCGATTGGCGGCCCATCGACACAGCGGAGGTCATCGGCACACAGCTCTCGGCTGACGGCAACCGCGTGGTGACCTCCCGCGACAATGGCACGCTGACGATATTTGACCGGCAAAGCGGCATCCAGCTCGGCTCCCTTGCGGTGCCGGGTGCAACAAGCTGGGCCCTGTCCCCTGACGCCGCGATCATCGCCGTGGCGGTGGGCATGGAAACTCTGGTGTTCGAAGAGCAGCCGGACCCTGCAGCCGACGCCCCGCCGCCGAAACTGGCGCAGCATGGCCTGAAACTCTCGGCTGACGGTTCGGTCCTGTTGGCCCGCGAGCAGGACGGCCGACTACACCTGTGGGACATCCGAGAGCAGGGAAATCCGCAGGTGATCACCGCCAACCTCGCCCCCGATCTCACCGCCGTCGCTGCCGAGCTGGCGCCCGATGGCAGCTTCGTCGTCGTCGCCGACAGCACCGGCGGCATCTACCTCATCGACGTCGACGGGCTCCGCCGCATTGGCATTGCCGGGCACGGCGCCATGGTGCAGCGCCTGCTTCTTTCGGCTGACGGCCGACTTCTGGCATCGGCCAGCATCGATGGCGTGGTGCAGATTACCGATCTCGAACGGGCCCGCCAGATTGGCGCCCTGCCTTTGGTGACGGCCCCGATCGGGCAGCGGGCTGCGCCGCTCGGACCAACCCTGTTGGCCGACGAACCCGACAGCCTCGATCCGTCGGTGCAGCAGTTTCTCGAGGCCGCCGGCTATGGGCCGGTGCCGACCGACGGGGTACTCGGCCTCGCCACCCGCGCCGCAATTGCCCGCTGGCAGCGCGACAACGGACGACCACCGACCGGGCTGCCCGACGCAGCGCTGCTCAACGAGGCGACGCCGCCGGCCCAGAGCGCGAACTAGCTTACCGACTTCGACGAGGACGACAGACTGCCAGGCAAGAACCTCAGGGAGACGATCATGGACGACCTCGATTACTTCGTATTGAGCCTCAAGGCTGATTCCGGTCTGCGCGGACGAAGCGGCGGTATCACCAGCCTGCGTGAAAAGGCGGCGGCGCCGCTGGAATTCGATGAGTTCGGCGGCGTGCTGGGAGGCGCGCTCGAATCCGCTGTAGCCGAGGAGCCGCTGGCAGGGGCGCTGGCGCTGGAATCGACCAGGTTCAGCGAAGCCGAGGCGCAGGACGCCAAGCGCGACCCCGACAGCCTGGTGGTCCCGGTGATGCCGGTAGAGCTGATCGAGCCGCTATCGGCCGAGGACGGCGGCATCGACGCTGCGGCCGATCCGCTGGCGGCGGCGAGCGCCGCGAAGGCTTCGTGGGGCGTTGCCGGTGTCGGCGCGGATGTTTCCGGCATGACCGGGCAAGGCGTGACTGTGGCAGTGCTCGATACCGGCATCGACGCCGCCCATCCCGCCTTTGCTGGCGTCAATATCGTCGGCCAGGATTTCACCGGCGGCGGCAGCTTCGCTGACAAGCATGGCCACGGCACCCACTGCGCCGGCACGATCTTCGGTCGCGATGTCAACGGCGTACGGATTGGTGTCGCCCGCGGCGTCACCAATGCAGTGATCGGCAAGGTGCTCGACGACAGTGGGCGCGGTTCCACCGCCGCCGTGCTCAAGGCCCTGCACTGGGCCGGCGGCCAGGGCGCCAATGTGGTGTCGATGTCGCTCGGCTTCGATTTTCCCGGCATGCAGCAACAGCTGCAGCAGGCCGGGCGGCCGCCCAAGCTCGCGACCTCGATCGCCTTGAAGGCCTATCGCGAAAACCTCGCCATGTTCGACGCGCTGCTGACCTTCCTGATGCTGGAAAACCCGGCCAGCCCAGGCATGGTGGTGGTGGCTGCCTCCGGCAACGAGAGCATGCGGCAGGTCGACCCCAACTTCGTCATCGACACCAGCCTGCCCGCCGCGGCGTCCAAGGACATCATCTCGGTAGGCGCCGTCTCGCAGGCGGCGGGCGGCCTGTTCGATATTGCCAACTTCTCCAACACCAACCCGGTGCTCTGCGCCCCCGGCGTCGGCATCGTCTCGGCCAAGCCGGGCGGCGGGCTGGTATCGATGAACGGCACCAGCATGGCCTGCCCGCATGTGGCAGGGCTCGCTGCGCTCTGGTGGCAATGGCTGCCGGCCAACCTGGTGACGGCCACCGGCTCCAACGTGCGGGCGAGGATCAGGGCCACCGCACGATCCGGCGGCTTCACGCCCCGAGTCACTTTCGCCGACCGCGGCAGCGGCATCGCCACGGCGCCGTGAGTACCGATGCCTCAGTAGGCTTCCCTCTCCCGCTGCGGGGGAGGGCACTCGCGTATGACTTTTGTGCACCGGCCTCTCAGTGCTCCTCCACCGCGTAGCGGGGGAGGGGGACCAGCGAAGCTGGTGGAGGGGGCGGCCACACAAACCGGCGCATCCTGCCGCCCCCTCCACCGCCTTCGGCGGTCCCCCTCCCCCGTTTCACGGTGGAGGAGCACTGAGAGGCCGGTGCGAATAAGCCATAGCCCATAGCCGCGCCTTTGCGGGGAGAGGGCGCGCCGACTGCTGATACCGCGCCCTAGATCCCCAACGCTCCGAACACCTGCCAGCCCAGCGCTGCATCCATATCGGGGGTGTAGATACCGTCCGAGCCTTGCGCTCCGGCAATGCCGGCCTGGGCCCGGTGCAGCGTTTCGGTGCTGAGCGGGCCCATGGCGCCATCGGGATCGGCAAGGTTGAGTTTGGCCTGCAAGCGCTTGGCCGCCTCGCTGCTCGAGCCGAAACGAATCCGCCGCAACCGGCGGGCCGCGATGGGGTCGGCGGCGAGCCCATCGGCTCGCAGCCGCGACGCGATGCGCGCCTCCGCCCCGGTGAGCAGCATATAGAGATAGCGCTTGCCCGGCTCGCCATCGGTATCGGTGAGCCCCGCAGCCTTGCGGAATGCCGCCCAGGGCCCCGAATGCACGCCCTCCTTGAAGGTGCCCGTCACGGTCTGGCAGCCGAGCGAACTGAACCCTGAGCCATTGCTGAAAAACGCCGGATGGATGTTGTCGCCCGGCGCACAGCGATCGACGACGTCGGTCTTCTGATAGCTGAGATCATCCTTCGAGCGGCGCACCACCACCACCCGCTTGGACATATCCGGGTTGCGCAACAGGAAGCACCCCGGCGTGGTGCGCGAGGTGATGTGCGGGCCGCAGACATAGTGGTAGAGCCCGGTTGCGAGGAGGTTCCCCGCCGAGCCATCGGCCTTGAACTTGGCCACGGCAGCCTGGTTCGGCACGGTCGAGCCGGGGAATACCGATACCTTGCCCTCGCGCCGGTGCCACACCCCGATGGTGCAGCGCGGCACCACATGGTCGGGACGCTGATCCATCAGCACGACGCCACCGCTCGTATGGTCCTTCACCACCCCTGCCCCGCGCAACCCGAACAGGATCGGCGTGTCCTCGCCGAGCACCCCGACATCGAAATCGTTGAGCCGGGCGAGCAGCGCCAGATCGTCGGCGGTCAGTTCGAACGGCACCCCCTGGTCGAGGCTCCCCAGATGCGCATAGTCGGGCTGCACGGCATCGGCTGCCCAGCTGGCGCCGGCGGCGGCGACCCCGATCATGAAGCCTTCTGCGGCGGCTGCCGCCAGTTCGTCCTCGCCCGTCTCGGTCCAGAAGTCTTCGTCGGTCTTGCCCGTGGTGCTCTCGGCCTCGGGCGGCAGCGCGGCTTCCGCCGCCGCAACGCCGGCCTCGAGGATCGACATTTCGGCGCTGACCTCAGGGCCCGCCGCCAATCCGGCGAGGAACAGCGCCGCTTCGTCGTTGCGGCGCCGCTTCATGCCACCCTCGATCTGCGTCCCCTCCCAGACCCGGATCATGTCTTTGAGCAGCACCGGGATCCTGGCAAAATCCTGGCCCTGCATGGCCTTCTTGATCTCGCGCATCTCGAAGTAGCGGTCCTTCGGGTTCGCGGGGTTGACCGGCTTGGAGTAGGAGGCGCCGCGATTGAAGGTCAGAGACACCAGTGCGCCGAAGCAATCGCCGCTCAGCCGATCGGTGTTGGGCAGCGCGTTCTGGGTCAGCAGCGCGAACTTGGGCAGGGTCTGTGCCTCGAACTCGATCTGCGACACCTCCCACGAGACGACGATATCGCGCACCGTCTGCAGCAGCGCCTGGAGCTTTGCGGGCGAATCCTTGCCGCTGTGAAAGCCCACGCAGGCCGCGAGCGCGCTGCGCTGGCTCGCCGAGAGCCCGGCGATCAGCGTGGCCCAGTCCCGCTCGTACTCACCGAGGCTGACATAGCCCAGGTCATAGCCGAACCCGATGGTGATGCCGGACGAACCCTTGGGCCAGATCGGCCGCTGCTTGATGACGTTGTCGTAGAACGCCCGGCCACCCGTCTCGTAGTCGACGATCATCTTGAACGCCGCGGCCGAAACACGCCTGGCCGCTTCAATTGCCGCCTGCGAGGGAGCCGCCGCCAGCACCGAAACCTCAGGCGTCGCTCCCAGTTCCTCGAGTTCCACCTCTTGCTGTTCACGATAGGCAAGAAGGGCTTCGAACGCCTCGGACTGTCCCTCCGAGGTGCCGAGCGCCGCTGCAGACATGGTGTCGTTCATCGCTTTTCTCCCGAAAGCGCCTTCAGGAAGAGTTGCCGACTTCTCCACCTCGAAAGCGAGATCAATCAAAGACTTAGAGCGCGTCACTGACGTAAGGAGGCGATGCAGTGGCGAAGCGTTCCGGCGACCGCTCCGATCTACATCTTCATCAATGTCGCGGGCGAAGAGGTAATCATCCGGTCAAACGATCGGCGTCAGCTGGCTCAACAGTCTAGATAGCCCCGATCCTGCCGCCAAGCAAACAATCCGACCGATCGCGCTGTCAATGACTTGCAACGATCAAGACGTAAAGCTAGATTGATTGCTCAGCGTTGCAAGCAACGTGACGTCGGCGTTATGCCAGAACCACCGATATCCAATTGTATTTGCGTCGCAGTTTAGTAAGTGGCGCCCAGGCTGCTTATCGTATCCGTACGAGGAGGGATGAAGTGCCGCAACTCCAGCCGACGGGACCCTTTCCAATTGACGGCGCCAGGATGCCGACCTGGATCATCCGTTTCGACGAGCGGGGACAGTGCACATCGCCAGCGACGGCCCGGGCGCTGCTCGATCACCTGAGGGCTGCGCCCTATTCCGATATCCTGTTGTTCTCGCATGGCTGGAACACCGACTTTTCGGGCGCGGTGGCCCTCTATCGCGATTTCCTCGCCGCCTTCGAGACGGTGCGCGCGGCCCACCCGGTGGCCGGGTTCAACCCCATCTTTGTCGGCATCACCTGGCCCAGCGCCTGGTTCGCCGAGGATCCCGGCCCCAAGCTCGAGAGCGTTGCCGTCGCTGCCGCCGATGTGGAGGGCAAGGTGCTGGCCGAGGTGGCTGCGCCGTTGGGAGACCCGGATCGGCAACGGCTCTACGAGCTTGCCAATGCCGGCGTGCTGAGCCGCGAACAGGCGCTCGACCTCGTGACGCTGCTCTTGCCGGCCATCGGTGGAACCGAGGACGAGGTCGATACCGCCACTGAAGTCGATGCCGAGGCGCTGCTTGCTGCTTCGAAACGGCTGGGCGCGCTGGGCGGCGGTAGCGCACCCAATTTCGATCCGGCGACCGGCCTGCCCGATGCCGAGGTGATGGGCGGCGATGGCGGGTTCGATCCGCGCGACATCATCAGGATGCTCTCGCTCTATCAGATGAAGGATCGCTCCGGCGCCGTCGGGGCGCGCGGCGTCAGCATCCTGTTGCGCCAGCTGCTCGGCGCCAGTGCCGCCAAGGTCCGGCTGCTCGGCCACTCGTTCGGCTGCAAGGTGATGCTGTCGGCCGTTTGCGTCGGCGCCCCTTTGAGCCGCCCGGTGACCTCGATGCTGTTGATGCAGCCGGCCTTGTCGCACCTTGCCATGGCGTTGAGCGTCCCCGGCCGCAACGGGCCCGGCGGCTATCGCTCGGCGCTGAGCGAGGTCTCTGGGCAGATCTTCACCACCTACAGCGCCAAGGATATGCCGCTGCATGACGTATTCCACCTGGCGCTGCGCCGCCGGCAGGATCTCGGCGAAGCCGAGATTGCCGCCGCGGGCGAGCCGCCCAGCCGCTATGCCGCCATGGGCGGTTACGGCCCGCGCGGCGCCGGCGAGCGGCTCTTGAGCCCGATCCCCGCTGCCGGGCACGCCTACCCCGACCTCAAGGGTATTAAGCTGGTGGCGCTCGATGGCTCCGCCGACCGGATCAACGGCCATGGCGACATCGCCACCGGCTACACCGCCTGGGCGCTGCATCGCCTCATCTCGGATGGAAACATGACACAGGATCTGAACACCATTCGCGCCGAGATTTCGGCGCTCGAACTGCCTGCAGAAACCGAACTCGAGGCCGGGGTCGCTGCCGAACTGCCGGCGGTACCGGATTACAAGCCGGGCGTACCGCAGGTGATCACCGTCGGCTCGCAGATCGCCGAGTTCTCCGAGAACGTGCCGGCGGACCTGCGCTCCACCATCGCCAACTGCATCCTCCTCGCGCAACTGGCGGCCGATCGCTGGGTCGCCACCCACCCCGATGCCGACGAGCTGAACTGGTACAACTGCTATGTCGCCGTGCTCAAGAAGTGCGGCTGGCTGATCGAGCGCAACGAGACCTCGCTGAAATCGGTATCCGGCGATGGCTTCAAGGTGCACCAGGAGATCATCAGCGTGCTGACCGCGGCACTCGGCGGCGCCGCCGCGGCCTCCATCATCCTCGGGGTGCTCAGCGGCCTCAAGAAGATGGACGAGAACCAGCCCTTCTTCACCATCTTCGACCGGGCCAGCCAGCGCGCCGAAGCGACACTGTTCCAGATCAGCTACGTCGATGGTGGCGCGGGCAAGCAACCCCGGCTCAACTTCGCCGCCTACCGCGTCGAAGCCTCGGCCACCGCCACCCAGATCCTGTTCTTCAGGCTCACCGGCACCAACGCCAAGCTGCGCAGCTCCTACGCCGACCTGTCGATCGATGAATCGATCCTGCGTGCGGTGCGCGACCAGATCTTCGCCAAGGTCGGCGACCGGATCACCGGCAGCATCACCTCGATCGAGATCTAGGGCCGGCGGCTGGCGGAGCCTGCAAGTTCACCTGCGCCTACTTTCGGGGCGGTTTGATCAGGCTCTCCGCCACGTCATCGATATCGGGCTTGCGGACCGGCAGGATCACGAACAGGCAGGTCAGCGCCAGGAAACCAGCTCCGATGCCGATCAGCAGGAAAACCCACAGACCCGACCCGTCCCGGTAGAATGCGTATTCGACATACCAGACCACGGCCACCAGCGATGCCACCGAGAAGGCCATCAGCGCCTTTGCATTGAGGCGCTTCGACTCGAAGATGAGCGCCACGCAGACGATGAGCACTAGGGGGACCGCAAGGCTCATGCCCACGGCATTGCCCTGTTCATCGGCGGAGCCGGGCAGATCAAACAGCGGCCAGATAGCCAGACCCGCTCCGCTGGCTCGTGAGTACCAGTCGGCCAGGAGGAGACCTAGGATCCCGTAGAGGCTGCCCAGGTAGTAGAGCAACCAGTACCCCGCATTGGCGTCTGCAAACCAGGCGCGAACCACCCGGTCAGCAACCAGGTAGAAGAAGCTCCCCGCCAGCGCAAAAGCGAGAGACCGAAGGACGGTCTGTTGCGCGGTGTTGGGTTCCGCGCTGAGAGATGGCAGCAGGCGCTCTGGCCAGTCGATCGCCACAATCGTTGTGCCGATAACGAGGAAGATGATCGCTGCATAGACAAAGGGCAGTGACAACCGGCGGCGCTCCATGTCGCGAGACATCTGCGCAATTTCGGTGACCTTCACCGTCGCGTCGAGCGGCAGGACGCTGCGGCGCACCACCAGGGGCAACGCCAGCGCGATTGGAATGAAGGCCAACAGATAGAGCCCAAGACTATAGAGCTGTTCAGGCCTCTCGTAAAAATACTTGATCCCGACAAAATCCAGCGACACGACGTAAATCGCCGAAAGAAGCACCGCGCCAACCACCGCGATGGTCATGGTCCGCGACTGCCCGGCGATCAGTATTGCCCAACCGAGCGCCGCCGCCAGCCCGAGCCAAATCTGCCAGTTGGCATAATGCGCGAAGCGCTCCACCACGCCGTGCGCAGCAGCATTTGGTGTCGGCAACTCAGTGCGACCAAACAGCGAGAATCCACGATTGAGGGAGAACGAAAGCGCGTTCGAGTTGATTTCGTAGAGCGTGTTGATAACCGCCAGCGGAATGGCCGAGACCGTCATGATCCCGAGGGCAAATGCCGACCTGTAGCGACCTCGCCACCGCATCAATGCCCAGACCAGTCCGGCGGCAAACGGAATAGAGAGACCGATAAGGACGCGCTGCGCGAGATCGGTGATCCGGTCGGCCCGGGCATGGTTTATGAGGAAGAGGCCGACGCCACTGACGAGCAATGCGCCGAACAGATAGAGGAGTGCGACGGAGAGATGGGTCAGCCGCGACTCTCCGACGGCCGAGCGTCCATGACGCAACAGCGGGTCGAAGGCGCGCCGCAGCCGGCCGAACTCCTGCAGCGTGATCTGGCCCTGCCGAAGCCAGCGCTGGATCTCGCGCATGGTCGAGCGCGCCCGCGTCTCCGTCATGTTGTCGTAAAGGCGGGGCCGTGCATCGACCTCCTGCTCATTCTTGATCCGCTCCAGATCCTCGGCGAGCTCCAGCGCGGTCTGATACCGGGCTTCCGGATCCTTCTCGATCGCTTTCAGGATCACTGCCTCGAGATCGGCGGGAAACTCGCGATCTATGATGCGCGGCAGGACCGGGTCGGCGTTCAGATGTGCGTCAAGGATCGCCTGCCGGCTCAGCAAATATGGCTTCAGGGCACGCCAGGCCGGCTCCTTGCTGGGTGGCGGCCGCGGTGTCGGCGGCAGGGCGAAGGGCGGCTCGCCGAGGAATATCTCGTACAGCAGGATGCCGAGGGAGTAGATATCGGCCTGCGGTGTCAGTAGCAGCGCGTCGGGGTCCGACGTCCGCTCACCCTCGTCGTCGATGAATTCGGGCGCGACATAGAGCGGCGTTCCCAGGGCGCCCCGGTTCGTTTCGGCTGCACCCCCGGGGGCCCAATCCAGCTGCCCGAAATCCAGCAGGACCGGCTGGTCGCCCTGACGTCTGACGATGATGTTCGACGGCTTCAGGTCGCCGTGCAGAACGTTGCGGGTGTGGGCATGGTGCAGCGACCGGGCAATGCTGATGGCGATCCTGAGCGCGCGGTCAAAGCTGCGCTCCTCGGCTATGGACCGATCCAGATCCTCCCCGTCGATCCAGTCCATGACGAAGTAGGGCAGCCCGGAATCCTGCACCTCCCGGATGTGCACGATACCCTCGTCCGTCGAATCCATCAGGGCCCGCGCCGGGGCGATGAACGCGTCGTTGAGCTTCTCGTTCGCTCCGATATCTTCGGTCAGCACCTTGATCGCGACGTGGTCGCCGTTCTTGTCGATGGCGCTGTACACAACCGAACTGCTCGAGCGGGTCAGCCGCTTGAGATCGGTAAAGCCTGCAACCACAAGCTGCCGCTGCGCGGGCATGGCAGCGGTGCCGCCTGAGGGAGCGCTTGGCGCCCTGACGCCTGGATCGGTTATTTCATAGATATCGGCGATGTCACCTTGCGACAGGGCATAGTCATCGAAATGCTCGATGCGCACCGCGTTCCCCGAGGGGGCCGCGAGTTGCACGCCCGCGAGGCTTTCATAGACATTCCGAGTGATCAGCACCTGCTGGTGCTCACCCATCTCGGCGATGGCGCGAACGAAGCGCAGGCGCCGGTCGGTCTCGTGCAACGGCTCCCTTTCTCCGAGTTGTGCCTGGGCCAGGGCAACCGATATGACCGGCGAATTGGCGCCCGCCGATGATGCGGCGGCCGACGCCTGGATCAGCAACGCGACTTCGGCGGCGGTAATGGGGGCGGCGATCCGGGCGAGAAACCCGTCGGAATAGTCTTCGAACTCCCGAACGGGTGTCCTCGAAGTGATGATGCTCTTCAGCGTCTCTGCGATCGGCGGTAAGGCAGCCTGATTGACGATGCGGCAGTAGAGCAGCGAATAGCCGACACTGCGAACATCGGCACGTCGCTCAACCAGCAATCGACTGGGCAGTTCGTAACCTCGAATGACCGGTGGCGGAGGAGACGGTGGATTCGGTGGCGGTACCACGGCTGTTTGCAGAGCCGTGAGGACCTGGTCGAAGGTGGAGACCGCCTCGGTATTGTCGAAGGCATGCTGGGCAACAATGTCGCGTAGCCGACCCAAATGCCCGCGGCCTGTCATCGTCTGAATGACCTCGGTATAGGCCTCGTCGATCTCGGTTCGGCTGGTGTAGTGCAGCAGGCCGGCCGTCTGATCGCCGACTTTCAGCGCCTGGTCCAGTTTCCGCGTTTGACTGAACAGCGTCCGCAGAACCCTCAGCAGCGCACCCAGTTCGTCCGGCCTAAGCTCGTGGCGGGTCATTGATGGCCAGCCTCTATCGCTTGGGCAATCTCAATAAGGGGGATGCCCTGGTTGTATCTGGGCCTGAGCGGTCCCTCGGGGTCGCCGGCATGATGCAGTGCAATGGGCATCATCTGCTCATCCAGCACCAACCCCCCGGACGATCCCTTCAAGGTGTTGGCCCGGTAGCGAAGCCGGTGCGGCACGGCAGGCGTAACCGGCGCACCGAACGCCAGGCTCAGCATCTGACCCTGGGGATGCTGCAACACGGTCAGCAGTTCGGGAGCCGCCGGTTGTGGTTGGACATTGTTGAGCGAGACCCAGCCGCGCTCCTTGCCCACCGGCTCCGCGAGACGCAGCAGCGCGAAGTCGAGTTCCGTTGCTGTCGGCACCGCTGGATTGTCGGCGGTGAGATCGGCCGCTGAATGCGGTTGATGAGCGACACACCAGTCCGAGGTAAGGTGAACGTTCCGTAGCTCGGCCCGGCTCGCCGAACTCTCGACGAACCCAAAAGTTAACTGCACCTGGCTGCTTTGTCCCCTGCCCTGCAGCACCCCATCCATCACGTGACCGGCGGTGAGAACCAGGTCCTCACCAACGAGGAAGCCGGTTCCCTGAGCCATGCCGGCTGGTACGGGGTACTGGATCCTGCAGACTTGCGAGCTCGCAGCGACGATCCGGTCGGCCAGCACCAGGGGACTCTGAAATTTGCCCTTGGTGATGAGCCATTGCAGATTCCGATCGACGTCCTGGCCCGGCACCGGGCTGGGCTGCAGGGCCTCGAGCCGCTGCGCCAAGGCGGCGATGTAGGGAGAGTCCGGATACTCGGCCTGCAATCGATCCAGCAGACGACCCAGGCGGCCACGGGCCCTGCTCTCAAGGACAAGCTCGAAGACGAGGTGGCTGAGCCGCAAGTCGGCTGGGAACTCTTCGACATCGCCCAGATCGTTCTTCCTAAGAAAGAAGCTCAGATCCTGCCGGTTGCGCACAACAAGGACGATCGTCTCCGAAACGGTCGCCAATTGCGTCCCGTTCAGCACAACGAAGTTGAAACCCTCAAACATGGCACCCGCCCTTGCCCCGTAAGCAGCGGTCAGTCGGCGTATCGATTGTTACCCTGAGCGGCCTTTTCGATAGCGCGTAAAACAGGTCCGCGCGGGAGTTTCTTATCTGCCAGCTGGAACGCAGTCATAGTGGGAGCAAATACCAAAGAAACTAGTGCGTCAATTCAGCGGAATTCGAAGTGAAGGCACTATCTTTGCAAGTGCCACCACTTTTCATGCTCGTGTTGGCACCAGTTGCGAGCTCCTTTGCCGACCTGAGCATCGATGAAGACATTCCGCGGGGCCATCCGCGGCCAGATCTTCGCCGAAGTCGGCGACCGCATCGCCGGGAGTATCACCGCGTCGAAATCTAGGGCGTTCGCCAAATTCAGTGGGGTCGTGACTGAAGTACAGGCCGCCGCCGGCAACGGCAAGTTGCCGGCGAGCCCGGATGCTGCAGCGCCTCAGGCGAACGCCGCCCTGCGCCAACTCAGATCAGGGAGAAGCCTCACGCTCGCACGCTTAGCCTATCCCGCCGAATAAACCCGCACGCGCCGCCCATCCCCGCGCTCTTCCAGCCGGCTGGCATCCGCCTGGCGCAACCGGTCGTTGCTGAGTGCCAGGAGGTCTCCCGCCGGCGACAGTTTACCGGCGCCCGCGTCGTCGGCCGACAGCACCGAGGCCTTGAGCAGTTGCGAATAGGGGTGCTCGGGCTGATCGAGCACCGTGCGGGCCGGGCCCATTTCCACCACCCTGCCCTTCTGCATGATGATCAGCCGATCCGAGATGTAGTAGGCCGTGGCGAGGTCGTGGGTGATGTAGATCACCGAGACGCCAAGATCGTCGCGCAGCGACTTGAGCAGGTTGACGATGGCCATGCGCAGCGACGCATCGACCATCGACACCGGCTCGTCGGCGATCAGCAGCGGCGGATTGGGGATCAGCGCCCGAGCGATGGCGACGCGCTGCAGTTGCCCGCCGGAGAGTTCGTGCGGAAAGCGCCCGCCGATTTCGGCAAGGCTCAGCCCCACCTTCTGCAGCGCCCCATCCATTGCCGCATCGATCGCCGCCTTGTCGCGGGTCGCGAGGAAGCGCTGCGCCGTCGACTGCAGGTAGCGATCGACCCGCTTCAGCGGGTTGAACGCCTCGAACGGGTTCTGGAACACCGGCTGTACATTGGCCATGAACTTCAGCCGGTCGGCCCGCCGCTCGTGGTGCACCGGCTCGCCGCGGAACAGGATGCTGCCCTCGCTGGGCCGTTCGAGCCCGAGGATCATGCGGGCCAGAGTGGTCTTTCCCGAGCCGCTCTCGCCGATGATGGTGAAGATCTCGGGCTTGTCGACGGCAATGCCGAAACTCACCGCGTCGACGGCGCGCACCTCCTGGCGGCCGAGAATGCCGCCCATCTGGAAGCGCTTCGAGACATTGGCGACTTCGAGCAGCGAACTCATGCGGAAACTCCCACCCGATCGTGCCCCTTGATCAGCGGCTCGACATCGTCGGCACGCCAGCAGGCGCTGCGGTGGTCGGGCCCGACGGCAACCAGCGGCGGCGCCTCGGTCTTGCATTTGTCGATGGCGAGCGGGCAGCGCGGATGGAACCGGCACCCCTCAGGCGGTGCCGCAAGGCTGGGCGGCCGCCCTTCCAGCGCCGGGCGCTGCGTGGTGTCGCCGATGCGCGGCAGGCTGGCGACGAGGTGCGCCGAGTACGGGTGCTTGGGCGCGGTGAACAGCGCGCGGGTCGGCGCCTCCTCGACCAGCCGCCCCGCATAGATGATGCCGATGCGGTCGGCGATATTGGCGTGCACGCTCATATCGTGGGTGACGAAGACGATCGACGAACCCATTTCCGCCTGCAGGTTCTTGATCAGCGACAGCACATCCTTCTGCACCACCACGTCGAGCGCCGTGGTCGGTTCGTCCGCGATGATGAAATCGGGCTTGCACACTGTCGCGAGCCCGATGGTGACGCGCTGCCGCATGCCGCCCGAGAGCTCGTGCGGATAGGCGTTGAGCACGCTCGGCGACAGCTTCAGGTGCCCCAGGTGCTCGACCACCCGCTGGCGGAAGGCGCTGCCCGAAAGGCCCAGCGGCCGGGCGGCGAAATCCTCGAAGATCTTGCCGATGCGGCGCACCGGGTTCAGCGTGCTCATCGAGCCCTGCATGATGTAGCTCAGGTGCCGCCAGCGGATGGCGTCGATCTCGGCTGGCGTGGCGACCGTCACGTCGGTCGTCTTGCCGCCGAAGTCATAGGTGGCGCTGCCGGCGATCACCCGCAGCGGCGGGCGGATGGCGGCAGCCAGCACCTTGATGAAGCTGGTCTTGCCCGATGAGCTCTCGCCGGCAATGCCATAGACCTCGCGCCGCTTGACGCTCATGGTGATGCCATCGACGGCGCGCACCTCGCGGTTCACCCCGAAATAGCTCATCTGGTAATAGGCCTTGAGCGCTTCGACCTCGAGAATATTGTCGGCCATCGCGTCAGGCTCCCATGCGGCGCAGCCGGCTGCGCGGGTCGATATACTCGTTCATGCTGACGGCCAGCAGGAACAGGCCGAGGAAGGTGATGACGATCAGGATCACCGGGATCACCACCCACCACCACACGCCCACCACCATGGCCGAGTGCGAGTTGGCCCAGTAGAGCACCGTACCGATGGTCGGGTTGTTGATATTGGTGAAGCCGAGCACGGCCAGCGTCACCTCCATGCCGATCGACCACAGCATGTTGTTCATGAAGGTGGCGAACACGATCGGCATCACATAGGGCAGATGCTCCTCGAGCAGCACCTTGCGGGTGCTCATGCCGGCAAACACCGCATGGCGGGTGAACTCGCGATGCTTCAGCCCCAGCGCCACCGAGCGGATCAGCCGCGCATCGAACGGCCAGCCGAAGCAGGCCATGATCAGCGCCATGGTGAAGCTGTCCATGTGGTTGCGCAGCACGAAATAGAACAGCACCAGGATCGGGAAGATCGGCACGGCGACGAAGATG
>NZ_DASZAW010000015.1:0-71819 GCF_035944845.1 Devosia sp. | reverse complement strand
GGATAGGAAGCCAATGAACGTCAGAACCATCTGCCTTGCCATCCTCTATGATGGCGACGCGACTGGATATGAGATCCGAAAGCTCTCCGTTGAAGGGGAGTATTCGTATTTCATCGACGCCAGCTATGGGGCGATCTATCCGTCGCTTGCGCGCCTTGAGCAGGAAAAGCTGGTCACAGCGCGCGTTGAACAGCAGGACGGCAAGCCCGCCAAGAAGATCTATTCGATCACGCCGGCTGGTCGCGCTGCGTTCATTCAGTCGATGTTCGAGAAGCTTGGCGAAGACGAGTTCCGCAGCGAGTTTTTGCTGTTCCTGCGCTTTGCTTCGGAACTCCCGCAATCGCTGGTCGAGCAGCGGCTGAATGAGCGAATCGTCGAAATCGACGCGACGCTCGCCGAATTCGACCGGCTCAAACAACAACATAACCACCCCGGAGACGCCTGGGTCATCGATTATGGGCGGACTTGCATGCAAGCGGCTCGTGACTACATCGAGGCGCACGGGGATGAACTGATAGCGCTGGCCCGTTCCGACAGGGACGATGCTGCAGCAGCGGAATAGAGGGTATCTGAATGCGTGCGATCGTTTCTTACGGCGTTGCCGGCGCCATTGTCATTGTCGGGGCCCTGTGGCTCGGCAGCGGTGTTTTCGTGGCCGGTGGCAATGGCCCCGGTAACGGCGAAAAGCCGATCATCTCGTTCTTCAGCAAGGACGCCGAGGGCGCCGAGACGACGCACCACGTCGCCGAGGGCGCGGTCGATCCGCACCTGACGATCGCGGAACGTGTGGCCGAGTCCAGCGGTGCTTCGGCCCCTGCCCAGTCGGTTCGGACCGAGACCTACAAAATGCAGGCCATGCCGGTGGAAGTGCCGTTGCGCGGTCGCACCAAGGCCAAGACGGTGACCACCATCACCCCCGAGACTTCGGGCGTGGTGACGGCGGTCAACGTCACCAAGGGTCAGTCGGTGAAGCCGGGCGACATCATCTGCACGCTCGAGGAAGGCACCCGCGCCGCTGCCGTGGCGCAGGCGGAAGCCGCGCTGGCGCAAGCGCAGACCGCCTATGACTCCAACAAGGCGCTGCGCGACAAGGGTCTCGCGGCCAACAATACCGGCATCGCCGCAGAGAGCGCGCTGCGCCAGGCGCAGACGGCCTTCGACCAGGCCAAGCAGGAGTTCGACCGCGCCAAGGTGACCACCAAGGTCGCCGGCGTGGTGCAGGACCCCGTCGCGACGGTGGGCAGCGTGCTGAGCCCGGGCCAGCCATGCGCGACCGTGGTCGAGCTCGACCCGATGCTGTTCGTTGCCAGTGTCCCGGAAGCTCGCATCGCGCGTGCCGAACTGGGCCTCGCGGCCAAGGTCGAAACGGTGACCGGCCAGACGGTCGAGGGCAAGGTGAGCTACATCGCTTCGCTCGCCGACGACGCCACCCGCTCGTTCCCGGTCGAAATCGAGATCCCCAACGCCGATGGCAAGGTGCTGTCGGGCGTGACGGCAACCGCCATGGTCACCATGGGCACGGTGCCGGCGCACCTGCTGCCGCAGTCGGTTCTGACGCTGAACGACGAGGGCACGCTTGGTATCCGCTCGGTCAAGGACGGCGTCGTCGAGTTCTACCCCGTGACCATCATCTCGGACTCCCGTGAGGGCGTCTGGGTCACGGGTCTGCCCCCGTCGGTCGATGTGATCACGATGGGTCAGGAGTATGTCGTGCCGGGTCAGAAGGTCAACGCGACCAACGTTTCGGGCAAGCCGGAATCGGTTGAGGCCGAAACCGCCGCTGAAGGGGTGCACTCATGATGAATTTCCTCGAACGCGTCCTGCGCATGCCGCGGGTCGTGTTGACGGTGATGGCGCTGCTGCTCCTCGCCGGCTTCAGCGCATATGTGTCGTTGCCCAAGGAGAGCTTCCCGGCGATCGACATCCCGTATTTCTATGTTTCGACCAGCCAGACCGGCGTTTCCCCGCGTGACGCGGAGCGCCTCTTGGCGAAACCGATCGAAGATCGCGTCAAGGATATCGACGGGCTGAAGAACTACACTTCGACCTCGTCGACCGGTCACGCCTCGGTGTTTCTCGAGTTCGACGTGAACGCCGATGCCGACAAGGCGCTGGCCGACATCCGCGCCAAGCTCGACGGCGTCGCCAGCGAACTGCCGGACGACGCGACCGAACCGTCGGTGACGGAAATCTCGTTCACCGATATGCCGTCGATCTCGGTGGCGGTCTATGGCGATGTGCCGGAGCGCACCCTGGTGCAGCGCGCCAAGGACCTCAAGGAAGAGCTCGAAGCCATCCCGACGGTGCAGAGCGTGTCGATCTCCGGCTCGCGCGACGAGATGCTGGCGGTCACCATCGATATGAGCCGGCTGGAGGCCTATAACCTCACGGCCAACGAGTTGTTCGATGCGCTGGCCAAGAACAACATGGTGGTGCCGGGCGGTACGCTCAATACCGGGCAGGGTTCGTTCAACGTCGAAGTGCCGGGGCTCATCACCACGGCGCAAGACGTCTATTCGCTGCCGATCAAAGCGGACGGCGACAATGTCGTGACCTTCGGCGACGTGGCCACCATCACCCGCACCTTCGAGGACGCGACCCAGTACGCCCACGTCAATGGCCAACAGGCGATCACGCTTGGCGTGATCAAGAAGCTCGGCACCAACGTCATCGACATTTCGGACCAGGTCCGTGCGGTCACCACCGAATATACCAAGGATTGGCCGTCGGGCATCCAGCACAGCTTCCTCGTCGATCAGGCAGATTCCACCAAGAACCTGTTCCGCTCGCTCGAAGCCGCGGTGCTGACCGCGGTGGCGCTGGTGATGGTTACCTGCGTCGCCACCCTCGGCGTCCGCCCGGCGCTGATGATCGGCACCTCGATCCCGATCTCGTTCATGATCGCCTTCCTCGTGGTGCAGATGCTCGGCATGACCATCAACATGATGATCATGTTCGGCCTGGTGCTGGCGGTGGGCGTGCTCGTCGACGACCCGATCGTGGTGGTCGAGTACGCCGAGCGAAAGCTGCAGGAAGGGGTCTCGAAGAAGGAGGCGTTCATCCTCGCGGCGCGCAAGATGTTCGTGCCGGTGGTTTCGGCCACCTTCACGACGCTGGGTGCGTTCATCCCGCTGCTGTTCTGGCCGGGCATTATCGGCAAGTTCATGAGCTACCTGCCGATCATCGTGATCGTGGTGATGTGCGCATCGCTGCTCTCGGCGCTGGTGTTCATGCCAGTGATCGGCGCGATCATCGCCTCGAGCCATGTCGACGCCAAGGCCAAAGAAGCCGCGGACATCGTCATGTATCCGGACAAGTTCGACGTGAAGAAGGTCAAGGGGCCGACGGGCATCTATGTGCGCACGCTACAGCACCTGATCCGGCATCCGATCATCTCGCTCCTGACGGGCTTCACCGTCGTCGGCTTCATGTTCTACGCCTACATCGCCAACCCGACCGGCATGGAAGCCTTCCCGGCCTCGGAAGCCGAGTTCGGCACAGTGAACGTGATCGCGCGCGGCAACTACTCGCCGACCGAGATCCGCGACATGCTGGTGGAAGTCGAGAACCAGATCCTGCAAGTGCAGGGTGTGCAGGACTCGATCATGACCTTTTCGGGTGGCGGCGGCGATGGTTTCTCGAGCGGTGGTCCTCCGGACACCATCGGGCAGTTCAACCTGCAGCTGCAGCCGTGGAACGAGCGCGTCAAGGCCGAGGAGATCTTCCAGAACATCCGTGACCGGGTGAAGGACATCTCGGGTCTCGAAGTGCAGATCGCAGCGCAGGAGAACGGCCCGCCGGCCGGCAAGGCGATCAACCTGACGGTCGAAAGCTCGGTCTATGCCGACCTGACGCCGGTGGTCACCAAGCTGCGCGACTACGTGGAGAACGAACTCGGCGATACCATCGACGTGGAAGACGGACGTCCCTCTCCAGGCATTGACTGGCAAGTGACGATCGACCGCGTTGCCGCCGCCAAGTACGGCATCGGTGTGCGTGAGCTCAGCCCTTACGTGCAGTTGGTCACCTCGGGCGTGAAGCTCGGCTCGTATCGGCCGGATGATGCGGATGACGAACTCGATATCCGCGTCCGCCTGCCGCTCGAGGAGCGCAGCTTCGACAGCCTCGACTCGCTTCGCGTGGTGACGGCGCAGGGCCTCGTGCCGGTGTCGAACTTCATCAAGCGCGAAGCCGTGCCGAAGGTCGCCAATATCAGCCGCAAGAACGGCCTCTACGTGATGAACGTCGCGGCCAATCTGACGCCGGGAGTGGCGACCGATGCCAAGGTCGAACAGTTGAAGGAATGGGTGAAGACCCAGGACATCCCTGCGACGACCAAGATCGCCTTTGGCGGCGCTGACGAGCAGATCGGCGATACCAATGCCTTCATCATGCAGGCACTGGCCGCGGCGCTGTTCATCATCTTCCTGGTGCTGCTGCTCGAGTACAACAGCTTCTACCAGGTGCTGGTGACGCTCTCGACCGTGGTCATGTCGCTCGCCGGCGTGATGCTGGGCATGACGATCACCGGGATGAGCTTCTCGGCGATCATGACCGGCCTCGGCATCGTGGCGCTGGCCGGCATCGTGGTGAAGAACGGTATCGTGCTGATCGACACCTACAACCACTATAACCGTGGTGACGGGGTGGAGCCGACCAAAGCCATGCTGATCACCGCCGCGCAGCGCGTGCGGCCGGTGCTGCTCACGGCCACGGTGACCGCGCTGGGTGTGATCCCGATGGCGGTGAACGTCGAGTTCGACTTTATCCGTCGCGAGATCGTCTGGGGCGGCCTTGCCGGTTCGTGGTTCACCCACCTGTCGGCGGCCCTGGTTTCGGGCCTGTTCGTCTCCACCGCCCTTACCCTGGTGATGGTGCCGGTGATGATCACTGCCCCGAGCGTGATCAAGAACGGTTGGATCGGCCGGCTGTTCGGCGCCGTGTTCGGCGCCATCGGCAACGCCATCGCCTGGCCGTTCCGGGCGATTTTCGGTGGGCGCAAGCACACCGCCGTCACGCCGGAAGGCGAGACGGTCGAGATCCCGGCCGACATCGACAGCTCGAAGCGGTTCATCAAGACCGAAGGTTCGGGCCTCGTCGAGACCGAGCAGGACGGCGTCACGGTGGTGAGCCGCCAGGCCGCCGAGTAAGCCGGACGTCAGAAATGAGTTGAAGGGGCCCGGAGCGATCCGGGCCTTTTCGTTTTGTTGGGGGGACATCATGAGGAGCGTGCAGGAGGAGCCGGTGCTGGTGAGCAAAGCAGGCAATCCCACGGCAGTGGTGCTGTCTGCGGAACTCTATCATCAACTGGTTGGTGACCCGGCGGACGCAACAACCGCGCCCCCCGTAGGCCACTAAGCCTTCGCCTTCGCGCCAACCAAAAGAGCGCGCCCTGCCCTCCAGGCCACCGCCAGGCCCAGACTGACGGTGAAGCCGATGGCGATCATCAGCCACGAGTAGCGGCCGAGCCCGAGATTGCCGGCGAGGACCTTCAGCACCAGCAGGTGAATGAGGTACGCGCCGAACGTCGCCTGGCCGAGAGTCGACCAGATCGGGCTGTGCAGTTCCATGCGCATGAACAGGATGGCGACGGCAAGGCCGTAGGCAAGGGTCGACAGCGAGTAGTCGTGGCCGAGAGCGTAACGGCCGACGACGAAGTAGCCTTCTGCAACATGCAGCGCGGCAAAGGCGACCAGCGCCGCGACGATTGCCGGGATCGGCAGGCCGCTCAGCGCATCGCGGTGGTGGCGCAGTACGATGCCTGCAACGAGGAAGACCGGGGCGAAGAGCAGCCCATTCCGATCCATCCAGAACGGGTTGCCGTGACCGAACAGCGGCTTCGAGTAGGCGCCGATGAGGGTGCCTACGAGGTAGAGTGCCAGCGTGATGGCGATGGTCCAGCGGAGGCCGGTGAACTTCACCAGCGTCGCGACGACGGCGCTGCCGAGGACCAGCGCTGGCAGGAACCACAAATGAAAGGCTGGCCCACCTGACCAGAGGAGGAGGAGCAGGCCACCGGGTGTGAGCTCGAACCCGGGACGTCCGCCTTCGAAGAGGCGTAGCGCGATGGTGAGCGCGAGGATTGCCGCGAAGGCCGGCATGACTCGCAGGGCGACCTTCCCCGCCAGACGCAACGGTACGGTGAGGTCGGCATCCTTCCAGAAATAGGCCGACATCAGAAAGAACACCGGCACGGCGAAACGGCTCAGTTCATCGACGACAAAACCGAGCGGCTTGTTGTCGGCGAAGCCGCCGCCGGCGACGTGGAGCGTCACGATGCCAAGCAGGCTCAGGACACGCAGGGCGTCGAGCGAGGCGTTGCGGGAGGAGGATCGAGTCATTGGCCGACGCTGATTGGTCGGAGGCAACGGATTGGTCAAGGGGTGGGTTCCGGCGACAGGTGCCCAGGGGTGCCGACTGACAGAGACGGCCCCCTCCCGGCCTCCCCCATAAAGGGGGAGGTGACGAGTCGAGGCTCTGTCGTCGATGGTGCCTAGTGAACCGGCAGGGCACCTCCCCCTTTATGGGGGAGGATGGGAGGGGGCCGTCTGTGACGGCAAGCCTCCCCTACTCCGCCGCCGGCAGGCCGCGCTTGACGAAGCCTTCGGGATCGTTGGCGACGCGCTGCATGCGCTCCTCCGCCTCGCTGGCTTCACGCTGGCGGTTCCACATCTGGGCGTAAAGCCCCTGCTTGACCAGCAGGCGATGATGGGTGCCGCGCTCGGCGATCTGGCCGTCGCGCAAGACGATGATCTCGTCGGCGTTGACGACAGTGGAGAGCCGATGGGCGATCACCAGGGTGGTGCGGTTGGCCGACACGACGTCGAGGGCGGACTTGATGTCTTCCTCGGTCTTCGAATCGAGCGCCGAGGTCGCCTCGTCAAGGATGAGGATCGGCGGCCCCTTCAGGATGGTGCGGGCGATGGCGACGCGCTGCTTCTCGCCGCCCGAGAGCTTCAGGCCGCGCTCGCCGACCGGCGTGTCGTAGCCCTTGGGCAGGCTCTCGATGAAATGGCCGATCTGCGCCAGCTCGGCCGCCTTCCTCACCTCTTCGTCGGTCGCATCGGGGCGGCCGTAGCGGATGTTGTAGGCAATGGTGTCGTTGAACAGCACAGTATCCTGCGGGACCATGCCGATGGCCGCACGCAGGCTCTCCTGCGTGACGTCGCGCAGGTCCTGGCCGTCAATGGTGACCTTGCCTTCGATGACATCGTAGAAGCGATAGAGCAGCCGCGAAATGGTCGACTTGCCGGCGCCCGACGGGCCGACGACGGCAATGGTCTTGCCGGCCGGAACCTCGAAGCTGATGCCTTTAAGGATCGGGCGATCGGCGTCGTAGTGGAACTTCACGTCCTCGAACTTCACCACCGGGCCGGTGACATTGAGCGGCGTGGCGCCCGGCTTGTCCTGGATCTCGGGAGCGCGGTCGAGCAGCTTGAACATCTCTTCTATGTCGGTGAGGCCCTGGCGGATTTCGCGATAGACGAAGCCGATGAAGTTGAGCGGCCGATAGATCTGCATCAGGAAGGTGTTGAGCAGCACGAAATCGCCCAGCGTCAGCGTGCGGTTCATCACCCCGAGCACCGCCATGATCAGGATGATCACCGTGCCGGCATAGAAGATCAGGGCCTGGCCGAAATTGAGGAAGCCCAGTGAGGTCCAGATGCGGATCGCGGAGCGCTCATACTTTTCCATCGAGGCATCGAAGCGCTGGGCTTCCATTTTCTCGTTGGCGAAGTACTTCACGGTCTCGAAGTTGAGCAGGCTGTCGATAGCCTTGCCGTTGGCGTCGGTGTCGCTGTCGTTCATGTCGCGACGAATGGCGATGCGCCAGTTCGAAGCCTTGATGGTGAACCACAGGTAGAGCCAGACGGTGGCGACCAGCACGCTGAGGTAGCTGATGCCGAACATGACGATGAAGATGACGCCGGTGATGACGAACTCGACCAGCGTCGGCGCGGTATTGAGCATCGTGAAGCGCACGATGGTTTCGATGCCCTTGGTGCCGCGCTCGATCACGCGGCTCAGGCCACCGGTGCGGCGAGCGAGGTGGAAGCGCAGCGACAGCTTGTGCAGGTGCTCGAAGGTCTGTAGCGCGAGCTTGCGCACCGCATGCTGGCCGACCGAGGCGAACAGCACGTCGCGCAGTTGCTGGAAGCCGGCGTCGATGATGTTGCCGACGCCGAAGGCGACGACCAGCACGATAGGGATGGCGACGCCCATCACGAGCGCCGTATCGGGCGTGCTGCCGTCGAGACTGTCGATGATCCACTTGTAGACGAAAGGGACCAGCGTGGTCGCCACCTTCGACACCAGCAGAGCGCCGATGGCGAGGATGACGCGCCACTTCAGGTCGGGACGGCCCTCGGGCCACATGTAGCCCCAGAGGTTTCGTACAGTGGCAAGCAGGCCACCCTCCTCCGCGCTAACGGTAGGGCGCTTGGTTGCCTCATCGGCGGATGACATCAGGCGAGCTCTTTGACCGGGTGATCGGTTAGGCCGGTGAACAAGCCGGTGCAGGCGACGCCGAAATCGGCGAGGCGATCGGCGCGCAGCGAATAGCAGTTGCGCGTGCCCTTGGGGTGGCGCTCGACCAGGCCGGCATCGAGCAGCACCTTGATGTGCTGGCTGACGGTGGACTGGGCCAGCGACAGGTTCTGCGTGACATCGGTGCAGCAGCAATCGCCCGCACGCTGGGCGGCGAGGATGCGCAGGATGTTGAGCCGGACGGGGTGTCCGAGGGCTCGCATCACATTGGCGATGTCGTCGTCATGCATCGGGTTCATCGTCATTCAGCGATAAAAGATCGGCCTTGCCATGGCAAGGCGAAACCACCTGCCTGACTGGGCAGTTGAACCGGATTCGCGGCAACACGCTGTCATGGAAAGCGTCAGTCGTCGGTGACCAGCGGCAGGTCGAAGATCTGGCCGGGGAAGATGCGCGAGGGGCGGCGGATCAGCTCGCGGTTGGCGTGGAAGATGGTGCGGTAATGGATGCCGTGGCCGTAGTAGCGGCGGGCGATGCTCCACAGCGTGTCGCCACGGCGGATGATGGCCTTGCCGACATTGTAGCGACCCTGATCGGGATCGCCGAACGGCAGCAGGCGGAGGATTGTGACGGGCTGGCCGGAAGGCGGTGCGGGCGGTGGCGGGTCGATATCGAACTCGGCAATCAGCGCCGGCGCGTCGGGCATGGGCAGGACGACGGTCGATGCGTCGTCGCTGCCCTGCCCGATTGTCGGCAATATCGTCGGCTCGAGCGTTGAGGGGGCAAGGATCTCGACGGACGCCGACTCGCCGCGCGGAACCACCGCAGCCAGCGGCGGCAGCGGTTCAGGTTCGACCTTCGGCTCGACAGCGGCAAGTTCAGGCTCGGCGACGACCAGCGCCGGCGCTTCGGCGGGTTCATCAGCAGGGACGGCGGTGACAGCCGCCGGCTCGTTGTCGGCGAGTTCGGAAGGCAAGGTCGCGGGCGGAAGGGCTGGTGACGGCGTGACGGGGATCGGCTGGGGCTGAGGCGCAGGCGCGACGCCGCTGCCGAGATCCGGCGTTTGCTCCTGGGGCTCTTCGGGTGGCGAGCTGCCTTCGGGCAGCTCGATCTCTACTGTGATGGCGGCGACCCCCAGCAGTTTTCCCGTTTCGGGTTCGATTGCTTCGACCCGCAATTCGCTTCGCTGGTTGTCGAGCAGATTACTGCCTTCGACCAGCCAGCGCCCCTCCTCCACCGGGCTTTCGCCGATCAGTTCGTCATCGGCGAAAAGGCGCATCAGCGCACCTGCGGGGCCGGAGCCAGACACGAAGCTCTGCCCGGCATCGAGCTCGATCGCGTCTATGGTGGGGGCGAGGATGACCGGCGCAGCGATTGTCGGGGCTGGCGGCTGCGCGCTCGCCGGTTCGGCATTAGCGACCACGAGGGGCGGCGGCGGGCTGATAACCGGCGATGAAAGCGGATCAGGCTCGTTTGACGTGTCGGATTTCGGCGCAGCTGGCTCGCCCGCCGGTTCGCCGCCGACCTCGATCTCTGGTTCAGGCTGCGGTGCCGCGGGCGGGAGCGCAACTGGCGACGGCTGCGTGCCAGGCGCCGGCGGCTGCGGGTCGGCGACAGGAGCAGCAGCAGGCCGCGCTTCGGATGCGGGATCGGCTTGTTCCGGCTCCGGAGACGCGCTCCAGGTCAGAGCAGTGTCACTAGGCTTTCCGGCCTCAGGCTCGGGCTCGGAAGAAGCAGCAACGACCTCCGGGACGACCGTTCCCGGTTCGGTACCGACAGCCCCCGACACTGGCTCAGGGGCAGCCGCCATTTCGCCCGCGGCAGAAGCCGCTGGCTTCGCGGCGGCGAGAGTGGTTTCGGTGTGGGCCGGAGATCCCGACGGCTCAGCCGCCGGCTCCGACAACGTAGCTGAAACGGAGACGTCGAGCGGTGCGACGACGGCATCGGCTGCCGGCGCCTCAAACGCACCGCCGGAGGCGGCTGGGGTTTGGGTCTCTGCGATAACGACCTGAGGCGCGGGTTCCGGACTATTGGCTGGCGCTGTCTCGGCGACTTGCCCGGGAACACTGCCCGGCAGATCGAACTTGCGATCTGCCATGTCGCGCAGGCAGGTAATGACACCACGCGGATCGGCCGAGCAGGCATTGACTGCCGGCAGACCGATGACGCCGACGACAACAGCCAGCGTCACCCCGGCGGCGCCGAGGGCGAGCAGCAAAGTACGGCGATCGTCGGTCCGGCTCAGCAGGGCCTCCGGGGGAACGTGAGCAACCTGCCCTTACCGTTCCGGCGTCTCAGGCTGCCTCTGATTTCATCAACTTATAGGTAATCGACTCGTAAAGCGCCTCAAATGAGGCGTCGATGATGTTGGGGCTGACGCCGATGGTGTACCAGCGCTCGCCGGTTCCGTCGCGGCTTTCGATCAGCACACGGGTGACCGCGCCCGTGCCGCCGTCGAGAATACGCACCTTGAAGTCGACCAGTTCGAGATCGGCGATGCGGGACGAGAACACCCCCAGGTCCTTGCGCATGGCAAGGTCGAGCGCGTTGACCGGGCCATTGCCTTCGGCCACCGACATCAGCAGGTCGTCGCCGATGCGGATCTTCACCACCGCCTCGGTGACGGTGATCTGCTCGCCGCGGGCGTTGTGGCGACGCTCGACGCTGGCGCGGTAGCTCTCGACATCGAAAAACTCGGGCAATGTGCCGAGCACTTCGTGGGCGAGGACGACGAAGCTCGCATCGGCGCCATCGTATGAATAGCCGCGCGCCTCACGCTCCTTGACCGTACGCAGCAGCCGTTCGAGGCGCGGATCATCTTTGCCAAGCTCGATGCCATGGCGCTTGAGCGCCGCGAGCAGGTTGGATTTGCCGGCCTGCTGGCTGACCATGATGTTGCGCTCGTTGCCGACGCTTTCGGGCGGCACGTGCTCATAGGTGGAGAAATCCTTGGCCAGCGCCGAGGCGTGGATGCCGGCCTTGGTGGCAAAGGCCGAAGTGCCGACATAGGGCGACTGGCGCGCCGGAGCGCGGTTCAGCAGATCGTCGAAGGCACGGGAAATCGAGGTGAGATCGGCGAGCTGCTCGGTGCTGACGCCGATCTCGAAGCGATCGGCGAAACCTGATTTGAGCGCAAGCGTCGGGATGATGGTGACGAGGTTGGCGTTGCCGCAGCGTTCGCCGATGCCGTTGAGCGTGCCCTGGATCTGGCGGACGCCGGCGGAGACGGCGGCCAGCGTATTGGCAACCGCCTGGCCGGTATCGTCATGGGCGTGGATACCCAGGTGATCGCCGGGCACGAGCTTGCTGACCTCGCCGACGATCTGGGCGACCTCTGAGGGCATGGTGCCGCCATTGGTGTCGCACAGCACGATCCAGCGGGCGCCGGCATCGAGCGCCGTGCGGACGAACTGCAGGGCATAACCCGGGTCGGACTTGTAGCCGTCGAAGAAATGCTCGCAATCGACCAGCGCTTCCTTGCCGGCAGCAACGGTGGCCTCGACGGTCTCGCGCAGGCTTTCGAGGTTCTCCTCGAGCGAGATGCCGAGCGCGACCCTCACTTGGTGCGACGAAGACTTACCGACAAAGCAGGCGGCATCGGAGACAGCGTTGAGCGTCGCCTGCACGCCAGGATCGTTGCCGACCGAGCGCCCTGCCCGCTTGGTCATGCCGAAGGCGGTGAAGATGGCGTCGCGGGTGCGGTTCTCGGTGAAAAACTGATCATCGATGACGTTGGCGCCGGGGTAGCCGCCTTCGATGTAGTCGACACCAAGGCGCTCGAGCAGCGCGGTGACCGAGATCTTGTCCTCGAGCGAGAACTCGATACCGGCCGTCTGCGCGCCATCGCGCAGCGTGGTGTCGAAGAGATAGAGGCGTTCCTTGGCTGGGGCAGTCATTGGCGCAGTACTCAGTTACGGGGGGGCCATTCGGCCGTGTCGTGGTCGGGGTGTTGGTGATTGCTGGCGCGAACACGAGCGACGGCCTCGACGCCGTCGCCCTGCTCGGTGGTGCCGATCTGTTCAGCGCCGGGCACCGGCTGAAGACCGGGATGGCGACCTTCCAGACCCATTTCGTAAAGGATGGGGATCAAACTCGGGGTGTCGAACGAGCCGATAGTCATCGAGACATGCGGGCCGCCGAGCGAGCGGTAGTAGAGCGGCGTGCCGCAATTGCTGCAGAAGCCGCGCGCCGCCACATCGGAACTGTTGAACTCGCTCGGCTTGCCGCGCGTCCAGGTCAGATGCTCATGGCGAATGCCGACGAGGTCGATGAAGACGTTGCCGGCAGCCTTCTGGCACATGCGGCAATGGCAGAAATGCGGATTGTCGCGCAGTTCGGTGGCATGCCAGCGGACAGCGCCGCACTGGCAACCGCCCGAATACTCGCGGAAGCGATAGCTGTCGTCACTCACATTCCACCTCCGGCGAACCGATCGGTCGCTTCGATCAGATGATTGAGGATGCCCGGCTGGCTCAGGGCATGCCCCTGCCCTTCGACCATGATGAACTCCGCTTCCGGCCAGGCCTGATGCAGGTCCCAGGCGGTCTGCGGCGGACAGGCGATGTCGTAGCGACCCTGGACGATGACGCCGGGAATGTCGCGGAGCTTGCCGGCATCGCGGATCAACTGGCCCTCATCCATCCAGCCGGCATGAACAAAGTAGTGGTTCTCGATGCGGGCGAAGGCGAGCGCATACTCCTCGCCATAGAAGGCGTCACTCACCTGCGGGTCGGGCAGCAGCGTGATGGTTTCACCCTCCCAGCGCGCCCATTCGCGAGCCGCGCCTAGCCGGATATCGCGATCCGGGCTCGTCAACCGCTGCCGGTAGGCGGCGATCATGTCGCCGCGTTCGGCCGGTGGGATCGGGGCGATGAAGCGTTCCCATTTGTCGGGAAACAGCAGCGACGCGCCGTGCTGATAGTACCAGAGCAGCTCCCAGCGACGCAGCGTGAAGATGCCGCGCAGCACCAGTTCGGTGACCCGTTCGGGATGCTTCTGCGCATAGGCGAGCGCCAGCGAGGAGCCCCAGGAGCCGCCGAACACCAGCCACTGCTCGACGCCCACCATCTGGCGCAGCCGCTCGATGTCGGCGACCAGGTCCCAGGTGGTGTTATGCGCGAGCTCGGCGAAGGGGCGGGATTTGCCGCAGCCGCGCTGATCGAACAGCAGCACGTCGTAGCGCGCCGGGTCGAACACCCGCCGCTGGTTGGGGCTGAGCCCGCCTCCCGGCCCCCCGTGCAGGAAAACAGCAGGCTTGGCTCCTGGCGTGCCGACGCGTTCCCAGTAGACCTGGTGGCCGTCGCCAACATCGAGATGGCCTGAGGAATAGGGCTCGATCTCGGGATAGTAGGTGCGCAGCGTCACGCTGGGAAACCTTGTTTCGGCGGCCATTCGGCCGTGTCGTGGTCGGGGTGCTGGTGGCTGACGAGGTTGGCCATGAACTCGTGCCAGCCGGGCGAGTATTCGGTGCGGATCGGCAACGCCGCGAGGCCATCGAAGAATGGCAGCTTGTCGGCCAGGTTGACCTGGATCACTGGCGCAGCAACGCTCGGGTCGTCGAAGGCGCCGATGGCGATCTCGACCTGCTGGTCGGGAGGTCGGCCGATCTCCTCGTAGGTCAACGGCGTGCCGCAGTCGGCGCAGAAGCCGCGCCTGATCTTGTCGGAGCTCGCAAAGTATTTCGGCGTGCCGCGGGTCCAGGTGACATCGAACGAGGTGATCAGCGGGCCGAAAAACGCCCCGAACGCCTTCTGGCACATGCGGCAATGGCAGATCGAGCCGCGACCGAGCCGGCCGACGGCGAACCGCACCGCGCCGCACTGGCAGCCACCGGTGAACGGTGCCTCACTCGGGGGCATGACACACGGCCTCGATGTTGTGCCCGTCCGGATCGAAAACGAAGGCAGCGTAGTAGGTGGCATGATAATGCGGACGCAGACCCGGCGGGCCATTGTCCTTACCCCCTGCGGCGATCGCCGCGGCATAGAACGCGTCGACGGCGGCCCGATTGGGGGCGCTGAAAGCCAGATGCACCCGGCCGCCGATGAGCTTGCCGCCATCGCCGATCCACAGGAACGGCTGCTCGGAGCCGAGGCCGGCCACGTTTCCCTCCTCGCCCTCGAACTTCATATGCGTCTTGATGCCGAGCGGGGCCAGCGCCTTCTCGTAGAAGGCGAGCGAGGTGAGGTAGTCGGCAGTCGAAATGGCGACGTGATCCAAAGCGCTCATGGGCGCCCTCCCTCCGGGCCGACATAGGCGGCCTCGATGTTGTTTCCGTCAGGGTCGAGTACAAAGGCGGCGTAGTAATCAGGCGAATAATGCGGGCGAAGGCCAGGCGGACCGTTGTCGCGGCCGCCCGCGGCAAGCGCCACGGTATAGAAGGCTTCGACCGCAGCGCGGCTCGAGGCCACAAACGCGACGTGCGTGTCGCCGCCCCGCATGGTCTTGCCCGTGCCGAGCCAAAAGGTCGGGCGATCGACGCCGTACCCGGCGGACTTGACGCCGTCATGCTCGAACTCGGCGAGCAGCTTGATGCCAAGGGCGCCGAGCGCAGCGGTGTAAAAGTCGCGCGAGAGAGTGAAGTCGCTGACTTTGAGGCCGACGTGGTCGATGATGGTCATGGGTGCTCGCCCCGCCCAAACTGCCCCTCACCCGCCTCGCTGCGCGAGGCACCCTCTCCCTCAAGGGGAGAGGGAAGGCTGGGGCCCGATCGTGCCGCATCGCCCCTCTCCCCTTGAGGGAGAGGGTGCCCGAAGGGCGGGTGAGGGGCCGGATGCAGAGCATGCCAGATTGCATCAAGCACACTGGTACGGTTGGTGAAAAGGTCGCTGTTCCAAACGCGGAGCACCTGATACCCGCGCGAAGTCAGCCACGTGTCACGTATCAAGTCACGCTTGTCCTCCGCGTGCTGGCTACCGTCGAGCTCGACGATGAGCATGGCCGACGGGCAGACGAAATCCACAATGAAGCGTCCGATCGGCAGCTGCCGGCGAAACTTGAAGCCGGCGAAGCGCCGATCGCGAAGAAGCTTCCACAACACCGCTTCGGCCTCAGTGGCGTTGGTTCGCATCGATTTTGCGCGCAGGCGCAACGTTGGAGTCAGGCTGGTGCGCCACTCGTCGTGACGGCGGTGGTACTGCCCCTCACCCGCCTCGCTGCGCGAGGCACCCTCTCCCTCAAGGGGAGAGGGAAGGCTGGAGCGTGCATCTCGATCAGTACTCACCTCACGACCTCCCATTTGGTCTGGCGGTGGCCGGCTTCGTCCTTGTAGTCCATCAGCTGGACACCCCGTGTCAGCAATTCAGCCCGGATGGTGTCAGCCTTTGCGAAATCCTTGGCGTTGAGGGCGGCGAGACGGGCGGCGACGGCTTGTTCGACGCCGGCGGGGGCGTCGGCGGCGGCGGCGGTCAGCAGGCCGTCGGTGGTGAAGCCAAGGAACTCCAGTGTCGCCGCGAGGCAGTTGGCGGCCGTTTCAGTACCTCGGTTGGCCTTGCGGGCGACGACATCGAGCGCCACCGCGGCACGGTGGAAGTTGAGGTCGTCGGTGAGCTCGGCAATGACGGACGGCTCAGGTGGCGTGCCCTGCTTCGGCTTACTGGCGCGCTGCCAGTCGCGGAGCTTCTGCTCGGCCTCCTCCAACCGCTTCACCGAGAAATCGATCGGCTCGCGATAATGGGTCATCAGCATGGCGAGGCGCAGCACTTCGCCCGGCCATTTGCGACCACCGAACCTGTCGGTCTCCAGCAGCTCCGAGATGGTGATGAAGTTGCCGAGGCTCTTCGACATCTTCTGGCCTTCGACCTGGAGGAAGCCGTTGTGCAGCCAGTAATTGGCCATGACCGACGTGCCGTGTGCGCAACGCGACTGGGCGATCTCGTTCTCGTGGTGCGGGAAGATCAGGTCGAGCCCGCCGGCATGGATATCGAACACCTGGCCGAGGTAGCGTTCGCTCATCGCCGAGCACTCGATGTGCCAGCCGGGCCGGCCCCGGCCCCACGGACTGTCCCAGCCGGGCTCCTCGGGGCTCGACTGCTTCCAGAGCACGAAGTCGGCCGGATTCTTCTTGTGCGCTTCGACGGCGATGCGGGCTCCGGCGAGATTGTCGTCGAGATTGCGGCCCGAGAGCTTGCCGTAGTCGGGCATGGAACCGACGTCGAACAGCACTTCGCCAGCTGCCTCGTAAGCGTGTCGGCTCCCGATCAGCGAAGTGATCAGCGACTGCATCTCGGGGATGAAGTCGGTGGCGCGCGGCTGGTAGTCCGGCTCCAGCGTGCCCAGCGCCGCGACATCCTTGAAGTACTGATTGGCGGTCTTCTCGGTGACCTTGCGGATCGCCTCGTTGAGCGGCAGACCGGGGTAGTCGCGGACGGCACGGGCGTTGATCTTGTCGTCGACGTCCGTGATGTTCCTGACATAGGTGACGTGGTCGGCGCCGTAGGCGTAGCGCAGCAGCCGGTAAAGCAGATCGAAGACGATCACCGGACGGGCGTTGCCGATATGGGCGTAGTCGTAGACCGTCGGCCCGCACACATACATGCGGACGTTGTTGGGATCGATGGGGACGAAGTCCTCCTTCGCCCGGGTCAGCGTGTTGTGGAGCTTGAGAGTGATGTTGCCCAAAGTCAGAGTTCCTCGCGCACGATCGGTCTTTGATGGTCGCGCTGTCGAGGTGGAAAGTCGGCAATCTCCGCCTTGGCGGGGACAGGCTTTTCCTGACAACGCTCCACGCGCTCGCGGACGGGTTCTTCGGGACTAGAGATCAGAGGATGAAGAAAACCGCGCCGCCAGCAATGCTCAGCGGATAATAATGCAGCCGGTAATGCAGATCACGGTGCCGGTTTTCATGGCGCGCAATCTGACTGCAGCGCCGACAAAAAGCAAGGGGCGCCGAAGCGCCCCTCTATCGATGGGTTACTGTGGTGTTGCGGGAGCCGCAGGATCAGCCGGGGCCGCGGGATCGGCGGGAGCAGCAGCCGGTGGCGCGACCGCCTGCATGGCGGCGGTGACCTCGGGGCTGGCAAAACAGGTGGTGAGGCCTTCGCGGGCCAGATCGGTGACCTTGTCATAGCTGCCATGGGCGGCGTGGAGTTCGTCGGTCCCTTCACCACGGAGGTCGGCGGCGAGGATGTCTACATCCTTCTGCGGCATATCCTTGAAGGCGCCGGCGAGGCAGCCACACAGCGGGGTGAGGATCAGCGAGGCATCGACGCCCTCAGGCACTTCGCCGAGCAGAAAAGTCTGGGCGGCGAGGCAGGTCTCGCTGAACTTGGTGAGATCGGCCGGGCTCTGGGCCTGGGCGGTAGAAGCGAGAGGAACAGCGATCAGGCCGACCAGGGCGGCGAAAGCGATGCGAGCTTGCAAGTTGGTACTCCAGAGACAAGGCGCGATGCAGCGCACCTAAGCACAGAACCTGTGCCTCGCTACTGCACAAATGCAGAAAAGCGCCGCGAACGGCCCTGCTGTCGCCCTATTCGCCGAGACGCATTCATGACGTGGAGGGCCCCGGAACAGGCGGGGCTGCAACCGTCGTGGGTGCGACAACGTGCGTCCCATTGCAGCAACGCTTATGAGGCGTTAACCGGCACCGGTGCTGTGCTATTGCTTGAAAGCGAATCTCGCGCGCTGTCTCGCTTTAGGCGTATTGGCCGACTAACGGAGGGCCACACGATCCGGTTCGAACTGATGACCTGCGCCCACCTACGCGCTTTCGCCCTCCTCACTCGCTTTGCCCTGCTGTTCTTCGTGGCGTGGGCAGGCCTCGTCATCGATGTGTCGACGGCCTATGCGCAGGCCGACAGCTGTGCGCGCCTGCAGGCGACGCTCCGCGCGCTCGACCGGAACTCCGACTTCCAGAACTCCCGCGGTGGTGCACTGAAGCGCCTGCAGCGCGAAGTGCAGCGTTCCGAAAGCGCCTATGTGCGCCAGGGCTGCAACGACGACGCCAAGGCCGGGCGCAGGCTCACGCCCGAGTGCCGGTCGCTGGCGCGCGAAGTGCTGCGCGGCCGCGAGGAAGTGCAGCAACTGTCGCAGAGCGTCAGCACCGGCGAGGCGGTGGCGCAGCAACGCGAGGCGATCCTGCAGGAAATGGCGCGCTTCGATTGCGACGGCCGTTCGCGGGTGCAGGTGCAGCGTGGCGATCGCGGCAACCTGTTCGAGCGGCTGTTCGGCGTGTTCACCGATGGCGACGACGGCGCCGGCGGCATTCGCGGCGAGGAGTTCAACCCGTATGGCGACTACCACACGGTTCGTACGCTCTGTGTGCGCAAGACCGACGGGTTCTGGTGGCCGATCAGCTACTCGACGCTGGTCGACTATGTCGCCAACGACGCACAACAATGCCGCGCCATGTGTCCCGGGCTGGATGTCGACCTCTACTATTACGACAATCCGGGGCAGGAGCCGGAACAGATGATCAACGAGTGGGGGGAGCCCTACTCGTCGCTGCCCAACGCCTTCAAGTTTCGCACCGAGTTCGATACCACCAGCAAGTGTACCTCGACGCAGGACCAGGGCGCGATCACGCTGGCGGAGCTTCCGACGGGCGGCACGCGCGCCATGGTGACATTCCGTGGTGCCACCTTCCCGTTGCCGTTACGCGACGGACGCCGGATTTCGCCCACCGTCGCGGTGACACAGGTTGCCGACGTCACGCAGTTCGTCGACGTGCCATTGCCGCGCCCTCGGCCGGCGGCGCCGGGTGAGGCACCGAAACCGGTTGTGGCCGTGGTGGCGCCTGCCACAGCCAACCAGCCCGAACGGATCGTTCAGTTCGGCGACAAGCGGGTCAGGGTAGTCGGGCCAGACACGCCTTACGCCCCAAGAGTGGCAGAAGGGACTTGAGTTCGGGCCCCTGCTCCCGGCCGGTGACGGCCAGGCGCAACGGGTGAAACAGCGCCCTGCCCTTGCGGCCGGTGGCAGCTTTCAGGGCTTCGGTCCATTTCGACCAGGTGGTCTCGTCCCAGGGTTCGGCGGGCAGCAGTTCGCGGGCTTTGCGCAGAAACTCGCGGTCCTCGTCGGCGACCACCGGCGTGACCGGGCCGGAGACGAGCGTCGCGAGGTCGACGATATCGTAAAACACCGCGAGATTGCCGCGCAGCGCCAGCCAGAGGGGCTCGGAGGCGAGGCCGAGCGTCTCGAGACGAGGTTTCGCCGCTTCGTAAGGCATCTGATGCAGGATGCGGGCGTTCAGGCTTGCAAGCTCGGCCGGATCGAAGCGGGCGGAACCATGCGAGACGGCATCGAGACTGAAGACCTGGCCGAGCACTGCGAGGTCGGCATAGGGCTCGAGCGGCAGGCTGGTGCCGGTGAGCACCGCCGCCATGGCGACCGCCATCGGCTCGAACCCGGCCCCGCGAAGCTCCTCGAGCGAGAGTGATCCGAGGCGCTTTGACAGACCCTCGCCGGCAGCGCCGGTCAGCAAATTATGGTGGGCGAAGGCGGGCACCCTGCCGCCGAGCGCCTCGAAGATTTCGATCTGCGTGCCGGTATTGCTGACGTGATCCTCGCCGCGGATCACATGGGTGATGCCGAGTTCGATATCGTCGACCACCGAGGGCAGCGTGTAGAGATAGGAGCCGTCGGCGCGCACCAGCACCGGATCGGACATCGAAGCGGTATTGACCGTCTGCGGGCCCTTGATCAGGTCGTTGAACTCGACTGGCCGGCCATCGAGTTTGAAGCGCCAATGGGGCTTGCGGCCCTCGGCTTCGTACTTGCCCCGCTGCTCCGGTGAAAGGTGCAGCGCGGCGCGATCGTAAACCGGTGGGCGGCCGAGCAAGCGGGCACGGGCGCGTTTGGCCTCCAGCTCTTCCTCGGTTTCAAAAGCCGGATAAAGGCGGCCAGCGGCGATCAGCTTGTCGCGGGCTGCGTCATAGATCGCGGTGCGGTCGGATTGGCGAACCTTGAGATCGGGCGTGATGCCGAGCCAGTTGAGGTCGGTGTGAATGCCTTCGGCGTAGGCTTCGGTGGAGCGGGCGGTATCGGTATCGTCGAGGCGCAGGATGTAGCGGCCACCAGTGGATTTGGCGAACAGCCAGTTCATCAGCGCCGGACGGGCATTGCCAAGGTGCAGCTTGCCGGTGGGCGATGGGGCGTAGCGGACGGTGGTCATAGGGCAGCGCTTTCGGCAATCGGCAGTCGGCAATCGTCAATCGCAACAGCAGCAAGCTCGACGGCCGACTGCCGATTGCCGACTGCCGGAGCGTATGCTCGACGGCTCATTCCAACCCCTTCGAATCCAGCCGCCCGATCGGTTCGGCGATCAGGTTCTCGTCGCGATAACCGTTGGTGATCGGGTAGCGGCGGCCCAGCCCAAAGGCCTTGCGGGAGATCTTCACGCCAGGAGCGGACTGACGGCGCTTGTACTCGGCGATGTTGAGCAGCTTCTCGATGCGTTTGACCAGCGCCCGATCGAAACGCCCTTCGCCGCGCTGCACGACCTCGGCGATGCTGAGTTCGAGCTCGACCAGGCCGACGAGAATTTCGTCGAGGATCGGGTATGGCGGCAGCGAGTCCTGGTCGGTCTGGTTGGGACGAAGTTCCGCCGAAGGCGCTTTGTCGATGATGTTCTGCGTAATCACCAGCCCATCGGGACCGAGGCAATCAGCCGGGCGATGCTTGTTGCGCCAGTCGGCCAGCTCATAGACGCGCATCTTCAGCATGTCCTTGATCGGATTGAAGCCGCCGTTCATGTCGCCATAGATGGTGGCGTAGCCGACTGCCATCTCCGACTTGTTGCCGGTGGTGAGGAGGAGCGAACCAAGCTTGTTGGAGACGGCCATCAGGTAGACGCCGCGCATGCGCGACTGGATGTTTTCCTCGGTCAGATCCTGCGGGCGGTTGCCGAAGACCGGCTGCAGCTCGCTGAGCGCGGCTTCGACCGGATCGCCGATCGAGACGACGTCGTAGCGGACGCCAAGCCGCTCGGCGCAGTCGCGGGCATCGGCGAGGCTTTCGTCGGAGGTGTAGCGATAGGGCAGCATCAGGCAGTGGACGTTCTCGGCGCCGATGGCATCGACCGCCATGGCAGCGACGATGGCGCTGTCGATGCCGCCGGAAAGACCGAGCACCACCGACTTGAAGCCGTTCTTTCTGACGTAATCGCGCAAGCCCAGCACGCAGGCGCGCCACGGCGCCTCATCGACGCTCGACAGTGGGGTGACGTGCGGGTCGGTACAGCGCCAGCCGTCGGGCGTGCGGGACCAGTTCGATATCAGGATCTCGGGCTCGAAGCTTTTGGCCTGCACCACGAGGCGCCCACCGGGCTCGATGCCGAAGCTGGCCCCGTCATAAACCAGTTCGTCCTGGCCGCCGACCTGGTTGAGATAGAGCAGCGGCACGTTGTCTTCGGCGACGCGGTCGGTGACCAGCTTGTAGCGGGTGGCCTGCTTGTTGCGCCAATAAGGCGAGCCGTTGGGGCAGAGCAGGATGCGCGCCCCGTGATCGACGAGATGGGCACAGACTTCCGGGTGCCAGATGTCCTCGCAGATCGGAATGCCGACCGAGACGCCCTTGATGGTCACCGGCTCCTGCAGGTCGGCGCGTTCGAAGTAGCGCTTCTCGTAAAAGATGTCGTCGTTGGGCAGCTCGCGCTTGTAGCGCCGGGCGGTGATGGCGCCGGCTTCGCAAACCACCACCGCGTTGAACAGCCTGCCCCCCTCGCGCCAGAGGGTCGGCATGATGGCGGTGACCGAGGTGCCGGCGGTGGCGCGAGCGAAATCCTCGGCGGCGGCCATCGCGTCGGCGATGAAGCGCGGCTTGAACAGGAGGTCGTCGGGGAAGTAGCCGGTGAGGAACAGTTCGGAGAACAGCAGCACATCGGCGCCCTGCCCGGCCGCGTCGGCGAGCGTCGCTTTGGCCAGCGCCAGATTTTGCGCGATGGCGCCGACCGTCGGATTGAGCTGCGCGAGGGCGATACGGAGACGATCGGTCACGTGGGAAATCCGAGCCGTTGGAAAACGCGGCAAGACTTATCCGCTCACCCCGGTCGGGGCAAGCGGACAGCCGGTCATGCAGGATCTGAGATCAGAACCGGTAGGTCAGCTCGGCGAGCAGGCCATAGCGGAACAGCTGGAAGGGGTTTTCGGTCTGGATGTAGTCGTCGAGCTCCAGGGTGGGCGCCGAGTAAAGCGGATCAGCCGGGATCGTGTCCGCTGGATCGTCGGAATCGGGGTCGTCGACTTCGGGCTGGATCTGCGGTGCCGTCACCAGAGCGCCCGTATAGGTTGCGTCGTAGGTGCCCTGCACGTACCAGGCACGGCCGCCAAGCCGCAGCGTGATGTTCTCGGTCGGATGGAAGCCAGCCATCAGCTCTGCCATGCCGCCGTAGCCCCAGCCGGTGATTTCGGTTGCCGAGGCCTTGAAGAACAGTGGAGCGCAGGCGTCCGGCGCGGGAACCGGACATCCGAGGTACGGTCCAAGCGTGCCGTCACTGCTTCCGGCGTGGCCGCCCAGGACGCCGTTGATGGTGGCAAACGGCACAGCAGCGACTTCGGCGCTGATGTCGAAGAAGTCGCTGACTTCCGCCTTGCCGCTCAGACCCAGGCGCAACATGTGCAACTCGAGCTTGTCATCGACGCTGTCGCCGGGGAGCGACCAGATGCCGGTGTCCTCGTTGTAGGCGATGTCGCCATCGCTGGTCGCCGTGGTGTAATTGGCACGCGACGTACGAGGAGAGTTGTTCCAGTAATTATAGCCAACGAAGACGCCGGCACCGGTCCCCTGACCATCGCTGAAGGCGTTCCAGCCGAAATCCGCACCGCCATAGCCGATCTGGCCGTCGGTCACCGGTGCGCTGGAATAGGGATCGGTGAACTCGCCGTTGATGGCCGCGGAATAACCGACCCAGCCCTTGGCGTAGGTACTGGTGGAATCTTCCTCGACCCGGATATGGGCTTCGACCGAATGCGCGTTGTCCGACTCCGAAAACGTCTCGCCACCCAGTTCGAAATTCTGGCTGCCCCACGAATACCAGTAGCGCAGGCCGGTCTCGATGTGGATGCCGTCGCTCTCGTCGCCCATCTCGGTCCAGTCCTTGGGCTCGGTCGAGTAGGCGCCGCGATAGACTTCTTCAGGCGACCAATCGTCACCCCAATCGGCGGCCAAGGCCGGGCTGCCGACAGCGGCGGCGAGAACGGCGAGACTGGTGGCCAGACGGATGGACATGGGATGCTCCGCAACAAACGCGTACGTGAGCTATTCATGCCCGGTTAGGGTTAATGTTCCGCTAAATGGACTGGCAAACTGCAACGCACCTGGCGACAGGCCGGCGCGAATCTACAATTTGATAAGCATTGTCGCGTTTTCCACCGCTACAGGGGAGCCATGCAGAACTCGCCTGCAACCTTCACCGCGGCAATCGAGTTGGGACCAGCAAGACACGGAACTGATCTGGAATACGAGTATGAGTTGCAAGATCCTTGTGGTGGAAGACGAGATCTTCGTCGCCGCCGAGTTTGAAAACCTGCTGTACGACCTGGGCCACGAGCCGGTGGGTATCGCATCGGACAGTCGCCAGGCCATGGCGCTGGCGGACGAAGCCGAGTTGGCCTTTGTCGATCTCAACCTGGTGGATGGTCCGACCGGCATAGACGTTGGACGCAACCTCGCCGCTCGCGGCGTCACCGTCGTCTATATGACGGCGAACCCGGCGCAGCTGGGCGATGGCGTGCCGGGGACGATCGGGGTGATCCCCAAGCCGGTCGACAACACGGAACTGCGCCAGGCCGTCGAGTTTGCCATTTCGGTGCGCAAACAGGCGCAGCCCAAAGCTCAGCCGCCACAGCGGCTCAGACTGTTTGGCTCATTCGGGTCGCAGCCGGCGCTGGCTTGAGCTCGGCGCTGCGGCGGAGCGACGCCAGTGGAATGCTGATATCGACCTCGAGACCCTGTTCGCCGTAGCGCCGCTCCAGCTTGCCGCGCAACTGCCCTTCGACACTCAGAGAAATCAGCCGCGACCCGAACCCGACCGCGCCAGGCCGCGGTGCGGGACCGCCGCGTTCGCGCCAGTGCAGCCGATAGTCATCGCCGACGATCTCGCTGCTGAGTTCCACCCTGCCATCGCCGTGCGACAGCGCTCCATACTTCGCGGCGTTGGTGGCCAGCTCATGGAAAAGCAGGGCCAGCGGGGTTGCGGCCCCATCGTCAATGCCGGCGTCGACGCCATTGAAGTGCACGCGCTCGATGTCGCCGTCGCGGTATGGCTGCAGCAGGTCGCTGATCAGGGCCTGCAGCGATGACGGGTTCGAGCGCGGCGACGATTCACGCGAGTGCGGCCGGACGAAATCATGGGCGCGCCCGAGCGCCAGGATGCGCCCGCGCAGCCCGTCGGCAAAGTCCTTGGCCTCGGGATGGGTGCGAGCGTTCAGGCTGACAATGCCGCCAATGACGGCAAAGATGTTCTTGATGCGATGGCTCAGTTCCTGCGCGATGACCTCGCGCTCCTCCTGCGCCAGGCGCTGCTCGTGGATATCGGTGCAGGTGCCGAACCACCGGGTGATACGGCCGCCGCTGTCACGGATCGGCAAGGCCTGACCCAGCACCCAGCGATAGGCGCCGCTATGGTGCTTCAGCCGGTATTCGATGCGGTAGGGGTCGCCGGTGGCGAGCGAGTGGCGCCAGACGGTCCAGGCGCGATGCTGATCATCGGGGTGGAACATGCCGTTCCAGCCCTCGCCATCGGTCGAGCCGGACGGCACGCCGGTGAACTCGTACCAGCGGGCGTTGTAGTAATCGTGATAGCCATCCGGCAAGGTCGACCACACCATCTGAGGCATGGTGTCGGCGAGGGTGCGGAAGCGCATCTCGCTCTCGGCCAGTTGCTCGGCGATGCGGCGCTCGTCGGTAACGTCGACCACGATACCCGGCAGGCGGACTGCCCTGCCGTTGGTGTCGGTGGTGACCCGCCCGGAGGCAACCACCCAGCGCTCGGGCCTACCGTCGCGTGCCGACAGGCGATACTCGAAGCGCACCGGGCCGGGTTGCTTCAGGCTGTCACCGATCTCGGAGATGACCCGTTGCCGGTCATCGGGATGAATGCCGGCGAGGAAAGTCTCGATCGGCAAACCGACGGCGGCTGCCCCTGGGGTGACAGAATAGAGGGCCGCAAAGCGATCGTCGGCGGTAACGACGTTCTCGAGGATGTTCCAGTCCCAGGTGCCGACCATGCCGGAGGCGCTGAGCGCCAGATCCAGCTTCTCGCGGCTTTCCTCCAGTGCCCGCTCGGCGAGGACGCTGATCGTGGTTTCCTGGACGATCGCCAGCACGGCGAGGCCACTGCCGTCGTCATCGAGTACCGGGGAGTAGTCGAGATCCAACCAGACGTTCTCGGGCACGCCGTTGCGGCTGAAAACGAACGGCTGACTGTTGAACGTCAGGGATTCGCCGCCCAGCACGCGCCGCATGATGTCGCGGTTGAAATCGGCAACTTCGGGCCAGCTGTCGAACACGGAGCTGCCGAAGGCCCCAGGATGCCGACCGCCGGCGATCGGCGCATAGGCGGCGTTGTAGAGCATGATGCCGCGTGGGCCGATCAGCAGTGCCATCGGCGCGGCGGCCGTCATGATCAGCCGCGCGGCGGAGCGGAGCGCTATCGGCCAGCCGACGATCGCGCCGAGTTCAGTCGCGGCCCAGTCGAAATTGTTGGCCAGCAACATGACCGGGTCACGGTCCAACCTGGCCTTGGTCGCGGCATCGGCCCGCGGAAAAAACGAACGTGGCATCGATCACCGAGGCTGGCGCCCTTGGCGCGTGGGAATCCGTCCCGCGCACGCGGAGCTGTAGGCCCAGTAACGCAGCCGACTGGCAGTTAGTTCACTCGGCCGCCGCAATTCTTTCCGAACGAGCCGGACGCTGCAGCCGCAACTCCTCGGCGACGAGGAAGGCCAGTTCCAGCGCCTGGCTGGCATTGAGCCGGGGGTCGCAATAGGTGTGATAGCGATCCTGCAGGCCGGCTTCGGTGATCGCGGCGACGCCGCCACCGGTGCATTCGGTCACATCGTCGCCGGTCATCTCGATGTGGATGCCGCCGGCATAGGTGCCCATGGTGCGGTGGATGTCGAAGAAGCTCTTCACTTCGCCCAGCACCCGCTCGAACGGCCGCGTCTTGTAGCCGTTCGAGGCTTTGACGGTGTTGCCGTGCATCGGGTCTGAGCACCAGACCACGACCTTGCCCTCGGCCTTTACGGCTTCGATGAGACGCGGCAGGTGGTCGGCAATCTTGTCCGAGCCGAAGCGGCCGATTAGGGTGATGCGGCCGGCCTCGTTGGTGGGATTCAGCTTGTCGATGATGCGCAGCAGGTCATCGGCGACGAGGCTCGGGCCACACTTGACGCCAACCGGGTTGCGGATACCGGAGAAGTACTCGACATGCGCCGCATCGACCTGACGGGTGCGATCGCCGATCCACAGCATGTGACCAGAGGTGGCGTAGTAGTCGCCAGTGATCGAGTCCCGGCGGGTCAGCGCCTCCTCGAAGCCGAGCAGCAACGCCTCGTGCGAGGTGTAGAACTTGGTCTCGCGAAGCGACGGAGTGTTGTCCGGAGTTAGGCCGAGGGCGCGCATGAAGTCGATGGCGTCGTCGATCTTCTGGGCCAGTTCCTCGAAGCGCGGATAGGCGGTCGAGTCCTTCATGAAGCCCATCGTCCACTCGTGGACGCGGGTCAGATCGGCATAGCCGCCCGAGGCGAAGGCACGCAGCAGGTTGAGCGTAGCAGCCGATTGACGGTAAGCGAGCAGCAGACGCTCCGGATCGGGTACGCGGGCGGCCTCGGTGAAGCCGATGTCGTTGATGATGTCGCCGCGATAGCTCGGCAGCGTCACGCCATCGATGGTCTCGGTGTCGGACGAACGCGGCTTGGCGAACTGGCCAGCGATGCGGCCGACCTTTACCACGGGCTTGGACGCGCCATGGGTCAGCACCACTGCCATCTGCAGGAAAACGCGGAAGAAATCGCGGATATGGTCGGCACCATGCTCGGCGAAGCTCTCGGCGCAGTCGCCGCCTTGCAGCAGGAACGCCCTGCCCTGGGCGACTTCGGCCAGCTGATGCTTCAGCTCACGCGCCTCGCCGGCGAATACCAGCGGCGGGAACTTGCGCAGTTGCGCCTCGGCTGCCTCCAGCTTCGCCGGATCCGGATAAACCGGCACCTGCGAAATCGGCTTCTGTCTCCAGCTCTGCGGCGTCCAAGTCGTCGGCATCACGCGTGTCTCCCAGTCGGCGGGCGGAATAGCAGGGGAATGCGGCGGTGTGAAGCCGCCGCCCGCTACTGCTTTTGGCCGTCGCGGTAGACGTAGCTCGGCTTCTTGAAGGTCACGAGCTCTTCGGCGGCGGTGGGGTGCATGGCCATGGCGCGGTCGAAATCGGCCTTGGTCGCCTTCATGCCCATGGGGATGGCAGCGATCTGAATGATCTCGGCAGCGCCGGGGCCGAGAATGTGGACGCCAAGCACCTCACCGCCGTCCGCCTTGGTAATGAGCTTCATCATCATGCGGTCGGACTTCAGCGACAGCGTGTTGATCATCGGCCGGAAGCGGGTGACGTAGACGTCGATGTCGCCATGGGTGGCAGCGTCATGCTCGGCAAGCCCGACGGTGCCGACCTCGGGCTCGGCGAACACCGCTTCGCCGATCAGCGAGTGATCGACTGCAGTTGGCTTGTCGCCGAACACGGTATCGGCAAAGGCATGCCCCTCGCGGATGGCGACCGGGGTCAGCTGGGCGCGGTTGGTGACGTCACCGACGGCATAGATCGATGGCACGTTGGAACGCGAGTAGGCATCGACCATCACCGCGCCGTCCGAGGCCAGTTCGACCCCCGCGGCCTCGAGCCCGAGCCCGGCAGTGTTGGGCGCGCGACCGGTGGCGAACATTACCGCACCAAACGGCGCATCGACACCGTCGGAGAAACTCACCGTGATGTCCTCGCCGGTCTGGCGCAGGGCGAGCACGTTGGTCTGATGGATGATCCTGACGCCCCGGGCCTCCAGCCCCGCCTCGAGCCCGACCCTCAGATCTTCATCGAAACCGCGCAGCAGCCGGTCGCCACGGTAGACGATGGTGGTATGGACGCCGAGCCCCGAAAAGATCGTTGCGAACTCCGCCGAAATGAAGCCGCCACCCTCGATGAGGATGGAGTGCGGCAGTTGTTCGAGATGGAAAGCCTCGTTCGAGGTGATGCCCAGTTCCTTGCCCGGGATATCCGGGATGAATGGATGCGCCCCGGTGGCGATCAGAATGGTCCCCGCCGTCAGCTCACGGCCCGACTTCTGCAGCCTGACGCTGTTGGGGCCGGTGACGGTAGCGCGGTCGCGGATGATCTCGGCGCCGGGCTTTTCGAGCCCGGCGACATAGGCTGCCTCGAGCCGGGCGATCTCCTTGTCCTTGTTGGCAACAAGCGTCGCCCAGTCGAAGCTCGGGGCACCAACATTCCAGCCAAAGCTGGGGGCGATCTCGAACAGGTCCTTGTATCGCGAGGCGTAGACGAACAGCTTTTTGGGGACGCAACCGCGGATCACGCAGGTGCCGCCGACGCGGTACTCCTCGATGATGGCGACCCTGGCGCCATAGGTCGCGGCGATCCGCGCCGCCCGCACGCCGCCCGAACCGGCGCCGATCACCACGAGATCGTAACTGTCGCTCATTGCCTACCTCGAAACCAAGGGGTCGCGCGGTGGCTGGGCCTCCATCGCCTACCCCAGACGTGAAAAGGCCCCGCGCTCTGGCGGGGCCTTCAATCAGATAGGGTGCCGAAGCTCAGCTGTCGATACCCTTGGCCTTCAGTTCGGCGCGCACGGCGGTGAAGAACTCGGTGTTCAGGTTGCCGGCGAAAACGTCCATGATGCGGTTGATGGTGCCGCTCATCGCGGCGTTCGACTTGGCCAGCTTGATGCCGGTCGGGGTCGAATAGAAATCGACGATCTGCTGCAGCTCATCCTGGGTGAAGGACAGCGCGTAGACGCGCGCGAACTGGTCGAACAGCTCCCCCTTGCGGCCTTTGTATGCGGCGATCACCGTCTCGATCGCGGCGTTCAGCGGCTCTGCGATCTCGGGATTTTGCGGTAGCAGTTGCTTGTAGGTGTTGATGCCCGCCTGCACAATCGTGGCCTCGTAGAGGCCGCCGGTATCGGTCAGATCGATGTACTTGCGCGCCAGCGCCAGGTGCTCGGGCGCTATCTCCGAAGCTTCCTGGCTCATCGCGGGCAGCGCCACGAAGCTCGACAGGACTAGCGACAGCAATGCAGCGACAAGCATTGGCGCGCGTTTGAAGGTGGACGTCATCAGCTTGGTGCCCATCTGGTTGTGTGTTTCCCCTATTAGCCTGTATCCGAGCGGCTCCTAGCCGTCCAGAACGTCGACACCCGCAGGGCCAGCTACATAGGCGCGCTGGCAAAGCCCGATGAAGAGGCCGTGCTCGACCACGCCCGGGATGTCGACCAAGGCCTTGGCCAGCGCTTCTGGCTGAGGAATACGGCCAAAAAAAGCGTCGAGGATGGCGTGCCCGCCATCGGTGACGAAGGGGGAACCATCGGCTTTGAGGCGGCGACGTAGTTCGCCTTCGGCATTGAAATCGGCCATCACGGCGGCGATGGCGGCGGTGGTGGCGCCAAGGCCGAAATGGTTGACCTCGATCGGCAGTGGATAGCGACCGAGCACCTCGACCCGCTTGCTCGCATCGGCAATGACGATCATCCGTTTCGACGCAGCGGCGACGATCTTTTCGCGAAGCAAAGCGCCGCCGCCGCCCTTGATCAGCGCGAGGCCGGGGCCGAGTTCGTCGGCGCCGTCAACGGTGAGGTCGAGTTCGGGGGTCGTTTCGAGGTCGGTGAGCGGGATGCCGAGATTGCGGGCCTGCGCAGCGGTGACTTCGGAGGTGGGGATGCAGATCACGTCGAGGCCGTTCTGCACGGCGCGGCCGACAATGTCGACGAAGTGCTTCGCAGTGGAGCCGGTCCCCAGGCCCAGCCGCATGCCGCTCGTCACTTCGGCCATCGCTGCTTCGGCAGCACGGTATTTCTGGTCGTCGCTCATGGCGCATCCTCCCCTGTGGGCCGGACCTAGGAGAGGTGCGGAGCCCTGTCAACCTGGCCTTTTCACGCAGAGGTGAATGGAAATGTCGCATCGAGGCAACACATTGTGGCTGCGGTGTTCTGAGTTTGTCCGAATCGTGGCATGGCCGGTTCACTGCTTGCTAGGAACAGTTTATCAACCATCCGAAACTGGCTCAGAATCCGGGTCGATTACGTCAAGAGGCGCAGTTTGAAGAAAATCTCCAAGACCAAGGTAGTGGTCGCCGCTCTTCTGTCGGCGATCCTGTCGCTGTCACTGGCCGCTCCGGCCACGGCAGCCAAGCGTGTCTACGATCCCGCCACCGACACCTGGTCGGAAGCGGGCGCAGTCAAGCCCGGCTCGCGACGCGGCAGCGCGATCGCCAAGCAGATCGTCGACTACGATACCAAGTTCAAGCCGGGCACGATCGTCGTCGAAACGTCTGAGCGCCGTCTGTACCTGGTGCTCGATGACGGCAAGGCGATGAAGTACGGCATCGGCGTTGGCCGCGACGGTTTCCGCTGGTCCGGCCAGCACCGCATCACCCGCGTTGCCGAGTGGCCGGGTTGGACGCCGCCGGCAGCGATGCGCAAGCGCGTTCCCGACCTGCCGGCTTACATGCCCGGCGGTCCGGACAACCCGCTCGGCGCCCGAGCGCTCTATATCGGTTCGACGCTCTACCGCATCCACGGTACATCCGAGCCGTGGACGATCGGCCAGGCCGTGTCCTCGGGTTGTATCCGGCTCACCAACGAAGATGTCACCGACCTCTACGAACGTGTGCGGGTCGGCGCCCTGGTGGTCGTCCACCAGTAACGGCAGAGCATTGCGAATGTCGAAGGGCCGGCTCGAGGGAGCCGGCCTTTCTTTGTTTTGATGTCCGGCCAAAGCTGCGGTAAAAAGGGGAATGTCCCTGACGCTTCTCCAACAGCCGAACCTCGTCTCCACCGGTGCGGAGCGCCCGCTCGTCGACCGCTATGGCCGGCGGATCACCTACCTGCGTGTGTCGGTGACCGATCGCTGCGACTTCCGCTGCGTCTACTGCATGTCGGAGCACATGACGTTCCTCCCCAAGAAGGACGTCCTGAGCTTTGAGGAAATCGACACCATCGTGAACGCCTTCGTCGCCCGTGGGGTGAAGAAGGTGCGACTGACCGGCGGTGAACCGCTGGTGCGGCGCGACATCATGGAACTGGTGGACAAGATCGGCGGCCATATCGGACACGGGCTCGAGGAACTGACGCTTACCACCAACGGCAGCCAGCTGCGCCGTTTTGCCGGGGGCCTGGCGCGCGCCGGGGTGAAGCGGCTCAACGTTTCACTCGATACGCTCGACGAGCAGCGCTTCGCAGAGATCACCCGGCGCGGGCGCATTGCCGATGTGCTCGATGGGATCGACGCGGCCGATGAGGCCGGGCTCAAGATCAAGATCAACATGGTGGCAATGCGCGGCGTCAACGAAGACGAGATCGAGCCGATGCTGCATTGGGCGCATGGCCGCGGTTTCGGCCTGACGCTGATCGAGGGCATGCCGCTTGGCGAGGTCGGCATCGACCGCGTCGACACTTACCTGCCGCTCAAGGAAATGCGCGATCGGCTGAAGGCGAAGTATACCTTAGAGCCGAGCGGGCACCGCACCGGCGGGCCGGCGCGCTACGACTATGTCGCCGAGACCAACGGGCTGGTCGGCTTCATCACGCCGATGAGCCACAATTTCTGCGAGAGCTGCAACCGCGTGCGGTTGACGGCAACCGGCCAGCTCTACATGTGCCTGGGGCAGGATGACATGGTTGACCTGCGTGGTGCCATCCGCGATGGCGGGCCGGATGCACTGGATGCGGCGCTGGACCGGGCGATGCTGCTCAAGCCCAAGGGGCACGACTTCGTGCTCGATCGCGACCACACCGCCCCGGCGTTGAGCCGGCATATGAGTGTTACGGGGGGCTAGCACCGCACGCGTGGAAAGTGGTGCGCGACTGACAGAGACGGCCCCCACCCGGCCTCCCCCCTGAAGGGGGAGGTGAAGAGTCGAGGCTCTGTCCACCATTGCGCCAAATACTCGATGCGGCACCTCCCCCTTCATGGGGGAGGATGGGAGGGGGCCGTCTGCTCCAACCGGCTCTGCCCTACCGGACCGTGTACCCACCATCTACTACCAGCACCTCCCCCGTCACATAGCCGGATGCCGGCGAGCACAAATACAGCGCCGCCGCGCCGATATCGGTGGCCGAGCCGGGGCGCTTCATCGGGGTCATGTCGCGCCAGACCGGCCCCCAGACCGGGTCGGCGAGACCGCCATTGGTCATGTCGGTGGTGATGTAGCCGGGGGCGATGGCGTTCACCCGGATGCCGTCTTCGGCGTAGTCCGATGCGAGGCTCTTGGTCAGCATGTGCACTGCGGCCTTCGAGGCATTATAGGCTGCCTGCGGTTGCGGGATGTTGGAGATGAGGCCGGAGATCGAGCCGATATTCAGCATCACCCCGCTCTGCTGCGCCCGCATCGGCCCGAGCGCCGCCTGGCAGGCGCGGAACACGCTGTCGACGTTGATATCCATCAGCCGCCTGTACTGCTCCTCGGGGAAGCTGTGGGTTTCGCCGTGCTGAGCGACGCCCGCATTGTTGACGAGGATATCGAGCTTGCTGCTGCCAAGCGCCACGGCTTCGGCGACCAATCGCGCCGGCACTGCCGGGTCCTGCACGTCGCCCTGCAGGTAGTCGACCTTGCGCCCCAGATCCTTGAAGTGCTGCACCACTTCAGGTTTGGGCACCCGGGATGAGAGAATGACGTGGGCACCGGCGTCGCTCAGCGCTTCGACGATACCGAGGCCGATGCCGCGAGTGGCGCCGGTAACCAGCGCGACTTTGCCGTCCAGGCGAAACAGATCGAAGATCATTGTATTCCCTCCAAAGCGCGGTTTGGAAAGCCACGGGCTTTCCTGGTTCTAGTGCATTGTGGCGGCGGCTGGCCGGTCCAGACCGAGGATGAAATCGGCGCAGCGGTCACCCAGCATCATGGCCGGCGCGGTGGTGTTGCCGGCATTGATATTGGGCACGGCCGACATATCCGAGACGCGCAGATTGTCGACGCCACGGACGCGCAGGCGCGCGTCGAGCACGGCCATCGGGTCGCCGTCGGCGCCCATCCTGGCGGTGCTGGCGGGATGGTAGTTGGTCTTGACGAAGCGGCGACAATGCTCGGCCATCGCGTCGTCACTGAGGTCGGGCCCGGGCGGCGCGATGACCTTCTCGATGCGCTTGCCGAGCGGGCCCGAGAGCAGCACATCACGGAAGAAGCGCTGGCCTTCGATCATCATCTGCATGTCGTCGGGATGCTGCAGCAGGTGCGGCGAGACCTGCGGCATATCGGCGGGGTTGGCGGAGCGCAGTTCGACATAGCCGCGCGACTTGGGCTTCACCAAAACAGTGGTGATGGTAACGCCGTAGGTATCGTCGAACACCTTGAGCAGATCGCGATCGAGATAGACGATCGGTACGCAGAAGGCCTGGATGGATGGCGGCGCCTCGCGATCGACCGGGTTGATGAAGGCACCGGCCTCAAAGCCGGCCGAGAGGATCGGGCCATTGCCGAACAGCTTGAAGTTGAGGCCGTTCTTCAGCATGCGCCAGCCGACGCCCTGCTTGAAGTAGCCGTAGGGACCGTTGGCTACCGAGATCACCGGCACTTCCGGATGATCGATGAGGTTACGGCCGACGCCCGGCAGATCGACCAGTGTCCTGATGCCGTGACTGTCGAGCTGTTCGGCCGGACCAAGCCCGGAGAGCATCAGTAGCTTGGGCGTTACCAGCGCTCCGGAACTCAACACGATGTCGCCGGACGAATGGACGGTGTGCTCGATGCCGCTGCCGTCGCGATAAGTGACGCTCACCGCTCGGCCCTGCTCGATGTTGATCTTCTGCACGGCGGCGCGCAGGCGCACGGTCAGGCGCGGATCGTCCTTCAGTGGTTCGATATAGGCGTAGGCAGCGCTGGAGCGCTTCCCCTTGCGGTTCATGAACTGGTAGAAGCCGACGCCGCGCTGCGTTACCCCGTTGAAATCGTTACTGAAGGGCTCGCCCTTCTGTTGCACGCTCTGCACGAACCAGCGCGAGACATCGTCGACGTGGCCGGGGTCGGAGACCAGCAGCGGCCCGTCGTTGCCATGGAAGTCGTTCGACAGCCGGTTGTTGCCCTCGATGCGGCGGAAGTGCTGCAGCACGGTCGCCCAATCCCAGGCGGCACCATCATTGCTGCCACGCAAGATCTGGTCCCACTCATCATAGTCGGACGGCCGGCCGCGCATATAGACCTGCGCGTTCACCGAAGTGCCGCCGCCCAGCACGTTGCCCTGCGGGATGTCATGCACACGGCCATGCAAGTGCTGCTGCGGCACCGTGTGGTGATAGGTCATGTACTTGGAGCCGTTGATCAGCTTGAAGATGCCGGGCGGCATATCGAGCAACGGATGATGGTGCGAGTAGCCGGCTTCGAGCAGCAGCACCCGGCGGCCCCCATCGGTCACCAGCCGGGCCGCCGTAACGCAGCCCGCAGCTCCCCCTCCGATCACGATGTGATCGAATTCCTCCCGCATCTCCGCCCCCTCCAGGACCTCTCGCCGAACGGCGCCGGACGAGCGCTTTCGCCCTGTCGCACGTGCACAATAGACGGCGCGCCGGAAAAGGTGAACGATCATCAGCTGAACTTAAGTTGCCAACCGTGGGTTCTCCCGTGCTGATACACGGAAACCGCCCGGCGTGGCGGTATGTGATCGATTGATCATTGACAGTCGGGCTCAAGTTACATTTTCTGTCGCCGCGAACTGGATCGTCGATTGCGTCCAGTTACTGCAACTATAAATTCAGAGCATTTTTTGTTCTTTTTGGATATTGATACTGCATCGACTGAGCGATTTTTGCTCATCGGCAAAATGTGATTGCGGCCCGCACTGTCCGGATCAAATTTTGCCGCATAGGATGCGCGATGAGGGCATTAGCGTGACTTCAGGCGTTGGGGGGCAACAAACCAACGTTCTGACGTGGGGGAAATGACAATACTAGACATGCAACCAGGCATTGCCGGGAATACCGACTGCACAGCGAAGGACCGGACGAATCTGTGGCAGGAGGTACCCTGCCCATGAACCAGCACTCGCGTCTGCAAGCGGAGCCGGCTGAAACCCTGATAGATACGCCATCACACGCCCAGATCCGCGCCGCACGGGCTTATCTGGGCTGGACGGCGCTCGAACTGGCCGAGGAGTCCGGGGTGTCATTTTCAACCGTGCGCCGGGTCGAGATGCCCGGACACCGGGCGGTGCGCGACGAGAACGTCGCGGCGATCCGCGAGGCATTTTCGCGACACGGTGTGCGCTTTGTCAGCTACGCCGACGGCAGCCTCGGGATCGCCGGGCGCAGCTAGAGGTTTTTGGCAAAGAAGCTGAGCGCCGCCTCGCGCATGCGCGGCGTCTCCTGATGTTTGACACCGGGCTCTGACACCAGTTGCAGGCGCCCCGGTGCGTTCGCATAGGCAGCGCTGGTCTCTTCCCACGCCAGCGCCACCGCCGCCGGCGGGGTCAACGAGTCTGCCTCGCCGATGCAGATCAGTTGCGGGCGAGGTGCGACCAGCGCGCCGATGGCGCCGGCATCGGCTTCGTTCAAGAGGCCCGGGACGATCAGGTAAACGCCGTGGCCGTCGTGATTACCGAGTTCGATCATCTTGCGCAGGTCGGCGAAGCAGCAAAGATGTGCCACCGCCTTGATGCGTTCGTCCATGGCGGCGAGCCAGTAGCTCAGGGTACACCCCATGGAGATGCCGAAGGCGCCGATTCGGGCCGGGTCGACGTCGGGGCGTGAGGCGAGGTAGGTCAGCGCGGCCGAGTGATCGCACAGCATCTGGCCAAACAAACCCTTGCCGTACCAGAGCAGCGCTTTGGCGGCCGCGCCCTCGGTCATGGTGGCGCGTGCGCCGAACACCGGCATGTCGATGCACAGCGTCACGTAGCCGGCACGGGCGAAGGCCGGACCGAGCGGATCGAGCAGGTACTCCCGGCCGTCGAGCAATTCGTCGGCGCCGATTTCGTAGCGGCCGCCATGCGAGTGACCGTAAAGGATGGCCGGCAACCGACCCTCGACCCTGAGTGGCCGGGTAAGGATGCCACGCACCTCGGTGTCGCCGAGCTTGAGGGTCAGGTGCTCGATCTCGTAGCCGTCGTGTTGCTCGATACGGGCAGCGCCGAGCGACACGGCCGGTTCCACCAACCCAACGAGCTGGCGCAGCCTCTCACGGGTAATGGACATGTTACTTGTCGTCGTCGGAGACGATGGCGAACTCGAGCGGCAAGGCGGTGGTGTACTTGATCTGACCCATGGCGAACGACGAGCTGACGTCGGTCAAGTTGATCTTCGAAATCAGCTTCTTGTAAAACGAGTCATAGGCCGCGATGTCTGGTACGACCACACGCAGCAGATAGTCCACCTCGCCGCTCATCCGGTAAAATTCGACCACCTCGGTGAAGTCCTCCACCACGGCGGCGAATTTGCGCATCCACGCATCGTTGTGCTCGTTGGTGCGGATCGAGACGAACACCGTGACGCCGGCATTGATCTTGGTGGGGTCAAGGACAGCGACGCGGCCCTTGATGATCCCGTCCTCTTCCATCTTCTGGATGCGCCGCCAGCACGGCGTCGTCGACAACCCCACCTTGCGGCCGATTTCGGCAACCGGAGTCGTCGCGTCCTTCTGCAGGAGCGCCAGAATTTTGCGGTCGATCTTGTCCAAAGCTATGGCAGCCCCCCAGAAATCAGATTGCGTGACTGTGAGAAAAACAGCGCTATGGCGCAAAAATGGTCGGACAGGGCGGCCATACAACGCAAATATCTTGCGCCTGTCAACTAGGCAGAAGGCTCCAGAGCCAGCTGAGGAATCGCTCGAAGCGGCTGGGATTACCGGCCTCCGCGGCGTCCCCCTCGGCCTCGCGTCGACGCCACTCGGCGGGAGTGTCGAACCGCCCCTGCCAGATGCCACGTTTGGCCCGCCGAGCCTCGCCTTCGGCGGCGAGATAGCGGTCTGTCGCAGTAGCATATCCGTCGGCCACCAGAGCCTCGGCGACGTCTACCTTGCCGTCCCGGCACACCGCCAGTAGCCGGCCATGGCGATCGTGCCCCTCAGGCCGGCAGGACAGCGTGCGATTGCGGGTCAGCTCCCGCATCCGCTTTGCGGCAGCGGCACCACACTGCCAATCGTCGCCTCTGGCCGTCCGGCAGGTCTGGTTCCATTCAGGCGCATCGATCCCCGGCAAGCGGATGCGCTGGCCGGCGATGTCGATGGTGTCGCCGTCGCTGACGCGTTCGACTGCGCCGGTGAGCGGCGGACCGTCGAGCGAGAACGGCGCGTCCGGGAGCCGCAGGTAGACGATGATGGCAAGGCCGACAAGGAGCACCAGCCAGGTCCGCCAGCGGCCCTTCCGCTGGCGCGGTAAAGGGTTGCGGCGGCCGTTCGCCCAAGCGGGCATGGCCTGATGCAGGACTGGCCGCAACTGCTTCTCGCCACGGGCTTTTCTCATTTGCAGCCCTCGCCCTTCACCCTAACTTAACCATGCGAGGCTAAGGGTTTTTGCACAAGCGTAACGAACGCGTTTCCTGTTCGTAGTGTTTAGTCGAGTACTGCGTAAATGCCGGTAAAGCCCGCGATGCACGATCATGACGTGCGCGCCCAGATGGGCCGCGAGCTTCGTCGCAACTCGCAACGGGCGGTGTTCGACGCGCGACAGCGCCTCACCTCCAGTTCCGGCACCCGGGCTTCCTTCGATTTCGAACTGCTCGACGAGTATGCCAGCTCACGGCTTGGCGGCCTGCTGGCGGTACCGGCGCTGGTGTTGATCCTGGCGCTGTTCTCGAGCCTTTGGGTTACGCCTCTGGCGGCCGCCGGCTGGGCAGCGCTGGTAATCGTCGCCAACCTGGCAGTTGTCTGGCTCTGCCGCCGCTTCAAGACCGAGGACCCCGCCAGGTTCAACGCCGGTCGCTGGACCGCGAGCTTCATTGCGGCCGAGCTGGTCAACGGCATTGCCTGGGCGCTGCTGGCGCTGTTCCCCCTGGTGGCCGAGGATGGCGTGCCGCTGCTGGTGGCGATGTTCGCCATCACCCTGGTGGGCATTGCCGCCAACGCGGTATCGACGCGAACGCTTCCCGGGGCGACGCTGATGAGCACCCTGCCCGCAGCGGCCACCGTCACCATAACGCTGCTGCTGGCCGGCGGCACGCTCAACTGGGCCCTGGCCGCGGTGGTGGTGGGCGGCGAGATGTTCTTCGTCTATCTCGCCAAGCAGCTCTACGCGTCCGAACTCGAAACCATCGAGCACCAGGCTGAGAAGGACGTGCTGATCAACGAACTCGAGGAGGCGCGCGAAATGAGCGACGAGGCCCGGCGCCATGCCGAGCAGGCCAACATCGCCAAGTCGCAATTCCTCGCCACGATGAGCCATGAGTTGCGGACGCCGCTCAACGCCATCATCGGTTTTTCCGAAGTGCTGCAGTCGGAGCTGCTCGGCCCCCACAACGTGCCGCAGTACAAGGAATATGCCGGGGACATCCACTCATCCGGCCAGCATCTGCTCAACCTGATCAACGAACTGCTCGATCTCAGCCGGATCGAGGCGGGCAAATACGACCTCAACGAGGAAGCGGTATCGCTGATCGATATTGCCGAGGATTGCCGGCGCATGGTGGAGATCCGCGCCAAATCCAAGGGCATCGAGCTCTCGGTCAGCTATGCGCATAATCTGCCAAAACTCTGGGGCGACGAGCGGGCGATCCGCCAGGTGGTATTGAACCTGCTCTCCAACGCCATCAAGTTCACGCCGCAATCAGGCAAGGTGCACCTGATGGTGACGCGTTCGGGCGATGGCGGCCAGTTGCTGAGTGTGCGCGACAATGGTCCCGGCATTCCCGAGAGCGAGATCGAGACTGTGCTCAGCTCGTTCGGCCAGGGCTCGCTGGCACAGAAATCAGCGGAACAGGGCGCCGGTCTTGGCCTGCCGATCGTGCAGAAGATCATGGAACTGCATCAGGGCAGGTTCGACCTGTTCTCGAAACTCCGCTTCGGCACCGAAGTGATTGCCACCTTCCCGCGGGCCCGTGTCATGGACGCACTGGCGCCGGTGGTGGAAAAGAAACCCCGGCTGCAGATCTACTCCGAGGCGAGCTGAGGCGCTGAGAGCGGCCGTGCCAGCTCGCCTCCCACCGCCCTCCGGCCAGTGGGTAGGTCCCTCTCAGCCAACGACCTGCCCGATCGCCATCTCCACAAACGCCAGCGCATCCCGGCGTCGCGCAAGCGGATTGGTGTATTGCGACGGCTGGCCGAGACGATAGGCCAAGGCTTCCTCGATGATCGTCCGCCATTTCGGGTCGAACGTGGTGAGCGCCCACTCGCCCACGGCCGACTTCGAGGCGATCGCGCCGGTGGCCGTGGTGTAGGCCAGCCGGCTGATGCCGAGCACGCCCCACATCGGGGCGGCGCGGCCGAGCATGGCAGGCGAGAAGCCGGAAGCCCGCGCCAGCCAGCGGCGCCAATAGGTGGCGGCATTGTCGCGGACCCAGCTGACCAGGCGGTCGCGGTCATGCCAGAGCGCTTCGCGGTCAAGCTCGCCGATTACTGTTACCGCATCGGCCAGGGCGTGCCAGGTGACCGGGTTGCGATTGCCACGCGCCGCGATAACGAAATCGCCCTGCTGCGAAGTCGGGCCGTCGGCGATCGCTTCGGGGCCGGCGTGGAGCTCGGCCTCGGTGAGCCAGATGCCGTCGAGCCTGGGCAAGGTCGGGTCGGTGCGGTAGCTGCGATGGACGAGCACCAGCGCTTCGACATCGTCGTCTGTGGGCGGCCGCGACAGCACCGCGACGAAATCGAGGTCGCTCATCCCGGGACGGAAGTCACCATCGGCCATGGAGCCGATGAGGTGGAGGCCGGCAACCAGGTCGCCGGTGTTGCGCTGCAGCAGGCTGACGAAACGGCCAGTAGCGAGGTCGATGGTCGACGCTGCACCGGCCGCGATCATCGCCCAGGCCTCCCTTGTCGCTGACCCCCGGGTCAGCTCTTATCGCTGACCCCGGCGCTGCCGAAGGTCGCCATGTTGTTGTGGAGGTGGAGCGCTGTCTTGGCAAGCACGGCGGCCAGTGCGGCGCCACTCCCCTCCCCCAACCGCATGCCGAGGTCGAGCAGGGGGCGTTTGCCCATCGCCTCGAGTGCCCGGGCATGAGCGTGTTCGCCCGAGAGATGGCCGAAAATGCAGTGCTCGATGGCGTCGGGGTTCACCGCCTGGGCGATCGCTGCGGCCGACGTGGCGACAAAGCCATCGATGATAACGGGGATCTTCTGCTGCCGGGTGGAGATGATGGCGCCCAGCATGGCGGCGATTTCGCGGCCACCGAGGCGGGCGAGGATGGCGAGCGGGTCGGTCAACGCGTCCTTGTGCAAGGCGAGAGCCCGATCGACGGCATCGGCCTTGCGCTTCAGCCCGGCATCGTCGACCCCGGTACCGCGGCCGACCCAGTCGGCGCCGCTGCCGCCGAACAGGGCGGCATAGATGGCGGCCGCGACAGTGGTATTGCCGATGCCCATCTCGCCGATGGCGAGCAGGTCGGGCTTGCCGGCCACCGCCTCCATGCCGTAGGCGACGGTCGCCGCGCACATCCGATCGTCCATGGCGGCAGTGCGGGTGATGTCGCCGGTGGGCAGTTCCAGCGCCAGTTCGAAGACGCGCAAGTTCAGCTCGTGCAGCGCACAGATCTGGCTGATCGCGGCGCCGCCGGCGGTGAAGTTGGCGACCATCTGTGCCGTCACCTCGCGCGGGAAGGCCGACACGCCTTGATCGGTGACGCCATGGTTGGCGGCAAAGATCGCGACCATCGGGTTATCGAGAGTGGGCTTGGCCTTGCCCTGCCAGCGGCCGAGGAACTCGACCAGTTGCTCCAGTTCGCCCAGCGAGCCCGGCGGCTTGGTCAGCTGGCGATCGCGTTGGCGGATGGCGGCAACGGCGCTTTCGTCGCCCGAAGGGGTGATGTGCAGCAGGTCGATGATATCGGCAAAGGGGGACGGCACTGGCGGCTCCGGGTCGGGGACGCCACTCATTGGCGAGTCCGCCCCGCCGAGTCCAGCAAGATCGGGATCAGTTGATGCCGAAACGGCGGCTCAGATCTTGCTCGCCCCAGCGCATCAGCACATTATGGTTCCAGGCAAAGGCGGGACGCAGCAGCGGCGCCAGGGTTCGCATCCAGGGTTTGCCCAGGTCGACGCGCCAATCGTAGCGCACGGTGGTCCCGTCTCCGTCGGAGTTGAGGGTCCAAAGTCCGACACCGCTGAGTTCTCCACTGGATGAGGTGCATCGGCTCGATGCGGGTCGAAACCACATCGAAGGTGATGGTGTAGGGCAGCGCCGTGGCCCAGGTGATGCGGCGCAGCGCCCCGATCCCACCGGCGTCACCGTCCTGAAGCCGCTCCACCTTGCGGACGGCGCGCCACCAGGATGGCCAGTCATCGACATCGACGATTTCCGGCCAGACCCGCTGCAACGGCGCGGCAATCCGCCAATGCGACACCAGTTCGAACTGGGTGACACTCATCTTGCATTGCCCCCTCGGCTGAAGGACAAGCGAGCATCGACCCATGGCAAGGGAACCGCAAGTGAGCGACGACGCGCCCCGCACGCCCCCGCGACAGGACAATTATCGCCCGGGCGCGGAGCCGCAGCCGCCACAGCCCGAGGCCTATGGCTGGCGCCTGGCGGACGACCTGATCATGGGGCTCAGGTTCTTCTCGCGGCTGCCCACCGGCGACAGTCCGTTCGAGAAGCCGAACCTCAACCGCATCGCCGTGGGCCTCAGCTTCACCAGCGTCGCCATCGGCTTCCTGCCGGCCCTGCTGATGATGCTCATCGCCTGGCTCGGGGTGCCGAGCTATTTTGCGGCAACACTCGGGGTGGCGGCGATGCTGGTCGCCACCGGCGCCATGGCGGACGATGCACTGGCCGACAGCGCCGACGGCCTGATTGGCGGTACGACGATCGAGCGTCGGCTCGAGATCATGAAGGACAGCCGGCATGGCACCTACGGCGTCGCCGCGATCGGGCTCTACCTGCTGCTGCGGGTGACGGCGGTGGGCGCCGTTGCAGCATTCAATCCCCTGGCGGCCGGGGCGATCTGGCTGGCCTCGACGGTGATCGGCCGCTCGGCGTCGCTGTGGGTGAGCGTCGCGCTGCCCAATGCGCGCGAGGGTGGCGCGTCGGCTTCGGTGGGGCGGGTATCGCGAAAGGCGTTCCTTGGGGGTATGGCGTTTGCCGTGCTGCTCGCCTTCGTGCTGGCCGCGCCATTCACCAGTGTGGTGGCGGTGATCCTGTCGCTGGCAGCCGCCACCGGTGTTGCTGCCGCGTGGGTTTGGACCTGCCGCAAGCTGATCGGCGGACAGACCGGCGACCTGATCGGGGCGCTGCAGGCGCTGATCGAGGTCGCCGTGCTGACCGTGCTGCTGGTGTTCGTTTAGGAGATCAGCCACCGGTGGTGGACCTCCCTCCCCCTTGAGGGGAGGGGAGCTTAGGCGGCCTGCGCCGCCGGGCTGGCGGAGTGTTGCTTGATGGCGGCGCGGACCTGCGGCCGAGCCTTCATCCGCTCGAACCAGGCGCGGATGTTGGGGAAGTCCGCCAACGGCGTCTTCGCCGCTGCGGCCCAGTTGACCATCACGAACAGATAGGCGTCGGCGACGCTGTAGTCATCGAGGAGCCACGCCCTGCCCTCGAGCTGCTTTTCGACGATGGCGTAGCGGGCGGCGGCACGCTTGCGGGCGTAATCCTGAGCCTGTTCGCCGACCTCGGGGTGGAACAGCCAGGGCGAGTAAGTCTTGTGGAGTTCCGTACCGAGAAAGGTCACCCACTGATTGAGTTCTCGCCGTTCGGTCGTCCCCTGCGCTGGCACCAGCCCGGCGGCCGGGTTCAGGTCGGCAAGGTATTGCAGAATGATGCCCGCTTCGCTGACCTCGGTGCCGTCATCGAGCCCAAGCAGCGGCACGTAGTTGCGGGCATTGATCTCTGAGTAGAGCATGCCGTCGGCCAGCGTGTGCGGCTCACCGATGATGTCGACATGGACGAAGTCCAGCGGAATGCCGGCCTCGGCGGCAACGATGGCGGGAGCAAGCGAGCATCCGTAGGGGTGATAGTAGAGCTGCATTTCAGTGTCTCCGGTTGATGATGCCAGAGACCTAGTTGCTGCAACTGGGAAAGGCGAACGGCGATTCTGCCATCTGGATTTGCATGAATGCAAACAGCTGACGTGCTACATCAACCGTATGGAAAACTGGAACGACCTGAAGCTGGTGCTCGCCATCGCCCGTGCGGGCACCCTCGGCGGCGGCGCCACGGCGCTCGGCGTCAATCACTCCACCGCCTTCCGGCGGCTCAATGCGCTCGAAGAAAAGCTTGGAGTGCGGCTGTTCGAGCGCCTGCCGGGCGGCATCTACCAAAGCACCACCGAGGGTGAGCGGGTCGCCACCACGGCCGAGCGCGTGGAAACTGAAGCCGATGCATTGAGCCGGGAGGTGGGCGGGCGAGACCAGCGGCTGGTTGGCGCGTTGCGCGTCACGTCGTCGGAAACGCTGGCCTATAGCGTGCTGACTGCGCAACTGGCGCGGTTCCGTCAGGTGCATCCGGGGATCGTGGTCGAGCTCGTGGTCGACAACCGGGTACTGAGCCTCAGCCGGCGCGAAGCCGACATTGCGCTGCGCGTAACACGGCCAAAAGAGCCCGATCTGTTTGGCCGCAAGCTTGCCGACATCGCCTGGGCGATCTACGCCGCGCCGGCGCTGGGGCCGCTGGATGAGGTGGCAGGGCACGATTTCATCGGCTGGGGCGCCGAAGTCACGGGGATCGCTGCAGCCGATTGGCTGGGCGAAAAGATCGAGCCGCGTCATATCGTCTATCGGGCCAATAGCCTGATCAACCAGTTCACCGCCGCCAAGGCCGGAATCGGCTATGCAGTGCTGCCGTGCTACCTCGGCGACATCGAACCAGGCCTCAGGCGCGCCGGCGCCGGGCCGGTCATCGAGTTGACACGCGAGCTCTGGATCGTCACCCATGCTGACCTCAGGAAGACGGCGCGAGTCAGGGCCTTCTTCGAGATCGTCGGTGACGGGCTGGTCGCAGAGAGTTCACTATTCTCCGGCCTCCGCGGTGCTTGAATTGCGCTTGCGGCTCCCCATTATCGGGGAGAGCGCCAGCTAAGGGATCTTTATGCTGTTCATCGGTTTCGCCCTCGTCATCGCCATCGGGCTGGCCCTCCTGGTCAGTGCCGATGCCGGGTCGATGGTCGGCCTCACGCAGGATCAACTCGGGCAGTTGCTGCCGCTGGTCGCCATCCTCATCTTTATCGCCGGCGGGTTGTTCTCGCGACGCTACAAGTTCTCCGAGCTGTTCGGCAATCTGGTGCTGTGGGCCGGCATCTTTGGCGTGGTGCTGGTCGGCTACACCTATCGCGACGACCTGACGCTGGTGGCCTCCCGGGTGTTCGGCGAGTTGATGCCAGGAATCGCGGTCGTCGACGGCGAGCGCGGCAGCGCTACCTTCCGCGGCGGGCGCGACGGGCACTTCCAGATCAATGCCACGATCAACGGCGCCGACATCCGCACCATCTTCGATACCGGCGCCAGCGCCGTGGTGCTGACCCATGATGATGCGCAAGAGGCCGGCTACGCGACCGAGACGCTGCGCTACGACATCTCCGTTTCCACCGCCAATGGTACCGGCAAGGCGGCGGCGGTAACGCTCGACCAGGTCGAGGTCGGCGGGATCGTCCGCAACAATGTGCGCGCCTTCATCGCCGAACAGGGCGCGCTGGAGCAGAGCCTGCTCGGCATGACCTTCCTCAGTACGCTCAGCCGCTATGCGGTGAGCGGCAACGCGCTCGAACTGGTCGACTGAGCGGGACTGAGGCATAGTCTCCCGAGATCACGGAGACCTCGATGCCACAACGTCCCTACGACGAAACCCTGTTGCGCCAATCCTTTGCCGTCGCCAAACGCTCACGAGATGGCGGCGACCATCCGTTCGGTTCGCTCCTGGCCGACAGATCCGGCAAGGTGCTGCGCGAGCAGGGGAACGGCTACAGCTCGGAAGGTGGCGACCGTACGGCGCACGCGGAAAAGCTGCTTGCCTCATGGGCAGCCAAGAACCTCAGCCTCGACGAGCTGAAAGACTGCACGCTCTATACCTCGGCCGAACCCTGCGCCATGTGCTCGGGCGCCATCTACTGGGCCGGCATCGGCCGGGTGGTGTTCGGCCAGACCGAGCGCGACCTCAAGGCGCAGACGGGTGCGCACGAGGAAAACCCGACGCTGGACCTGCCCTGTCACATCGTGTTCGAAGCCGGGCAGCGGCCGACCGAGATCGTCGGTCCGCTGCTGGCCGAGGAAGCCGAGCAGCTGCAGGCGGATTTCTGGAAGGACAAGGGGTGAGGCTGGTGGGCGCGGCCCCACCCTCATCCGGGCTTCGCCCACCTTCTCCCATCAAGGGAGAAGGCCCGACTTAGATGCTGGTGGAGGACCCTTCTCCCCTTGTGGGAGAAGGTGGGCGAAGCCCGGATGAGGGGAGGCCCCTCGGGGACAACCGCCGCTAAACCGCCAGTTGCAGCGCCGGCTCGAGCGCCTCGAAGGCCCGCATGATCACCTCCGGCCCTGCCCCCTTGCGCGCCGCATCGACGCTGAGGATCTGGCGGAAGGTGCGGGCGCCAGCGCGGGCGTTGGCGAGGCCCAGCATGTGGCGGGTGATATTGTTGAGCCGGGCGCCCTTGCCGATCTCGCGCTCGGCGTAATCAGCCATCGCGAGCATCACATCGCGCAACTCGATCGATTTCTTCGGCGCGCCGAAGAAGCGCTCGTCGACCAGGGTCAGCAGCATCGGCTCATGGTATGCGACGCGGCCGAGCATGACGCCCGACATGTGCGCCATGTGCGCCTCGGCGTCCTTGATGGTCTTGATGCCGCCATTGATCATGACCGGCAGCGGCTTCAGGCGCTGGGCGAGGCGATGGACGCGCGGATAGTCGAGCGGCGGGATCTCGCGGTTTTCCTTGGGGCTGAGGCCCTTGAGCCAGGCCTTGCGGGCGTGCACATAGAGCGCGTCGACGCCGGCTGCGACCATGGCGTCGGCGAAGCGATCGAGGCTCTCCTCGGTATCCTGATCGTCGATACCGATGCGGCACTTCACAGTCACCGGTACGTCGGTGGCATCACGCATGGCGCGAACGCATTCGGCGACAAGATCGGGCTCGGCCATCAGGCAGGCGCCGAAGCGGCCGGACTGCACCCGATCGGACGGGCAGCCGACATTGAGGTTGATCTCGCGATAGCCGAACTCGGTGGCGATGCGGGTCGCCTCGGCCAGTTCCTTCGGATCGGAACCACCAAGCTGCAGCGCCACGGGCTGCTCGACCTGGTCGAACTCCAGCAGCCGCTCGCGCGGCCCATGCACCACTGCGGCGCTGGTCACCATCTCGGTGAACAGCAGCGCGTGCGAAGTCAGCAGCCGATGCAGGACGCGACAGTGACGATCCGTCCAATCCATCATAGGTGCCACCGAAAACCTACGCGCTTGATTTATCACGCTTTTTTCGTCCTCTCAGGACCCTGGAACGTGCGGACGTTCGCCGCTTGTACGCCAGAGTATCCGTCAGCAATTGCGTATCGCTCCGTAAAGGGCGCCGAAATGTGGACGCGCCGAATAGGGCGAGAACTCGACTTGGGCCAGAAACCTGCTCCCAAGCATGAGCACGGGATCAAGACGGTCTCCGACTGATCGACCTGCATATCGGGTATATGGCCGGAGTTGGCAAGGAGATCGGCCGTTTCAAGGGATTCAGCTTGGACCTGCTGCGAGCCAGTCTCGGCAAGCTCAACAGTTGCAGCGGGTTTCGCACCGGCAGACGGCGGCCTCAGCCCGCCATTTCCGCGGCGACTTCGCGGATGGCGGCGACCAGCTGCTGTGCGCCAAAGCCCATGGTTTCACCCGAGCGGGTCGTGAGACCTACGGGTCCGGTCGTCTCGCTGGTGTCTACCGGCAGGGTCGCCATGTGTCCCTCGGCGACGTCGTCGGCGACAACGCCCTCCGAGATGATCCACACCGCATCGGTGTTGAGCGTGTAGCGCCGGCCGAAGGCATTGGACACGGTTTCGATGTCGTCCTTGAGATCGGTAACGCCATGTGCGGTCAGCAGGCGCTCCACGCTGGGCAGAATAACCGCGCCTGGCGGCGGGGTGAGTATCTGGTAGGACTCGATCGCGGTGAGGGTGAAGCGCTTGAGCTTGAGCAGGGGATGTCCGGCCCGCACCGCGAACACGACACGCTCGGCATAGAGGTGCTCGAACGAGAGCCCCGCGATCTCCCCCGGCTCCGCCATGCGGCCAATGACGAAATCCACCTCGCCGGCCCTGAGGAGCGAGAGCAGGTAGTCGTTCGGGCCGGTGATGATGCGCGTTCGCGCCTGCCCGCTTCCGGCGAAGCGCCGGACCGCATGCGGCAGGATGCGTGCCGAAACGGTGGGCAGCGCCCCTACCCGCACGATGGTCTCGCGCTCGGTTATACGAACCGAGTCAATGCCTTGCTTCAAGGCGCTGAGCGAAGACGCGGTGTAGCGCTGGAACTGCTCGCCAGCGAGTGTCAGGAACAAGCTGCGGCGAGAGCGGTCGAACAGTTGCACACCGAGGATTTCTTCGAGCTCCTGCACGGTCTTGGTAGCGGCGGGCTGGCTCATGTTGAGCTCGTCGGCGGCTCTGACCACGCTCTTCAAGCGCGCCACTTCGAGGAAGCAGACGATGTGCCTCAGTTTGATCCGTGCGTCGATCAGGCGGGGCGCCATGGGCAGGAACTCCTCGGCATATACGCCGCCGGTTATGGATGCGGGCAAACTAATCATTTTACAAGCTGGCGGGGCGCGGGCCTAACTGTTGAGGCGAGAGGAAAGTCATGAGTTTTGCGTCCATCAACGGCACGACGCTGCATTACCAGCTGACGGGCGCGCTGGACGGGCTGCCCGTGATCCTCGTCAATTCACTGGGTACGAATCTGCACATCTGGGACGACCTCGTCCCGCTCTTGGGCCTGCGCTATCGCGTGCTCTGCTACGACAAGCGCGGGCACGGGCTTTCGGACGCGCCGCCCGGACCTTACCGCCTCGATGACCACGTCGCAGATCTTCTCGGGCTCGTCGAGCAGTGCGGCTTCAGGCAGTTTTCCCTCTGCGGCATCTCGATCGGCGGCATGATCGCCATGCGGATTGCGGCGCAGCATCCAGGCAGAGTCCGGCGGCTCGTCCTTTGCGATACGGCGGCGCGCATCGGAACGCCGCAGATGTGGAACGACCGCATCGCGCAGGTTCGCCAAGGCGGCATGGCGGCCGTTGCTGATCAGGTGCTCGAACGCTGGGTTTCCCCGGGTTACCGCGAGCTCAGGGCCGCTGACTTTGCGGGATGGCGCAACATGCTCGAGCGCTGTCCGGCAGAAGGATATGTCGCAAGTTGCGCCAGCGTGCGCGACGCCGACCTGACCGCCGATATCGGGCACATTTCGGTCCCGACCCGCGTGATTGCCGGCGAGAACGACCTTGCCACCCCCCCGGAGACAGTACGGCAGCTGGCGGATGCCGTTGCCGGGGCGGAGTACCGGTTGGTCCGCAGGGCCGGGCACGTGCCCTCCATCGAGCAGCCAGAGTGGCTGTGCGAACTGATCTGCGAACATCTGCGCGAGGTTGTCCATGCCTGAACAGAACGACCTCTTCCAGCGCGGCATGGCTACTCGCCGTGCCGTCCTGGGCGACAGCCACGTGGACGGAGCCGAGACGGCGAAGACCGACTTCGACAACGACTTCCAGGCCTTCATCACCGAGGGCGCCTGGGGCTCGGTATGGGCGCGCCCGGGCCTGTCGCGGCGCGAACGCTCTCTGATCACCATTGCGCTCCTCGCCGCCGCCGGTCACGACGAGGAAGTAGCGATGCACGTAAAGGCAACGATGAACACCGGCGCATCGGCCGAAGATATCAAAGAAGCGCTGCTGCACGTGGCTGTCTATGCCGGAGTACCGGCAGCCAACCGCGCCTTCCGGATTGCCAAGCGCGAACTCGAAAAGCGCGGAGACTGACCATGGCGATCGGCCCAGACCCTGAGAATGGCAGCCTTTTTCAGCGCGACCGGGCCTGGCACCCGCCGGCCTTCACCCCTGGCTACAAGAGCACGACGCTGCGGGCGCCCCGGCATGCCCTGCTTTCGCTTGCCCCCACCAGATCGGAACTGACCGGCCCGACCTTCGGCCATGGTGTCATCCAGCCGCTCGACAACGACCTCATCCGCAACTACAGCCACGACGGCACTGAGGCGATCGGCCAGCGGATGGTGGTCTATGGCCAAGTGCTGGACGAGAATGCCCGGCCGGTGCGCGGCACCTTGGTTGAGTTCTGGCAGGCTAACGCGTCCGGGCGCTACCGGCACAAGCGCGAAGGCTACACGGCGCCGCTTGACCCGAACTTCGGCGGCTGCGGCCGCGCCATCACCGACGAGAACGGCTACTATCATTTCCGTACGATCAAGCCGGGCGCCTATCCCTGGCCCAATGGCGGAAATGATTGGCGGCCGGCCCATATCCACTTCTCGGTGTTCGGCCACGCCTTCGCCCAGCGGCTCATTACGCAGATGTATTTCGAGGGCGATCCGATGATCTGGCAGGATCCCATCGCGCTCGCGATCCCTGACCGGACCGCTGTGGAACAGTTGATCGCCAGGCTCGACCGGCTGAATACGACGCCGATGGATGCATTGGCGTATCGTTTCGACATCGTGCTGCGAGGGCGCCGCTCGACCCTGTTCGAGAACCGGCAGGAGGGGAACTGATGCTCAGCCAGTTGCCGCCGCTGAAAGAATCGCCATCGCAGACGGCCGGGCCCTATGTGCATATCGGCATGACGCCGAGCCTCGAGGGCATCACCGGTCCCAACGTGAAGGACCTGGGTGCAGGTCCGGTCTCAGCCGGCAGCGGTCCGCGTATCATCCTGACCGGCCACATCTTCGATGGATCCGGCGCACCAGTAGGGGACGCAGTGGTCGAGCTGTGGCAGGCCGATGCCGAGGGCACCCACAACTCCGCCTGGGGACGCGTGGCGACCGATGCAACCGGCGGCTACAGCTTCGATACGGTGAAACCGGGGCGCGTTACCGGGCCGGATGGCAAGCCCATGGCGCCGCACGTGACGCTGTGGATCGTGGCGCGCGGCATCAATATCGGGCTCCACACCCGGCTCTATTTCGGCGACGAGGCCGATGCGAATGCAACCGATTTCGTCCTCAACCGGGTCATGGATCCGCGCCGGCGGAAGACCCTGGTGGCGGCAAGGTCCGAGGCCGATGGGAAGCCAGTCTACACGCTCGATATACGCCTTCAGGGCGAGGACGAAACGGTGTTCTTCGACATGTGACCGTACTGGCGGGGTGGCGCGGGGTGACGGCACGGGTTAGCGATTGCGGATCAGGAGTTTGAACCGATGACGCGATCGCTGCTGCAGCATCTGGTGGGAGACGCCGAGTTCGAGGCCCTGTTCACCGATGAGGCCGAGATCGCCGCGATCCTCGAGTTCGAGGCCGCGCTGGCCGCTGCCGAGGTGGAGGCCGGCCTTGTTCCGGAAGCGGCAGCCGGCGCAATCGGCACCGTGATCAGCTCGTTTCACCCTGACAGGGCCGATCTCTCCGATGGTGTTGCCAGGGATGGCGTCGTGGTGCCGGCGCTGGTCCGACAATTGCGAGCGGCACTGGGCGAGCATGGGGCTTGGCTCCATGTCGGGGCTACCAGCCAGGACGCGATCGATACCGGGCTGATGTTGCGGCTCGCCAGGGCGATCTCGCTGATCGAGCAGCGGCTCACTTCGCTCGAGGATGCGCTCGGGCAGCTTGGTGAGCGCTTCGGGGCGCTGACAATGATGGCGCATACGCGCATGCAGCGGGCCCTGCCAATCCCCGTCTCGGGGAAGCTATCGGCCTGGACCGAGCCGCTGGCTCGCGCCCGCCGCACGCTGGGCCTGCTGCGCCCGCGGCTGCTGGTGATCCAGCTCGGAGGGCCGGTTGGTTCGCGCGCAGAACTTGGCGAAAGAGCCGACCTCGTAGCCAGGCGGCTCGCGGAGCGTCTCGACCTGGGGTTGGCAACGCCCTGGCACACGGAGCGCGACCCGATCGGGGAGTTCGGCGCCGTCCTGTCACTGATCACCGGTGCGCTGGGCAAGCTCGGCGCCGACGTAGCGCTGCTTTCGCAGAACGAGGTCGCCACCATCGCGATCGAAGGCGGTGGCGGCTCGTCCGCCATGGCGCACAAGTCGAATCCCGTGAATGCGGAGCTGCTCGTAACGCTGGCACGCTTCAATGCCGGCCAGCTCGGCCTGCTGCATCAGGCGCTGGTGCACGAATACGAGCGCTCGGGATCGGCGTGGACGCTGGAGTGGCTGGTGCTGCCGCAGATGGTGGTGGCCACGGGGGCAAGCCTCAGGATCGCGGCGGCGCTGATCGGCCAGATCAGCTTTCAGTCGGACAAGCCGCAATAGTTCTCGGCAAAGCTCCGCTGCGCCACTTCGGAGTGCGTGAGGTAGTCGAACTCGGCCCGCTGGATCCGACGGCCGAAAGTGCCCGTTTCCGGGAAGGTGTGGAGCAGCGAAGTCATCCACCACGAAAAGCGCTCGGCGAGCCAGATGCGTTTCAGCGCTCGCTCGGAATAGCCATCGATGCCGGCTTCCGAGCCCTGCCGATAGAAGCCGGTCAGTGCCTCGGCGAGGGTTTTTACGTCGTGCATGGCGAGGTTGAGCCCCTTGGCGCCGGTGGGCGGCACGATGTGGGCTGCGTCGCCTGCGAGGAACAGCCGGCCGTGCCGCAGCGGCTCGGCCACGAAACTGCGGAGCGGCGCGATGGACTTTTCTATCGACGGCCCGGTCTTGAGCGCGGCGGCCGTGTCGGGGTTAAGGCGGGCCCGCAGTTCGTCCCAGAAGCGATCGTCGCTCCAGTCCTCGACCTTCTCGGTGATCGGCACCTGCACGTAGTAGCGGCTGCGTGTCCTGGAGCGCATCGAGCACAGGGCGAAACCGCGCTCGTGATGCGCATAAACCAGCTCGTCGGCCACCGGCGGCTGCTCGACCAGCACGCCTAGCCATCCGAATGGATATACCCGCTCATATGTGGTGATGTCCGACGGCTGGACGGTGGCGCGGCTGACACCGTGGAATCCGTCACAACCGGCGATGAAATCGCACTCGATCTCGTGCGCTGCGCCCTCATGGCGGTACGCGACGCGCGCGCGGTCATCGTTGCAATCATAGACCGCCACATCCTCGGCCCCGTAGATCGTCTGAGCCCCGCGCGCCTCCATCAGATCGCGGGTGACCTCGGTCTGGCCATAGACCATGACCTTGCGGTCACCGAAGTCGATGCGATGCAACTCACCGTCGAAGCTGAGCTCGACGCCGGTGTGCATGAGCCCCTCGCGGTGCATCCGCGCGCCGACGCCGGCAGCATCGAGCAGATCTATCGCCCCCTGCTCGAGCACACCCGCCCGAATGCGGCCAAGGACGTATTCGGCGCTCCTACGCTCGAGTATGATGTTGTCGATGCCGCTCAACTCGAGCAACTTGCCGAGCATCAGCCCTGCAGGACCGGCGCCGATAATGACGACCTGCGTGCGCATGCAGCCTCCTACGCTCGCTCCATCGCCAATGCGATGCCCTGCCCCACGCCGATGCACATGGTCGCCAGGGCTCGCTTGCCACCGGTCGATGACAGTTCAAGCGCCGCAGTACCGGCGATGCGTGCGCCGGACATGCCCAGGGGGTGCCCGAGCGCGATGGCCCCTCCGTTCGGGTTGATATGCGATCCATCTTCCGGCAGTCCAAGCTCGCGTAGTACGGCGATGGCCTGGCTGGCGAAGGCCTCGTTGAGCTCGATCACGTCGAAATCGGTCGGTGCGAAGCCCAGGCGCGCACAGAGCTTCTGCGTCGCCGGCGCCGGGCCCATGCCCATGATCCTGGGCGGGACGCCCGCCGCGGCCCCGCCGAGGAGGCGGGCGATCGGGGTGAGTCCGTAGCGTCTGGCGGCTGCCTCCGAGGCGATGATCAGAGCCGCAGCCCCGTCGTTGACCCCGGAGGCGTTACCGGCTGTCACCGAGCCCCCTTGGCGAAACGGGGTCGGCAACTTTGCGAGGGATTCGAGCGTGGTGTCGGGGCGCGGATGCTCGTCCTTGTCGACGACGACCGGATCGCCCTTCCGCTTGGGAATGGTCACCGGGACGATCTCGCGCGCCAGCCTCCCGTTCTGCTGCGCCGCGACGGCGCGCCGGTGGCTGCGCAGCGCGAAGGCGTCCTGATCCTCACGGCTGACCTTGTAATCGGCGGCGACGTTCTCGCCGGTCTCGGGCATGGAGTCGACGCCATATTGCTGCTTCATCAACGGGTTGATGAAGCGCCAGCCGATGGTGGTGTCGTAGAGTTCGGCGTTGCGCGAAAAGGCCGTGTCCGCCTTGGGCAGCACGAATGGCGCCCGGCTCATCGACTCGACGCCACCGGCGATCATCAGTTCGGCCTCGCCGGCGCGGATGGCGCGCGCGGCGGTGATCAGCGCATCGAGGCCGGAGCCGCACAGGCGATTGATCGTGGTGCCGGAGATGGTATGCGGCAGGCCGGCCAGCAGGAGACTCATGCGGGCCACGTTCCTGTTGTCCTCTCCGGCCTGGTTGGCACAGCCGAAGATCACGTCGTCGACCGCCTCCCAGTCGACACCGGGGTTCTCGGCGACGAGCGCCTTGAGCGGCACGGTGCCGAGGTCGTCCGGCCGGACGGCGGAGAGCACTCCGCCAAAGCGGCCGATGGGCGTGCGTCTATAGGCGCAGATGAAGGCCTCAGCCATGGCGCGTCCCCGCGTGTGCGGCAGCGGTGCGGGCCTGCAGGTCGCGCAGCGTGCCCAGTTCGAGTGCCGTCGGCACCGGCGTCACCTCGAGATCGTCGGCAAAGCGCACTTTCCAGCCGCAGGTCTCCTGCACCATCTCGCGGGTGACGCCGCGATGCAGCGAGTTGACGGTGAACTCCTTGGTCTCGGGGTCCGGGCGCCAGATGGCGAGGTCGGTGATCAGCAGCGTCGGCCCTTTGGTGGCGATACCAAGCCGCTGCCGGTGGTCGCCGCCTTCGCCGTGGCCAAACGAGGTGAAGAAGTCGATCCTTTCGACCATCGAGCGCTGCGCCTGCTTGAGGGTAATAAAGATCTCGCCACACGAGGTCGCGATCTCCGGCGCGCCGCCGCCGCCGGGCAGGCGGACCTTGGGCTTGGCATAATCCCCGATCACGGTGGTGTTGATATTCCCGAAGCGGTCGAGCTGGGCGGCGCCGAGAAAGCCGATCGAGATGCGCCCGCCCATGAGCCAGTAGCGGAACATCTCGGGCACGGAGACAGTGCTCAGGGCCGTCTCGCAAAGTTCGCCATCGCCGATGGAGAGCGGCAGGACCTCGGGTGCCGTGCCGATGGTGCCGCTCTCGTAGATCAGAGTGATGTCCGGCGCGTGAGTGAGCCGCGCTACGTTGCAGGCGGCCGATGGTGCGCCGATGCCGACAAAGCAGACATCGTCGCTCGAAAGCGCGCGGGCGGCCGCGATGGTCATCATCTCGTTGGGGGTGAAATCGCTCATCTGAGGGGCTCCACGCGAGCCGCGAAGATCTCGGGGCCGACGCTCAGCACATTGTCCCTGATCCAGCTGTCGAACAGCTCGCGATCGGCCGAGATCTTGTCCCATTCGAGATAGGCGGCATTGTCACGAGCGTAGTAGCCATGGGTATAGGAAGGATGCGCCCCGCCCGGGACCACGGCGATGGCGTGGATGGTCCAGTGCGGCAGGATACAGAGGTTGGGGTGGAGGCCGGCAAAGTCGGGCACGACTTCCTCCACCGTTACAACGACGCGCCGGGCGGCGAGGGCCGCTTCCTTCTGAACGCCGATAATCCCCTCAACGAGGACATCGCCTTTCTGGTTGGCCTTCTGGGCGTGGATGAAGGTGACGTCCGGCCGATGGGCCGGGATGGCGGCGAGCTCCTCGCCGCTGAAGGGACAGGTGACCGACCGGATATCCGGGTTCACCTTGGGCAGGTCGGCGCCCTTGTAGCCGCGGAAGATGGCGCAGGGCAGGCCGGACGCACCGGCCTCGTAGGCCTGGGCCATGGCGGAATGGGAGTGTTCGACCGTCTCGATGGAGCGCGGATGCTGGTTCTCGATTGCGTCGCGCATACGGCGCAGCAGGCCCACCCCTGGGTTGCCGGCATAGGAGAAGATGACCTTCTTTGCCATGCCCATGCCGATCATCTGGTCGTAGATGATGTCCGGCGTCATGCGCAGGAGCGTCAGGTCCCTGAAGCCCTGGCGGATCGCCTCGTGCCCGGCGGCATGCGGGATGAGGTGGGTGAATCCCTCGAATGCGACGGTGTCGCCGTCGTGCAGGTTTCGCCGGACAGCCTCGGCGAGCGGAAGAAATTCGGACATGGGCCTGAGTGCACTCGATCTGTTGGATGCCAGTCAATCACCGAAGCAACCGCGCTGGAAATGACAATGGGGGTGCAACGCATAACCTAGGGTTTATACGAGAGGCCTGAACCGGCCCCGCGGGGCGCGGGGCTGTGCAACAATCCCCGGACCAATCGAGCGCGGTGGTACGCATCGCTGCTACGCTGGCCCAACGCGCGGCATCGCCGCCCAGCGCCGTGCAATGCGACCCGCGGCGATTCAGCGGCGTAGTTACCCGGCCCCCATGCTGCGACGGCTGCTCGTGGGCGCCAGGTCAGCGCCGGTGCGGGCACGGATGGCGGCCCACGGCCCCTCGGGCAAACCGGCGCGACCGCCTCACGCGTAGGCTATTTCGAACGCGCTTCGCCTTGGTCACAAGCCGTTCGGCAAGTTCGGACTCAAGCGCTAGTTGTCCACTCCACCCCAGATCGCCTCCGCCGTTCGCACCACGAGCTCAAGCTTGCGCTTCTGATCGTCCTCGGTGATGGCGTTGCCTTCCTCGGTCGATGCGAATCCGCATTGTGGGGCGATGCCGAGCTGGTCGATGTCGGCATACTTGCTGGCCGCGTCGAACTTGCGCTTCAGCTCGTCGATGTCCTCGAGCGCCGCTGTCTTGGTCGTGATGAAACCAGGCAGCACGCGCTTCCTGCCCTTCGGCAACAGGCGCAGGGGCTCGAAACCGCCGGCCCGGTCGCTGTCGTATTCCATGAAGTAGATGTCGACGCCGGTCTGGTTGAACACGGCATCCGCGGCGGGATCGTAGGCGCCCTCGGCGACCCAGGTGGACCTGAAATTGCCTCGGCACATATGCATGCCGATCAGCATATCGGCCGGCCGATCCTCGATCGCGTCGTGCATCATCCTGGCATATCGCCCGATCAGCCAATCCGGATCCTCGCCACGCGCCTTGCGCTCGGCGCGGATCTTCGGATCGCAGAGGTAGGCGAAGAAGATGTCGTCCATCTGGAGGTAACGGCAGCCGGCCGCGTAGAAGGCCTTCACCGCCTTCTTGTAGGTGCGGGTGATGGCATCGAAATAGGCCTCGGCGTCGTGCTTGTACTCGTTGACGTCGATGTCTTCCTCGGCCACGCGGAAGTGGATAGCGCTCGGCCCCGGGATCGAAATCTTCGGGGTGACGCTCGTATGAGCCTTCACAAACTTGAAGTGCTCCAGCATCGGGTGATCGTCGGGGAAGTCGAGCGGACCGGTGATGATCGGCACATCCGACTTGGTCTTCACACCATGGAACTGGATGGCGCCGCCATCGCGACGGACGATCTCGAGCCCGTCCAGCATGCCCATGAAGTCGAAGTGCCACCAGGCGCGACGGAATTCGCCGTCGGTTACGGCCCTGAGGCCTGCAGCCTCCTGCATCTTGATCACGTCGATGATCGCCTCGTCCTCGACCTGCTGCAGCTCCGCGGCCGACAGCGTCCTGTCGTCGAAGTGAGCCTTGCGCGCAGCCTTGACGGTAGCGGGCCGCAGGAAGCTGCCGACCACATCGGCGCGGTACGGCGGCGTGAGCGTTGTGGCAACGGTCATTGGGTCCTCCTCCCAGGGTTGGCGCATGTGACCCACCTTCCGATCAGGAGGCAAGGCTGTACTTGCCAATTGTATACATCCAGTCTTTTATGTCATCGACGATGATCGATTTTCTGGGAGGTGAGCGGTCATGCCCCAACAGACCTTTCCGTTGAACGCGTGGTATGCCGCAGCGTGGGACACCGAGGTCAAGCGCGAGCTGCTGCCGCGCAAGATCTGCGAAAAGCCAGTCGTTATCTACCGAAAGCGGGACGGAACCGCAGTTGCGCTGGCCGATGCCTGTTGGCATCGGCTGCTGCCGCTCTCGATGGGAGAACTCTATGGCGACAGTGTCATCTGCGGTTATCACGGCCTCGAGTTCGACGATTCAGGCCGATGTGTATACATGCCGTCCCAGGAGACGATTAACCCGTCCGCTTGCGTGAAATCCTACCCACTGGTCGAAAAGCACCGCTTCATCTGGCTGTGGATGGGCGATCCCGCCCTCGCCGATCCCGCCAAGGTTCCGGATCTGCATTGGAACGACGACCCGCAATGGGCGGCGGACGGCAAGCTGATCCATGCCAGGTGCGACTACCGACTGGTGATCGATAACCTGATGGACCTGACGCACGAGACCTATGTACACGGGTCTTCGATCGGCAATCGCGCGGTGGCCGAAGCCCCATTCACGGCGACGCACTCGGACCGCACGGCGACCATTACGCGCTGGATGAAGGACATCGACGCCCCGCCGTTCTGGCGGGGGCAACTCGGCAAGCCCGGCAATGTCGACCGCTGGCAGATCATCAACTTTGAGTCCCCCGCAACCATCACGATCGACGTGGGCGTCGCTCCAGCCGGTACTGGCGCGCCCGAAGGCGACCGGAGCCAGGGAGTCAACGGCTTCGTGCTCAATACGATCACGCCAGAGACTGAGAAGACCTGTCACTATTTCTGGGCCTTCGCGCGCAACTACAAGCTCAGCGAGCAGCGCCGCACGCACGAACTCCGCGAGGGTGTGGCCGGCATCTTCCGCGAGGACGAGCGCATCCTCGAAGCCCAGCAGATCGCGATCGACAACCATCCGGACCACGTCATTTACAACCTGAACATCGATGCCGGCTCGATGTGGGCGCGCAAGCTCATCGACCGGATGATCGGTGACGAGCAGGCCCAGCAGATGGCGGCGGAGTAGGCCATGACCGAGGTGCAACGGCGACAGCAACCGCAATCACTGAAGGCGCTGCTGGGAATACGCGACCTGGTGTTCGGGGGCCAGGCCCGGCCGGGTGAGCGGCTCTCCGAAATCGGCATCGCGGAAAAGCTCGGCATATCGCGCACCCCGATCCGGGCGGCGCTGGCCCGGCTCGAACAGGAGGGACTGCTCGAGTTGATCCCGTCCGGTGGCTATGCGGTGCGCAGCTTCACCCGCGACGAGGTGATCGACGCGATCGAGTTGCGCGGTGTGCTCGAAGGTACTGCTGCCCGGCTCGCGGCGGAACGCGGCGTGCAGCCTGCGAAACTGCGTGCCGTCAATGACTTGTTACGTGGCCTCGACGGCACGATGACTGATCGTCCCGGAGATATGGACTTCGATCGCTATGTGGAACTCAACGCCCAGTTCCACGAGGCCCTTGCCGGCCTTGCCGGCAGCGAGACGATCCGGCGCGAGATCGAGCGTGTGACCCAACTGCCCTTCGCTTCGCCCAGCGCTTTTCTCGACAAGCAGGCCGACGTGCCGGCGTTCCGCCGCTCGTTGGTGATCGGCCAGTCGCAGCATCGGGCGATCGTCAATGCTATCGAGCTCAGGGAGGGAGGGCGCGCCGAGGCGCTGGCACGCGAGCATGGACGTCTCGCGCGGCAGAACCTCGAATATGTCATCGAGCAGGATCGCAGCCTGATGAGGCGAGTGCCGGCGCTGGCACTGGTCTCGGGCTGAGGGGGCAAGATGCGCAGCAGACACGAGTGGATGCGATCCGAGGTGTCGGAGGCCCGGCTCGTCGCAGAAGACACGCGCCTGATCGAGTTCACGGCCTTGGGCCGCTGGCAGCGGTTCGAGCCGGGCTCGCACATATATGTCCGGGCGCGGATCGGCGACGGGGTGGCAACGCGCACCTATACTTGCCTCCCTGCCCCGCCGGACCGGATACGAATCGCCGTGAAGCGCCACGCGAACAGCCGGGGCGGTTCGCGCTTCATGTGGGGCCTTGCAGTTGGCGACGCGGCCGAGATCACCGTGCCCGAGAACCGCTTCGAGCTTTCGTGGCGCAATGCGCCATACCTGCTGGTTGCCGGCGGTATCGGTGTGACACCGATCTACGGCATGACACTTGCGCTGCTCGCCCGAGGGGTACCGCTCCGCGTTGTCTATGGGGGCAGGCGCAGGCGGACCATGGCCTTTGCCGATGAGCTCGAGGCGTGCCTCGGTAACCGGCTCGAGTTGTTTGCCGCCGATGAAGGCCGGCGGATCGATCTCGTTGCCGAAATCGCCGCCCTGCCTGACGAAGCGGAGCTCTACATATGCGGCCCAATCGGCATGCTGGAGGCGGCAAAGTCCGCTTGGAGCGCGGCTCGGCGTCCAGTCGGGCGACTGCGATACGAAGTGTTCGGCGATAGCGGCGAGTTCGTGGAGGCGCCGTTCCAGGTCGAGGTGGCGCGCCGCAATGTCCTTGTAGACGTCCGGCCCGACCAGACGCTGCTGGAGGCCCTGGCCGAGGCCGGGGTCGAGATGATCTCGGATTGCCGCCGCGGCGAATGCGGACTTTGCGCGGTCGAGGTACTCGGCGCCGACAGCCCGATCGACCACCGCGACGTGTTCTTCAGCGCCGTGCAAAAGCAGGAAGGCAATCGCATGTGTGCCTGTGTCTCCCGCTTTGCCGGCGGTCGTGCGGTGATCGACGTCGGCTACCGGCCGTAGCTCCAAAGAGAACGGGGGCGCCATGGCGCCCCCGACGTCCATTGCCAGCGAGGTTGCTGTCAGCCCGCAACGAGCGCCTGGGCCGCCTCGTGCAGGGCCTTGCCGTCGAAGCCGGCGGCGGTGGCATCGGTGTACCATTTGTCGATGGTCGGCTGCGAGGCATCCTTCCAGCGCTGCGTCTCGGCTTCGTCGAGAGTGACGATGTCGTTGCCCGCATCCTGAGCAATCTTGAGGCCTACCGCGTCACCTGCATCCATCGCCACACCGAAGGCGCGCGCCGTCTCAACGCCGGCGTTCTGGTCGATCAGCGCCTTGAGATCATCGGGAAGGCTGTTGTAGCGGTCGAGGTTCATGGTGAAGGCAAAGGTCTGGGTGTAGAGCCCGTGCGTGCCCGAGAACCCGGTGTGGTTGTGCACCAGCTCTGCCACCTTGAGCGCCGGCGTAACTTCCCAGGGAATGGTCGTTCCGGTGATGACGCCCGTGGAGAGCGCTTCGGGCACCTGCGGCACCGGCATGCCGACGGGCTCGGCGCCCAAACCGGCGAGCAGGTCGTTGATAATGCGCGAGCCGCCGCGGATCTTCATGCCCTTCAAGTCTTCGAGCTTGGTCACCGGATCCTTGGTATGGAACAGGCCCGGGCCGTGTGTGTGGACGCAGAGGAGCTTGACGCCCGCGAACTCGTCGATCGAGTTGGCTTCGACAAACTGCTGGAACGCGACCGAAGTCGCTTCGGCCTTCGTAACCATGAACGGCAGTTCGAACACTTCAGACTTGGGGAAGCGACCCGGCGTGTAGCCCAGCACGGTCCAGATCAGGTCGACCACGCCATCCTTGGCCTGGTCATAGAGGTCCGGCGGTGCGCCGCCCAACTGCATGGCCGGATAGAGTTCGAACTTCAGCCGCCCGCCCGATGCCTCCTCGATACGCTGCACCCAGGGCGTAATTGCCTTGCTCGGAATTGTCGCCTGAGCAGGCAGCATCTGGTGCACGCGGAGCGTTGTTACGTCCTGCCCACGCACGATAGCCGGCGCGGCGAGGGCAAAGGTACCGGCAGCGGTACCAGCCAGAAATGCACGTCTCTTCATGGGTTCCTCCTACCCTGATTGGTCCTGACTATCTGCCGCGTTTCAGGTGCGCGGAAATGAGAAATACCGTGGATTTCATAACCCTACGGTTATACGGAAGCACGAGAGTAGCGGGCACCTGCATGTCGGGACCGCTGCGAACAGGCTCAATAGAGCCACCGCACCAGGAACAACGAGATCGGCGGAAAGGCGACGAGCAGGACTGTACGCACGAGATCGGAGACCAGGAACGGCGTTACGCCGGCAAAGGTCTGGCCCATGCTGGTTCCCTTGCTCATCGAGTTGATGACGAAGAGGTTCATGCCTACCGGCGGTGTTATGAGACCCACCTCGACGACGATGAGCACCAGGATGCCGAACCACAGGCCGAACTCCGCCGGCGGCAGGCCAAAGTCGAGCGCGGTGACAACGGGATAAAATATCGGCACGGTCAGCAGGATCATCGACAGCGAATCCATGAAACAGCCCAGGACCAGATAGAACACCAGCATCAGGATCAGCACGGCCCATGGATCGAAGCCCTGCTCGACGACGAAACTCACGGCCGCCTGCGGCAACTGGCTGAGGGCCAGGAAATTGTTGAGCGCCGCGGCGCCCAGGATGATGAAAAAGATCATCGCCGTGGCCTTGGCTGTCTGCAGCATCGAGTCGATGAAGGTGGCCCGGTTGAGGCCGCGGCGTGCCAGGGCGATGAGGGCCGTCCCGGCTGCGCCGATCGCCGCTGCCTCGGTGGGAGTGAACCAGCCAAGGTAGATGCCGCCGATGACCAGAAAGAAGATCAGCAGCACCGGCCAGATTGTCACCAGGAGTCGGAAGCGTTCTGCATAAGGCACGCGCGCATAGGGCTGGCCGGCCAGGCCGGGCCGCAGCCGCACGGCGACGGCAATCGCAACTATGTAGCCGACAGCCGCGAGAAGACCCGGGACCATCGCCGCGACGAACAGCTTGGCGATGTTGAGTTCGGTGAGTATCGCGAAGATGATGAGGATGACGGAGGGCGGAATGAGGATGCCCAGCGTCCCGCCGGCAGCCAGGGTGCCGGTCGCCAGCGCGCCCGAATAGCCGTGCTTGCGCAACTCCGGCAGGGCGATCTGGCCCATGGTTGCGGCGGTCGCCAGCGATGATCCGCAGATAGCGCCAAAGCCGGCGCAGGCGCCGATAGCCGCCATCGCCACGCCACCTCGACGGTGGCCCAGCCATGACGCCGCGGCATCAAACAGCTGCTTGGAAATCCCCCCCAGCGAGGCGAACTGCCCCATCAGAAGGAAAAGCGGTACGACCGAAAGGGAATAGCTCGAAAAAGTCGAGTAAGTCAGGGACTTGAAGAGCGCCAGACTCGGATTCCACGACTTCGTGATGAGGTAGTTTCCCAGCACACCGACAACCAACATCGCGAGGCCAATCGGCATACGCAGGAAGATGAGCGCCAGCAGGACGGGAAAGGACCATAGGCCCAGTTCAACATTGCTCATTCTCCGGCTCCCGAAACAGGTCGCGCCGGATTGGCCGACAGGGCGTTGCGACCCGAGCGGACAGCGCAGTAGGCGGCTGCGGCGACAAAGACCAGCGCGCCAGCAAGACCGCCCGAATACGATATCCACACCGGCAGGCGAAGTATGAACGTGGCTTCGCCGTTGCCGTACTTATCCAGCAGCCCGGCCGAGAGGCGCCAAGCCAGGAATGCAGCGGCAGCCAGCATGACCAGATCCCAGACGAACTCGGCAAACGCACCGATCCGCGCGGGGAACTGGTCCGTCACGATCGCCACGACCGCGTGGCCGCGCTCCAGATGACACCAAGGAAGAAAGGTGAAGACCGCGAACAGAACGCCGGACTGCATCAACTCGAAATCACCAGGAACCGGTCTGAGTCCCAGCGGGATGAGCGCGCGGCCAATAATGCTCGCGACGGTGATTGCGGTGGCTACGAGAAGAACACAGCCGCCAGCGATAGCGGCCGCCTTTGCCAGCCCGTGGACTAGACGTCCCAGAAGTGAATTGTCCAAACCTCGGGCTCCTCTCCCTGGAAGGATCGTGCTGGCGCGCTCTGCGGTAGTAAAATGAATTGTCCTCAACGGCCCACAACCCGGGAGTTATGGGATCTCCGCTCAGGCGAAGTTCGGTTTCCGCTTTTCGAGGAAGGCACGCAGCCCCTCCTCAGCATCGGCGCCAGTCTGGCTCAGGGCCGCTGCGAGGCTCTCTGCGTAGAGCCCGTCTTCGGCCGACATCTTGCCGATGCGGGCCAGCGACTGGATGATCAGATAATTCACGGTGGCCGAGTTCTGCGCGACCTGCCGGGCCAGTTCGCTCGCCTTGGCCAGCGCCTCGCCGGCCGGGGCAAGATGGTGCGCAAGGCCGAGCCTTAGTCCCTCCTCGGCCGTGTAGGTGCGCCCGGTCAGCATCATTTCGGTCAGTCGGTCCGCTCCGATAATGGCGCCGATCCGCACGCTGCCGCCACCGCCTACGAATATGCCGCGCTGGCCTTCGGGCATGCGGAACATGGTCCCTTCTTCGGCGACGCGGACATGGCAGGCCGCAGCGATCTCGAGCCCGCCGCCCATTACCGCGCCACTGAGCGCGGCGACCACCGGCACGCCGCCGAACTGGATGCGCTGCATGACACTGTGCCAGTTGCGCGAGTGCCGCATAACCTCGAGCGGCTCGCGCCGGACCTGCTCGCTGAGATCGAGTCCGGCGGAGAAATGTCCGCCATTGCCCGACAGCACGACCACTTTGACGCCGGCCGGGATGTCAGAGAAATAGGCATTCAAAGCTTCGATCAGCGCGTCGTTGACGGCGTTGCGCTTGGCGGGCCGGTTGAACGCCAGACAGGCGACGGGCCCTTCTTGCCGTACCGCCAGTTCATCGTAGGTGGTGCTCATTTGCTCCCTTCCGCCAACGGTGGATTTTGCACTATTGCATAACAATGCTGGAGCCCAGCAGACGAGACCGAACGGGATACCCGATGAGCCAAACCAAGCCCACACAGAGCTTCGACACCGGCGCGGTCAGCGGCATTATCGGCTATCGCCTGCGACGCGCGCAGGTCAGCGTGTTCCAGCAGTTCATGGCGCGGTTCGCCCAATTCGGGCTGACCCCCGCCGAGTACTCGGCGCTGGCGCTTATCGGCGCCAACCCTGGTAGCAAGCAAACCCAAATCGGAGAGGCGCTCGGCATCAAGCGCGCCAATTTCGTGACGCTCATCAACGCTCTCGAAGAGCGCGGCCTCACCGAGCGGCGCCAACCGGCGGGCGATCGCCGCGCCAATGCGCTGTTTTTGACCGAGGCCGGCGAGGCGTTCGTCGCCAAGGTCAACGCTGTCCAAGCACAGTTCGAGGCCGAGATGGTTGAGCAACTGGGCGGACAGAAGGCGCGCGACCAGCTTGTCGCGCTGCTGGATCGGCTGATGCCGGCTCAAGGCTGATCCCTCGAAAAGGCCGCGATCACTTCCTCCGGCACCGGCAGCGACCTCAGCTTTTTCGCATCGTCTGGATCGGCGCTGACCCATACCCGCGTTTCTCGCCCTTCAACGGCAAGCGCCCCGTCATTGAACAGCCTGTGCACCACCTCAAAGCTCGAGCGCTTGAAACCGGTGACCGTCGAGGTGATGGTGACCACGTCACCGAAACGGGAAGGCTTGATGAACCTGGCGCCGGTATCCACCATCGGGATACCGAGAATGCCGAAGCGCTTGATCCAGGCGATCTTCTTCATCCCCAATGCCACCTCGAACAGGTGCGCGGTCGAGCCATCGAACATCCGGAAATAGTTGGGGTAGTAGACGATCCCGGCCGGATCGCAGTCGCCGAACTCGATTTCCACATCACGGGAATTGGTGAGCATCACGCGTACCTATTTGGGCTGCATGCGGAGCGCGCCGTCGAGGCGGACGATCTCGCCGTTGAGGTATTCGTTCTCGATCATCGCAATTGCGAGCTGGGCAAACTCCTCGGGCTCCCCGAGGCGCGCCGGATACGGGATGGCGGAGGCGAGCGCTGCCTGCGTCTCGTCGGGCAATTCGGCAAGCAGGGGCGTCCTGAACAGCCCGGGCGCGATGGTCAGCACGCGGATGCCGAAGCGGGCGAGTTCGCGGGCCACCGGCAGCGTCAGCGCCGCGATGCCACCCTTCGACGCGGCATAGGCCGCCTGGCCGATCTGTCCCTCGAATGCCGCGACCGAGGCGGTGGAGACGATGACTCCCCTGCCCCCGTTGGGCCCCGGCGGGGCGACGCTCATTTCGGAAGCCACCAGCCGGATCATGTTGAAAGTGCCGACGAGGTTGACACGCACCACGCGCTCGAACGCGTCGAGCGGCATCGGACCATCGCGCCCGACGACCCGCGCGGCCGTGCCGATGCCGGCGCAGTTCAACAGGATGCCCGGGGTGCCAAGCGCAGCGCGGCTCGAGGCCAGCGCGTCGGTCGCGCTCACAGGATCGGCAACATCGCATCGGGCAAAGTGGCCGCCGATCTCGCGCGCCACTGCCTCGCCGCGCTCCGCGTTGAGGTCGAGGACAGCGACGCGAGCGCCGCGGCTCGCAAGGGCCTGTGCCGTTGCCGCCCCAAGGCCCGACCCGCCCCCGGTAACCAGCGCGACTGTCCCGTCGATCTGCATCTCAGGCCTCCGGGTTCTCGATCAGCACGGCGATGCCCTGCCCGCCGCCGATGCAGGCCGAAGCAATGCCGTAACGCAGCCGCGAGCGCTTGAGCTCGCGGGCCAGCGTCAAGGCCAGCCGCAACCCCGTCGCCCCCAGTGGATGCCCGAGGGCAATGGCGCCGCCATTGACGTTCAGCTTATCCTCGTCGAGCCCGAGCTCGCGCACGCAGGCAAGAACCTGCGCGCCGAACGCCTCGTTGATCTCGATCCGGCCGATCCGGTCGAGTGACAGGCCGACGGCGTCGAGCACGGCCCGTATTGCCGGTGCCGGGCCGATCCCCATGATGTGAGGCGGCACGCCCACGGAGGCACTGGCGAGAATGCGCGCCAGCGGCTTGCGGCCGGCGAGCCCCGCCGATGACCCCACCACGACCGCCGCGGCCCCATCGACGATGGCCGACGAGTTGCCCCCGGTCTGCACGCCACCGAATGCCGGTCGCAGCTTTGCCAGGACCTCGTAGGGCGACGGGCGGACGTGGCTATCCCTGTCCACGCTCTCGACGCCCCTTGCCAGCTTGATGCCGCGCGACTCGAGGCCATCAACGGCAAAGGCTTCGCTGGTAACGGGGACGATCTCGTCGTCGAAGAACCCGGCTTCGCCTGCCGCGATCGCCCGCTCGAAACTGCGAGCCGCGAACCGATCGACCTCCTCGCGGCCGATCCCATACTGGCGGGCGAGGTTCTCGGCCGTGTCCCCCATGCTGACGCATGCCGCCGGATCGTAGAGTGCCTCCCACAGGAAATCCTTGAACTCGACCTTGCCCATGGCAAAGCCGTTGCGGTGCGAGTAGGCGGCAATCGGGTTGCGGCTCATCGACTCGGCGCCGACCCCCAGCACCAGGTCGACGCGACCCAGCGAGACGGCATCTGCGGCCTGCGACAGCACTTCGAGGCCGGTGCCGCAGATGCGCTGCACCAGATGCGCCGGACGCTCCACCGGCACCCCTGCATAAAGCCCGATATGGCGCGGCGTGACATAGGCATCGAACGAGGCCTGGGCCATCGAGCCGGCGATGGTGGTGCCGATATCGGCCGCCGAGACGCCGGCCCGGCTGATGGCCGCGCGGGCCGCCTTGATGCCGAGGTCGATGGGCGAGATGTCGGCCAGCGCCCCGCGATAGTCGACGAAAGGCGTGCGCGCCCCGTCGACCAGCCAGGCGTCGTTGAAGGTGGCGCTCAAGGCATTGTGCTTGGTCACTCAGCGGGCCTTTCGATCGAAAATCATCACACTGGCAGGCGCCGGATCGGCGTAGAGATCGCTGACCAGCCCGGCTCGCGCCGTCATCACCGCCCGCTGGTTGATCGAGCCCTTGTCGGTGATTTCGCCCGCGTCGATCGAGGGGGGCGTACCGAGCAGGACTGCCCGGGCAATATGGCTGGCGCTGCCCGTCGCCCGCCCCGCCAGCGCGTCGAACCTCTGCTGGAATGCGGCCCGTACGGCCGGGTGTGCGACGACCACGTCGCCAATCGCCTCTGGCCCGAGCCCGGCAAGCAACCGGCAGGCCGCGAGGTCCGGAAAGATAACGGCGCCGATGTAGTTGCGATCGAGCCCGGTCAGCACGATGTCCCGCAGCAGCCCGGTCGCCGCCGCAATTGCTCCAGCCCGTACGCTGGCCATGTTGACCCAGGTGCCGGTCGAAAGCTTGAAGTCCTCGCTTACCCGTCCATCGAACAGGAAGCCGCGGGCGACGTTGCCCGGCTCCGCGAACTTCAGTGCGTCCCCGATCTTGTAGTAGCCTTCCTCGTCGAAGCACTCCGCGGTCTTGTCCGGCGCCTTCCAGTAACCGGGCGTGACGTTGGGGCCTTTGAGACGCAGCTCCAGCTTTTCGCCATCGGGGACGAGCTTGATCTCGAGCCCGGCAGCCGGCAGACCGACGAGGCCGGCGCGGTCCACGACCCAGGTCGTGGTAAAGGCAAACGGCGCTGTCTCCGTCGAGCCATAGCCGGTAATGATCATGATGCGTTCGCCCGTCGCGGCGCGGGCGGCGCTGTCGAGCCCATCCCACACGTGCTGGGACAGCGATGCTCCGGCATATTGCAACAGCTTGACCCGGCTGAAAAAATTGTCGCGCAGGCGCTCGTCGACAAGGAGGTGCTCGACCAGCAGCTCGTATCCCTTGGGCACATTGAAGTAGAGAGTGGGGGCGATGTCGGTGAGGTTGCGCACCGTCCGGCGAATGCCTTCGGGCGTCGCCATGCCATCGTCGACATAAAAGCTGCCGCCATTGTAGAGCGCAATGCCGAGATTGTGGCTGCCGCCCGCCACGTGGTTCCACGGCATCCAATCCACCAGCACAGGCGGCTCGTCGGCGAGGAACGCCAGCGCAGTCCGGATCATCTCCTGGTTGCAGGTCAGCATGCGCTGGGTGGTGATGACCGCCTTGGGCATGCCGGTCGAGCCGGAGGTGAACAGGAACTTTGCAATCGTGTCGGGCGTGACTGCGGCGTTGGCGGCATCGATTGCTGCGGTCGGCGTCGTTCCGAGCAAACAGCTGAACAGCCGGGCCACGCGCCCTGGCGGCGGGTTCTCACGCACGACCAGCGGGATAGCAGGATCGAGTGCGGCGGCAATCGCGGGGCCAAACTTCTCGCCGTCGCTGGCATAGACCATGCCGGGCTCGAGGAGGCCCGCAATGTATCTGAGCTTGGCGAAATCCTGCGACACCAGCGAGTAGGCCGGCGACAGCGGCGCATGCGGGACGCCAATCAGCATCGCGGCATAGGCCAGTAGCGCGTGCTCGATCTCGTTGCCGGACAGGATCAACAGCGGGTGCTCGGGCGACAATTGGGCATCGAGCAGCGCCTGCGCGAGAGGCCGGATAAGCCTGTTTGCCTCGGCATAAGTGATCGTGCGCCAGGCGCCGTCCTCGCCGCGGTCGGCGATGAACACCGCATCGGGGGTCGCCACCGCCCAATGCTCAAGCCGATCGGTCATCGAACGCGGGTAGGCGCCAAGCAACTCGAGCGAGCGCGCATAGACCGTCCCATCGGCGCGCGTGTCAGCTTCGGCACGCATCGTGCCCATTCGAACCGGGCGAAGGTGCAGCCCTTGCTCAGCGTTCATTGGTCCCTCCTCCCAACAATAGTTATGCTACATAACAAATTTGCCAAGTCAAGACCGTGTCGGGCAAGTGCAGAACACGACCAGAGCGCCGCCGTTTGCACTACGATCCGACGTTCTAGACAGAGCGCTCCATCCAGGAAGAGGCCAGCCCCCTGCAGGTCCACTCCGACAGGCTGCCCGATGATCCGGACGCTGTGCTCAGGGCGGTGGAGAGATGCCCCGGTTCTGCAGCGTGCTGCAGAGGTGAGGCGTCGCGCCCGGCCGGCGCCAGCGATGCGGTTCGAAAATGCCAGCCATGCAGATTTAGCTTGGTTTCTAATAGTTCCGCGCGTTGACGTCGTATGTGCACTTATTATATGTGCACTTATGAAATCGAACCTGAGCTACAAGCACCAAGCCCCGATGGGCTACCTGATCCACGAAGTCGCCCGGTTGATGAAGCGCCGCTTCGAGGAAGAAGCGAAGGTGCACGGCATCACTCTGCCGCAGTGGCGCGTCCTGGCGCAGATTGCGCTCAACGACGGGATTACCCAGGTGGCGCTGGCAACCGCGGCCGACACCGACCCGATGACGATCTCGGGCGTGCTCGACCGGCTGGAAAAGCGCGGCTTGATCGACCGCTACTCCGACCCCACCGACAGCCGCGCCAAACTCGCCCGGTTGACCGCCGAGGGCGAAGAGATTTTCACCACGGCCCGCAAGGTCGGGCTGGCGATGTACGAGGCCGCACTCGAGGGGGTGACCCCCGAGGACCGGCAGACGGTGATCACTGCCCTCTCCAGAATGCGCGAAAACCTATCCGGCCAGACGGCCGATCTCGAGGAAGTCTGATTATGAACGCCCGCGTTACGCCCCCTGCTCCCGGTGAAGCCAAGCCGGTCACCACGTCAGCCGTTGAGGCCAGCAAGCCCGAGGCCGCAGCTCCGGCAGCGCCTGAGGCCCCGGCCAAGAAGAAGCGCTCGGGCCGCCGGCTCGCCATCATGCTGGCGGTGCCGGTGATCCTGGCAGCGGGCGGCGGCTATTTCTGGCTGACCGGCGGGCGGTATGTCGAAACCGACAATGCCTATGTGCAGCAGCCCAAGGTGTCGATTTCCTCCGATGTCGCCGGCCGCATCGTTTCGGTGGCAGTCAAGGACAACCAACAGGTGAAAGCTGGTGACCCGCTGTTCGCCATCGATCCGGAACCCTACCGCATCGCGCTCAGCCAAGCCGATGCGGCGCTCGCCACGGCGCGGGTGAATGTCGAACAGCTGCGGGTCGGCTATTCCATCGCCAAGGCCAAGCTCGATGCCGCCAATGCCACCCTCGCCATCCGGCAGAAGGAGTGGGACCGCGCCTCGAACCTGCAGAAGCAGGGGATATCGGCCGAGTCCGCACTCGATGACTCGCGCCTCGCGCTGCAGCAGGCTGAGAGCAACGTGGCGCTGGAGCAGCAGGACGTGGCCAATGCCACGGCGGCGCTCGGCGGCGACCCCAACATCAAGACCGACGATCATCCGGCAGTGCGCGCGGCCCTCGCGGCCCGCGACAACGCCCAGCGCAACCTCGACAAGAGCACGGTGGTCGCTCCGGCCGCCGGTATCGTCAGCCAGGTGGCGAGCCTCAATGTCGGCCAGTTCATCAATACCGGCTCGACCATCGCGACGCTGGTCGAGACCGGCGACACCTGGGTCGAAGCCAACTTCAAGGAGACGCAACTGACCACGCTCGCCGTCGGCATGCCGGCCGAGGTGAAGGTCGATGCCTATCCGGGCCTCGCGATCGAATGCCAGGTGGCTTCGATCGGCGCGGCGACCGGTGCGGAGTTCGCGCTGATCCCGGCGCAGAATGCCACGGGCAACTGGGTTAAGGTCACGCAGCGCATCCCGGTCAACATTGCCTGCGGTACTGGCACGGACCTGCTCCGCGCCGGCATGAGCGCCACCGTCAACGTCGACACCAAGCCCGCAGGGGCCGAGGCTGCCGAAGGCCAGAAGGCGCTGTAAAATGGCCGCCGCAGCCGCTGTTTCGGCGCCCACCGTCGTCGTCAAGAACAAGGGCCTCCTCACCGCCGCCATCATGGTGGCGGTGATCATGCAGGTGCTCGACACCACGATCGCCAATGTCGCCCTGCCCCATATGCGCGCCAGCCTCGGCGCGTCGCAGGACGAGATCAACTGGGTGCTGACCTCCTACATCGTCGCCGCGGCCATCGCGACGCCGCTCACCGGCTGGTTCTCCGACCGCTTCGGCCGGCGCAACCTGCTGCTCGCCGCGGTGGTCGGCTTCACCGCGGCATCGCTGCTTTGCGGCATTGCCACCAACCTCGCGCAGATGGTGGCCTTCCGCGTCATCCAGGGGATCTGCGGCGCCATGCTGGTGCCGCTGGCCCAGGCGACGATGATGGACATCAACCCGCGCGAACAGCTCGGGCAGGCGATGGCGATCTTCGGCGCCGGCATCATGTTCGGGCCGATCATCGGG
>NZ_DASZAW010000014.1:0-36584 GCF_035944845.1 Devosia sp. | reverse complement strand
GACGAACGGACCAAGCTCTCTTACGGTGCTATGCCCAGGGGGTGACGGTCCCGCCCATCCGATCCCCGGCCGGCGGCCACCGACCGGGGATCACCGAACCTGCTACGAGTCGGCGAGAATCAACATGCAAGGGGGTCTTGGAGGTCACGATGGCCGGGCCATCTGCGGTTGCCCTCCCCCGCAAGCGGGAGAGGGAGCCCGACTGCACCGCCTCAGATCAGATGGTCGTGCTCGGCCAGTTTGGTCAGGATGGGCATGGCCCGCTCCACCGCTTTGACGTGCGCCGGATGCGCGAGGTAGCGCTCCATCGCGGCCATGTCGTCGAAATGGGCGATCAGGCAGAAGCGGAACGAGCCCGGGCGCTTGCCGAGATCTTCGACCAGCGACCAGTCCCGGATCTCGTCGATCTGGTCGGGCAGGCCGTTGAGGCCCGATATCACCGCCTGGATTTCGCTCTCGGGCGCCGTCTCGGCATAGTCGAACAGGACGACGTGCTTGATGGTCATCAGGCCTTGGCCTTCAGCGAGGCGAGGTGCTCCGCCCAGGGCAGGTCTTCGCCGTCATGCAGGTGCCCCCAGCGGCCGTGCTCGGGCATCACGCCGTAATAGTAGACGGCGACCATCTCCTTGGTGACCTTCAGCGAGTGGTAGTCGCCGGCCTTGGTCAGCAGCATGTCGCCGGGGCCGAGGTGATAGGGCTTGCCCTCGCTCATCGCCTCGCCTTCGCCCGAGATGATGATCCAGTACTCATGGCAATCATGGAAATGATGCTCGACCTCGGCACCGACCTTGAGGTGGCTGATGCCGTAATTCTGGGTCTCGCTCCAGTCGGGGAAGTTCTTCTCGGTGGCGGTGGTCTTAGGCATGGCGTCTCTTCTTGTGCTGATCGATGAGAGTGAGGAGTTCGGCAACGGCCGCAGCGGCAAAGGCGGGGTCGTTGATGTGAAGGTCGAGCTCGATGAGCCGTACCTGCGGCGCAAGGTGCCGGCGGAAAGCCTCGAGCAGCGCCTCGTCGGCGGCGCGATCGAAGAAGGGCTGGCCCTCGGCGTCGAGCGCCGAGACGCCGCGCAGCGGGAACAGCAGGGTGACCGGGCCGGAGGCGCGGTTAAGCTGCTCGGCAATGCGGCGGCCGATGGTTGCGTTTTCTTCCGGCGTGGTGCGCATCAGCGCCACATTGGCATTGTGCTGGTGGATCAGCCGGGTGGCGTGGCGTTCGGGCACCGGCACGCCGAAGAAGTTCGCCATATCGAGCGCCCCGGGGGCGATGACCTGCGGGATGCCGAGCCGGCCCGCCGCGCCGAGCCGGTCGGGACCGGCCGAGAGGTTGCCGCCGGCGATCTCATCGGCCCATTCGGTGGTGGTGAGATCGAGCACCGCCTCGAACAGCCCATCGGCGATCAGCGCCTCCATGGTCTGGCCGCCGATCCCGGTGGCGTGGAACGGCACCAGCGTATAGCCGGCTGCCGCGAGCAGGGCGTGGGCGTGCTCCACCGCCGGCGTCGTCACGCCGAACTGGCTCGCGGCGATCAGGCGCTGGGCGGCGAGGGCGCTGGGTTTCGCCTGCGCCTCGGCCATGGCGGCAACCGCCGCAGCGGCGTTGCGCAGCACCGGTTCGCTGATCGGGTTGAGCCCGGCGAAATCCACCACCGAGTTGATCATGGTGATGTCCTTGGTGCCGACATAGGAGCGGACATCGGAGGCGGCGACCGTCGAGACCATCACCTTGGGCACGCCGAAGGGCAGGGTGCGCATCGCCGCGGTGCCGACAGCCGTGCCACCCGAGCCGCCGATGGCGATGACCCCGGCAAGCTGGCCCCGCGCGTAGGCGAGGCCGACCCAGGCGGCGGCGCCCCGCATCATGGTATCGATGGCTGCGGCGCGATCGCGGGTTGCTGCCAGGTGCTCGAGCGAGCCGCTGCCGAGCCGCGCCAGCGTGTCGGCGGTGACATCGGGCGCAAAGCCCGGCGTGCCGGTGCCGAAATCCACCACCTCGACCGCCACCCCGGCAGCGGTGATCTGGTCGCGCAGGTAGCGGGCCTCATCGGCCTTGGTGTCGAGCGACACGATGAGCGCGACGCTGGGCATGTCAGCGGGTGCGCAACTGGGTGAAGGCGTGGGTGTTGGCCCTGAGCGGCTCCTCGATCGGCAGCCGCTCCATGCTGGAGGCGCCGACAAAACCGTCGACCTCGACCAGCTTGAACAGCTTTTCCGCATCGGCCGGGCCGGCGATCGGCCCGCCATGGGCGACGACGAACACATCGCTGCGGGCCTTGCGGCTGGCTGCGGCAATGGCCGCCACCCCCTTGGCCGCCTCATCCATGGCCATCGCGTGCTGCGCGCCGATGGCGCCGCCGACGGTGAGCCCCATATGGGCGACGATCATGTCGACGCCGGCGCCGATCATCGCCACCGCTTCATCGGGTGTGCAGACATAGGCGGTGGTCACGAGGCCGAGGCCGCAGGCGATGCGGATCATCTCGACTTCCTTGTCGAAGCCAAGGCCGCCGGCCTCGAGATCGGCGCGCATGCGACCGTCGATCACCGCGACGGTGGGGTAGTTGATGACCCCGGCAAAGCCTGCTTCCACCACCTTGGGCAGGAAATGGCTCATCCGGCGGGTCGGGTCGAACCCGCAGACACCGGCGATGACGTTGGCATCGGGTACCACCGGCATCACTTCGCGCTCGCCCATTTCCATGACGATGGCATTGGCATCGCCGAATGGCAGGTGCCCCACCCACGAGCTCAGCCCCTGCATGCGGAAGCGGCCCGAATTGTAGATGAAGATCAGGTCGGCGCCGCCCTTGTAGAGGAACTTGGCCGAGATGCCGGTGCCGGCGCCCGCGCCGATGATGGCGCGGCCGGCGGCCCGTTTCGCCGCGAGCCCGGCAAGGATGTCGTCGCGCCGTGTCATCGCTTGCCGAAGAACTCGGCGCCGAGCGCCATTTTCATCGTGCCCAGATTGTCGCGTCCCGAGCTCCACGGCTCCTTGCCGGCCATGAGGCAGTCGACGAAATGCTCGAATGGCCGGTTGAAGCCCATGGTCTCGCCATCGAACGAGGCGAGCCACTCGTTGCCCTCGGCATGGGCCCGATAGACGCCATAGCGACCATCGATCTCGTCGACCACCAGCGTCTCGGTGTCGAATTCGATGCGCCACTTGCCGCCCCAGGGGGTGCGCGGCGCCCGGCCGACGAGGCTGCCGGTATAGGTGAAGGGGAAGTCGGTGACCGCGCCCCGCATGTCGAACAGCGCCTCGATGGCGCCGCCGCCGGCATATTGCGAGTTGGCCGGCTGCCACTCGCGCACATAGCCGCCCACCGCGTCGGCATCGAACATGGCGCGGCAGAGATCGAAGTGATGCACCGCCATCTCGAGCCCCATGACATGGGTCATGGTGTGCTGGTAGGGCTTGCCGGCCCAATCGCACCAGAATTCGCCGACCACCGAGACGACGCCGCCATAGCGGCGGTCGCGCACCATGTCGCGGATCAGCAGGGCGCCGGGGAAGAACCGGTAGTTCTGGCTGACCATCACCGTCACGCCCTTCGCCTTGGCGCGGGCAACGATGTCCTCGCTGTCGGCATAGCTGATGGTGAAGGGCTTTTCGACCAGGGCGTTGAGCCCCAGGGCCACGGCGTTTCTCAGGATATCGGCATGCACGGTCGAGTGGGCGGTGACGACGACGGCGTCGAGCCCCGCCTTCGCCGCCTCATCGAGGGTGGTGAATTTCGGCACGGCGGCGTGGTTGGCCAGCCAGGCCGATTCCTTGCCGCTGCCGATCAGCGGATCGACGATGGCGGCAAACTCCACCTTGGCATCGGCGGCGATGGTCTCTGCCCACACCTTGCCGAGGCCACCGGCTCCGACCAGGGCGATGCGCGGCCGGGTGTTCGATTTCGTATCAGTCACTGCTCATCCCTTGTGGCGTTATCAGCCCTTGAGCCCAGTCATGGTGATGCTGGTCATGAAGTAGCGTTGGGTGAAGAAGAAGACGATGATCACCGGGATGATCACCACGGTCGCAGCCGCCATCAACAGGCTCCACTGGCTGGTGTACAGCCCGACGAACTGGCTAAGGCCAAGCGCTACCGTGTATTTTTCCGACGAGTTGATGTAGACGAGCGGATCGACGAAGTCGTTCCAGGCGCCGAGCCCGGAAAGGATCGCCACCACCAGCAGGGCCGGCCGGCTGAGCGGCAGCACGATGTACCAGAACACCTGGACGATGTGCGCCCCGTCGATGATCGCCGCCTCGTCGAGTTCCTTGGGCAGCGCCTTGAAGAACTGGCGCAGCAGGAAAATGTAGAACACGTTGGTGCCCAGCCAATGCGGCACGATCAGCGGCACATAGGTGTCAACGAACCCCAGCCCCGACCAGATCAGGAAGGTCGGGATCAGCGTGATGACATAGGGCAGCATCAGCGTCGCCATCAGCACGGCGAAGATCTGGTCGCGGAACGGCCAGTTGAGGCGCGCGAAGGCATAGGCGGCGAGCGACGAACTGAACAGCGTGCCGACAATGGTCGGCACCACCACCAGCGCCGAGTTCCACAGATAGAGGAAGAACGGGATGGTGGTGAGCGCGTCGGGGTAGTTGTGCCAGGCGAAGGGGTTGGGGATCCACTCCGGCGGGAAGATGAAGATCTGCCCCATTTCCATCAGCGACGAGCGCGCCAGCCAGGCGAGCGGCAGGATCATCGCGATGCTCAGGAGCACGCAGAGCAGGAAAGCGAGGCGGCGCTTGTTCACCCCGGGCGTGTTGCGGATGAGGCTGTCGCCGATCGAGGTGTCGTTTTCCATGGCGCTCATCAGTCATCGCCTCCGCGGTAGAACACCCATTTGTTGGATGTCCGGAAGATCAGGTAGCTCAGCACCGAGATGACGATGAACAGGGCCCAGGCCAGCGCCGAGGCGTAACCCATCTGCGAGTCCTGGAAGGCCTTGCGGTAGATCCAGAACACGAAGAACAGGCTGCCATTATTGGGGCCGCCATTGGTCATGATGAACGGCTGCACGAAGGTCTGGAACGCGGCGACCATCGAGATCATCAGGTTGAAGAGGATCGTCGGCGTCATCATCGGCAGGGTGATGTGCACCAGCTTGTGCCAGGCATTGGAGCCGTCGATATCGGCGGCCTCATAGAGCTCCTTGGGCACTTCCTGGAGGCCGGCGAGGAAGATGATCATCATCGGGCCGACGCCCCAGATGCTCATGAACACCAGCGACGGGACCACCTGGTCCTCGCTGAAAATGTACTGCAGCTTCGGAATGCCGACGGCGCCGAGCACGGAATTGAACAGGCCGAAATCGGGGTTGAACATCCACAGCCAGATCACTGTCGAAGCAATGATCGGCACGATCGAGGGGATGTAGAAAATGGTGCGGAAGATGCCGAGGCCCGGGATGCGCTGATTGAGCAGCGTCGCGAGGAAAAAGGCGAAGGCCATGCTCACCGGCACCGAGACCAGCGTGTAATAGGCCGTGACCTGCAGCGAGCGCCAGAACAGCGGATCGGCAAACAGCATCTTTTCGAAGTTGTCGAGCCCGACCCAATGCGCGTCGCCGACGGCGCTCCAGTCGGTCATCGAGATATACAGGCTGAACAGGATCGGCATCGCCTTGAGCAGCACGAAGCCGAGAACGGCGGGCGCCACGAAGATCAACGCCCAGGTGATCTCGGAGCGACGGCGCGGGCTCATCCTCGCCCGGGCGCCGGTCGTGGCGGAGCGGCCCGAAGGCCGCTCCGTCAGCATCACTCCGTCAGGGGAGGAGGAGTTCGTCATTGCTTACCAGCGGCCCTGCATCATCGGCTGCGCCGTGGCGACGGCCTTGTCCATGGCGTCCTGGGCGGTCGCCTTGTTGTTCATGATCTGCTGGATGTTGGGTTCAACAGCCTCGCTCATGATCTGCCCGATATTCTTCAGCTGGTAGACCGGCGCCTGCTGCGGCGCATGGTTCAGCGTGTAGTCGACGATGGCATCCATCGCTTCGGGCGGATAGGCGCTGTCTTCGGCCTGCACCCAGGTCTTGAGCAGATCGGGGTCGGTGAAATAGGCCTTCTCGTGCGGCGCCCAGAGGCCCGACTTGAACAGCCCGACCTGTGCCGGATCGGAGATGTACTTGTAGAACTCGTAGGCTTCCTTGGGGTGCTTGGTCTGGCTGAAGATCACCTTGGGCACCGAGAGCACCACGGTTTCGGCGGTCTTCCACTTGGGCAGCACGCCGACGCCCCAGTTGATGCCGAGCTTGGCAAAGTCGGTGACGCGCCACATGCCGTCCATGCTCATGGCGACCTTGCGCGACTGCATCAGCACGTCGCCGGTGGGCAGGCTCGAGGTCTGGGTCGGGTTGGGCATGACATGATCCTTGTAGATCAGGTCCTGGAAACCCTGCAGGGCTTCAACCGCCTCGGGCGAGTTGAGGGTGAGCGCGGTGCCGTCCTCGTTGGCAAACTGGCCGCCATTGGACATCACGTAGGGATACCAGCCACCCCACCATGAGGGCAGCGTCACGCCGAACGTGTCGATGGCGTTGGGGTCGAAGGCCGGGTCGGTGGCGTTCTTACCCGAGCGATCCTTGGTCAGGAGCTTGGCGTTGTCGACGAACTGCTGCCAGGTCCAGGCTTCTTCGGCCTTGGCCGGCGGGTAGGGGACGCCGGCGGCGTCGAACACGTCCTTGTTGTAGTAGATCAGCATGACGCCGGTGGCGAGGCCGGTGCCCATCAGGGTGTCGCCGGCCTTGTAGATGGTCGACTTGATGTACTGCTGGTCGGGGGTCTCGCCCATATAGGGCGACAGGTCGAGGATCTTGCCTTCGGTGGCCCACTGGAAGGCCTGGTTCTCACCGAGATAGCCGATATCGGGCGCCGTGTTCGACGCGATCATGGTGGTCAGCTTCTGCACGTAGTTGGTGCCGGTCGCCGGAATATGCATCGGCTTGACCTGGATACACGGGTTGTTGGTGTTCCAGTTCTTCACCGCGTTTTCGATGTCGTTCTTCTCGTTCACCGAACCCCAGAAGGTGAAGGTCAGGTCGACCTTCTCGCAATCCTGCGCCAGTGCCGGGGTGGCGGCGGCCAATCCCGAAGCCAGTGCTACGGCGCCTGCCAGCGCCAGCGCCTTGCGGCGCGAAAACGTCGTCATCTCGATGGTCCTCCCTGTTGAGACCGGTTCCTCGCATCACCCGTCCGGTTCGTCCGGCCTGGGTATTTGTTGTACCGATCGGTCGGTACAGGCTTAGTGGTGGTTCTGCGGCTTGTCAATCAGCCGAAGCGGGGCCGTCCCCAGCCGGCGTTACCCGGCTTTGCGCAGCGGCACGGTGTAGGTGGTAGCGGTGCCGGAGAGGCAGACTTCGCCCTCGGCATTGCGGATCGTGGTGGTCAGCGTGACGATCGGCTTGTCCTCGCGAACCTTGGTCACTTCGACCCGGCCGGTGATCTCCTCATCGACGCCGACGGCCTTGGAAAACTTCCATTCGACCCCGAGAAACACAGTTCCCGGGCCGGGAAGGTCCTCGGCGACAATGGCATTGAGGATGCCTGAGGTGACGCCGCCCTGGACGATCAGCTTGCCGAACACCGTGCTTTCGGCCAGTTCGCGGTCGTAATGCAGCGGGTTGCGGTCGCCGGTCATCTCGGTGAACGACTCGATGTCGCGCATCGTCACGCGACGCGACCGCTCGGCGAAGCTGCCGACGCTCGGCATGCCCTTGATGGTTCCGGCCCAGCCGGGCGGGGAGTTTTCGTCAGACACGTTCAGTGCCTCCAATAAGATTCTGTACCGACTGGTCGAGCCTGGACAGCGATGTTACGGTTGCTCGGCGCGCGGTCCAGGAGGCGGCGGAAGTCGCGCAATCTGCTGAAGATGCAGGCATTTCACGTCCTCCCTGACCCCGATGGACCATGCCAGCTTTGCGCTTGTGTCATGGTGACCGATCGGTACAATAGAGGCGATGAGAGATCGCGGTCAACCCGGCGATTGTGGTCTGTGGATTGACCGGTCTGTGAAACTTGGCCAAACACAGCGCAAGTGCGCCAGTGTCGGACGGAACGAGTCTAGATGAACGAGCAAATGACCAAGCTTCAGGCCGACAAGGGTGATGGCCGCAAAGTGTCGCCGACGCGGCTCAAGGTGCTGCAGGTGGCTGCGACCCTGTTCGCCGACCGCGGTTACTCCGGGGTCGGGGTCAACGAGATCAGCGAAGCAACGGGGCTGGGGCGCGGGGCGCTCTACTATCACATCTCGAGCAAGGAAGACCTGCTCTACGATATCACCACGGCCTACATGTCGGATCTGATCACCGACGGGCGAGCCATTGCCGACGCCGAAACCGATCCGGTCGAGCGGGTGCGGGCGCTGAGCCGGGCGCTGATGATGACCATTTCCGAGCACCTGTCGGAGATGACGGTGTGCTTCCGCGAACTGCATGCCTTGACCGACGAGCGTCGTCGCGCGGTGACGGGGCTGCATTCGGACTACCAGGCGATCTGGGCCATGGCGCTGGCCGACGGGCTGACCAAGGGGGTGTTCAAGCCGACCCCGAGCGTGGTGCTGAAGGGTCTGCTGGGGATGTATTTCTACAGCTTCCTCTGGCTGACCCCGCGCGGCCCGCAGAACGCCGCCGATATCGGCAACGCCTTCGCCGACGTGGTGCTCAACTCGGTGCGCAAGTAACCGCGAGCTGGCAGGGCCTATGGCTCGTCGCCGTCCGGTCCATCCTCGAGCCACTGGTCGTACTCCCGCTCGCGGCGGTGGCGGGCGAGGGCGCGGAGGTAATATTCGTCGTGCCGGCCATGCGGACGGCCGTCCTGCTCCCAGAGGAAATAGGCGGTCTTGCGCACTGCGGCGCGGAAGGCTTCGTCCTCTTCGCGGAAGTCGGTATTCTCAAGCGGCGGCTGGCCTTCGCCGCCATCGTCCGGGGCTTGCATCTTGTGTTCGCGGGTCATGTCGCCCTCAACGTCATCGTCAAGGTTGAGGTTGCATTCGTGCAACATCATGGCAGAGGCTTGCGGCGTTGATACGAAAGTACCCTGCCGCGCCGGCATATCTGCCTTGAACAGAACGCAAATCAGCGCGAAGACATAATTCTTCCTCTGGTTCTACCGGGCCGAGTCTGTCCGCCAATATTCCGGCGAGGGCAGGCCCTAAAGCTTTATGTCTGGACCCTCAAATTGAGCTCGAATGCTCCGCGCAGCGCCTATTCGCCCGGCGATGCAATGTCACACGTCATCGCTGCGCAGCAGGGCAAGGGGTTGACCACCCTGTGGCGCATCATGGTGCTGACCTGGCGTCACCCCTGGATGGTGGTGATCACCATCATCTCGTGCTTCATTTCATCGGCACTGCAACTGTCGACCCCGGTGCTGCTGGGGCAGGCCGTCGATCGGGCCGAGGGCGTGCTGGATGGTGGGGCCGGGGCGGTAGAGGCGCTGTGGACCATCGCGCTGATCCTCCTCGTGGTGTCGATCCTGCGCGGCCTGTTCACGATGTCGATGAACTATTTCGGCGAAGCGGTGGGCCATCACACGGCCTATGAGCTGCGCCTCGCAGTGTACGAGAAGATCCAGCGGCTCAGCTTTTCCTACCACGACAAGGTGCATACCGGTGACCTGATCACCGTCGGCATGCTCGATCTCGAGGGCGTGCGCATGTTCTTTGCCACGGGCCTGTTGCGCATCGTGCTGCTCGGCACGCTGATCGGGGTCGGCGCCTATATGCTGATCTCGACCGACTGGATCCTGGGCCTCCTGGCCCTCAGCTTTGCGCCGTTCGTCGCGGTCAACTCCTCGCTCACGCAACTGAAGCTCCGCGCCACCTGGCTGACGCTGCAGGAGCGGCTGCAGGACCTGAGCCGCGTCATGGAAGAAAACCTCGGCGGCATCCGCGTGGTGCGGGCCTTCGCCGGCGCGCAGCACGAGATGAAGAAATACAACGAGGCCTCCGACCGGGCGCTCAAGCTGACGCACAAGCGCGTCAACATCCGGGTCAACTCCACCTCGATCATGAACATCAGCTTTTTCGCTTCGATGGCGCTGGTGCTGTGGTACGGCGGCGAGCGGGTGATCGCCGGCGAAATGACCGTTGGAACGCTGGCCTCTTTCCTCACCTTCATGACGATCCTGCAGATGCCGGTGCGTCAGCTGGGCCTCCTGGTCAACTCGGTGGCCCGCGCCTCGACCTGCGGCAACCGGCTGTTCGCCTTCCTCGACCTCGAAATCGAAATCAAGGACGAGCCGGGCGCCAAGCCGCTGAAGCTTTCCGAGGGCACGCTGAAGTTCGAGAATGTCGATTTTGCCTATCCCTCGGCGCCGTTCCGTCCGGTGCTCCAGGGCATCTCGTTCGAGGGCAGAAAGGGCGAGACCATCGGTATCGTCGGCAAGCCCGGCTCGGGCAAATCGACCATCGCCCACCTGATCCCGCGCTTTTACGATGTGACAGGCGGCCGGGTGACCATCGACGGGCAGGACGTGCGGGCGCTGACCCTCGCGAGCCTCCGCCAGGCGGTGGCGGTGGTGCAGCAGGACTCGTTCCTGTTCACCACCAATATCGAGAACAACATCGCCTATGGCGATCCGTGGGCGAAGGGGCCGCGCATCGCCAGCGCCTCGGAATATGCGCAGCTCCACAACTACATCATCGGGCTCCCCACCGGTTACGAGACCATCGTGGGCGAGCGCGGCGTGTCGCTGTCGGGCGGCCAGCGCCAGCGGCTGAACATTGCGCGCTCGCTGATGCTCCGGCCCGCGGTGATGGTGTTCGACGACTCGACCGCGGCGGTCGATGCCGGCACCGAGCAGCGCATCCGCACGGCAATGAAGCGCTTCGCCAAGGACCGGGTGACTCTGATCATCTCGCACCGGCTTTCGTCGCTCATGCATGCCAACCAGATCCTCTTCATCGACGAAGGCCAGATCGTCGAGCGCGGCACGCACGAGGAGCTCCTGGCGCTCGGCGGCCGCTACCGCGCCCTTTACGACCTCCAGGTGAAGCCTGGCGACGACCAGTTGGAGGCTGCCGAATGACCGAGGCAACGCTCAATACCGAAGACGACAGCGAAGACCGCAACCGCCGCCCGCCCCGCGCCGTGGTCGGCTCGAGCCTCGACCGCGAGGAAGAGGTGTTCGGCAAGGCGTACGATCCGAAAATCGTCCGTCGCATCTGGGCCTTCGTGAAACCCTATCGCGGCCAGATCTACCTGTCGGTGGCGGCGGTGCTGGTGTTCACCTTCACCTCGCTCGCCTTCCCGCTGGTGATCCGCTACGCCATCGACAACGGCATGGCGGCCGGCGGCGGTGGGCGCTCGATCCTCCTCTGGTGCATCGTGGCGTTCGCGGGGCTGATCTTCATCAACTTCGCCTCGTCGTGGATCCAGGAAACCGTGGTCGGCAAGGCCGCCGAGAACGTGCTGTTCGATATGCGCCGCGCCATGTTTGCGCACCTGCAGCGGGTGTCGCTCGGCTGGATGGACAAGACCGAGGTCGGCCGGCTGATGTCGCGCCTGATGGGCGACGTCAACTCCATGCAGGAGTTCCTTGAAACCTCGGTGCTTTCGGTCGGCGATATCGTCCTCCTGTTCGGCATTGTCGGGGTGCTGCTGTGGCTCGACCCGATGCTCGGGCTGATCACCATGGCGACCATGCCGATCCTGTTCATCGTGCGGCTGTTCTGGCTGCCGCCGGCCAAGGTCAGCTTCATGGCGGCGCACCACACCAACTCGTCGGCCAACGGCGCGCTGGCCGAAGGCATCAACGGCGTGCGCACGGTGCAGAGCCTCGATCGGCAGCAGGTCAATTTCGATCTCTACGAGGAAAAGGCCCGCGCCAATCTCAAGGCGCACCTGCGCGCCGCCAAGTTCGCCCAGGTGATGGTGCCGATCGTCGACACGCTCACCGGCATTTCCATGGCCTCGGTCATCGTGGTCGGCGGCCAGATGGTGCTGGGGCGCGAGCTCGATGTCGGCGTCATGGTGGCGTTCCTGTTCTACATCCAGCGCTTTTTCGATCCGATCCGCTCGCTCACCATGCAGTATTCGGTGTTCCAGCGCGCCATGTCGTCGGGCACCCGCATCGTCGAAGTGCTCGACGTGCCGGTCAGCATCGAGGACAAGCCCGATGCCTTCCCGTTGACCGCGCAGATGGATGGTTCGGTCGAGTTCAAGGATGTCACCTTCGGCTACCGCAAGGGCCTGCCGGTGCTGAAGAATGTCAGCTTCAGGGTCAACCCGGGCGAGACGGTTGCCATTGTCGGCCCCACCGGCTCGGGCAAATCGAGCTGCATGTCGCTGGTGCACCGCTTCTACGACGTGTGGGACGGCTCGGTGACCGTGGGCGGGTACGATGTGCGCGACGTCACCCAGGATTCGCTCGGCCAGCAGGTGGCGATGGTGCTGCAGGAGCCGTTCCTGTTCACCGGCTCGGTGATCGAGAACATCCGCTACAACAAGGAAGAGGCCACTCGCGAGCAGGTGATCGAGGCGGCCAAGGCCGTGGGCGCGCATGATTTCATCATGTCGCTGGCCGATGGCTACGACACCAAGCTCGAGCAGCGCGGCGGCAACCTGTCGCTGGGCCAAAGGCAGCTGATCAGCTTTGCCCGCGCCCTGGTGGCCGACGCCAAGATCCTCGTCCTCGACGAGGCGACGGCCAATATCGACAGCTATACCGAAATGCTGATCCAGAAGGCGCTGAAGCGGCTGTTGGAAGGCCGCACCGGCCTCGTCATCGCCCACCGCCTCGCCACCATCCGCGGCGCCGACCGGATCATCGTGTTGCAGAACGGCGAGCTCCTGGAGAGCGGCAACCACGAGCAGCTGATGGAAAAGCAGGGGCTCTATTCGAAGCTCTACACCATGAACTATTCGAGCTTCGATGATCTGCCGGAGAATGCGGAAGATCATGCCGCGGCGGCGGTGGGGAAGGCGACTTAGGGCAGGGGGCTTCCCAGAGAGCAATTGCATCGCCGGTGCGGGCTGACCCCCACCCCTGTCCCCTCCCCCTCAAACAGGGGGAGGGAGACGCCAGCCTCGATTTCAGCGTGAGGGTCTCCCTCCCCTTTCTTAGGGGGAGGGGACAGGGGTGGGGGTCAGCCCGCTCCGGCTGCGAGGTAAGACGGGAGCTACTCCCCCGCCACCGCCAGTATCGGCCCAAAGCCGCCGTGCCACGAGATATCGTTCCGCCCCAGCGCCGGATCGTATAGCCCGACCCCGCGCCCGCCATCGAGGAACAGCGCATTGGCGCAACCGAGCTGATCGCGGAACAGGCGGGCGAACTCGTGGAAGTTCACTCCGGCATCGGAAATGGCGAAGATCACCTCGCCCTGGTCGCACACGCCGACGCCGCTGCGGCGGGTGCGGTCGGTGGAGTTGGGGATCAGCGCCGGGTGGAGTTTCCCCGATATCACCAGTAACGGACCGGACTGGGTGGCGAGCCGGGGTTCCGGGGCGGTGGCGAGATAAGCCTCGGTGGGGACGATGCTCGCGGTGTCACCGGTGATGAAGAACACCCCGTTAGGCTTCTTGTAGAAGTTGGGAATCGGCTTCTTGCCGGCCGCCGGTTCGGCCGTGTTGAGCTTCACCCGCCGCTGTCCCTCCTCGACATAAAGGCCGATGGGGCGGAAATCGGTGTCGTACATGCCGGCATTGATGGCAAAGCGCAGTGGCCGGCCTTCGGCTTGCAGAGCGTCAGCCAGGGCGCCGAAACTGCGATAGGGTCGGTCTTCGCCATTGCGCCAGTGCAGTTCCAGCGCTGCCGGAGTGGTGTGGCACACGGTGTAGCGGGCGCCTTCGAACTCGGTCGGCTTGCAGATCGGGTCGGTGGCGGCCGCAACGGGGACGGCGCCAAGCAGCACAAAGGCGAGCGCAGCAGCCAAGCTCAGTGAATCAGGTCTGGTCATCGGCAGAGTCTGGTTGCCGGCGCGCCCGTTCGCAAGCGCAACACGCCTTTTTGGGGATGGCGTTATCGCGCCCAGTCCTCTCTTATGCGCTACCATACCAGAGCAGGGTTGCTTCTTTGAATCGCCTTCCTGCTCCAAGTCTTTGTTTTGTCGTGAGATCGGACCGAAAAGGTCTGCAACCTTTCCTGATCTCACTCTGGAGGAGAGTTTTATGCCCGCATTGCCCGATCACACCCTCAACGATGGCACGACGCTTCCGGCAGTCGGGCTCGGCACCTATGCGCTGCGTGGCATCCCCGGCGCCGAGGGCATGGCCGAAGCGCTGCGCGAGGGCTACCGGCTGCTCGATTCCGCCGTGAACTACGAGAACGAGGGCGCCGTCGGCAAAGCGGTGCGGATGTCCGGCGTGCCGCGGGAGCAGATCCGCGTCACCTCGAAGCTTCCCGGCCGGCACCACAAGAAGCCCAATGTCACCTGGGCGATCGAGGAATCGCTGCTGCGCTCGGGTCTCGACTATCTCGACCTCTACCTGATCCACTGGCCCAACCCGAGCCAGCAGCTGTTCGTCGAAGCCTGGGAGGGGATGATCGAAGCGCGCGAGCGCGGTCTCGTCCGCTCGATCGGGGTCTCGAACTTCTTGCCCGAACATCTCGACCAGTTGATCGCAAAGACCGGCGTTGCGCCGAGCGTCAACCAGATCGAGTTGCATCCCTATTTCAACCAGTCAGAGCAGCGCGCCGCCGACAAGGCACGCGGCATTCTCACCGAGGCCTGGACGCCGATCGGCAAGGGCACGGGGCTGCTGGCCGAGCCGGCCGTGGTCGCCGCGGCAAGCAAGCACAACCGCACCCCGGCCCAGGTGGTGCTGCGCTGGCACCTGCAAATGGGCGTGCTGCCGATCCCCAAATCCGCCACGCCGTCGCGGCGGAGGGAGAACCTCGAGCTCGCCGGTTTTGCGCTGGATGAGGCCGATATGGCCGCGATCAACGCGCTGTCGCGCCCGGATGGGCGGCTGTTCGACGGCGATCCGCGCACGCATGAGGAGTTTTGAGGGCAGGCGCTCGCTGCCCCACCCCACCCAGCTCCGCTAAGCCCGCTACGCGGACAAGCTCCGCTGCCCTCCCCATCAAGGGGAGGGAGACCCGACTGTTAGCTTCGGATCTGTCGTCTCCCTCCCCCTTGTGGGGAGGGTAGCGCAGCTAGGCGAAGCCGTGGCGGAGCTGGGTGGGGGAGGCCACACGCGCCGCTCGTGCCCGCCGGCGCCTACCCCTGATACGGTCCGCCCGGCGGACCCCAGCCCCAGACCGGCATAGGCGGATTGCCCTTGGGCGCCGCCACGCCCGGCTGCGAGTTGAGCACGGCGATCCGGCTTCCCCACTCGAGATAGCCGACGAAGGCGGCCCGGAACTCCGGGTCGGCAGGCAGACCGACCTCGTCGGCAGTGTCGAGCATGAGTTCGATCCAGCGCTTACGCTGCACTTCGGTCAGGGAGCGACCGAGATGGCGGGCGACCATGCTGCCATGCGAGTCGCCGTGATCGGTATAGGGCGTGCCACCGCCGAACACCTCGGCGATGAAGCTCGCGACATGGGCGGCGTGCTTTGGGTCCATGTTGGCGAAGACCGGGCCGAGCACGGGATCGGCCGGAACCTTGTCATAGAACCGGGCCGTCAGCGCTGCGATACGGTCCCTGCCGCCGGCCCATTGGCTGAGTGTCGGCACGTCTGCTGGTGGCGTCATTGAGTCCCCTCCGGTCCGCTGCACCGGGCGATAGTTCACGCCTCCAAGGTGGGTCGCAAGCTGATCATCCGGGCAGGGCCGGGTCGCTGAGGAGGCAGACAGGCGTGCACTCGGCGTCACCGGCGGCGCGGTGATCCCCCCCGCGGGGAAAGATCAAGGAGAGGCAGACGCAGATTCAGCGATCTCTTCGGCGAAATGGCACGCCGCCTGCCGCGTGGCACTGATGCTGCGCAGCTCGGGCACCTGCACCTTGCAGATGTCGCGGGCGAACCTGCAGCGCGGGTGGAAGTGGCAGCCGGAGGGCGGGTTGAGCGGGCTCGGGATCTCGCCTTCGAGGCGCTTGCGGGCGTGGCGCTTGCTCGGATGCGACACGGGCACCGAGCCGAGCAGCGCCTGGGCGTAGGGGTGGAGCGGGCGGCTGTAGAACTCGCGCTTGGGCGCCATTTCGACGATGCGGCCCAGATACATGATGGCCATGGTATCGGCGATGTGGCGCACCACGGCGAGGTCGTGGCCGATGAACAGGTAGCTCAGCCCCAGCTCGTCCTGCAGATCCTGCAAGAGGTTGATGACCTGCGCCTGCACCGAGACATCGAGCGCCGACACCGCCTCGTCGCAGACGATCAGCTGCGGTTTCGAAGCAATGGCGCGGGCGATGCCGATGCGCTGGCGCTGGCCGCCGGAGAACTCGTGCGAGAAGCGGCTCAGGTGCCGGCGCGACAGGCCGACCTTGTCGAGCAGCTCGCCGGCATAGTTGCTGAGTTTGGCGCCGGGCTTTTCGCCCTGGGCGTAAAGCGGCTCGAGGATCAGGTCCTCGACCCGGTGGCGCGGATTGAGCGAGGCCTGCGGATCCTGGAAGATGATCTGCATGGAGCTGCGCAGCTGCCGCAGCTCTTCTTTGGGCATCGTCGCGAGGTCGCGGCCGTTGAAGCGCACGCTGCCGGCTGTCGGCTCGATCAATTGCAGGATCAGCCGGCCGGTGGTGGATTTGCCGCAGCCGCTCTCGCCGACGAGGCCTAGGGTCTGGCGGCTGCCGAGTTTGAACGATACCGATTGCACCGCCCGCAAGGTTTGTCTGGGGGCGAGCCAGTTGTCGCCGGCCACCGGAAACTCCTTGGAGAGGCCCTCGACCGACAGCAGGGGAGTGGTCATCGCGCGCCCTCCGAGATGAGCCCTGGCGCCCGGATGCAGGCGGCGCTCTGGAGGGGAGTGATCGGGAGGAGCGGCGGCTGCAGGTCGAGGCAGGCGGCGATCGCCTTGGGGCAGCGCGGCGCAAACAGGCAGCCGGGCGGCAGCTCGGCCGGGTTGGGCATGGCGCCGGCAATGGTGCGGAGGCGGCGCGCCTCGCCGTCCAGCTCCGGGGTGCTGCCGAGGAGGCCCGAGGTGTAGGGGTGCTGCGGCCGGTCGAACAGGTCGAAGATCCCCGCCTGTTCGACGATGCGGCTCGCATACATCACCACGACGCGGTCGGCGACCTCGGCCATGACGCCCATATTGTGGGTGATCAGCAGGATGGCGGTGCCGAAATCCTGCCGCAGCTGGTTCAACAGGTCGAGCAATTGCGCCTGGATGGTGACGTCGAGCGCGGTGGTCGGCTCGTCGGCGATCAGCAGTTTTGGCGACGACGACAGGGCGATGGCAATCATCACGCGCTGCCGGAGGCCGCCCGAGAGCTGGTGCGGGTAATCGAGCAAGCGCCGGCGCGGAGCCGGCACGCCGACCTTTTCGAGCAGCTCGGTGGCGCGGTCCCAGGCCGCCTTCTTGCTCATCGGCGAATGCACGCGGATCGCCTCGGCGATCTGGTCGCCGATGGTGAAGACCGGGTTCAGCGAGGTCATCGGCTCCTGGAAGATGATGCCGATATCGCGGCCGCGGAGCTTGCGCAGTTCGCGGCGGGGCAGGGCGAGGAGGTTGCGACCCTCGAAGTGGATGGAGCCGGTGACGCTGGCGGTGGGGGGCAGCAGGCCCATCACGGCCAGCGCACTGACGCTCTTGCCCGAGCCGCTTTCGCCGACGACGCCGACCAGCTCGCCGGGATGGATATCGAAACTGGCTTCGCGTACCGCGGTGAAGCGGCTGTTGAACGACACGGTCAGGTCGCGGACGCTGAGCAGGGGGGCTGCGGTCATTGTTCTACTTTCATCCGCGGGTCGAGCACATCGCGCAGGCCGTCGCCGAGCAGGTTGAGGCCGAGCACGGTGGTGGCGATGGCGATGCCGGGGATGACGGTGAGCCAGGCCGCTTCGCGCAGATAGGTGCGGCCTTCGGCGATCAAGACGCCCCAGCTCGGCACGGTGGGCGGGGCGCTGAGGCCGAGAAAGCTCAGCACCGCTTCCGACAGCACGGCATAGGCGAAGACGAAGCTCAGCTGCACGATCAGCGGCGCCATGCAGTTGGGCATGATGTGGTGCCAGAGAATCCGCCCGTCGCGGGCGCCTGCCGCCCGCGCTGCCTGCACGTAATCGAGTTCGCGTGCGACGAGGATCGAAGCGCGGACGACGCGGGCGGTGCGTGGGATATAGACCACGGCGAGGGCGATGATGGCGGTCGCCGCCGAGGGCCCGAGCGCCGCGGCGATGCCGATGGCGAGCAGCACGGCGGGGAAGGCCATCAGCGCGTCGGCGATGCGCATCAAGAGGTCGTCGAGCCGGCGATAATAGCCGGCAATGGCGCCGAGCAGCACGCCGAACACCGCATTGAGGATCACCACGGCAAAGCCGATGCCGAGGCTGAGCCGGGCGCCGTTGAGCACGCGGGAAAGCATGTCGCGGCCGAGATTGTCGGTGCCGAACAGATAGACCTCGGATGGCGGCTTGAAACGGTTGCGGACCGACAGCGCGTTGGGGTCGACGCTGGTGATCAGCGGAGCCAGCACGGTAACGAGGCAGATGCTGCCGAAGAGGATGGCGCCGAGGAGGAACGACTTGTTGGCGGCGAGGCGCCTGAGCCAGTAGCGAGTGGTATCGAGGGCGAGCGCCAGCCGCGACGGTTCGTGGATGATGTCGGTCATCTCAGCGCCCCCGGACCCGGATTCGGGGATCGAGGCTGGTGTAGAGCAGGTCGATCACGATGTTGAGCAGCAGCAGGGCGGTGGTGACGAACAGCAGGCCGCCCTGGATCATCGGATAGTCGCGATTGGAGATGGCGCTGCCGAGGAGCGAGCCGATCCCCGGAACGCCGAAGATGGTTTCGATGACGATCGAGCCCGAGAGCAGCACCGAGAGCACGAGGCCGATCATGGTGACGATCGGCATCATGACATTGGCGAGGGCGTGCCGGCCGACCACGATCCATTCCGGCAGTCCCTTGGCGCGGGCGGTGCGGATATAATCCTGGTTCAAGACTTCGAGCATGGTGGAGCGGGTGATGCGCGTCAGGAGCCCCGCCTGCATCAGGGCGAGCGCCACGGCGGGAAGGGTGGCCGAGCGCAGCCAGCCTACGGGATCGGTGGTGAACGGCACATAGCCGCCGGTGGGCAGCCAGCCGAGATGCACCGAGAACAGCACGATCATCACCAGCGCCAGCCAGAAATTGGGCAGTGATACGCCGAGCAGCGCGAAGAGGGTGGCTGCCTGGTCGATCCAGCGATTGTGGTTGAGCGCCGCCAGCATGCCGGTGCCGAGCCCGATCAGGATGGTGAGGACGAGCGAATAGATGGCGATGCCGATGGTGATGGGCGAGCGGGCGAGCAGCGCATCGACCACCGGAATGCCGAGGGTCAGCGAACGGCCGAGATCGCCCTGGAACAGGTGGATGTAGAAGGTGAGGATCTGGATATACAGCGGCTGGTCGAGGCCAAGATTCTGCCGGATCTGGGCGAGTTCCTCGGGGGTGGCGGATGGCCCGCCGATCACAACGGCCGCATCGCCGGGGATCAGGTAGATGATGCCGAAGGCGATCAGGCTGACGAGGATCAGGATCGGGATCGCCTGCAGCAGGCGGGAGATGATGTAGCCGAACATCTGGGGCAGGCCCTCGGATAAGAATAAGCCGCCGGCCTCTCCTGATCCTCCCCCGCCACGCGGGGGAGGATCACGGAGAGGCCGGTGGAGGGGGACGGGTGAACCACCCGCCCCCAACCGATCAGTTCTCGAGCCAGACGTTCGAGACCCGCGTGTTGTAGAACGGGGTGAAGCCCTTCACGTTCGAGCGGGTGCCCTGGACGTTCGACATCACGCCGAACGGGATGGCGAGTACGTGCTCGAACACCACCTTCTGTGCATCGGCGAAGCCGGCGGCCCGCTCCTCGATGGTGGCGCCACCCTGTACGCGCTGGAACGCGGCGTTGTAGTCGGGGTCACCCGCCGGGTCCTCTGGCTTGTAGATGTTGGCCGGCGCCGCGAGGTTGCGCAGCGTCGTCGCGCCACCCTGGGCGGCCGAGCCGGTCCAGTGGGTGAAAAAGAAGTTCCAGCCGGTGGTTTCCTTCTCGCTGGTGGCGAGTGCGGTCGGCCAGTCGAACACCTTCAGTTCGGCATTGAAGCCGGCAGCCTGCAACTGCGCCTGCATCACCAGCGCGGTGTTGTACATGGTGGTGATCTGCTGGGTGGTCAGCAAGACGACCGGCTCGTTGTTGTAGCCGGCCTCGGCCAGCAGCGCCTTGGCCTTTTCGATATTGGCCTGGTTGTAGAGCTCGCCGCCGGCTTCGGAGAAATAGGCGGTGCCGGGGAATTGCAGGCTCGGGTTGAGCTTGTAGACGCCGTCGGTCGACGCCTCCATGATCTCATCCATGTTGAGCGCCGCGAGCATCGCCTGCCGCACCTTGAGGTTGTCGGTGGGCGGCGCCGACCAGTTCGGGTAACCGATATTGAGCCCATAGGCCTCGAGCGTCAGCAGCTTGACCCCTTCGACCGCGGCGAGGCGATCCATCGAGATCGCCGGCACCGATTCGACGATGTGGACTTCGCCGGTTTCGAGCGCCGCCATGCGGGCGGCGGTTTCGGTGAGCATGCGGAAGGTGACGGTATCGACGCAGGCCTGCTTGTAGCCGGCAAAACCGCTGAGCCCGCTCAACGTCGTGCCCGGGGTGTAGTCGGCGTAGCGGTCGAGCCGGACATGGCTGTCGGGCACGAACTCGCCGAGCTTGAACGGGCCGGTGCCGATGACATCGATCTGCCCCGCCGCTTTGCCGGCTTCTTCCGCCGGCATGATGACGACGGGAGCAGTCGACGAGGAGAGGTTCTCGAGGAAGTTCGGCTGCGGCGCCTTGAGCGTGATGACGAAGGTCGCATCGTCGGGGGCCGACCAGCCGGCCACCGCTTCGAGGATCGAGCGGCTGACGCCGACCGTCTTGTAGCGATCGAACGAGGCGACGACATCGGCTGAGGTCATCGGCTTGCCGTTGTGGAACTTCACCCCCTGGCGCAGCTTGAAGGTGTAGTTCAGCCCGTCGGCGCTGGTCTCGATCGCATCCGCGAGATCGGGCACGGGCCGCATGTTCTCGTCGCGGATGATCAGCGCTTCGAAGATGTTCATGGCGATGTTGCGCGTCGCCGACGAGGTGGCCGTCTGCTGGTCGAGCGTGCCGGCCGCGGCTTCGAGCCCGACCACCAGGTCGCCGCCCTGCTGCGGGCAGCTGAACCGCTCCTCTGCCATCGCGCCGAAACTGGCGAAAAGGCCCAGCGTCAGTGCCGAGCTGAAGAGAAGATGCTTCCTGTTACCCATTATCAGTCCCTCCTGAAAATAGACGTGCGTCAACGCGAGGACCGGCCCCCTTCGCTGAAGGGGTGGAACGCGCATCGCCTCAACGACTTGCGTTTCCGATCCTGACCTGTATCGTGGTCGACATGTATCGTTAAAGGTATTCAGTCAGCTTCAGGCGGGATCGTCAAGAGGGTGTGGGAATTTTCGTCGGGAAGGGCCGGCTGACCGGCTTCTCGGCGCACCAGGGAGGGAACAGGAATGCGGATAACCGAGGTCGAGACGCTCTATACCGAGGAGTTCTCGAACGTCATCTGGGTGCGGGTGCATACTGATGCCGGCCTGGTCGGGCTGGGGGAGACGTTCTTCGGGCCGGGCTCGGTGACGGCGCATGTGCACGAGGTGCTGGCGCACAAGCTGCTCGGCCGCGACCCCCTCGCCATCGAGGCGATCAACCGCGAGATGGTCTATGCGGCGCTCGGGTTCTCGTCGTCGGGCGCCGAGATGCGCGCCGCGTCGGCGGCCGACATTGCGCTGTGGGACCTGTTCGGCAAGGCCTGCAACCAGCCGGTACACCAGATGCTGGGGGGCGTGAGCCACGAGCGGCTGCGCATCTACAATACCTGCGCCAACCCGCGTTATGCGCAGGCGCGCAACTTCCGGCCGGTGGACAACTGGGCCTCGGGGCAGGGCGATGCCCGCTATGCCGATCTCGACGGTTTCATGCAGCGGGCGGGCGAACTGGCCGAGGACCTCCTGGCGTCGGGGATCACGGCGATGAAGATCTGGCCGTTCGATCCGCCGGCGATGGAGAATGACGGCCGCTACATCACCACCGAGCAGTTGAAGCTGGCGCTCGAGCCGTTCGACAAGATCCGCAAGACCGTGGGCGATCGTATCGAGATCATGGTGGAGCTGCATAGCCTGTGGAACCTGCCGACCGCCAAGCAGATCGCGCGGGCGCTGGAGCCCTACCAGCCGACCTGGTTCGAGGATCCGATCCGCATGAATTCGCCGCAGGCGCTGGCCGAGTTCGCCCGCTCGACCCCGATTTCGGTGTGCGCCAGCGAAGTGCTGGCGACGCGCTTTCCCTACAAGGACCTGCTCGATCGCGACGCGACGCACGTGGTGATGGTCGATATCGGCTGGTGCGGCGGGCTCACCGAGGCACGGAAGATCGCCGCGCTGGCCGACACCTACCACCGCCCGTTCGCGGCGCATGACTGCGTCGGCCCTGTGGCGTTCGCCGCGGGCGTCCATGCCTCGTTCAGCCAGCCCAACACGCTGATCCAGGAGAGCGTCAGGGCCTATTACAATGGCTGGTACAAGGACCTGGTGACGGCGACGCCGCGCATCGAAGGGGGCTACGTCTATCCGATGGACGGACCGGGGTTGGGGACGGAGCTCAGGCCGGAGGTGTTCGAGCGGGAGGATCTGGTGCGGCGGGTTTCGCGGGTCTAGAGGCACCGGCGGTGCGGTAATCCTCCCCCGCGGGGCGGGGGAGGGGGACCAGCGAAGCTGCTGGAGGGGGAAGCAAGAGTCGACTGTGGGTTTTGCCGCCCCCTCCACCGCCTTCGGCGGTCCCCCTCCCCCGCCCCGCGGGGGAGGATTGCAGAGAGACCGGTGCGCCCGCCCTCTCCCCCAATCGTCGTACCCCACACAATGCCCCTTGACGTCGTTTGTCCATGTAACGTTACATTGCGCAACGGCAAAACAGCCGCACGGATACGTGTCGAAAATGAGCATTGAGACCACCCCAGCCAATGCCGCCAAGCCCGGCGAGCCACGCGCCTATCGCAGCGCCGAATGGTTTGCGCGGGCCGGCAAATATGGCTTCGTGCCGCGCAGCTGGATGAAGAGCCAGGGGTTCTCGCCCGAGTTGCTCGATGGCCGGCCGGTGATCGGCATCTGCAATACCTGGTCGGAACTGACCAACTGCAACCGGCACCTGCGCGAACTCGCCGAACACGTGAAGCGCGGCGTGCTGATGGCGGGCGGTTTTCCGCTGGAGTTCCCGGTGACCAGCCTCGGCGAGCCGCTGATGCGGCCGACCACCATGATGTTCCGCAACCTCGTGGCCATGGATGTCGAGGAAACCATCCGCGCCAACCCGATCGACGGGGTGGTGCTGCTGGCCGGCTGCGACAAGACCACGCCGGCGGTGCTGATGGGGGCGGCGAGCTGTGATGTGCCCGCCGTGCTGGTGTCGGGCGGGCCGATGCTCAACGCCCGCTTCCGCGGCCGGGTGCTCGGTTCGGGCACCGACATCTTCAAGCTCGACGAGGAGTACCGGACCGGCAAGATCTCGAAGGCCGACCTCGATGCGGCCGAGGCGGCGATGAGCCGTTCGGCCGGCTCGTGCATGACCATGGGCACGGCCTCGACCATGGCGTCGCTGGGCGAGGCCATGGGGATCGGCTTTGCCATGAACGGCTCGATCCCGGCGCCGGACAGCCGGCGCGCCGTGCTAGCCGAGCAATCGGGCAAGCGCGCCGTCGAACTGGTACGGCAGAGCATTACCATCTCGAAAATCCTGACCCGGGCAGCGTTCGAGAACGCGGTGAAGGTCAATGGCGCAATCGGCGGTTCGACCAATGCGGTGGTGCACCTGCTCGCGCTCGCCGGGCGGCTGGGCGTCGATTTCAAGCTCGAGGATTGGGATGCGCTCGGCCGCGACGTGCCGACCATCGTCGATTTGAAGCCCTCGGGGCGCTTCCTGATGGAAGAGTTCTTCGATGCCGGCGGGCTGCCGGTGGTGATGCAGCGGATTTCGCACCTCATCAACCTCGATGCCGTCGCGGTGGAAGGCGGCACCATCGGCGAGCGCATCGCGGATGCCCAATGCTGGAACGACGAGGTGATCCGCCCGCTCGACAAGCCGCTGACGCCTCAGGGCGGCATGATGGTGCTGAAGGGCAACCTTGCCCCCAATGGCGCCATCATCAAGCCGTCGGCCGCCTCGCCGCGGCTGATGCAGCATCGCGGCCGGGCCATGGTGTTCGAGAACGCCGAGGATCTGCGCGCCCGCATCGACGATCCAGATCTCGATGTCGATGCTGACAGCATCCTGGTGCTGAAGAATGTCGGCCCGCGCGGCTACCCCGGCATGCCCGAAGCCGGCACCATGGCGCTGCCCAAGAAGCTGCTGGAGCAGGGCGTCACCGACATGGTGCGGGTTTCGGATGCGCGGATGAGCGGCACGGCGTTCGGCACCGTGGTGCTGCATGTAGCGCCGGAATCGGCGCTGGGTGGACCGCTGGCGCTGGTGAAGACCGGCGATTTCATCGTGCTCGATTGTGCGCAGCGGAAGCTGGAGCTCGAAATCTCTGCCGAGGAGTTTGCCCGGCGCCAGGCAGCGTTCGTGCCGCCGGAACCGGCCTATGAGCGCGGCTATGGCCGGCTCTTCATCGATCACGTGCAGCAGGCCGACAAGGGCGTCGATTTCGACTTTCTCGTCGGCGGCAGCGGCACGCCGCCGTCCAAGGTCTCGTTCTGACGGCACGCCCATTGCACTGCCGACGCCGCGGGATCAGCGGCGCATACATTGTCTGGAGGATATTTGAATGACTGCTCGTGCCTATTGCGACTGCCACGTCAACATCTACAACGAAGAGCACATCCTGCCGCTCTACTGGACGCTGCATGGCCGGGTGCGGAAGGGCGAGCTCAGCCACCAGTCCGATGCGGATTCGCTCTACAAGGCGATGGCGGACGTCGAGAAGGCGATCATCTTCACGCTGCGCTATGCCGACGCCATCGGCGTCGAGGGCAATGACGAGCTGACCGCCGCGGCAGTGAAGAAATACCCCGACAAGTTCGTCGGCTTCGCTTATTGCGACCCACGCCGCCCCGACTATATGGACATGCTGCACCACGCCATCGAGGATCTGGGCCTCAAGGGCGTGAAGTTCGGCCCGATCTATAACGGCGTGCACCTTTCCGACCCGCGGCTCGAGCCGGTCTACGAATACCTGCAGAAGCACAACATTCCGCTGACCATGCACATGGGCACCACCTATGCCCGCAATGCGCCGGTGGAACTGGGTCGCGCCATCCATGTCGAGCCGGTGGCGCTCAAATACCCCGACCTCACCATGATCCTCGCCCATATGGGGCACCCCTGGTACGACGAGGCGATCGTCGTGGCGCGCAAGCAACCCAATGTGTGGCTGGAACAGTCGGCGCTCTTCTACCGGCCCTGGCAGTATTACAACATGCTGGTGCTGGCCGAAGAGTACCGCACCGCCGACAAGATCTTCTTCGGCACCGATTTCCCGTTCGCGGGCGTGGCGGAATCGGCGGACGGGCTGATCAACATCAATAAGCAGGTCGAAGGCACCAGCCTGCCGCGGGTGAGCGAAGAAACCATCCAGTCGATCCTCTGGTCCAACCCGTTCAAGACCTGGTGGAAGGGCGACAACCCGCTGGAGTGAGGGCGTTGGTCCATCGTGCCCTCCAGCTTGGGAAGCTACCCGGCCGGTCGGGACGTTTAGGCGACGCTTGCCTCGGCGTCTGCGATGACCTGGCGGATTGCCACGCCCAACGCGGCGGGGTCGAGCGGTGCGGTTGTCGTTGCCCACGGCTCGCCCTCGACGATGTGGGCCCCGCGGGCCGAGAGGGCGATGCCTGTGGGAGTGGTTTCGAGCATCACTGAAATGGACGCGCTGGTGAAGGCGCGCACCGATTTGGCGCCGCTCAACTGGTAGACGGTCCAGTCGGTGAGCTTGCGCTCGCGCTGTGTGGATGGCCGGCGCTTCACCATCTGCGCCAAGTGCCACAGCGCGGCCTCGCCGATTGCGGCGTCGATCGTCGCAACCGGCAGCACCGAGGGGTTGCCGGTCTCGACCATCAGTTCACCCGGCGCCGTCATCACCGAGGTGACGATGTAGGTGCGGCCGGCATAACAGTAGAGCGTGGCCGATAGTTCCATGCCGAAGCGCTGCCGTTTCGCTATCACCGCCTCGAAGACCGAGCCATGCTGCTCGCCTCGCAGCGCTGCCAGCAACCTGCCGAACATCTGCTTCCCCCGTTTACGCGAGGCATATTAGACGCGGACAAGGTCGAGCCAATTGCGGCCTCGCTCCATCGTTTAGCGTCCCTTAAGCGCGACTTTTAGTCCTCCTAAAATTCCTGTTGCCGCCATCACATTTTCCCCACACAAATCAGCGACGCGTGCCACAGTTCAGGCACGGGGGCATAAATGGGCGATCTCAACGAACTCCGCGGCCGCATTCGGGCCGCCATCCTTGCCGACGAGGCTCAGACGATTGCGCGGCTCACTGCCGATGCGGCGCTGAGCGATGCCGACCGCGCTGCCATCGGGCAGCGGGCGCTGACGCTGGTGGAAAAGGTGCGTGCCGCACAGTCGAGCGGCATGCTCGAATCCTTCCTCGCCGAATATTCGCTGTCGACCGACGAGGGCATCGCGCTGATGTGCCTTGCCGAGGCGCTGCTGCGGGTGCCCGACAACCACACCATCGACGAACTGATCGAAGACAAGATCGCGCCGTCGCGCTGGGCCGAGCATCTCGACCGCGCCAACTCGGCGCTGGTCAACGTCTCCACCCTGGCGTTGACGCTCACCGGCTCGGTGCTGCGCGAGGGCGGGGCGGGGATTGCCGGCACCATCAAGACTTTCGTGCAGCGCATCGGCGAGCCGGTGATCCGCTCGGCCGTGATGCAGGCGATGAAGATCCTGGGGTCGCAGTTCGTGCTGGGGCGCGACATCGAGGAAGCGACCCGCATTGCGCGCAAGGCCGAACGCGACGGTTTCACCTATTCCTATGACATGCTGGGCGAAGCGGCCCGCACCGAGGTCGATGCCAAGCGTTATCGCGCCGCCTATGCCGAAGCGATTGCGGTGCTCGCCACGCGCTCCACTGCCGGCAGCGTACGCGACAACCCTGGCGTGTCGGTGAAACTTTCGGCGCTGCATCCGCGCTACGAATTCATGAAGCGCGAGCGGGTGATGGAAGAGCTGGTGGAGCGGACGCTCGCCCTCGCCATGATGGCGCGCGGCGCCAATATGGGCTTCAACATCGACGCCGAAGAGGCCGACCGGCTCGATCTCAGCCTTGATGTGATCGCCGCGGTGCTGGCCGACGAACGACTTGCCGGCTGGGACGGGTTCGGCGTCGTGGTGCAGGCCTATGGGCAGCGCGCCAGCCACGTCATCGACTGGCTCGAGGCCCTCGCCGAGCAGTTGGACCGTCGCATCATGGTGCGGCTGGTGAAGGGCGCTTATTGGGACAGCGAGATCAAGCGCGCCCAGGTCCTGGGCCTCTCGGGCTTTCCGGTGTTCACCAGGAAGCCCGCCACCGATGTCAGCTACATCGCCAACGCCAGGCGGCTGTTGTCGAAGACCGAGCGGATCTACCCGCAATTTGCCACACACAACGCCCACACCGTCGCTGCGGTGCTGGAGCTGGCCGAGCGCCAGGGCGTTTCCAATGACGCGTTCGAGTTCCAGCGCCTGCATGGCATGGGCGAGCGGCTGCACGATATCCTGCACGACGAACAGCACACCCGCACCCGCATCTATGCGCCGGTCGGGCGGCATGCGGACCTGCTCGCGTACCTGGTCCGCCGCCTGCTGGAGAACGGCGCCAATGGCTCGTTCGTCAACATGATCGCCGATCGCGACGTGCCGGCCGCCGCCGTGGTGCAGGATCCGTTCGAGGCGGTGGCGAGCGCCGTGGCCAAGGTGCGCGCGCCGGCCGAGCTGTTTGCGCCGCGCCGCCGCAACTCGAGGGGGCACGACCTCACCGATCCGTTGGCCGTACAGTACCTCCTCACCGATCGCGAACGCTTCCGGGCGAGCGAGAAGCGTTGGCATGCCGTGCCGGCCTCGCTGGTCGCGGGCAGCCAGGGCGAGCAGTTTTCGCTTCTCAGCCCCGCCACCGGCGAGCCGGTTGGCGACGCCATCGGGGCAGGGCCGGAGACGCTGGAACTGGCGATTGCCACAGCGCGCGACGCAGCGCCCGGCTGGGCGGCGCGCCCGGTGGCCGAACGCGCCCTGCTGCTGAGGCAGGTGGCCGATCTCTACGAGGACAATGCCGCCGAGTTCTTTGCGCTTTGCGCCCGCGAGGCGGGAAAAACCCTCACCGATGCGGTGAGCGAAGTGCGCGAAGCAGTGGACTTCCTGCGCTATTACGCCGCCGAGGCGGAGGCGAGCGAACCGCGCCAGCCGCTCGGGGTGTTCACCTGCATCTCGCCGTGGAATTTCCCGCTCGCCATCTTCACCGGCCAGATCGCCGCGGCCCTGGTTGCCGGCAACACGGTGCTGGCCAAGCCCGCCGAGACCACGCCGCTGATCGCGGCGCTCGCCGTGCGGCTGATGGTGCAGGCCGGCATTCCCGAGGACGTGGTGCAACTGGTGCCGGGTTCGGGCGCGGTGGTCGGCACGGCGCTCACCTCCGACCCGCGTATCGATGGGGTCTGCTTCACCGGTTCGCTGGCGACCGCCAAGGCGATCGACGTGAAGATGGCCGATAACCTCGCGGCGGGCGCGGCGCTCATCGCCGAGACCGGCGGGCTCAACGCCATGATCGTCGATTCCACCGCCTTGCCGGAACAGGCAGTGCGCGACATCCTCGCCTCGGCCTTCCAGTCGGCCGGGCAGCGCTGCTCGGCGCTCCGCATCCTCTATGTGCAGGAAGATGCGGCCGAGCGAACGCTCGAAATGCTCTATGGCGCGATGGACGAGCTGAAGCTCGGCGACCCCTGGGATCTGGCGACCGATATCGGCCCGGTGATCGATCACAAGGCCAAGGCGAAGATGGACGCCTATATCGCCGAGTTCGCCGCCCGCGGCGCGGTGCTGCACCAGCTGAGCGCACCGGAGCAGGGGACGTTCGTCGCCCCGACGGTGCTGAAAGTCTCGGGCATTGCCGAGATGAAGGAAGAAATCTTCGGCCCCGTCCTGCATGTCGCGACCTTCAGGGCCGAAGAGCTCGACGCGGTGGTCGCCGCGATCAACGCCTCGGGCTTCGGGCTGACTTTCGGGCTCCATACCCGCATCGACGGGCGGGTGGAGGAGCTCTCCGACCGGGTGCGGGCCGGCAATATCTATGTCAACCGCAACCAGATCGGCGCGGTGGTCGGCTCACAGCCCTTCGGCGGCGAGGGGCTTTCGGGCACCGGCCCGAAGGCCGGCGGGCCGAACTACCTGAAGCGCTTCTGGCGCCCGGCCGAAGCGTTCGAACCCTCCACCGGGGTCAACCCGCTTTCCGGTCTTTCCATCGGCTTTGCCATCGCGGCGGTCGACCAGGTGAAGATCGGCATCGAGCGGGTAGGGATCGAGCCGGCGCAGGAGCTGCTGCCCGGCCCGACCGGCGAATCCAACACGCTCTTTACCTGGCCGCGCGGCGTGGTGCTCTGCCTCGGGCCCGATACGCAGAGCGCATTGCAGCAGGCAACGCTCGCCCTCGAGCAGGGCAACGGCGTGCTGGTCGTCGCCCCTGGGGCCACCAAGATCGCCGAAGCACTGGGCGCCAATGGCGAGCCGATCGGCGGGCTGGACAAGAAGCTGAGCCCCGCCGCGATCGAAGCCGGGCTCAACGTCGACGCCATCATGCATTTCGGCACCGATGCGGATCTCAGGCCATGGCGCCAGGCGCTATCGCGCCGCGAGGGGATGATCATCCCGCTGGTCACCCGGCCGTCGGATGCCGAGCGGCTGATCACCGAACGGCACGTATGCATCGATACGACGGCGAGCGGGGGGAACGCGGAGTTGCTGGCGGGGCAGTAGGACTGAGGATGCCTGAGACCATCTTGATCAGGTTTACCGCGAGCCCTGGTGAGGAAGCCGAGTCGATGGCTCATCGACTTCGCAACTTTGGCGAGGATGTCTTTCGCCGGCTGCGCGACAACGAGTGGGGTGAGATCGACCTTGATGAGGTCGATCTCGCTACGTCGGAGCTCCTAATCACCGGGATCAAGCAGGCAAACCGGCGGCGCCTGGCGCGTTGGCTGGAAGAGGAGGCTGCTCGTCAGCACCTCATCGTCAGCATCGAAGAGCGTTGAAGCAGGGAGCATCCACAGGCAGACGACCCCCTCCCGGCCTCCCCCATAAAGGGGGAGATGAAAAGTCGGGGCTCTGTCTGCGATCGTGCCAGTTGAACCAGCGGGGCACCTCCCCCTTCATGGGGGAGGATGGGAGGGGGCCGTCTTTCTAAGTCAGCCACCCTAAATCGCCCGCCCATCCCGCGCGAACACGTGGTAGCGCGCCGGATCGACATAGGCCGTGAGCATCGAGCCCAGTTCCACCTGCCGTTGCCCGTCCACTGCGATGGTCATCGGCTGGCCATCGGCGGTGGTTGCGTACACCATGGTCTGGCCGCCCAGTTGCTCGACCAGGTCGACCTTCACATTGGCCAGTTGCACACCCGAGCCTTCGGTGATGCCGATATGCTCGGGGCGAACGCCGAAGGTCACCGCGTCGCCGGCGCCGACCTGGCGATCGACCACGATCTCGCTGCCGCCGGCGCGGAGCTTGGCCCCGGCGCCATCGGCGCTTTCCACCTTGGCCTCGAGGAAGTTCATCTTGGGTGAGCCGATGAAACCAGCCACGAAGCGGTTGCGCGGGTGATTGTAGAGTTCGAGCGGCGCACCGACCTGCTCGATGATGCCGGCCTGCAGCACGACGATCTTGTCGGCCATGGTCATCGCCTCGACCTGGTCGTGGGTCACATAGATCATGGTGTTGCCGAGGTCGTTGTGGAGCTTGGCGATCTCCACCCGCATCTGCACGCGCAGCTCCGCATCGAGGTTACTCAGCGGCTCGTCGAACAGGAAAATCCGCGGCTCGCGCACGATCGCCCGGCCGATGGCGACGCGCTGGCGCTGGCCGCCCGAGAGTTGTTTCGGCTTGCGTTTGAGCAGCGGCTCGATGCGGAGGATTTCCGCCGCCTTCTGCACCCGCTGCTGGATTTCCGGCTTCGGCACCCGCGCCGTCTCCAGCCCGAAGGCGAGGTTCTGGTAGACCGACATGTGCGGGTAGAGCGCGTAGCTCTGGAACACCATGGCGATGCCGCGCCTGGCCGCCGGCACCTCGTTCATCCGTTCGCCGTCGATCAACAGGCTGCCGCCCGAGATCGGCTCCAGCCCGGCGATCATTCGCAGCAGCGTGGATTTTCCGCAGCCGGAGGGGCCGACGAACACAGTGAATTCGCCCGGCTCGATGGTGAGGTCGATCCCGTGGATCACCTCCACATCGCCATAGCGCTTCTCGACCTGCTGCAGCACAACGCTGGTGGACATCTCAGATACTCCCTATGGGCCGATGCGAGCTGACCCCCACCCCTGTCCCGCAGGTGGGAGGGGAACCAAAACACCTACGCCAGTGTGAGCGTCTCCCTCCCGCTTGCGGGGAGGGGACAGGGGTGGTGGGGCACAGCCACCGGGTCGAGCGTGTGGTCATCTAAACCCCTCCGGCAGCCAACTGCGGTATTTCGGATGGCCCGCGGTCACCGGGAACTGCACTTCCTCGTGCGTTTCGGACGAGTGGTAGAATGCCGTGACGATCTCGAGCGCCCGGCGCGAGTCCCTTGAGGTCACCGGCATCGGCCCCAGCCCTTCGAGCGCATCCCAGAAGCGGCGCATCTGGGTCTGGAACCGCGACGGCACATCCTGCCAGTCGGCGAGCAGGGCGTCGATCCTGGCCTTGGTCTCGTCGTTGCGCGGCAGGATTTTCCAGGGGAGCTTGCCGGGGTTGTAGGCCTCGTGGTCGCTCTCGAAGGTGACGTGCTCGAAGGCCAGCCGGATCCGGCTGATCTCGTCGGCCGAGCCGAGCGTCGCGGTGAAGCTCGCGAGTGCCCCCGATTCCATCTCCAGCGACGCCGAAATGCAGTCTTCCACCTCGATCGCATTGACCCGCGTCGCCACCCGACCGAACAGGCTTTTCGGCTCGCCCATCAGGTAGGTGAAGATGTCATGCGGGTGGATGGCGTGGGTCATCAGCACGCCGCCGAGCTCGGTTTTCCATTTGCCGCGCCAGGGCACGGTGTAATAGTCCGGTCCGCGCCGCCACAGCGTCTCGACGGTGCCGACATAGGGCTTGCCGGCAATGCCCGCCTCGATGATGCGTTTCACCTGCTCGATGCCGTTGCCGTAGCGATACTGGAACACCGGCATCAGCTTGCCGCGGCTCACCTTTTCCAGCTCGATGATCTCGTCGACCTCGGCGAGCGAGCCGACCAGCGGCTTTTCGCAGATCACGTGCTTGCCCGCCTTCAGCGCTGCCGTGACCATCGGGTAGTGCACCATCGGCGGAGTGCAGACATCGATGATGTCGAGATCGTCCATTGCCAGGAGGTCGTCGAACTTCTCGACCCGCCGCTCGACGCCGAACTGGTCAGCGAGGCCATTGCGCCGCGCTGGGTCGAGATCGCAGATGGCGATGACCTTGAAGCGATCCTTGTTGGTCTCGTAGCCTTCGACGATGTGGCTCTTGCCGATGCCGCCGCCGACCACGGCGACCGTGTAAACCCTGCTCATTGCTGCCAAACCGTCCCGATCTCAGCCATTTTCTGCGCCGTCAGCGCCAGTTCCATCGCCTTGAAGGCGCGCACCTGCGGCATCGCCGTCTCGGTGCGGTTCAACACGTCCGCGATCAGCTGCCGGCCATAGGGCAGGTCCTGGCCGGAGCAGTCGATGTGCTGGGTGCCGTTCCTGTCGACGAGGAACAGGTGATCGGTCCCCGGCCGCCCGGCGATATCGATGTATTTGCGGCACTCGATATAGCCCTCGGTGCCGAGGATGGTAAGCCGTCCGTCGCCCCAGGTCGGCAGCCCTGCCGGCGTGAACCAATCCACCCGCACATAGCCGGTGGTGGCAGGCGTCCTCAGGTGCATGTCGCCGACATCCTGCAGCCCAGGCTTGCCCGGGTTGCCGCGGTTGTTCACCGATGCCGACACCACTTCGGCATTGGTGTCGGTGCCGGAAAAGAACAGGAACTGCTCGCACTGGTGGCTGCCGATATCGCAGAGAATGCCGCCATAGCGCTTGCGGTCGAAGAACCAGTCCGGTCGCTGGTTGTTGCGAATGGCGTGCGGCCCGAGCCCGACGGTGTTGATCACCTGGCCGATGGCGCCGGCCTGGACCAGCTCGCCCGCCTTCACCGTCGAGCGGGTCTCGAAATGCTCGGAATAGCAGACCGAATAGATCCGCCCGGTCTCGGCCTGGACGCGCTTGATTTCGGCCAGTTGCTCGAGGCTGGTCATCCCCGGCTTGTCACTCATCACATCCTTGCCGTGCTGCATCGCCGCAATGGAGATGGCGGCGCGCTCGGAGAGAATGGCGGCGGTCAGCACCAATGCGATGGATGGGTCTTCGAGGATGGCGCGCTGGTCGGCAACGCGTCTGGCCTGCGGGAACTTCTCGCTGAACTGCGCCGCGAGATCATCCTCGGGCGAATGGAAAGCCACAAGCTCCGCCCCCTCGCGCAGCAGGCAGTTCACCTGGCCGTAGATATGGGAATGGTTGAGGCCGATGGCGGCGAATTTGATGGGCATGGTCACTACTGCTGAGGTTGAGCTGATTGCGGCGGAGCCGCATCTTCACCTCCCCCTGCATGGGGGAGGCCGGGAGGGGGCCGTCTCGGGCTGCGGGTGGGTGTCTTTCCGGCAAGCGCGGAGCTCACGACGGTGAACACGCCATCTTCGTTCTGCAGCACATCGTCATTGGTGAAGCGCAGGACGGCATAACCCTCGTAGCGCAGGAACTCATCGCGCAAGGCGTCGGCTTGCTGGGTGTGGCCGTGCGTCTCGCCGTCGACCTCGATTACCAAGCGCGCCGCGTGGCAGGCAAAGTCGACGTAGTAGGGCCCGATCTGCTCTTGTCGACGGAAGTGATGTCCCGCCGCGCGAAACGGGTGCAGCAGCCGCCACATACGGCGCTCGGGCCCGGTAGAATTCGCGCGTAACTCCTTCTCGCGGTGGGTGCTCATGGGGTGAAGGAACCGCGGCAGACGGCCCCCTCCCGGCCTCCCCCATAAAGGGGGAGGTGAAGAGTCGAGGTTGTGGCTCGATCGTGCCAATAGCACCGGTGGGGCACCTCCCCCTTTATGGGGGAGGATGGGAGGGGGCCGTCTCTCTCAGTCAGCGCCACCGAAGCGAACCCCCTCACCGTTTCATCCCCGTCGTCGCGATCCCTTCGATCAGCAGGCGCTGGAAGAACAGGAAGAACAGGAAGATCGGCACGAGGCTGAGCACGCTCATGGCGAACAGGCCGCCGAAGTCGCTTTCGCCGGTCGAGTCGGTGAAGGTCCTGAGCCCCAGCATGACGGTGTATTGCTTCATCTCGTTGAGGTAGATCAGCGGGGCGAAGAAATCGTCCCAGGTCCAGATGAAGGTGAAGATGGCGGCGGTCGCCAGCACCGGGGTGGAGAGCGGCAGCATCACCTTCCAGTAGATGCGCCAGGCCGAGCAGCCGTCCATCATGGCGGCTTCATCGAGCTCGCGGGGGATGCCGCGGAAGAACTGCACCATCAGGAAGACGAAGAAGGCATCGACGGCGAGGAACTTGGGCGCCACCAGCGGCAGGATGGTGTTGACCCAGCCCAGTTCGCGGAACAGCACATATTGCGGGATCAGCGTCACCTGGCCGGGCAGCATCAGCGTCATCAACATCATGGCGAACCAGAAGTTGCGCCCCTTGAAGCGCAGCCGGGCGAAGGCGAAGGCCGCCATCGAGCAGGCGATCAGGTTGCCCACCACGCAGGTGATCGAGATCACCAGCGAGTTCCAGAAGAAGGTGCCGAAGCTGATGCGCAGGCCGTTCCAACCGCGGAAATAGCTGTCGAGGCTCCACTCGCTGGGGATCAGCGTGCCCGAAAAGATCTCGTTCTCCGGCCGGAAGCTCGCCGAGAGCATCCACAGCAGCGGATAAAGCATCAGGATCGAGGCGCCGATCAGCGCCACATGGGCGACGACGCTGAGGATGCGTTTGCGCAGCAACCTGGCCGGCGAGGCTTCGGTGACAACGGTCAGGCGCGGGGCGGGGGCGGTGACGGTCATCGGACGGCTCCCAGGGTCGGACGGCTCAGACCTGCTTCCCTCCCCTCTGAGGGGAGGGGAGCACTTCTGCCAGCGAAGCTCGCGGGTGCCTCAATCATCATAGTGCACCCAGTATTTGCTGGTGAGGAACGAGAAGGCGGTGAAGCCGGCGACCAGCAGCAGCAGGAACCAGGCCAGCGCCGAGGCGTAGCCCATGCGGAAGAAGCCGAACGCTTCCTGGTAGAGGTAGAGCGTGTAGAACAGCGTCGAGTTGATCGGGTTGCCGGTGCCGGCCGAAATGATGAAGGCCGGGGTGAAGCTCTTGAACGCTTCGATGGTCTGGATAATGGCGTTGAAGAACACCACCGGGGTGAGCAGCGGCAGGGTGATCTTCCAGAACTGCCGCCAGCGGCTGGCGCCATCGAGGCTGGCGGCCTCGTACATGTCCTGCGGAATCTGCCTCAGACCGGCGAGGAAGATGATCATCGGCGAGCCGAACTGCCAGATCGACAACACGATCAGCGTCCACAGCGAATAGCGCGGGTTGGAAATCCAGCTCGGCCCCTGGATGCCGAACACCGAGAGGAAATCGTTGACCAGCCCGTCGCCGGCAAACAGCTGGCGCCAGAGAATGGCGATCGCCACCGAGGCGCCGAGCAGGCTCGGCAGGTAGAACAGGGCGCGATAGAGCGGCAGGCCGCGCATGCCGCGGTTGAGCAGCAGCGCCACGCCGAGCGCGAAGGCGAGCTTCAGCGGCACCGAGAAGAGGACGAAGGTCAGCGTCACCTGCATCGAGGCGATGAATTTCGGATCCGCCGTGAACATGCGGATGTAGTTGGCCGCACCTACCCATTCGGGCGGCGTCAACAGGTCGAAATCGGTGAAGCTCAGGTAGAACGAGGTGATGATCGGCCCGATGGTCAGGCCGAGAAAGCCGATCAGCCAGGGGATCAGGAAGAGGTAGCCGGGGGCGTGGTTCTGCCACACCCTCGACCACCACGATTGGTACACCGCGCCCCCAGCATGGGGGACTCCGGCCTCCACGGCGGGCGCGGTCATGACGTCAGGCCGCGCGGTTCAGGATGTCGGTCGCGCCCTTGACGAGCTCGGGACCGGCCTGTTCCGGGGACTTGGCGCCAAAGCCCACTTCCTGCCCGAGCGTGCGGAACAGCGAAGCATCGATCTCGCCGGCGGCGGCCGGCGGGGACGGGGGCAGGGCGCCAAGCAGCGGGCCGAGATTGGCGACGAAGTTGAGCGCCACCTGGCTCTGCTCGTCGAGGGTCGGGGCGAGCGCGTCGCGTACGGCCTTCGAGCAGGGG
>NZ_DASZAW010000013.1:0-14141 GCF_035944845.1 Devosia sp. | reverse complement strand
CCGAAGGCGGTGGAGGGGGCGGCAGGATACGCCGGTTTTTGGGGCCGCCCCCTCCACCAGCTTCGCTGGTCCCCCTCCCCCGCTGCGCGGTGGAGGACCACTGAGAGCCCGGTGGCTGTTCATATGCGATAGCCCTGCCCTTGACGGGGGAGGCAAGCAGAGCTTGCGAGCGCCAGCGAGCTAGCGGCGCTCGGAGGGGGTGTGCAGCGGGCTCGGTTCCTGCGGCCGGCAACACCAGGTCCGGCGACCAAAGCACCAACGGCGTCCCGCAGGGCGCTCTCCCCGCGTCCCCTCTCCCTCTGGGGGAGAGGGTCAGGGTGAGGGGGCCTTGCCGCACCCACCGAACGCGGGCAAGGCCCCCTCACCCGGCGCTGCGCGCCGACCTCTCCCCCAAGGGAGAGGTGACCACCCCCCTCCGAGCTTCGCCAGGTCGCTGGCGCTACCGAGCTCCGCTTACCTCCCCGTCAAGGGGAGGGTGCCGGCCGGTGCCTTTGGCATCCCCCGTTCACATTCCGTTCGCCGCGCCCTATATTGCTGTCGAACCACGACAACACTGACAGATTCTGGCAGCACACCCATCTATGGTGTCCGCTGAAGCAGCCTCAATCGCCCTCGAGAGTCCGCCATGCCCCCGAAAAAGCCGGTTTCCGACTTCTCCATCGACGACTTCATCGGCGAGATCGAAAAGGCCGAAGCCGAGCAGATGAACAAGCGGCTGCCGCAGGAGCGCCTGAAGAACAAGCGCGCCCTCGACAATGCCGCCCGCCGCGCCGCCGAAGCCGCCGGCACCGGCATCCAGCCGTTGAAGCCCCAACCCGTCCGCGGCGGCGATTTTGATACCCCGCAGATCAGGAAGGCCGATGGCCCGCTGGCGCAGGAGAAGCAGAAAAAGAGCGCCCGCTCCGCTGCCACCGGCATGCAGCTCAAGGCTCCGAAGTCGAAGGCCAACTCGGTCGACCGCCCGGATTTCGGCGGCATGGGTGAATCCGACCAGGCCGGCTTCGGCCATCTGCCATCGGGCCGAGTGACGGCCCGCGATATCTCGCGCCAGGCCGCGAAGGACCCCGAGGTGATGGAGCAGCTGCGCGAGGCGCTGGAAACCTCGAAGAAGAAGGTCAGGGCCAAGAACATGCCCGGCCAGTCGCTGGCCGGCGCGCAGACGGTTGGCATCTCGGCCACGGTGAAGGCCCTCGAGGATATCATCCTGCATGGCCGCAAGGAGGTGGAGGGCAACACCGAGTGGAAGCCCCACCGCCCTGCCCCGCGCGAAAAATCCGAAGGCGGCGTGCCGTTCAAGCTGGTGACCGCCTATGAGCCGCGCGGCGACCAGCCCACCGCCATCGCCGACCTGGTGGAAGGCATCGAGAACGGCGAGACCGACCAGGTGCTGCTCGGCGTCACCGGCTCGGGCAAGACTTTTACCGCGGCGCAGACCATCATGCGCACCCAGCGCCCGGCGCTGATCCTCGCGCCCAACAAGACGCTGGCGGCCCAGCTCTATGGCGAGATGAAGTCGTTCTTCCCCGACAACGCCGTCGAGTACTTCGTCTCCTACTACGACTATTACCAGCCCGAGGCCTATGTGCCGCGGACCGACACCTATATCGAGAAGGAATCGACCATCAACGAGCAGATCGACCGCATGCGCCACTCGGCGACGCGTGCGCTGCTCGAACGCGACGACGTGATCATCGTCGCCTCGGTTTCCTGCATCTACGGTATCGGCTCGGTGGAAGATTACACCGCCATGACCTTCGACCTCAGGAAGGGCCAGAAGGTCGATCAGCAGCAGCTGCTGCGCTCGCTCGCCCAGCTGCAATACAAGCGCGGCGATGCCGGCTTCACCCGCGGCACGTTCCGGGTGCGCGGCGACACGGTGGAACTGTTCCCGGCCCACTATGAGGATGCCGCCTGGCGCATCACCCTGTTCGGCAACGAGATCGAGTCGATCTCCGAGTTCGATCCGCTGACCGGCAAGAAATCCTCCGACCTGCTCTCGATCCGCATCTTCGCCAACAGCCACTATGTGACGCCGCGCGCCACCCTCACCGGCGCCATCAAGGAGATCCGCAAGGAACTCGCCGCCCGCCTGCAGGAGCTCAACGGCGCTGGCCGCTTCCTCGAAGCGCAGCGGCTGGAGCAGCGAACCCTGTTCGATCTCGAAATGATGGAAGCCACCGGCTCCTGCGCCGGCATCGAGAACTATTCGCGCTACTTCTCCGGCCGGAAGCCCGGCGAGCCGCCGCCGACTTTGTTCGAATACCTGCCCGACAACGCCCTGGTGTTCATCGACGAAAGCCACGTCACCGTCGGCCAGCTCGGCGCCATGTATCGCGGCGACCTGCGTCGTAAGGCCACCCTCGCCGAATACGGCTTCCGCCTGCCCTCGGCCATGGACAACCGCCCGCTCCGCTTCGAGGAGTGGAACGCCATGCGCCCGCAGACCGTCTATGTCTCGGCCACCCCCGGCGCCTGGGAAATGGAGCAGTCGGGCGGCGTGTTCGCCGAACAGGTGATCCGCCCCACCGGCCTGATCGACCCCCCGGTCGAGATCCGCCCGGCCAAGACCCAGGTCGACGACGTGGTCGACGAGATCCGCCAGGTGTCGAAGGCAGGCTACCGCACCCTGGTCACCGTGCTCACTAAGCGCATGGCCGAGGATCTCACCGAATACATGCACGAGCAGGGCATCCGGGTGCGCTACATGCACTCCGACATCGACACCATCGAGCGCATCGAGATCATCCGCGATCTCCGCCTAGGCGCCTTCGACGTGCTGGTCGGCATCAACCTTTTGCGTGAAGGCCTCGACATCCCCGAATGCGCCCTCGTCGCCATCCTCGATGCCGACAAGGAAGGGTTTTTGCGCTCCGAAACCTCACTGATCCAGACCATCGGCCGCGCCGCCCGTAACGTCGACGGCAAGGTCATCCTCTACGCCGACAACATCACCGGCTCCATGGAACGCGCCATGGCCGAAACCAACCGCCGCCGCGAAAAGCAGCAGGCCTACAACGAAGCCAACGGCATCACCCCGCAATCGGTGAAATCCAACATCAAGGAAATCGTCGACAGCATCTACGAACAGGACCACGTCACCGTCTCGATCGGCAAAGACAAGAGCGGCAAGGAAAAGGTCCAGGCTGGGGCGAACCTCGCTGCGGTGATCAAGGATCTGGAACGCGAGATGCGCGAGGCGGCCACGAACCTGGAGTTCGAGAAGGCGGCACGGCTGAGGGATGAGGTGAAGCGGCTGCGGGAGATGGAACTGGACGTCCTTGAAGGTTCGGCAGACTAGTCAGTTCAAACTCACGAAGTTGAGCTTGAGACTTCGAACCGTGCCGAAGGCAAAATCGCTCCAGTGGAGCGATTTTAGATGAGAAGGCCATGAGAGCTACGCTCGAATGGCGGCGGCAAGGTTGCGAGATGAGGTGAAGCGGCTGCGGGAGATGGAGTTGGATGTACTGGAGGGTGGGGTGGATTAGCGTGTTCACAATCACAGAGCGAGCGCTGGAGCCCAGGGACCAAGATCAATGCACATCAACTGCAACTAGCTACTCCGACAACCAAACACCCGTACCGCCAATGAGTGGGATCAGCTTTTGTCGATGGTAGATACGTACTTCCAGATCTCGTCCTGAGACATATTTAGTTCCGACACAATCTTACCAACGCGCCTCATCTGAGATCTAACGGGAGCATAAATACGCCCACTATCGCCCCGTTCCTCAGTAATGATGCCCTCAGATATCAATTTGTTAATAATGCTGGAGACAGTTTTTGGTTTGGCAAATTTGCCCAAACCGCGAAGCAGTGCCTCTTCCTTTCTCGCAGATCCCGGTTGAAAAAAGGTCTTGTGAAGGATCGCCACGAGTACTTTCTCGGCTGGCTTAATAGACGACGTCTTAATTCTTGATGTATTTGCGACGGACGTAAAGTTATCCACCTCGCACTCAGTAAACCACTCAGGCATGCCCTGAACAGCCGACACGCCATTTACCAAAGATATGATCGATTGCGAGATCGTTGTATCCTTAGGAGAGCTTGATGGCAGCTCGATGGTGTTTATTATGCTATTAGAAATAAACAGATTAGATACAGCAACATTGCTGAAATCCAGACGACCGATCGAAGCACCACTTAGTGCCAGTTTTGAGAAGTCAATTTCGGTCTCGCCTGCAATTAGCAAGGCGGATGCGATGTCCGCGATCAAGGTATGATTCTTGTGCCGCATAGCGGACAGGCAAAATGCGCGAGCGTCGTCTTCGAGTCCCCTGTCTGCAATTCTTTGGGCCAAGATGCCCCTACCGTACTCCCCGACAGGGTTGACCCAATCCTCGGACAGGTAAACATCTGAGCCTGTCTTCAAGACGAAATCTAAGTCGTGAAGTGCTCTCAGGCCCTCGAGGAGGTAGGTGTCCACAAATCGACGGTCCTCGGAATCCGCAGCCGTTCTGCCTAGGCCCGAAAGCCTTTGAAGTAGCACGCTTGCTTGATCCACCGGTGTGTAACCGACCGCTCGCTCGAACGCTTGACGTATCTCCGCCAGCGATATTGGCCCGACATCCTGCGGCTTGGTGCGGGTTGCCGCTGCAACAGAAACCAAGACGCGCCCAATAGCGGCGGCGTCAAAGCCAGGATTGAGACGTGCTTCGCGTTCGCAGACCGAAGAGAAATATACTTCCCAGAACTGGTCTGGACTATCTGAGGCAAACTTCGCCTGCGATAGGTCTCCGCTAAATGCCCTTATGAAGAACTCACACGTAAGCGGCTTCTTCGGAAGCCAAGCCGGCACTTTCCCCTTGAACCCAGCATTCTGAACGAATTGCTCAATCTCCGCTTGAGAAAATTCGTCCTTGGTCTCCAATACTGTCGGATCAGCAGAAGCAAGTCCCAATGCAGACTTCATCTCATCGTGACTGTCAAAATAATGGTCCCGACCGCAGACAATCACTCCCATGGACTGATTTGAAATTAGGTCTCGCGCTCCACTTAGGGCGTCTGCGCGTAGATTACGAAGACTGACTGGGTCATCGCTCCAAGAGTGGGCCGCCACCTCGTCAAATCCGTCCAGCATAATCAGCAGATATCCCTCCGAGTATGCTCGGATAAATGCTTGCTCGTGGGCGGCTAAGCCTACATCGTGAAGATGACGGCGGAGAATCTCGTAACGGTCACGAAGGCCCCACACCCGCCTGAGATCAATAGCGATTGGGAAGAGTGAGTTCGAACGCGCCGACGCCGCAAATTCATTGAACGTATACTCAAAGAATTTGCTCTTTCCTGTTCCGTATTCGCCTACAACGATGTACTTATGGCCATCAACCAGACCGTCTGCAACGGTGCTCGCGTTGACTAATCGTTCCTCTTGCAGAAATTGAACCTTAACGTACTGCCGCGGATCGGGCTTACCTGTTTCCGGATCCACCGCGCTGCCAAATGGAATTCTTCGCCGCGCGTCAGCATACTCCTCAAATGGCAGGAAAAGCTTACGAAACTCCTCGATAGAATAGATGTCAATGCTAATTGAGGCGCAGGCACTCCTCATCGAAATAGTAGGCTCAAATAGTGTAACTATCACGCACTTCGTAGATCTGAACCCACTTTGTTGCCCGAAGTTCGCGTTTCTTACATGTACAAGCTTTCCGATATCCTCTTGTACTTTATTGATGTTCTTTTGTTCCGTTACCTCGATCGCAACGTGATCGCCCGTCGGTGATTGAGAGTAGGCATCAATTTGACGTCCGTGGACCAGTTGCGAAGCGAAGCTCCGCCCCCATATGACGGACGCCTCTGCCCTCACCTCTTCCTCTAGAGTCGCCCACGTTGGCTTGTTCTTCTTCGGCACCGCCCCGCTCCCGAAAGCTACAGTGATCACATTCACTAAGATTGCCGGAGCGTTCGCAAGGGGAATCTACCCAACGGCATAGCGAACTAGATTGCTTCCAACCGGATCGGGCGTTGGCTAGGCTAGCTATCCTGCCATCCTCAATTCATCCTCAATTCATCATATGACTTTCATGTTCGCCCCGTTGCATCCCGCAACGCGAGGTAAAACATCAAATGCTGCCAAAGCTTAGCGTCACGGTTCTGGCCGTTGCGGCCGCCTGTTTGACTGCCCCGTCCTTCGCTCAATCCTTCCCCGAGATCACCGCCATTCGCGCCACCGACCTGCTGCGTGCGCCGCCGCCGGATTGGCGGCGGATCACCGGCATCGCCAAGGGCGAGCGGCTGAAGCTCTATGAATGCGTGGGCAAGCCCACCTGGTGCCGGGTCGGGCAGTTGCAGGGGCCGCATCCCTTCAATGGCTGGGTCGCCGCCGATGCACTCGACGGCGCCGTGTCCACCCAGTGACCACTCCAGAGACGGATCCAGACACCATGCTCAGCAAACGTCATGCCGCCGCGCTCGCCCTGGTTGCCAGCCTCGTCGCGCCCGGCTCGTTCTCCGCCCCCGCGGTGGCACAGGAGTTTCCTGCTGTCACCGTGCTGCGCAGCACCACGATCTACCGCATGCCCGGCCACCGGCCGTTCGGACAACTGGCGAAGGGCGATCGGGTGACGCTGCATGAATGCACAGCGCTGCCGGGCTATTGCCAGGTAACGCTGCGCGAACCCGGCCGCCGGCTGACCGGCTGGGTCAACTCCGAGGCGCTGGACGGCGTCGTCGGCACCAAGTGATCGGCAGGGCTATGCACTTGCGGTGCTGAGGGGCCGGTGGGGGAAGAGCCCTCCACCTGTCCGTCCCCCGCAAAGGGGAGGGCTATCGCATGTGTGTGTTTTTGCGCCGGCTTCTCGGTGGTCCTCCACCGCGTAGCGGGGGAGGGGGACCGCCGAAGGCGGTGGAGGGGGCGGCAGGATGCGCCGGTGTTTGGGGCCGCCCCCTCCACCAGCTTCGCTGGTCCCCCTCCCCCGTTTCACGGTGGAGGACCACCGAGAGCCTGGTGGCCATCGCACAGTGCGCGGGCCCCTGCCCCACACCGTAACGTCATTGCCGGCCTATTGACGCCTCGACCACCGGTCACCAGAACAAACGGGGAACGACATCGAGTCCGCCTATGCCGCCGCCCGGCCACCTGCAGAAGAAATATCCCGGCAAGACCCACCTGCTGAAGCATGCCGCCGAGTGGGGCCAGCTGGTGATCATCAAGTGCAATCGCTGCCGCCGCGGCGCCACCTATCTCGCCAGCGATCTCATCGAACTGCTCGATCCCGAGCGGCCGGCGCTGTGGCCGCCCTTCCCCTGCCCGCGCTGCGGCACCGACGAGTGCATCCGCGTCACCCTCAACTCGCCCTATGGCGAGGACTATGGCCGGATGCTGATCCGCCGCCCCGGCCCCATCCGCGTGACGCAGACCTGGCGCACGGTGAAGCTGGGGGATCCGTGAGCCGCGCTTGCGCGCATTGCGTGAAAACTGATCGAAGGGTGCGAAAGGGCTTGTCTCCGGTGTTCCCCCATCCACGGTGTCACCCCGGCGCAGGCCGGGGCCCATCCTGAGGTGGTGAGGTACTTGCGCAAGAACCGCAGCATCTCAGGATGGGTCCCGGCCTTCGCCGGGATGACATCGCGGTTGGGGCGGACTTGGTGACACCCGATGGATAGATCGGACGGGCGGGTGCAACCGAAGGTGACCCACTGCGATCACCCCACCTCCGGTGTTATCCCAGCGACAGGGGACCCAACTCGCCGCAGCACGAGTGGATAGATGGGTCCCTGCTTTCGCAGGGATGACACCGAGTCTGGGGTGCCTCCGGCGGCAAGGTCACCAAAGCGGCGCGCGCCTGGAACCTGGGCTCCGTCCCTGCGCTGTCGAAATCGCCCCACCTCGCGCGACATAGGTTCAGGCAAGCGAAAAGGAGCCCATCATGTCCGCAACTCTTCCCACCAGTTTCGAAGCCACCCTGGTCCAGAGCTCCGCCGCGGGCGGATGGACCTACCTGGTGTGGCCCGACTCGGTCGGCTTCTTCGGCACCCGCGGCCTGGTGAAGGTCGCCGGCACCATGGACGGGAAACCGTTTCGCTCCAGCTTCATGGCGCTCGGCAACGGCACCCACAAGCTGCCGGTGGCGGCGAAGCTTCGCACCCAGCTCGGCAAGCGCGTCGGCGACACGATCCGGGTGACGCTCAGCGAACGGCTCAACTGAGGCATCACCCCTGCGAGATCGTCAGCGTGCCATGGGTCCGGTCCTCGATGGTCTCGAGCGGCAGGCTCAGCCGGAACTCGTCGCCGGCGGGGTGGTAGATGGCGAAGCGGAAGCCCTTCTGCAGCAAGGCTTCCACCTCGTCCTGGGTGAATTTCGGATGCCGCGTGGTGCGGCCGTTGAGCGGAATGGTGTGTCTGGGCATAGGTCGGCTCCGGCATTTGTTCGCGTTTTGTTCTAGGCATGAGGCTTTGCCGGAGTCCACTGGGTTTTGCTGACCTGCGCACCGGCGCGTGCGGTTGGAGGTGCCGCGGAACGATGCAGCAATGGGCGCATTGCCCTCCTGTGCCGAACTCCACCACGCGCACCGGGAGGACATCATGAAATGGACCGGAGCCGCGCTCGGCGCCATTGCCGTGCTGCTCGGCGGCCTGTGGTTCCTGCAGGGCACTGGGCTGGTGACGCTGGGGCCGATCCTCTGCGTCGCGGAGTGCGAGGCGCTGGAAGGGCCGTCGCTGCTCTGGGCTGTGCTCGGGGCTTTGCTGTTCGCCGCCGGCGCTGCCGGTGTGTGGTTCGCGCTGTTCCGCCGGGGCTGACCGCATCGAAGCCATCGGCTCCATCGTCCCCTCTCCCTCTGGGGGAGAGGGTCAGGGTGAGGGGGCCTTGCCGCAGACGCCGAGCGTGGGGAAGGCCCCCTCACCCGGCGCTACGCGCCGACCTCTCCCCCAAGGGAGAGGTGAAGAGGGCCTCTCCAACCGACATGACCACCTCGCATAACCGCGCTATGCTCTCCCTCGCGGGGCGCGGGCCCGCTTGAATCTTGTGGGGGACTTCCGAACCATGGCCAATCTCCTGGCGCTGACCAATGCCTATCCGACGCGTAGCCTCGCGCGCGGCGAGCGGTTGATCGAAACCGGCGAGTCGCGCGGTGAACTGTTCATCCTGGTGTCCGGCCGGCTGGTGGTCGAACGCGATGGTGTCGAGGTGGCGCGCATCACCGAGCCCGGCACCCTCGTCGGCGAAATGAGCATCCTGCTCGGCGCCGACCATTCCGCCGATGTCACGGCGCTCACCCCGGTGGAGGTGCGCCATATCGAGGATGGGCTGCGCTGGCTCGAGCAGAGCCCGATCGCCGCGTTGCACGTCGCCACCCTCGCCTGCCAGCGGCTCGATGCCACCAGCGCGCTGCTGGTGCAGTTGAAGAAGGAGGCCGGCGGCCACCGCGACCAGGGCCTGCTCGAGCGGCTGTTCGGCGCAGTTACCGGCGCCGAAACCCGCGCCTGAGCCATCCGAGGCGTTGATGGCTGCCATAACGCCGGCTGCATTGATCTTCGTGCCGCGCCGCCCGAACATGGCGGCATGTTGAAGCGCAAAGAGTTCGCCGAACCCGAGGCCCCTGCCGCGCCGCTCTCCAATGGCGGCCCGCCGCTCGACGATTCTCCGCGGCCGTGGGGCGACAACGGCATCGGCAACTATTTCGAATGGAAGGCCGCCAGCGAAAAGGCCTTCAACGACGTGCCTTACGATATCGCGGTGATGCGCGCCCGCCGCGCCGAGGCGATGGGGCTGACCTACCGCGAGTATACCCTCGAGATCCTGGAGCGCGGCCGCTACCTCAGCGCCGAGGCCGATGCCGAGCGCATCGCCGAGATCAAGCGGCGGCGGCCACTGCGCTACTGATCACTTCGTCGTCCCGCGGCAACTCCTGCCCCGCTGGCTCGTTGGCTCCTCACAGCAACAGGAGCCCATCATGGCCAACGAAGAACATCGCCTCACCCCCGCCGAGCTCGCCGACAAGGCGTGGCACCTGGCCGAAAAGATCCGCATCGCCCTCGTCACCACCTGGGATGGCGAGCAGCAGCGCATCCGCCCGCTTTCGGCGCATGTCGATCGCGAGGCCGATGCCATCCAGTTCCTCATCGGTGCGCATGGCGGCACCACGCTGGCCGAGGCTACCGGCGCCCCGGCGCTCACTCTGGCGCAGCAGGTCGAGAAATACCCCACCGTCACCCTCGCCTTCGCCGATCACGGTTCGCACGACTATGTCACCATCACCGGCCAGGCCGTGGTCAGCAACGATCGCGCCCGCATCAAGGAACTGTGGACGCCCTTCGCCAAAGCCTGGTGGGACAGCGCCGACGACCCGGAGATCCGCCTGCTGACGGTGACGCCGGAGAACGCCGAAATCTGGGAAGGCCCGAGCCAGCTGGTCGCCACGGCGATCATGCTGACCGCGGCCGTGACGGGGGCGAAGCCAGCCGTGGGCGACCATGGGGCGGTGCGGTTGTAGGGTAAAAAACAAAGCGGGCAGTCGGCGCACCTCTCCCGCTTGCGGGGGAGGGGGACCGCGCGGAAGCGTGGTGGAGGGGGTGCCCCACGCACCGGCCGTGGGTGGATCGACAGAAGCCGGTGTTTGTGACTCGCCCCTCCACCAGCCTTTCGGCTGGTCCCCCTCCCCCGCAGGCGGGGGAGGTGCGCCGACTGCTGGCGTTCGCGTCAGGCCGCCCCGATTTCGCCCGCTTTGCGGGCGTTGCTCGTCGCAACAACAATTCCCCGGAAGCCCTCGCCATGCGCACTGCCATTCTCGCCCTCGGCCTCGTTGCCGCCAGCCTTGCGGCGCTCCCCGCTGAGGCCGCGTCGCGAGGCACGGCACGCGCTTCCGGCGATATCCCGGTACGCTCTGGCCCCGGCTCGGGTTACGAAACCATCGGCACGCTGCGCAAAGGCACCGAGGTGCGGTTGCAGCGCTGCACCCAAAGCTCCAACTGGTGCCTGTTCCTCGATAAGGCGGGCGAGCCCGCCGGCTGGGTGCGCGGCTCCTATCTGGTCGGCTCGGGCGCCAAGCTCGAGGTCACCCCGTACAAGTTCGAGGGCTTCGATCCACTCGACCCGATCAAGACCTGCGACGACGAGGACGACAACAGCATGTTCTGCTGGTAAGCGCCGCCACAATGATGAACAGAATCGGCGTAGCGCGCTAAATCATTCTACATAAACGGAGGTTTCAGCTTCGGTTCAGGCACATCCTTCTAACTTCACGGTCAAGGCAGTGATGCCACCGGATTTGCTGATGGCAGATCCCAACCCAAGAACCGAAGGAAACCGAAGATGTCTTTCCGTACCCTCAAAACCGCCGCTCTCGCCACTCTCGTCGTCGTCGCCACCGCTGGTGTATCGATGGCCGCCCAGTACGCCTGGGTGGAGAACAACACCAAGGTCAAGCAGTTCCACAAGAAGGACTCTGCCAACGTCAACTGGGTCGCCGCCGGCCAGAAGGTGAAGATCGTCGGCCAGTGGAACAACTGGTACAAGCTGCAGATCCCGGGCCAGGATGGTTGGGTGAAGGGCAACGTGCTCGATTTCGCCCAGCAGTATCCGTTCCCCGGCTATGGCTACGGCTATGGCGGCTCGTTCTGCATCAACGGCCAGAACGCCTCGTTCTGCCTGAGCGGCGGTTACTAGGGGCGGCTTCGCCGAAGGCGAAACGCTCCCGCTGCGGCTTCGCCGTGCAAACGGCGAAGCGCTCCGGCCCCAGGGGCGGCTTGCCGCGTAGCGGCAAACGCTCCCGGGCGGCCTACCCCCGGTCGGCTTCGCCGGAACGGCGAAACGCTCCCCCGGTCGGCTTCGCCGCAACGCGGCGAAACGATCCGGCGGTCGGCTTCACCGCAAAGCGGTGAAACGATCCGGTCTCCCGCCCCCCACCCCTCCCCCCATCGCGCCTCCGGGATCTCCCTCCCGGAGGCGCTCTGTTTTCGGTTTACGCCAGATTTACAGGGGTTTCAGGCTGCGTTCAGATTGGCCCTGCTACACCTCATGACAAGGCAGCAGTGCCGCTAACGACTCCAACCAAGGATCCCACCATGTTCATCACCAGCATCAAGACCGCAGCTCTCGCAACTGCCATCGTCATCGCCACCGCCGGCGCCTCCATGGCCGCCACCTGGGCCTATGTCGATAACGACGCCAACGTCCGCAAAAACCACCAGAACGGCTCGCAGATCGTCAACAGCATCTACGAAGGCGACAAGGTGAAGGTCATCGGCCAGTGGAAGAACTGGTACAAGGTGCAGATCTCCGGCCCCGATGGCTGGGTGAAGGCCAATGCCCTCGATTTCGACTATTACGATGACGGCCCGGTCTACCCGGTGAAGCCGGGCTACGGCTACGGTTTCGGCAGCAGCTTCTGCGTCGACGGCAAGAACGCCTCGTTCTGCATCGGCGGCAGCGCGTACTAACCCCTCGGTCGGCTCCGCCGCGCAAGCGGCGGAACGATCCCCCGGGCGGCTTCGCCGAAAGGCGAAACGCTCCGGCCCCCCCGGGCGGCTTCGCCGAAAGGCGAAACGCTCCGGCCCCCTCGGGCGGCTTCGCCGAAAGGCGAAACGCTCCGGCGCCCCCAGGGGCGGCTTGCCGCGCAGCGGTAAAACGCTCCCGGGCGGTGTCGCTCCCTCTTCAGCCATCGGCTGACAGCAAGCCGCTCCTGGGTCCTCCCCCCAGGGGCGGCTTTGCCTTTAGGCAAAACGCCCCAGGGGCGCTTTCGTTTACGGGCGGTTAACATCGCCGATCGCGGCACTGCAGCGTTTCACGGCTGTCGCGCGTTACGTGCCAGGCGCTACATCGCAAAAGGAGCCCGGCATGTCCGCTGCCCGCGTCGCCTTCACGGCCCTCGTCACTCTCGTCAGCCTCGGTCTGGCTGCTGCACCGGCCCTCGCCGGCGGCGCCGTTGCCTCCACCGTCGTCAATGTCCGCGCCGGCCCGGGCGGCAGCCATCCGGTGATCGGCGTACTGTCCGCCGGCGAGCGGGTCCGGATCGACCACTGCCGCGGCCCCTGGTGCCTCATCCGGCGGTCCGGCCCCGCTGGCTGGGTCGATGCCAACTACCTCACCACGCCGCGCCACTACGCCAAGCATGGCTTCGTCGCCAATGTCGACCACCGGAGCGGCAGCTATGCCGGCGGCTATTACGGCGGTGAGCGGCATTTCGACAATTATGCCTTCCTCGAGCGGCCGCACCAGCGCTACGAGGAGTATGATTTCTACGGCGATATCATCTGCATCCGGGGCGATTACGCGCAGGCCTGCCCGCGCAGGTAGGCGCTCGCCGGAGGCCTCGCCGTTCAGTTTCGGTTCAGGAAACCCGGAGCAGGTTGGCCCCGTTTGGGGAGACCAACTATTACGTCCCGAAAGGATTCCCTCATGCCCTTCCGCCACTTCGCCATCGGCCTTGCCAGCGCGCTGTTCGCGCTCGCCGCCGGCGCCACCGCGGCCAGCGCCGCCACCGCCTACGCCTCCTCCACGGTCAATGTGCGCTCCGGCCCCGGCACAGGCTACGCCGTGGTCGGCGTGCTGCGCTCCGGCCAGCGCGTCGATATCGACTATTGCAAGGGCGCCTGGTGCCTGGTCGAGCAGCGCGGCCCGGATGGCTGGGTGAACGCCAACTACCTCAACGCCGACCGCTACCGCGACCGCGACTATTACGACGACGATTACTACGATGACGGCTTCTATCTGGAGCGCCCGCGCTACCGCGCCCGCCCGGTCTACCCGTTCTATCGCAGCCAGGCCTGCTTCGGCCGCCCGAACGTCTCGTTCTGCTTCAGCAACTGATGCGCTTGCCGGGCGCGGTGCCGCGACCTATCTAGTTTCGACGACACAGCGCCCGGTGCCCTATGGCTACGCAGCAGATGAAGCCCTACGTGAAGCTCGCCTCCACCCTCGCGAGCCTGGGCCTCGGCATCTTCTTCATCGAACGCTTCGGGCTGTCCGAGCTGCAGAAGAACGGCACCATCCATATCGATGGCACGATCCTGTCGATCATGGTGCTGGCGCCGATCGTGCTCGTGCTGGCCGGCGCCGTGGTCTTCATGGTGGGGAAGATGCGGCGGCTGTAGGGCAGTCGGCAGTCGGCAGTCGGCAGTCGGCAGTCGGCAGTCGGCAGTCGGCAGTCGGCAGTCGGCAGTCGGCAGTCGAAGCTGATGTCACTTTCTACATCGACTGCCTACT
>NZ_DASZAW010000012.1:0-13963 GCF_035944845.1 Devosia sp. | reverse complement strand
CTCGGTCAGCTCGTTCGAGCCTTCCTCGCCGTCGCCCAGCTCGCGCTGGATCGCCTTCATCTGCTCGTTGAGATAGTACTCGCGCTGCGTCTTCTCCATCTGCCGCTTGACGCGGGAACGGATGCGCTTTTCGACCTGCAGCACACCGATCTCGCCTTCCATCAGGCCGAGGATCTTCTGCAGCCGCTCGGCCACCGAAACGGTGCCCAGCAGCTCTTCCTTCTGCTCGATCTTGATCACCAGGTGGCTGGCGATGGTATCGGCGAGCTTGCTGTGGTTGGTGATCTGGCTGACGGCGTTGACCACCTCGGCCGAGATCTTCTTGTTGAGCTTGACGTAGTTCTCGAACTCGGACTGCGCGGAACGCGCCAGCGCCTCGAGCTCGGTCTCGTCTTCCTCCGGTTCCGGCAGGGTCGTGGCTTCCGCTTCGAAGTAGTCCACGGTCTGCAGGTACTGATCGATCTTCGCCCGGCGCAGGCCTTCGACCAGCACCTTGACGGTGCCATCGGGCAGCTTCAGCAGCTGCAGCACGGAGGCGATGGTGCCGGTGGCATAAATCTCTTCAGGCGACGGATCGTCGTCCTGGGCATTCTTCTGGGTGACGACAAGGATGTGCTTGTCGTCGCGCATCACTTCTTCGAGCGCCTTCACCGACTTTTCGCGGCCGACGAACAGCGGCACGATCATGCCCGGAAAGACAACGATATCGCGTAGCGGCAGCACCGGGTAAACCCGATCGCGATCGAATCCGGCGCCGCCTTGGGTAACGTCCGACATATTTGGTCCTTTCCTGGGCGCAGGGCTCGTTTCGGGAGGAAGGGCGAGCCCGCGCCCGTCTAGCAATCGGGCCGGTCCCCACGATGGGCGGCGAGCCTGATTCTGCTGATTAAATAGGGCGCCCGCGGCAAAGGGCAAGTCAACCTACCCGTAATGACGGGTATGCCTGCAATGCGGCGCTACTGTGTGCTGCGCCTGCATCAGGCCAGGGGGCCCGAACCCCCGGTAACAGCCGGGCCGACATAGCGGGCCCGCGGCCTGATCAGTTGGCCGCTCGCCACCTGCTCCAGCATATGCGCCAGCCAGCCGACGCAGCGGGCCAGGGCAAAGATGGTGACCGGTGCGTGGGGCGGCAAGTCGTAGGCAGCGGCCAGCGCGGCCAGTGCGAAATCCACATTTGGGCGATCGCCCAGCAGGTCGTCGGCGGCCAGCGCCAGCTTGCTGAACGACGACGGGACCTCGATCGCGGCCAGAAGGGCCTCGGCCCGGACGTCGCCGCGGGGATAGAGCCGATGCGCGAAGCCGGGGATCACCCGTCCTTCCCCCAGCCACTCCCGCAGCCCATCGCCCGGCTGGTCGGCATGCGGGCCGATATCGAGCGCCAGCGCCAGCACCGCTGCCGCGGCAGTGCCATGCCGCGGACCGGCGAAAGTGGCGAGCCCGGCCAGCGCGCCGGCAGACAGCGATGCCCCCGTTGAAACAGCCACCCGCGCTGCAAAGGTCGAGGCGTTGAGCTCGTGATCGGCCAGCAGCACCACGGCGCGGCGCAGCACGTCGGCGGCAGCGCGGCGTCCGAGGCTATCGGCCAGGCGAACGTGCAGCGGCCCCGCGCTTACGCCCAGCATGGCGTCCGCAATGCAGCCCAGGACGCTCGCGGCCTCGCTGCGCAGCTGCCACGGCCCAAGACCGGAACTCGCCACGTCCCCGGCTGCGCGCTCCGCCAGGGCGGTAAAAGCCGCACTGATCGGCGCCCTGCCCTCGGGGCGCGGCGCATATGCAGGCGGGGTCCAGGCGCCATCCCACAACAGGGTAGCCACGTCCTCGAGCGTCGCTGTCGCAGCCAGCTCGACTGCATCCACGCCGCGATAGTAGAGCCGCCCGCCGCTGACCGTGGAGATCGCCGACGGCAGCACCGGTTCGCCCCAGCTGATCGCCTCCGACGCCACGACGGCGGAACTCCGCCGGCCGCGCGCTCGCGCCGCCAGCCGGTCGACATCCTCCTCACGATAGAGGCTTCGCCGCGTATCCATTGGATCAGGCTTCGCCCGGATGCGGCCCCGGCTTACGCTCGCATAAAGCGACTGCGGCTTTGAACCGAGCCGCGCCAGAGCCTCCGCCGCATTGAGCCACATGTTGACCTCGGATATTGATCAATATGATCAAGATTGACGTCAATGTTAGCGCGCCTACCTTGCTTTGCAAACAGCCAAGGAGGCTCAGATGAGCAATGGACTCGAAGATGTCGTCGCCGCCGAAACGATCCTCTCGGATGTGGATGGGCTGGCGGGCCGGCTGATCATCCGCGGCCAGCCGCTCGACGCATTGACCGGCCATGTGAGCTACGAGCAGGTGCTGGGGCTGCTCTGGGACGGCTTCTTCGTCGACCTGCCCAACGGCCTGACCACGCCGCTGGCAGACGCCAGGGCGGTCGTCTACCGCACCATCGAGCGCGAACACGCATTGCTGGCCGAACTGCCGCTCTACGACGGCGTCCGGGCCGTGATGGCGCGGCTTCCCGACGGTACGGATCTGGCAACGGCATTGCTGCTCACCGCAGCCCCCGCCGTCGTCCTGCCGGCGGCGATCCGCTTGCAGGCCGGCAAACTCCCCCGCGCGCCGCAGCCCGGCCTCGGGCACGCTGCGGATATGCTGGGCATGCTTGGCGACGCACCGGCCGATAAGGCGACGGCAGCAGCGCTCGACAGCTATCTCGTCACTGTGGTCGACCACGGCCTCAACGCCTCGACCTTTGCCGCTCGGGTCGTGGCTTCGACTTTGGCGGGGCTCAACTCCTCGGCTCTGGCAGCCCTCGGCGCCCTCAAAGGCCCGCGTCACGGCGGAGCGCTCGGGCCGGTTCTCGACATGCTCGACGCCATCAGCACCGCCGACAAGGCCGAAGCATGGATCGAGAACGAGCTCAAGAGCGGGCGCCGCCTGATGGGCTTCGGCCACCGCATCTATCGGGTGCGCGATCCTCGCGCCGATGTGCTGAAGGCCGCCCTCGAGCGGCTGACTCGCTCCGGCGCTGTCGATACCACGCGTGTCGAGTTGGCCCAGCAGGTCGAGGCAGCGGCGCTGGCAGCGCTCAAGCGCCACAAGCCGGACCGGGTGCTGGCCACCAATGTCGAGTTCTACCCGGCGCTGCTGCTCGAAACGCTCGGTTTCCCGCGCTCGGCGTTCACGGCGATCTTCGCCGCCAGCCGCATCGGCGGCTGGATCGCTCACGCCAGGGAAGAAGCCGCGAACGGCCGGCTGATCCGGCCGAAATCGCTCTATGTGGGACCGGTGCCGAGGGTCGCGGCCTGAGCCCGGCTCTTCATCTAGCCGCTGGTGCGGGCTGACCCCCACCCCTGTCCCCTCCCCCTCTAGGGGACGCGGTAGCGCCCCGGAAAGGGGAGGGAGACCAAAACACTGGCTTCTCGGTGAACCTCTCCCTCCCCCTGTTCAGGGGGAGGGATCAAGGGTGGGGCAGCCCGCACCGACCGACCGGTTGCGCCCGCCGACCTAAGCAGCAACCTTCGGCGGCAGCTGCTGGCCCGGGGTCGACACCGAAATCGCTTCCTCTTCCGGCGACATATCGGCCGGCACGTCCGCGAACAGCGGGGTCGAGAGGTAGCGCTCGCCGGTATCGGGCAGCATCGCGAGAATGCTCGAACCCTCCGGCGCCGTCTCGGCAACCTTCAGCGCTGCGGCGAAGGTGGCGCCGGCGGTGATGCCGACGAAGATGCCTTCCTTCTGCGCCAGCATCATCGACTGCTTCATCGCATCGGGGCCGGCAATGGTCAGCACCTGGTCGATCAGCTTCTCGGTCACCGCCTCATTGGTGATCCACGGGATGAAGTCCGGGCTCCAGCCCTGGAACGGATGCGGCTTCCAGGCCGAGTGGCTGCCGGTGGCGGCGTGGTCGGCGCGACGCTCCTGGCCTTCACCGCTGGTCAGCATCGGCGCGCCCTCGGGTTCGGCGACGATGATCTTGGTGTTCGGCATCTTCTCGCGCAGCACCCGGCCAACGCCGGTCAGCGTGCCGCCCGTGCCAAAGCCGGTCACCCAGTAGTCGAGCTTCTCGTCGGCGAAATCGCGCACGATCTCCTGTGCGGTGGTCCGCGAATGCATCTCGGGGTTGGCTTCGTTCTCGAACTGGCGGGTCTGGAACCAGCCATTGGCCTCGGCCAGCGCTTCGGCCTTGCGGATCATGCCGTTGGCACGCTCGGCCGCCGGGGTCAGCACCACCTTGGCGCCGAGGAACCGCATCAGCTTCCGCCGCTCGACCGAAAAACTCTCGGCCATGGTGACGACCAGCGGATAACCCTTGGCCGCACAGACCATGGCGAGGCCGATGCCGGTATTGCCAGAGGTCGCCTCGATCACCGTCTGGCCGGGCTTCAGCGCCCCGGACTTCTCGGCGGCTTCGATAACGCCGAGCGCCAGGCGGTCTTTCACCGACCCGAGCGGGTTGAACGCCTCGACCTTGACGTACAGCTTGACGTTCTTCGGGCCCAGTTTGTTGATCCGGACGACCGGCGTGTTGCCGATGGTCCCCAGAATATCCTTGAACTTCATGGTTCTTCCTCTTTGTGCCCCGTTGAGCGACGAGATTACGCTTCGGCCCCGGGAGCGACAAGTGAACCTATGGTACGGAATTGCGCTTCTGCTCCCCGCCCCCGCGGCGCTGCGCGTCCAATCCCTCCCTCAAGGGGGAGGTCCGCGCCTACCCCGTCGTCGCATCGCCCCAGTCGAGCTTCTTCGCTGCCTTGAAGGCCAGCTTGTCGCGGCTTGGCACGACCCGGGTTTCGAGCCCGTCCGCCCCGCATATGGCCAGCGTCACCGAGAACTTGTTCTCCTCCGGCCGCCGCAGCACCCGCCCTGCCGCCGGCGCGCCGATCCCTGGTCGCGCCATCACCAGGTAGCTGTACTTCTCGTCCTCGTAGCCGAGCGTGCCGCCCTTCAGCCGCATGTGGTCGCGGCTGCGGCTGAGCCGCACCGAGAAGTGGCACCAGTCCGGCTCGAGCAGCGGGCAATCGCGCTCATGCGGACAGGGCGCCAGCACCCTGCCCCCGAGTTCGATCAGCCGTCGCCGCACCGCCATCAGCCGCTGGTAGTCGCGCGGCCGGCCCGGCTCGATGATCGCCAGCACGCCATCGCTGTGCCGCCATAGCCTCGCCGCCGCTGCCAACATCTCGGCATCCGGCAGTTCGGTCAGCGCATAGGCACAGGTAACCAGGTCATATCGGGTCGCCAGCTCGAACCGCCCGAGATCGAGCTCCAGCAGTTCGGCCCCTGCCAAGGCCGTTCCTTCGGCCAGCGTCGCCGCCAGCGCCAGAAACGCCCGGTTGTGATCCATCAAAGTCGGCGCAATGCCCTCGAACGCCTCGGCTACCGCCCAACCGGCAGTGCCCGGCCCTGCCCCCGCATCGAGCAGCGTCCGCGGCGCGAACTCCGGCGCCCGCGCCTGCAGTTCCTCGAGCACTGCCGAAACCGCGGCATAGGTCGCCGGCATGCGGCTGAGCGCATAGGCCACCGCATCGTCGGCGCCGCCGATCACCTGTCGCGACGCGCCGCGCTGGCGATAGTGTTCTGAAATCCGGGCCGAGCTGTCGCCAAGCCCCTTGCGCCCCTCGGCAAGGCGCCGCACCGCCGCAGAAAGGTCAGCCGGCAGGTCGGTCAATGCCGGTTCGCCTTGCGAATGCTGTGCTCCAGCAGCGCGTCGCTGACCGCGCGTTTGAACCGTTCCTTGTCGGCGGCGGCGTTGTCGACGATCTCGCGCACCCGCCAAAACTCGCTGCCGCCGAATGGCCCGACCTCGGCGCGCACATAGACGTCCGGCGGGAATTGCAGCACGGTGGCGTCGACCAGTTTCTGCGACATGATCTCGGTCGCCACTACGGCGGAATCAGTGATGCTCGGCTCGCGCGAGGCGTCCAGCAATTCGGGCGTGCGATGCACGTCAATCCCGATCAGCACATCGCACCTGCCGGCGACGAGCCCCAGCGGCAGCGGATCGGTCACGCCGCCATCGATATAGTAGCGTCCCTCGACATTCACCGGCCGGAACAGGCTGGGGATCGCCAGCGATGCGGCGATCGCCGGGCGCAGCGGACCGGAACTGAATACCATCTCCTTCCAGGCGTAGAAGTCCGTCGCTACGGCATGGAACGGGATCTTCAGCTCGGCGAAATCGTCGGGAAAGCCATCGGGCAGGAACGCCGTGGTAATACCCATCGAGTTGACCTGCATCGACAACCCGTCTTCGACCATCTGCTTGAAGCTGAAGCGGTTGCGGTTCCACAGCGTCGAAGCGATCTGCTGCACGCTGCCGAGCACCCCATAGGCATGCTCGCGGAGTTCGGCGCCGCTCATCCCGTTGGCCCAGCCCGCACCGATCAGCGCTCCGATCGAGGAGCCCGCGATCACCGAGGGTTTCAGCCCCAGTTCGTCCATTGCCTCGATATAGGGAATGTGGGCCAGGCCGCGCGCCGCGCCGCTGCCGAGTGCCACGCCGATCCGCATGTGCCGCCTCCAGTTCGTCCCTTATGCGACGGCCACGCCCCAAATGAAAAGGCCCCGCCGGATGACGGGGCCTTCGAAGCTTTGGGGTGGATGGATCAGGCGCTGGTGGACAGCGCCTCTTCCTTCTTGCGCTCGGCATAGATGTAGAGCGGACGCGCGTCCTTGCCGTTCACCACTTCCTCGCTGATCACCACCTCTTCGACGCCATCGAGCGAGGGCAGATCGTACATGGTGTCGAGGAGGATGCCCTCGAGGATCGAACGCAGGCCACGTGCGCCGGTCTTGCGCTCGATGGCGTGCTTGGCGATCGCCTTCAGCGCATCCTCGTGGAAGGTCAGCTCGACCTCTTCCATCGAGAACAACCGCTGGTACTGCCGCACCAGAGCGTTCTTCGGCGCCGTCAGGATTTCGATCAGCGCGGGCTCATCGAGATCTTCGAGCGTCGCGAGAATCGGCAGGCGACCGATGAACTCGGGGATCAGGCCGAACCGCACCAGGTCTTCCGGCTGCACATCCTTGAGCAGGTCGCCGACGCGACGGTCCTTCGGGTCCTTGACCACGGCCGAGAAGCCGATGCCCGAGCCCTCGCCACGCGCCGAGATGATCTTTTCGAGCCCGGCGAACGCGCCGCCGCAGATGAACAGGATGTTCGTCGTGTCCACCTGCAGGAATTCCTGCTGCGGATGCTTGCGGCCACCCTGCGGAGGCACGGAGGCAACGGTGCCTTCCATGATCTTCAACAGCGCCTGCTGCACGCCTTCGCCCGAAACGTCACGGGTGATCGACGGGTTGTCCGACTTGCGGGAGATCTTGTCGACTTCGTCGATGTAGACGATGCCGCGCTGCGCCTTCTCGACATTGTAGTCGGCGGCCTGCAGCAGTTTCAGGATGATGTTCTCGACGTCCTCGCCGACATAGCCGGCCTCGGTCAGCGTCGTCGCGTCGGCCATGGTGAACGGCACATCGAGGATACGGGCCAGCGTCTGCGCGAGCAGCGTCTTGCCGGTACCGGTCGGACCGATCAGCAGGATGTTCGACTTCGAAAGCTCGATGTCCTGGTTCTTGGTGGCGTGGTGCAGGCGCTTGTAATGGTTGTGCACGGCAACGCTCAGCACGCGCTTGGCGCGCGACTGGCCGATGACGTAGTCATCCAGCACCTTGCAGATTTCGGCTGGCGTGGGCACACCATCCGAGGACTTCACCATCGAGGTTTTGTTTTCCTCGCGGATGATGTCCATGCACAGCTCGACGCATTCATCGCAGATGAACACCGTCGGTCCGGCGATCAGCTTCCTGACCTCGTGCTGCGATTTCCCACAGAACGAGCAGTAAAGCGTGTTCTTTGAGGATTCGCCGCTGGTCGTGTCCTTGGACATCCTGTCACTCCTGGGAGTTGGGGCTCCCATCCCCGGCTAGGATAGAACGCTAGCCCCGGATACCTAAACAAAATGTAAGCCCGACCGACCTTAACGGCCAGCCGGGACCCACACAATCACACAAGTGTCACACTCGCGTACGCCCATGAGATTCACCTTAACAGGTAAAACCCCACTCACGCGTCGGGCGCCGCCCGCTTCTCGAAGATCGAGTCGATGAGACCAAAATCCTTGGCCTCTTCGGGGCTGAGGAAGCGGTCGCGCTCGAGGGCGTTGTGGATGGCCTCGTAGTCCTGGCCGGTATGCTTGACGTAGATCTCGTTGAGCCGGCGCTTCAGCTTCTCGGTGAACTGGGCGTGGATCAGGATATCGGTCGCCTGGCCCTGATAGCCGCCGGACGGCTGGTGCACCATGATCGAGGCGTTCGGCAGCGCGGCGCGCAGGCCCTTCTCGCCGCCGGCGAGGAGGAGCGAGCCCATCGAAGCCGCCTGCCCGATGCACAGCGTCGCCACCGGCGGGCGAATGAACTGCATGGTGTCGTAGATGCCGAGGCCCGAGGTCACCACGCCGCCGGGCGAGTTGATGTAGAGGCTGATTTCCTTCTTCGGGTTTTCCGATTCGAGGAACAGCAGCTGCGCCGCGATCAGTGACGCCATCTGGTCTTCGACCTGGCCGGTCACGAAGATGATGCGCTCCTTGAGCAGGCGCGAATAGATGTCGAAGGCACGCTCGCCGCGCGTCGTCTGCTCGACCACGGTGGGCACGAGATAGTTGTAGAAGGTATCGACCGGATCTCTCATTTCGAGATTTGCCCCTTATGGAAGGAAGAATCAGCGCTCGCGGCCGACTGAAGGCGATGCCCTGTTAAGGGCGGGTAAAGCGACAGATAGGCGCCAATGTGGCAGGCCGCAATACTCACATATTCGCGCAAAGCCAGGGATCAACGGAACCTGCCCGGATGGGGAGGGGCGATCCAGCCTATGGCTTGAACCCGACCGCCACACCGCGCTTCTTGAAGTAGGACTGCATCATCTTGCGGCCCTGGCGATTGTTCTGCGCCAGCTTGGCGGGATCGAACACCGCTTCCTTCACTCCGTCCTTGGCCATCGCTGCCTTCAGCGCCGCGATATGGACGTCGATGTCGGCATTGTTCTCGCGCAGCGAGGTGTAAATATTGTCGATCGCTTCGTTGAGGGTGAGATCGCTCACGGGCTCGAACTCCAATGGGTGTTGGCGAGGCTACTAGCCAATTTATCGGCTGCGGCAAGCTGTTTCAGCAGATGGTGACGGCTTCCCGTCGGGGTGAGGCGCCGTATAGCATGGACCGCACTATCAGTTTCAACGGGTCCTCACTTGTCCGCAGCCGCTCCCTTCACCCTTGCCGACCATCACGCCAGCGTCCAGCCACGCGAGCTTGCCTTCTACCGCGATCCCTACGCGTTCTATGACGCGGTGCATGCGGCCTCGCCGGCCTTCTTCTGGGACAACTATGATCACTGGTGCTTCGCCGGGTTCAAGGATGTGAGCGCCCTGCTCCGCGACAAGCGCTTTGGCCGGCAGATCCTCCATTTGATGAGCCGTGAACAGCTCGGCATGGCGCCGCCCAAGGCGCACACGGCAGCATTCGACCAGACTGAGAGATACTCGCTGCTGACGCTGGAGCCGCCAAGCCACACCCGGCTCCGTTCGCTGGTCAACCGCGCTTTCGTCTCGCGGAACGTCGAGCAGTTGCGCCCGCGCATCGAGCGGCTGGCGAACGAACTGATCGACGGTTTTGAGGGCGACGGCCAGGTCGAGTTGCTCCGCGCCTTTGCCGCCCCTGTCCCGGCCATCGTCATCGCCGAAATGATCGGCCTGCCCGCCGATATGGCGATGCAACTGGTCGATTGGTCCAACCGGATGGTCGCCATGTACATGTATGGCGTCACCTATGAGACCGAGCTCGACGCCAACCAGGCCTCGATCGAGTTCATGGACTACGTTCGCGAGATGATCGCCGAGCGCCGCCGGCAGCCGCGCGAAGACCTCTTGACCCATATGCTGACCACCGAGGTCGATGGCGAAAAGCTCACCGAGGACGAGGTGATCTCGACCACCATCCTTTTGCTCAATGCCGGCCACGAGGCGACCGTCCACACCACCGGCAACGGGGTGAAGGCCATCCTCGAGAGCGGGCTCGACCCCAAGGCGCTGTTCGCCGATGCCGACCAGACCGAAGCCACGGTCGAGGAGTGCATTCGCTTCGATGCGCCGCTCCACATGTTCACCCGCTATGCCCTGCAGGACGTGACGCTCGACAACGGCCTGAGTTTCAAGCAGGGCGAGACCATCGGCCTGATGCTCGGCGCCGCCAACCGCGACCCCTTACGCTTCGCCGACGCCAACCGGTTCGACCCGTTCCGAACCGATGGCGCCAATGTCAGCTTCGGCGCCGGCATCCATTTCTGCATCGGCGCGCCACTGGCGCGGATCGAGCTGCAGGTGGCAATGAAAACGCTGTTCGATCGGCTGCCAGGGCTGCGTCTCGCCACCGCGCCGCAGTACAAGAACATCTACCACTTCCATGGCTTGGAGCGGCTGGAGGTGAGTTGGTAGGCGCAGAACTCTCCACATACTCGGTGTCATCCCGGCGAAGGCCGGGACCCATCCTGAGATGCTTCGGCTCGTCTGCGCAACCGTAGCACCCCGGGATGGGGCCCCAGCTTTCGCTCCTATGCGCTGAGTTAGGGCTGATCGATCCAGGGGCAAGCCGCGGTCATCGTGGCTTTCCCCTCATCCGGCGCTACGCGTCACCTCCGGGCGAGGGCTACGCCCTCGTACCGCGACCCCGACGGGGAGAAGAATCCGGAGAACGCGGCGATCACCACTTTTCCTTTCCCCGTCGGGGAGAGGGTGGATCGGCCGCAAGGCCGAGACGGGTGAGGGGTAGCAGCCACCGAGCCAGCAGCTGGCGCCGATAACTTAGCGCATATGGGTCTTCGCCCGGACGACACCCGTGACGAGGCTACTCCACCAGCTCCCTCAGCACATCCGGGATCAACCCCGGCAGATCCTCGGCGATAAGCCCCGGGCCGCCCCAGAGGTTCCCGGTCTCGCCGTGGATCCACACCCCGGCGCAAGCGGCGTCGAACCCCTTCATGCCCTGCGCGAGTAACCCGGCGATGATGCCGGCCAGCACGTCGCCCGAGCCGGCTGTGCCCAGCGTCGGCGGTGCATTGTCGTTGATCGCTGCGTGTCCATCGGGCGCCGCGACCACCGTGTCGCTGCCCTTCAGCACCACGATGGCGCCCGACCGCAGTGCCGCCGAGCGGGCGCGGTCGACTTTCGACCCGTCGACTTTGCCGAACAGGCGGTCGAACTCGCCCTCATGCGGGGTCATCACCACCGGACGCTCCGGTCGCGCCTTGATCGCCGAAAACAGCGCCTCGGGACTATCCTTGAAACTGGTGAGCGCGTCAGCATCGAGCACCGTCGCCGCATCGCTGACGAGCACCCCCAGCACATTGGCCTTGGTTGCCTCCCCGAGCCCCGCCGCCGGGCCGATCACCACGGTGTTGATGCGATGATCCTGCAGCAGCAGTTGCAGGCTCGCCGCGCCATCGACCGGCTTCAGCATGATGGCGGTCACATGGTTGGCCTGGATCAGCAGCGACGAGTGTGCGCCGGCGATGGTCACCAGCCCTGCCCCGGTGCGCAACGCAGCCGTCGCGGTCATCCGGCTGGCGCCGGTCTGCAGCGGCCCGCCCGACATCACCACGCAGTGCCCGCGGGTGAACTTGTGCCCCTCGGCCTCGAGCCTGGGGAGGTGCCAGAGGTCGGGGCTGTTGCGGTTGAGGTTGGGCCGGACCTCGCCCAGCACCGTCTCGGGAATACCGATCTCGGCCAGCACCACCTCGCCACAGCGGGCCCGTCCCGGCAACAACAGGTGCCCCGGCTTCAGCCGGAAGAACGTCACTGACACATCGGCCTTGATCGCCACGCCGCGGACCTGCCCGCTCGCCCCGTCAATGCCCGAGGGCACGTCCACCGCGACGATCGGCACGCGCAGTCCGTTCACCGCCTCGATCAGTTCGGCGAGCCCGCCTTCGATATCGCGGTCGAGCCCGGCGCCCAGCAGCGCGTCGACCACCACCTTGGCGCCGCGCAACCCATCCGGCCGCGCCGCCTGGATGGGCCCGTTCCAGAGATCTGCGAAGAAGGCGGCATCGCCGGTCAGCCGGTCGCGCTCGCCGAACAGTGCGACGCGGACTTCGCGACCCAACTCCTTGAGTTTCTTGGCCGCCACAAACCCGTCGCCGCCATTGTTGCCGGGCCCGCAGAGGATCAGCACCTGGCCGTCCGGATAGCGTTCCGCCACCGCCTCGGCCACGGCATTGCCCGCCGCCTCCATCAGCTTGAACGACTGGATACCCGATGCCACCGCCAGCGCATCGGCGCGGGACATCTCGGCGGGCGTGAGGAGGAGGTGTTGGCTCGTTGGTCCCATCGGCACTTGCTCCCTCTTCCCTCTCCCCTTGAGGGAGAGGGTGTCTCGGCCTAGCCGAGACGGGTGAGGGGCAGTTTCCAGATCGCGACTTCCCCTCATCCGGCGCTTCGCGCCACCTTCTCCCTCAAGGGGAGAAGGAAGAGCAGCACAAGCACCTTAGCGCATTGTCCCAAAACAAAAAGGCCGCCCCGGAGGGCGGCCCTGAACTTGTGATCGGCATCCACCAGCTTAGTGGTGGTGCTCCTCCGGAACTTCGTCCTCTTCCGAGGCGATGATCTTGGAGAGCTCGGCGCGGGTCATCGGCTTGTCGGTCTTCTTGGCGAGCTCGGTGACGAAATCCACCACCTTGTTCTCGAACACCGGAGCGCGGAGGCCGGCGAGGGCCTGCGGGTTCTTGCGGTAGTAGTCGTAGACCTGCTGTTCCTGGCCCGGGAAGCGACGCACTTCGGCGATCAGCGCCTGCTGGTGCTCTTCCTCGGTCACTTCGACCTTGTTCTGGTTGCCGATCTCGGCGACCACCAGGCCCAGGCGCACGCGGCGCTCGGCGATCTTCTGGTACTGCTCCTTGGCCGCTTCCTCGGTCGTGCCCTCGTCTTCGAAGGACCGGCCATGGTGCTCGACTTCGTGCACGACGCGCTGCCAGATGGTGTTGAACTCGGCTTCCACCAGCTGCTCTGGAACCGCGAACTTGTGGCCCTCGTCGAGCTGGTCGAGGATCTGCCGCTTGATCGCCTGGCGGCCCATCGAGTCGAGCGCCGCCTGCATCTGGTCCTTCACTGCGTCGCGGAGCGCCGCAACGTTCTCGAGGCCGAGGTTCTTGGCGAACTCGTCATTGAGCTCACCGGCCTTGGGGCCGTCAATGTGCAGGATGGTGACCTCGAACTCGGCCTTCTTGCCGGCCAGTTCGTCCTGCGCATAGTCCTTGGGGAACGTGACCTTGACGGTCTTGGTCTCGTTCTTCTTCATGCCCACGAGCTGCTCTTCGAAGCCGGGGATGAACTCGCCCGAACCGACGGTCAGGTGCGCATGGTCGGCCGAGCCGCCTGCGAAGGCCTCGCCCTTGATGGTGCCTTTGAAGCTGAGGCCGAGACGATCGCCGTTCTCGACGACGCCATCCTCACCCTTTTCCTCGTAGCCACGCTGCTGCGCGAAGACGCGCTGCACTTCGGTGTCCACGTCCTTCTCGTCGAGTTCGACCACCGGCTTGTCGACGGCGAGCGACTTGAAGTCCATCAGGGTGACCGGCGGCAGCACTTCATAGCTGACCTCGAAGTTGAGGTCGGCTTCGCCGTCCAGCACCTGGTTGATCACGCCCTGGTCTTCCGGCAGGTCGACCTTCGGCTGCGTCGCGGCGCGCTCGGAGCGGTCGTCGAGAGTCTTGGACACGGTCGAGTTGATCGCATCCGACAGCACTTCCGACATGGCGGAGCGGCCATAGACCTTCTTCAGGTGCGCGGTCGGCACCTTGCCGGGGCGGAAACCCTTGATGTTCGCGGTGCCCTTGAGCTCATCGAGCCGCGCATCCAGCCGGTCGCTGAGATCCTTCTTGGGGATGACCAGGGAAAGTTTGCGCTTGAGGCCCTCGTTGAGGGTTTCT
>NZ_DASZAW010000011.1:0-29125 GCF_035944845.1 Devosia sp. | reverse complement strand
AAGGCGCCATGTTTCCCCTTGAATTCGCATGTTAGGTGGTTATCATGACAATATACTACGAGCATGGATTCTGCAAGTGAAGCAAAGATGGCGTAACGCCACGCTGGTGACCCCGGGCGGAGAAATCGGGCAGGATCTGTTAATCGAGAATGGCCGGTTCACCGGCATCGTCAGCCGGGACGCCGCCACCGGCACGGATTGGCAGGATGTCGAGGCCAGCGGGAAGCTGCTGTTTCCCGGCATTATCGACCTCCTCCAGCACGGCATGGACGTCTACCTCTACAACGACACCTTGCCCGGCTGCGTCGCCGACAACTCGACGCTGCTGCTATCGCGTGGCGTGACCGGGTTCCTGCCCTCGATCAGCTGCCTGCCGCCCGAGGACATGGAATCGACGCTTACGCGCCTTGCGGCCGAGACGGAGAGAGCCACCGGGGCGCGCGCCATCGGCATTCACAGCGAAGGCCCGGTCTTCGCCTCACCGGGCGCCCACAACCCGCGCAACCTGCAAAAGCCGAGCGTCGAACTGGCCGAGCGGATGCTCGCCGCCAGCAACGGCCGGCTGAAGGCGGTGACGCTGGCGCCGGAACTGCCCGGCGCCGAAGCCTTCATCAAGCGGCTGAAGGCCGATGGGGTGAGCATTCATCTCGGCCACAGCCAGGCGGTGCCGGACGACGTGGCACGCTATGTTTCCTGGGGCATCGATGCGGTGACCCACATGTACAACGTGATGCGCCAGCCCGAGCCCGGCAATATGGGGCTGCACGTGCTGTCGCTCACCGATGCGCTGCTGGCGGAGCCCAACCTGGCGCTCGGGCTGATCTGCGACGGCATCCACGTGTCGCCCAAGCTGATGAAGATCCTCGCACAGCTGCCGCCCGACCGGGTGTTCCTCGAGACCGATGCCAACAAATATGCCGGTGCCGAGGACATGGAGTTCGAGTTCTATCCCGGCCAGTGGGTGCGGAGCGCGCGCGGCAAGGCCGTGGTCGATCGCAATGGCGGGCTCTGCGGCTCGTCGCTGACCCCGGATGAGGCGATGCGCAACTACGTGACGATGGTCGGCGCCGACCTCGTTCGCACCGCCCATGCCACGAGCCTCGTGCCATCAAGGGTGCTGGGGATGGAGAAGGATATCGGCTCGATCGAGGTCGGCAAGCTGGCCGACTTCGCGGTGCTCGACCCAAAGACACTGGAGATCGAGGCGACGGTGGTGGGCGGCGAGACGCTGTTCAGACGCGCCGCATAGGCGGGTTGGCGCAGCGGCTTCAGGGGGCACTGGCGAATTGCACCACCCGCGGTGTCATCCCCGCGAAAGCGGGGAACTCCGTTTGGGATGGTGTCGCAGGCCAGAAAACAGAGGTTCCCGTTTTCGCGGGAATGACCCGTGAGTGGGTCAGGTCGCCCGGTGCCACCCAATCGTGAACGCTCAGGGGGGGAGAGGCCAATGCAGATCGTCGCATCAGGAACATTGGGAAAGGCAGAGCCCGGAACGGCGCGTGCCAACCTGACCTTTCCCTCGGTCACCGCGCTGGCGGACGGCTCACTGCTGGCAACGCTCAGGGCCGGCAACGAGAAGGACTCGCCCAAAGAGCGCATCACGTTCTATCGCTCCACCGATAACGGCCTCAGCTGGTCGGCGCCGAGCTATCCGTTCGAGCCCCCCCACGTTCGCGGTACCCGCGGCACACTCAAGCTCTGCTACGTCACCGAACTCGGCCCCGATCGGCTGCTGGCCGCGGCGATGTGGGTCGATCGCACGACCTATCCCGGCAAGCCCTTGTTCAACGCCGAGACCGAGGGCTGCCTGCCGATGGTGATCCTGCTCGCCAACTCGGAGGACAATGGCGCGAGCTGGAGCGGCTGGCGCGAGGTGCCGATGCCCGAAGAGATCGGCCCGGCCAGCCTCACCAGCCCGGTGATGCGGCTGGACGACGGACGGTTGGCGATGAGCATCGAGACCAACAAGAGCTATCTCGACGCTTCGAAGTGGCTGCAGCGGGCGGTGTTCTTCCACTCGGCCGACGAGGGGCAGAGCTGGACTGGCCCGTTGACGGTGGCCGAGGACCCGGGCGGCCGGATCTTCAACTGGGACCTCCGTTGCGCGGTGGCGCCGGATGGCCGGATCGGCTCGTTCGCCTGGACCTACGACACGGAGACGGCCAGCTACCTCAACATCCACCGCCGGATCAGCGCCGACGGGGGAATGAGCTGGAGCGCGCCCGAGAACCTCGGCTTTGCCGACCAGGCGGCGCGGCCGGCAGTGCTGCCCGACGGACGCGTGGTGCTGGCATGGGTCGATCGGTTCGGCTCGCAGTCGATCCGGGCGCGCGTTGCGGCGAGCATCGACGCGCCGTTCGCGGCCGAGAGCGATGTCGAGGTGTATGCGCATGCCAGGGCGCAGGCCGCGATCAGCGATACCGGCGACATGCTGGCCAGCATGGATGTGTGGAGCTTCGGGCTGCCGTCCGCGACGGCGCTGCCGGATGGGGATGTGCTGGTGGTGTATTATGCGGGCGAGGCCCGGGCGCTGGATGTGCGGTGGGCAAAGCTGAGGGTGTGAGCACCCCTTCCCTTCTCCCCTCAGGGGAGAAGGTGGCTCGTAGCGCCGGTTGAGGGGTGAAGCGGTGCAACGCGCGCTCGCTGAGAGACTTAACCCCTCACCCTAGTTACGCTACGGACCTTGCGGTCCTAGCTGCACTACCCTCTCCCCTCAGGGGCGAGGGGGCGCCGACTGCCAGTCTCGGAGGCTTTCTTATCCCGCCAATACCGGGCGCATCGCCAGCGCCAGGAGGATCAACAACGCCCGGTGCGGTTGTTCGATGTCGCGGGTGCCGTCCATCAGTTTGAGCACGATACCGGCTTCGGGGTGGCCGCTGCGCGCGATATAGGGGCGGAGGTCCTGCAGGGCACGGAAGGCGGTGCCGGTGCTGCCCGAGCTCAGGGCTGCGGCGGCCTGCAGCATGAGGCGGGAGTGCTCCTCGTTGGAGCGCTTGCGGAGGCTGTCGCTGAGGCGGCTGAACAGGCCGGGCAGCCGATAGCCCAGCACCTTTTCCTCATGCCGCCACTCACGCGAAAAGCTCTCTTCCCAGTCGAGGATCTTGGCGAGGGCCAGCAGCACCACCTTGCTGCGCGGCTCGCCCACCATGCTCTGGGCATCGCCGGCCAGTTCGCGATAGACCTGCAGCAGCCCATCCACACTCTGGCTGTCACGGAACTTTCCCAGCGCCGAGACCGCGGCCAGCCGGGTATCGATTTCGGGATCGTCGGCCAGCAGCCGGCGGATGCGCGGCAGGTGTTTCGTATCGCGGATATCGCCGAGGGTGCGAGCCGCACGGGCGCGCAGCAGCGGGTTGGGGCTATCGAGGAAGCGGGCGATGGCGTCGCCGCTTTGCGAGGCCTTGATGCGGCCGAGCGAATTGAGCGCCGCATATTGCAGTTCGACCAGCCCGTCATAGGCCAGCATCGACTCGAGCGCCCGCACCACCGCCGGGCTCGGCGGCAGGTGGCCGAGCGACTGGATGGCCTCATGCCGGACGTCGAAGCTCGGGTCGCTCAGCGCCGCAATCAGCTCTTCCTTGACCAGCGCACTGCGGGTCTTGCCGAAGCCATAGGCGAGGTCGCGACGGCGTTCCTCGGAGGTGAGCGCGCCATAGCGGTGGATGCCCCAGAGGGCGCTGAACGGCCGGCCGCGACCGAACTGGCCGAGAAAATCGCGCACCCCGGTGGCGCCTTCTTCCTTCAGCATGGCGAAGGTGATGGCAGAGAGCACCACCATCAAGGCGCTGAGCGCGAACAGCGTCTCGAAATTGCCCAGTGTCACGCCGGAGACGACGATCGTGTTTTCGGCGAGCAGTTCGAGCAGCCAGCCGGCGAGGAAGGCAGCGCCGCCGCCGATCAGGCCGTCGGTCATATAGGCGAGCGTCATGTAGCTCTCCTTTTTCGCCGGCGGCACGTAGTTGAGCATGTAGATGCCGCCCACCGAGATGGCGCTCTGGAACAGCATGCCGAAGACGAAGAAGATCGCCCCGACGACGAAGATGGTGCCCGGCGTTTCCCTGGTGACGAACATCACCGCGATCAGCATCGCCACCTGCAGCGCCTGCAGGGTGATGCGGATGGCCCGGGTGCCATAGCGATCGACGAACCAGCCCGAGGCGACGCTGCCCACCGCGGCGCCGACCGGGATGAAGGCCGCCATCAGGACGATCTGGCCCGAGGAGATGCCCAGCCGCTCGCGGAAGAACAAGAGGATGAACAGGTTGATGACGGTGTAGACGAGGAACTGCGTGCCCGAGGAAACGAGGTAGAGCAGGAAGTTGCCATCGCGCAGCGGATCGCGCATGGCGCGGATCGAGTCGAAACCGCGGGCCGAGCCGGGGCGCGGCTTGCCGCCGCCGAGTCCGAACAGGGTCGATGCGGCGATGACGCCGAGAATGAGCCCGACAGCGAAGACCGGAAAGAAGCGCTCGATGCCGTGCTGGCCATCGAGCCAGAGCTGCACCAGCACCGAGCCGACCAGCGCCACCGGCAGGTAGGCGACGGCAATGCCGCCGGTCAGCCGACCGCGGATGAAGCTCGGCATATATTCCTGCGACCACGGCCAGATCGCGGTTTCGGCGAGGGTGCGGAAGATCGAAAAACCGAGCATTGCCGCGAACAGCACCCAGAACACCATGTCCGGGTTGCCCTGGAACATCGGCGCCACGAGAATCAGCGACAGGCAGAGATAGCGGGTGAGCGAGGCGTAGCCGGCCACCCGGCGGTGGCCGAAGGCCATGACGATGGGCAGGAACACCACCGCGATGACCTGGACGAACGGCATGATGCCGCCGATCAGCCCGATACGGTCCTTGGGCACCCCAAGCTCGGCAGCGAACAGGGCCAAGGGCGAGGTGACGGTGCAGAGCAGCGCCGCGGCGGTGATGATGTTGAAGGCGTAGAGATAGGGAATGCGCCGGATCTTGTCGAAATCCGACTGCTCCTCGTACTCGGCAACGCCGACGCCTTCTGCCCGCGACACGATACTCGTCCTCCCGTCGACTCGCCCCGTTCGCGACCTCGCTCTGGATCGCTTCACCGGATGAGTTGAGCCACTGTGATCGCCCCACCTGCGATGTCATCCCAGCGAAAGCTGGGACCCATTTCACCGCTTGCGCCAGCTGCGAGTTGGGTCCCAGCTTTCGCTGGGATGACAGCCGGTGGGTTGGTCAACCGTCGAGCCCAACCAGTTCCTCCGGTTCAGAAAGACTCGATCAGAGCGCGATCCGATAGCCCTTGATCACATACTGGCTCTGCTCGAAACTCCAGCAGGCGGCGTAGATTTCCCCGTTCTGCAAGCGCAGCAAGGAGGGCTGGCCGAATTTCAGGCTGCCGAACTGCTTCTTGATGTCGGCAGAGTCGCTGCCCATCGTCGCGTCGTTGAAGAGGTTCAGCTCCTCCTCGACCTTGAAGCCGTGGTTGAGATCGACGCGGCGGACGATCAGCCCAACCGGCGCCTCGCGGTGCGCGTGGATGGTGAGGGCCCTGCCACCGCCGAGCGACATGAGGTTCGAGGCCTGGCCGCGAATGCCGGTGTCGATCGGCGATGCAAAGGTCTCGCCGCCATCGCTCGAGACGACCACGTGGTTGTTGAGGTTGGCGCCGGCGGCATTGTCATATGCCCAGAAGATCACCGCGACGCGGCCGCCGCCGAGGTCAGCGATGCGGCTCTCCCAGGTGGAGACGTTGCCAGCCGGCGAACGGTAGAACTCGGAGAGCTTGCGCCAGCTTCGGCCATTGTCATCGCTGGCAATGATCCAGCCGGCATGCCCGTCCTTGCCGAGATGAAACGGCGCGGTGGCGGCGATGATACGGCCCGAGGCGAGCTGGATGGCGGGGCCGGAAAGCTCGAGCGGCTGGCCCTCGATGTCGAAATAGGCCGGGATGCTCCAGCTGCGGCCGCCATCGGTCGAAGTGCTGGTCTTGTTGCGCAGGGTCAGCAGCTTGAAGGTGTCTGGGTCGACGACGGGAGTGAGCGGGGTCGGGCGGACGAAGACGTAGCCGGTGGCAAGGAGCGAACCATCGGCCAGTAGCAGCGGCTTGAAGCTCTCGGATTCCTCAGGGCGCACTTCGTGGTCGGTGAGGCGCACCGGAGGGGACCAGGTGCGGCCATCGTCGGAGCTGCGACTGACATGGGCGCGGGCATCGGCGGCGTCGAAGGCCTGGCCGATGGTGAAGATGGCAACCAGTTCGTCCGAGGCCAGCTGCACGATGCCGGGGAAGGTCGCCTGGCGGCTGAGCAGCAGCGGGTCGGGGTTGGCGTAGATGGTGATCTCTTCAAGACGCTGCATCGAAAGCTCCGGTCAGGCGAAAGGGTTGGACCAGTGGCGGTACTGGCCGGGGGTCTTGCCGCGCCGCTTGCGGAAGGCGGCGGCGAGGGTCGCGGCATGGCCGTAGCCGACTTCGGCGGCGATGGCGGCCAGCGACTTGTCGGTCGATACCAGCAGCTCCTCGGCGCGGGTGAGGCGCAGCTCCCTGAGGTGCTCGCCTGCCGAGGTGTGCCGCGCCTTGCGGTGCATGGCGCGCAGCGCGCTCTCGGAAACGCCGAGCAAACCCGCCACATCGGCAAGGGTGCGCATGCGATGGAGGTTCTGCCCGGCCTGGGTCCAGGCAATGGTCAGCCGGTCCTCGTCGGCAGTCGGCGTGCCGGGAGCGCCGGTGAGGTCGAACCCGTCGAGCAGGCTCAGCAGCAGGCGCTTGCGGCGCGGCAGGTCGTCGGGGCGGTTGCGGCGAGCGAGGTGCATGGCGAGGCGGATGAGGTTCTGCAGGTGCAGCGCTTCGTCCGGGTTGGGCAGGACATAGCCCGGCCCCGTACTCTCCCCGGCCATGGTGAAGTGGCAGATCGAAGCGGTGGCGAAGGCGCCGAGCGTGGCGCCCTGGAACTGGGTGCGCGGCAGGATCAGCACACCCGCCGGCGCCACCAGCCGGAGTTTTGCGCCAAGCTCGGGAAAGCTGATGGCAACGCGCCCCTCGTGCACCCAGAACAGATCGTGGAACGGCCATTGCACGGGTCCGATCGGCATGCGGCGGTTGATCCGACCAAAACGGTGGTCGCGCAGCTCGAGCTCAGCGGTGTCACAGGACATGACGCCTCGCCAGTAGTGGTTGGCGGCGGCAATCGGATTTCCTAACGGGCTGCCGTTCCGCGGCGGTGACGGGCCGGCGGCGTTGGCCTTTCATGCCTCGACGCCGCGATATCCGCAGATGGAGGAGAGCCGAATGAGTGCTGCGATGAACCTGCCGCATGACAAGCTGAAACAAGACTTCGACCGGGATGGCTATGTCGCGTTCCGGCCGCTGTTCGACGCGGCCCGCATGGCCGAGATCAACCGCGAGCTCGACCGGTTCCTCGTCGAATGCGTGCCGCAGATGTCGGAGACCGAGGTCTACTACGAGGACAAGGCCAACCGCTCGACGGTCAAGCAGATGATGTACCTCGAAAAATACGACAGCTACTTCAAGGCGCTGCTCAGCGACGGGGTGATCAAGGAGTTGGCCGAGACGGTGCTGGGTGAGGAGGCGGTAGCCCAGAACATGGAGTATTTCAACAAGCCGCCGGGGATCGGCAAGCAGACGCCGCCGCACCAGGATGGCTATTATTTCAAGATCGCGCCGCCCAAGGCGATCACCGGCTGGCTGGCGCTGGAGCCGGTCGACGACGAGAATGGGTGCCTGCAATATGTGCGCGGCTCGCATGCCTTCGAAGGCTGGCGCCCGCATGGGCGCTCCGAGATTCTCGGCTTCTCGCAGGGGATCACCGATTTCGGCACCGAGCATGACGTCGCCAACACGGTGGCGCAGCCTGGCCCTGCCGGAATGCTGCTGATGCACGACTGCAAGACGGTGCACTGGGCGAGCCCCAACCGCTCGCCGACCCGGTCGCGGCGCGCCCTGGGCTTCGTCTATTTCGGAGTGAGCGCCAAGGCCGACGAAGAAATGAAGCGGGCCTACCAGGCCAAGCTCGACGCCGAGCTGAAGGCCGCCAACAAGATCTGACGGCAAGACCGGATGGTGCGGCAGAAGCCGTGCCATCCGCCCCGCTCTGTGCGCCTCGATCGTCAACCCCTGCTCGGTCGCGCCTTGCGCGCAACCGCCCCTCCGCACCGCATCGGCGCAGAGTATGTTACTATAATAACATGGTTGGATGGTCAAACGGCGCTGGATCAATCCGAGCGAAGCTCACGCGCGCCAAGTTGAATGAGAGGCTCTGTCACAGATATTCCCCCACCCACGGTGTCACCCCGGCGCAGTCCGGGGCCCATCCCGAGATGGTGAGGGGCTCGTGCAAGAGCCGTCACACCTCAGGACGGGTCCCGGCCTCCGCCGGGATGACATCGCGTTTGGGGCGCTGCCGGTGACAAGTTCCCGTTACGGAGGTCACACCTCGAAGCCGGGCGCAAATCTCAGTTCGCCCTGCGGCGGCGGGCCGGACAGCACCAGCCGCTGCACGTAGCGGCGATCGAGATCGCCATAGGCCAACAGACCATCGCTCTCGAAGCCGACGCGGCCATAGATATCGGGGTTGCCGATCAGCGCCACACCGGCAGCGCCTCGTTGGCGCAGCAGCTCCAACCCGCGCGCGATCAGCGCCTTGCCGATGCCCTGGCGTTGCCGATCGGCGCGCACGGCAATCGGCCCAAGCCCGAACCAGCCGCCATGCACCCCACCGATGGTGACCGGCGAAAAGGCGATGTGACCGACGATCGTGCCCTCCTCCTCGGCCACCAGCGACAGGGTCAGGTCGCCGGCGGTGCGCAGCGCCCGGATGATCGGGGCTTCGGTGCCACTGCTGAACGGCATCGGCTCGAATGCAACGCGGGTCAACTCATCGATCGCCGCGTCGTCTGCCGGACGTTCAGTTCGGATCTGCATGTCGACCTCAAGAGATAATGGGGGGTAGTTGCGCGGCCTTGCCTCGCAGCCGGTGCGGTGGGGTCAGACTACACCAGGCCAGAGCGATTTTTCTGAATGAGTCCCGGTCGATGATTGTCGCGCTTTCGAACCGGAAAAGGCTGCAACTTTTCCTGAAAGCGCTCCGGATACGCAATGCCCATCCGTTCGGACGGGGTCCCTCCCCCACCCGGGTCATGATACGGATACCGGTCCGCTGGCTCGCCCAGCGGTTCATTGCTTGAAAGGACAAGAAGTGAAGCTCGAATCCATCGCGCTCCATCATGGCTACAAGGCGGAGGAAACCACCAAGGCGGCGGCGGTCCCGATCTACCAGACCACCTCGTACACCTTCGACAACACCCAGCACGGCGCGGACCTGTTCAACCTCGCGGTCCCCGGCAATATCTATACCCGCATCATGAACCCGACGACGGCGGTGCTCGAGCAGCGCGTCGCCGAGATGGAAGGCGGCATTGCCGGCCTTTGCGTCGCTTCGGGCATGGCGGCCATCACCTATTCGATCCAGGCGATTGCGGGGGTCGGCGACAACATCGTCTCGATCAGCCAGCTCTATGGCGGCACCTATAACCTGTTCATGCACTCGTTCCCGCGCCAGGGCATCGAGGTGCGGATGGCCGACCAGGGCGATTTCGAGGGGATCGAGAAGCTCATCGACAAGAACACCAAGGCGGTGTTCTGCGAATCGATCGGCAACCCGGCCGGCAATGTCGTCGACATCCAGCGGCTCAGCGAGATCGCGCATCGCCACGGCGTGCCGGTGATCGTCGACAACACGGTGGCGACGCCCTACCTGTGCAAGCCGTTCGAATTCGGCGCCGATATCGTGGTCCACGCGCTGACCAAGTATATCGGCGGGCACGGCAATTCGATCGGCGGCATCATCGTCGATTCCGGCAAGTTCGACTGGAAGGCCAACAAGGAGCGCTTCCCGATCCTCAACGAGCCCGACCCGTCCTACCATGGCGTGGTCTATACCGAGGCGCTGGGGCCGGCGGCCTATATCGGGCGCTGCCGCGTGGTGCCGCTGCGCAATACCGGCGCGGCCCTGTCGCCGCACAACGCCTTCCTGTTCCTCATGGGTCTCGAAACGCTCGGTCTCAGGATGGAGCGGCATTGCGAGAATGCCGAAAAGCTGGCGGCCTGGCTGAAGCAGCACCCCAAGATCAACTGGGTGAACTACGCCCAGCTGCCGGACAGCAAGTACCATGCGACGGCGAAAAAGATCACCAAGGGCAAGGCCTCGGGCATCATCAGCTTCGGCATCAAGGGCGGCGCCGCAGCCGGTTCGCAGTTCATCGATGCGCTGCAGATGATCCTCAGGCTGGTGAATATCGGCGATGCAAAGTCGCTGGCCTGCCACCCGGCCTCGACCACGCACCGCCAGCTCGGGCCGGAGGAACTGGCGAAGGCCGGCGTCTCGGAAGACCTGGTGCGCATCTCGGTCGGCATCGAGCACATCGACGACATCATCGCCGACGTCGAGCAGGCGCTCGCAAAGGTCGCCTGACCAACCTACATGCTCGATTGACGCGCTTTCGAACCGGAAAGGCCTGCGACTTTTCCTGAAAGCTATGTACCGCCGGCGCTTAGGTGCGCCGGCGGCTTCCGAAAGGCCATCACGTGACTGTTCCAGAAGGCCCTCGCCTCCACCCCACCGGCCGGCTGATTCCGGCCGACCTCGACGAGGCCATGGTGACTGCCGTGGTCGAGAGCTTCTACGGCAAGGCGCGGCGCGACGAGGTGATCGGGCCGGTGTTCAACCGGGTGATCCCGGAAGCCGACTGGCCGGCGCATCTCAAGACCATCGCCGACTTCTGGAGTTCGATGCTGCTCGGCAGCGGCCGCTATTACGGCCGCCCGATGCCCAAGCACATCGCCATCCCGGAGCTTTCCGACCGGCATTTCGCGCGCTGGCTGAAGCTGTTTCGGGAGACGGCGGAGGAGCTCTGCCCGCCAGACGTTGCGGCATTGTTCGTCGAACGGGCCGAACGCATCGGCTACAATTTCCGGCTGCGCATCGCACAGTTCCGCGGGCACGATCTCGAGCAGGTGAAGCCGATCCGGGCCGGCGACGAAGCACCGGAGCAGGCCTGAGCGCCTGCCGGTTCTGGCGGGGAGCACTAGTCCTCGATTACGCCCAACCATGCCGAGAGGCATCGGTGCGCCGTGCGCCACCCGAAAGCGCTCAGGATGGGCCCCAGCCTTCGCCGGGGTGACACCGGGATTGGGGGGAGATTCGGGGTGCCCTCAACGCTGGCCGAGGTAAACAAAAGAACGCCCCGCGCGGTTAGCGCGGGGCTTGATGGCTGCGACCGATCCTGGCTCAGGCGCCGAAGAAGGTCGAGGGCAGGATGCCGATCAGGGTGCTGAACGAGCGCACCACGTCGAGCGGCACGTTGGTGCCGGTCAGGCTGCCGGACGCCTCTACCTTCATCGGAGTGGTGATCTTTTCGCCGTCGACGGTGACGGTGACGTTGTTGGAGTTCTTCATGATGATCGAGCCGGTGATGCCGTCGACCGAAGCGAACAGGTCGGCGTTCTCATCGGTGGTGGCAAACAGCGCGTCGTCACCCACCAGCTCCGTCGACGGCAGCGTCAGGGTCAGGTCGTACTGGGTCTGGCCTTCGACGCCGGCGGTGTCGGTGAACGGCATGTTGCCCTTCAGCTCGTAGACCTTGCCGCCGCAATCGGCCGACAGCGACATGAACCAGGAATAGGTCTGGTAGGCGAAGACCATGTTGCCCGACCAGGTGCAGCCCTTATCGGACGGCAGGCCGGCCGAGGGGATGAACAGCCGGTTGAGATCGACGGTGTCGACGGCGCTGTTGATCGGACCGGAACTGTCGCCGGTGATCTTCTTGAGCACCGACTGGGTAAGCCCGGCGGCGCCGCTCGAGGAGAGTTCAGGCTTCAAGTTCAGCGAGCCGGCAAACTGCTTGGTGTCCGGCGCCACCTTGCCGACGGCGAGGTAGTTGATCGACAGCGTCCGGGCGTCGGTGCTGCCGTCGGCAGTGACGGTGTACTGGCCCAGATACTGGGTGCGCGGCAGCGCCTGCTTGTTGGACGGGTTGATGATCGAGCCGTTGCCACCAATGGCGCAGGCCTTGTCGCTACGCACGATCAGCAGTTCGGTACGGCCGGCGGTGCAGTCGACGGTGAGGTTGGTCACCACCTGCGCGTCGGAAAGCGTGACGGCGAAATGATCCTGCTTGGAGGTATCCTTCAGCGTCGGCATGTCGGCGATCGTGGCAAAGGTGACTACCGCCGGAGGCGGTGTCTGGGCGGCAGCGCCGGCGACCAGGCCAAGCAATACAAAGCCGGCGAGTGCAATTCGTTTCATGGCAATTCTCCCTAGGAGTCACAGGGGCTTGGAGCCGAATGCGGGTGCCGGCGGAGCCCCAAGCCCACCGTCCACGCTGATCAGCAATAAGTGATCAGCCGCGCTTGAATGCCTGATGAATGGCGCAGTCAGCTGCCGCTCAAGTGGCGCTCAGAAGAACGGCAATGGGCCGGTGCCGGGGTTGATCGGCAGGTAGTGGGTGACGAGGCCGGTGCCGCTGTACTGATGCAGCAGCAAGGCCGGCGGCTCGACGAAGGAGGCCGGCTCGGCATCTGGAGCAAGTCGCAGGGCGATGGCCGTCGTGGTGCTCGGGGCGGTGAGCAGCAAGCTGCCGCCGAAGCGACGTGAGATGTGGCGATGGACGTGGCCGCAGAGCACGCGCTCCACCGCCGGGTAGCGCGCGACGATCGCCGCCAGCCGGTCACCGTGGAAGCAGCGATAGGCATCGATGAAGCCGATGCCGGTTTCAATGGGCGGCTGATGCAGCATGATGAGCGTCGGCCGCTCGGGCTCGGCAGCGAGTGTCGCCTCCAGCCACGCGGCAGCGCCCTCGTCGAAATCGCCGTGATGCTGGCCCGGCACGCTGATATCGAGCCCGATGACCCGGACCGGACCGATGCTGCCGGCAGCGAAATGCAGCGGGCCGCTGGCCGGCAGGTAGCCAAGATCGCCGAAAGCGGCGCGGAACGCCTCGCGTTCATCGTGGTTACCGGGAATGGCCAGCACCGGCTGACGGATGCCGGCCAACAGCTGCCGCGCCAGCCGGTATTCAGCCGGCGCCGCGTGTTCGGTCAAGTCGCCGGTGAGCAGCACCAGGTCGGGCGCGGGAACGAGCGCGCCGAGACGCCGGATGGCCGCCTCGAACATGGCGTTGGAATCGACCAGCCCCTGATAGAGCGTGCCGGGAGCGCACAGGTGTGGGTCGGAAAGCTGCGCGATCAGCACGGCCGGTCAGACCTTCACGTAGTCGAACAGCACGCGGCGCAGCTCGGCCTCGTCCTCGGCCTCGAGTGCGGCACCGAGTGCCGCAAGGGCCGGCTGCAGGTCGTCGGTCTGGCGGGCGCCGGGGGGCGAGCGGAGGATCTTGGGCTGCGTGGTGCGCAGGGCGTTGGCCGGATCGAAGAACAGCTCTTCGGTCAGCTTCTCGCCCGGGCGGGCACCGGTTTCCTTGATGGCAATATCGCCCTTGGGATTGTCGTCGGATTTGACCGACAGGCCGGCCAGCCGAATCATGTTTTCAGCGAGGTCGCGGATCTTCACCGGCTCGCCCATCTCGAGCAGGAAGATGTCGCCGCCTTCGGCCATGGCGCCGGCCTGCACGATCAGTTCGGCCGCCTCGTGAATCGACATGAAATAGCGGGTCATGCGGCTGTCGGTGAGAGTGACCGGACCGCCGGCAGCGATCTGCTCGCGGAACAGCGGCACCACCGAGCCATTGGAGCCAAGTACGTTGCCGAAACGCACCGAGCAATAGCGCAGGCCGCTGCCCTTGCCGTAGTGGCGGACGATCAGTTCGGCCCAACGCTTGGTCGCGCCCATGACGCTCGAGGGCCGCACCGCCTTGTCGGAGGAGATCAGGACGAAGCGCTCGACTCCCGCGGCGACCGCCGCCTCGACCAGGGTGCGGGTTCCCACGACGTTGTTGCGCACACCCTCGAGCGCGTTGGCTTCAACCAGCGGCACATGCTTGTGCGCCGCAGCGTGGAAGATCACCTCGACGCCCTGGTCCCGCAGCGTGCGGCGAACCAGCGGGGAATCGGCGATCGAGCCGAGCACCGGGACGATTTCGACCTGCGCCAGCGTGCGCAGGTGCCGATCGATCTCATAGAGCGCGAACTCGTTCGCCTCGAGCAGCACCAGCTTTTTGGGGCGGCGCAGGACAATCAGCCGGGTGAGCTCGGAGCCGATCGAGCCGCCGGCACCGGTGACGAGGATCACCCTTCCCGAGAGGATGTCGTCCATCAGCTCGTCATTGGCCGGCACGGCCGAGCGCCCCAGCAGATCGTCGATATCGATCTCGCGCAGCTGGCTGATCAGATATTTGCCCGAGACGAGGTCGGCGATCGCCGGCAGCGCGCGGATCTTGATGGGGTGATGGCTGAGTTCGGTGACGATCTGGGCGCGGCGCGTGGCGTCGGCAGAGGGGATCGAGAGGATCACTTCGCCGACGCCCCGATTCCTGATCAGTTCGCCGAGTTTGTTCGGCGGGTCGACGCGGATACCGGCGACATCGCGCCCCCACAGGCCCTGGTCGTCATCGATAAAGGCGACGACGTAGCTGGCGCGATGTGCCCGCAGCGCCTCGGCGAGCTGGGTACCGGCCGACCCGGCACCATAGATCACTACGCCGCCGCCATGGCCGACAGTCCGTTCAGGCAGCCAGAGCAATGCCTTGGCGAGGAAGCGCGAGCCGGCAACCACCACGGTGCCGAAGATGAAGTAGAACAGCGGCACGGTGCGCGGGAAGATCGCCAGCCGTGTCGCCTCGGCGAGAAACAGCGCGAATACCCAGAGGAGCGTCGCGAGGATCATCGCCTGGATGATGGTCCACAGCGCCCGCTCCGGCAGGTAGCGGATCACGGCGCGATAGAGCCCGAGCCGGATGAAGACCGGGATGGCGACGACCGGCGCCAGCAGCATCAGGGCGATGTGCGACATGGTCGGGGTAAAGTTGCCGCCCAACCGGACAGCAAAGCTCAACCACAGCACACCAAGCAGCGCGAGGGTGTCGAAGCCGATCAGGATGGCTTGCTTCCAGCGACGCGGCAGTCCGCTCAGCCCGTCGCGGACCGTGTTCAAAGTCATAAAGAAATCCACCCGCCGGGAGCCGCGTGGCCTGCAGCCCCCGGTTTTGTAACGATGCCGGCCGGTCTTTCCAACGCCTTTATGCTATGGCATCACAGCCCAAATCGCCGAACCAGGATTTCGACATGACGATCAGACTGCACCGGGGCGACCTGCCCGACCTCTCGCGCTATGGCCGTGAGGTGGCGATCGACACCGAGACCATGGGTCTCGATCCGCGGCGCGACCGGCTTTGCGTCGTACAGCTCTCCCCCGGTGACGGCAGCGCCGACGTGGTGCAGATCCCGCAGGACCTGAAGGAAGCGCCGAACCTCACCAAGCTCCTCGGCGACCCCGCGGTCACCAAGATCTTCCACTATGCGCGTTTCGACATGGCGGTGCTGAAGCACCGCTTCGGTATCGTCACCGGTCCGGTCTACTGTACCAAGATCGCCAGCAAGCTGGTGCGCACCTATACCGACCGGCATGGGCTCAAGGACCTGGCGCGCGAGCTGCTCAACATCGACATGTCCAAGCAGCAGCAGAGTTCGGACTGGGGCGCCGAGAAGATCTCGGAGGCGCAGCTCGACTACGCCGCCTCGGACGTCCTCTACCTGCACGACCTGAAGCGCCATCTCGATCGCATGCTCAGGCGCGAAGGCCGGACCGAGCTGGCGCAGGCCTGCTTCGAGTTCCTCAAGCACCGGATCGACCTCGACCTGATGGGCTGGGACGAGACCGACATCTTCGCGCATAGCTGATGGCGACGTTCGCCGCCCCGATCGACGATCGCGCCGCGCTCTACGCACGACTCAATCGTCGCAACCGGCTGGTCGGCCTGTTGCGCTGGTTGGTGCCGGCGGGTGGGGTGCTGGTGTTCGCGGTGCTGCTGGCGATGATCGTCGTCGACAATCTCGGCCAGCGCTTCGGCTATTCCAACATCCGGATCGATCGCGACAAACTGGTGGTGGAAACGCCGCGCCTCACCTCCACCGGCGATGACGGCACGCTCTACGCGCTGTCGGCGCGGGCAGCCAAGGTGGCGCCGACGCAGAACGACCTGATCGACATGGAGGACGCGGTGTTCACCATGACGCCGCCGGAGGGCGCGGCGATGCAGGCCGAAGCGGTGGAGGCGCAGTTCCAGACCAATGACCAGTTGCTCCATGTGCCGGGTACCGCCCATGTCACCAGTTCCGAAGGACTCGACGGCACGCTGGAAGGCGTGTTCGCCGACCTGATGGACTGGAAGATGGTAGCCAACGGCCATGTGGACATCACCATGCCGAGCGGCTCGCGAGTCGTCTCGGACGGTATGACCTATGATCGCGAAACCGGCATCTACACGTTCAAGAACGCCAAGGTGACGCTGAACTCGACCCCGGGGGAAACCGAATGAAGCTGCTCGTCCCCTTGGTGTTCAGTGTCATGGCGCTGGTGGCGGCGCCGGCCATTGCGGCCGAGCCGGTGAACGTTTCGGCCGACGACTTCACCATCGACCAGAACAACAATAATGCCACCTTCAGCGGCAATGTGGTGATCACCCGCACCGGGCTCAAACTGTGGGCCGACAAGGTAGTGGTGATCTATGGCAGCGGCGGGCAGAGCGACATCGACAGCCTCACGGCCACCGGCAACGTACGGATCAAGACCGACAGCCAGGATGCGACGGGCGCCAAGGCGACGTTCGATCCGGACACCCTGATCCTCAGGCTCAGCGGCAATGTCACGGTGGTCAACGCGCAGGGCAAGCTGAACGGGCCGGATCTGACCATCAACCTCAAGACCAACAGCTCGGTATTCAAGGGCAATGAAGGAGGCCGGGTAACCGGCGTCTTCACCCCGCAATGAACGAAGCGGCGACAGGCAAAGCCACGGCGGCGGTCGACCAGACCGGCTGGCTGGTGGCGCACGGGCTCAACAAGAGCTTCGGCAAGCGCACGGTGGTCGAGAATGTCAGCCTCGCGGTGCGGCGCGGCGAGGCGGTGGGCCTGCTCGGACCGAACGGCGCCGGCAAGACCACGGTCTTCACCATGATCATGGGGCTGGTGAAGCCGGACAAGGGCAAGATCCTCGTCGACGGGCGGCCGATCACCAACCTGCCGCTGTTCCAGCGCGGGCGGCTGGGCATCGGCTACCTGCCGCAGGAAAGCTCGATCTTTCGCGGTCTCAGCGTCGAGGGCAATATCCTTGCGGTGCTCGAGGGGCATGTGCCGAAAAAGGCCGAGCGACGGGTGCGGGTCGGCGAGCTGCTGGCCGAATTCGGCATCGCCCATATTGCCAAATCCAATGCGCTGGCGCTGTCGGGTGGCGAGCGGCGACGCGTCGAGATCGCCCGGGCCGTCGCGACCGACCCGCTGTTCATGCTGCTTGACGAGCCGTTTGCCGGCGTCGATCCGATCGCGGTCAGCGAAGTGAAGATGCTGGTCAAGCACCTCACCCGCCGTGGCATCGGCGTCTTGATCACCGACCATTCGGTGCGCGAGACGCTGTCGCTGGTCGACCGTGCCTACGTGATCCACGAAGGGCACGTGATGATCCAGGGCAAACCTGAAGTGATCGCCGCCGACCCCGAGGCACGACGGGTATACCTGGGCGATACGTTCGAGGTTTGACGGGTCAGCCGAGGTTTCGCTCGAAGAAGCCGATCAGGTGCTCGTGGTGTTCGTTCTCGGCGTCACTTCCCGGCAGGTGATCCTGGTCCTCATAGAAATGCACTTCCGGGCGGCGGCCGTGCCGATGCAGGCGTTCGGCCAGCCGCCGCGTCATCTCCACCGACCACACCCGGTCGGCAGTGCCATGACTGAGGAAGAGCGGGCCGGCGTAGCGCTCGATCTCGATCGGCGTGGTCGGCAGCAGCTCATCCGACGAGCCCTTCCAGCTCCAGGCGCGATGGCCCGGATCCCACGACTGCCAGCCGGGATCACCAGCGTCGCGCCACGAGCAGCTATCGAAGCTGCCGCAGATCACATCGGGTGGGCTATGGGCAGCGATGGCGTCGGGCATGCCCGGGTCCCCGTCACGTGCCATCAGCGAGCCAAGCAACAGGGCGTGCTCGGCACCGCGCGAGACACCATAGAGCCCAAGCCCCGACCCGGCAGGGGCGAAGGCGCGCAGAGCCGCCATTGCCGCGACGGTGCGATCGAGCGACACGTCGATGATGTTGCCGGCGTTCCAGGCATTGCCACCCTTCGAGTAGCCGAAGGGAAAGGCGAGGAAGCCATGAGCGGCGAGGATCGCGGCGTTGCGGTGGCTCCATCCCGACCACGGGCCTTCCGAGCCATGGAGCAGCAGGACAGCCGGAAATGGGCCCTCGCCTGGCGGTCCATAGGTCGTGCCCCAATCCGGCAGCAGCCGTCTGACGATCTTGAGTGGCACCGGACTCTCCTTATGGCTCACCATCGACTACCGCCGGCTCGGATACAACCGGTGGCGCGGGAAATGCGCTTAACCACTCTTGGCACGGTTCTTGCCCGCCATTCTTGCCCTAGCGGCGTCAATCATGCATGGATGGCGCCGGGAAGCCTCATTCGGTTGCCTTAGGGGAAACGCGCGCATGGCCTTGTCGCCACGGCTTGAGGTTCGTCAGAGCCAGGGCCTGACGCTCACGCCGCAATTGATGCAGTCGATCCGGCTGCTGCAACTCAGCCACCTCGAGCTCAACAGCTTCGTCGAGGCCGAGCTGCTGCGCAATCCGCTGCTCGAACGCGAGGACGGGGCAGAGCCGGCCGACGAGGCGGCGGAAGCGCCGGAGCGTCCGGCAGAACTGAACGCTGCCGAGGACACGGTCGACTTTTCCGATCGCATCCAATCGGCCGACTCGATCGCCAATGGCTATGACACCGAGGTCGAGAACGTCTTCCCCGACCAGTCGGCGCCGGAACGGCTGACCGACTCGACGCAGTGGAACGAGCGGAGCGGCGGTGATGGCGAGGCCGCCGATATCGACCAGTTCGTCGCGGCGCGACCGACGCTGAGCGATCACCTCGCCGCGCAGGCGGGGCTGATCACCGCCGATCCGGCGGAACGGCTGATCGCGCAGTTCCTGATCGACAGTCTCAGCGAGGCCGGCTACCTCGCCGTCGAGCTCGACACCGTAGCCGAGCAGCTCGGGGCCCCCGTCGCAACCATCGAGGCGGTACTGTTGAAACTGCAGGGCTGCGATCCCGTCGGGGTGTTCGCCCGCGACGTGCGCGAGTGCCTGGCGCTGCAGCTGAGGGAGAAAGACCGGCTCGACCCGCTGATGCTGCGCCTGCTCGATAATCTCGAGCTGATCGCCCAGCACGACCTGACGGCCCTCGGCCGCGCCGTGGGCGCCGATCGCGAGGATCTGCTCGACATGCTGGCCGAGTTGCGCCAGCTCGACCCCCGCCCCGGTCGCGCCTTCGAGGCAGGGCCGGTGGAATCGGTGGTGCCGGACGTGTTCGTGCGACCGGGACCCGGCGGCGAGTGGCAGATCGAGCTCAATGCCGACGTGCTGCCGCGCGTGCTGGTCAACCGCACCTATTATGCCTCGGTGACCAAGAAGACCCGCGGCACCACGGAGAAGAGCTTTCTCACCGATTGCCTCGCCACCGCCAACTGGCTGGCCAAGAGCCTCGACCAGCGGGCGCAGACCATCCTCAAGGTCACTGCCGAAATCGTGAAGCAGCAGGATGGCTTCCTGGTGCACGGCATCACGCATCTCAAACCGATGACGCTGAAGGCGGTGGCGGACGCCATCGAAATGCACGAGTCGACGGTCAGCCGCGTCACCTCGAACAAGTACGTGTCGACACCACGCGGGCTGTTCGAGATGAAGTATTTCTTCACCACGGCGCTCGGCTCATCGACCGGCGAAGGCGACCACTCGGCCGAGGCGGTGCGCCATCGGATCAAGCAGATCATCGACGCCGAGCAGCCGGCCGACATCCTCTCGGACGATACCATTGCCGAAATGCTGCAAAAGGAGCGGGGGATCGAAGTGGCGCGCCGCACTGTGGCGAAATACCGCGAAGGGATGAACATCCCGTCCTCGGTGATCCGGCGGCGCCAGAAGCGCGCTTTGGTCGCGGCGGGACGATAGCGCTTCGGCACGGTGCCTGTCGACACCTCGCATGTGAACCCAATGCCGATCCGCGCATTGCTCCCCGGGGAGGGGCGGACTAGACTCCCCTCACCGGGGTGACCACATCTCTTGGTGGCGGCCATTCCGGCCGGCTACACTAATGAGAAAGAAGGACCTCCATGACACTGCGCGTCTCAGGAAAAAACATGGATGTCGGCGATGCGCTGCGGATCAAGGCGCAGGGCCATTTCGACACGGTGGTGAAGAAGTATTTCGACGGCAACTATACCGGCCATCTGACGCTCGAGCCCGAGGGCTCGGGGTTCAACGCCCAGTGCATGGTGCATCTCGATTCCGGCGCCGTGCTGCAATCGAGCTCCTATGGCGGGGATGCGCTCTCTGCCTATCAGGGCATGGCCGACACGATCGAGAAACGGCTGCGCCGCTATAACCGCAAGCTCAAGGCGCATCGGCGTGGTGCCAATGGCGCCGCCGAGGAAGCACCGTCCTATGTGCTCGCCGCTCCCGGCGAGGATGACGAGCTCCTGGAGGACTACTCGCCGCCGGTCATTGCCGAGGCCACCTCGAGCCTAAGGCAGATGTCTGTGGGCGAAGCGGTGATGCAGCTTGATTTGACCCAGGCGGAAGTGGTCGTATTCCGGCATGCTGGACATGGTGGCCTAAATGTGGTCTACCGCCGCGCCGACGGCAATATTGGCTGGATCGATCCGGCCCTCAAGCCGAACTAGGGCTCCGGAAAAGCTTGCACTTTCCGCATCCACGATGGGAAATTCTTGATGGAATTGGCTGACATCCTCTCGGAGGACTCGGTGATTGTTTGCTCGGAGAGCAAGACCAAACTGGACGTGTTGCACAGGCTGGCCGAGCAGGCTGCAAAGATCACCGGACAGGACGCTGCGACCATCTTTGAAGCCGTGAACGATCGTGAACAGCTGGGCTCCACCGGGCTGGGCAACGGCATTGCCATCCCGCACGGCAAGTTCGCCGGGCTGAACGGGGTGACGGCGTTGTTCGCCAAGCTCGATACGCCGGTGGAGTTCGAAGCAGTGGACGACCAGCCGGTCGACCTGGTGATGCTGCTGCTCGCGCCGATGGGCGCGGGCGCCGACCACCTCAAAGCGCTGGCCCGGGTGGCACGGATCCTGAGAACCGATTCCGTGGTGGCGCGACTGCGCCGCTCGGGCGATGCCGACGAACTCTACGGCATCCTGACGCAGCCGCTGGAAGCCACGCGGGCGGCGTGACCTCAGACTATTGTGATTGTTGAGGGCCTTCTCCCGTCCGGGAGAGGGCCATCAGCGTTCTGTGGGACTGAGTTCGGACCGCTCTTCATCCTCGATGTCACCCCGGCGAAGGCCGGGGGCCATCCTGAGGGCTCTCGATTTGTCCCTGCTCGCCCGCGTCTCTCGGCACACATCGCGCCTGATCTCGACAGCGCGCACGACCATGCACCTCGGCCCACCGCGGCATCTCAGGATGGGCCCCGGCCTTCGCCGGGGTGACACCGTGGGTTGGGCAAGCTTGAGTGCCCCAGGGCGTTAGTGCAGCGTGACAATGCCGAAGGACTTGTCGCTCAGCCATTCGGCGACGGCTTCCTCGCTGTCTCCGACCATCAACGGCGAGCCGTCGGCCGAGACCACGATGTGGAAGTCGGAGTCTTCGTGGAATTCGCTGTCGGGCAGGATCGGACCCATGTCCGCGCCCTTGACGTGCTTGACGTAAACCACTGCATTGCCGCCGAGCGCCATGAACTGGGCCGGCGTCAGGTTCCGCAGGGGATTGTCGATCTGCTGTTCTCTATTCTCTTGCACTTCATGTTCCCCTTTCTAGGCAGAACGGATCTCGATACGGCGGGCGATCTTTTCGGCTCTCGGACGAACAACTGCGATCATCAGCATGCCGTTCCGTAACATTGCGTCCTTGACCACCATGCCGTCGGCGAGGAGGAAGTTTCGCTGGAACTGCCGCGCGGCGATGCCGCGATGCAGGTAGTTTCGGCTGGCGTCGTCTTTCTGTCGGCCGCGGACCAGCAGCTGGTTGTCTTCCACAGTCACCTCGAGGTCGGCCTCTGCGAACCCCGCGACGGCGATGGAAATCAGAAAGGTCTCCGCGCCCTCGGCATCGAGCGAGCGCTCGATATTGTAGGGCGGGTAGCCGTCGGCGGCTTTGCTCAACCGATCGATACGTTCCTCGAACGCATCGAAGCCGAGCAGGAAGGGCGCCGAAAACATGGAGACGCGCGACATCCGTATCGTCCTTGTTCCAAGCAACGGTGTGGAGCGGCCCGAGTTTCAGTGGCGCCGTTCCATGCGCGTGATATGGGTCTGGGACCCTTCCCAATCAAGACCGCCGCGCGGCGGGGAGCAGGACTTTGACCGACAGCACGGTGGCGGTGGTGATCCCGGCCTACAAGGCCGAAGGCTTCATCAAGGAGGCGGTCCGCAGCGTGTTCGCGCAGACCCACGCCGACTGGGAAGCCTGGGTCGTCACCGATGACGGCGAGGATTATGACGAGTTGCTGGGCCGCGCCGGCCTCGTCGATCCGCGTTTCCATTTCCTCAGTACGGGCCGGGTCGGCGCCGGGGCATCGCGAGCCCGCAACCTGGCGCTCGACCGGATCAACACCCCCTATGTGGCGATCCTCGATGCCGACGACCGGATGAAGCCGCGAAAGCTCGAACTGGCGGTCGCGGCGCTGGCCGACCAGCCGATCGTGTCATCGGCCCTCGACGTGATGGACGATGGCTACAGCCACCTTCGTTTCGTTGGCGACGGCAAGGACCGGGTGCTGCAGCCGGGCGCCTACAAGTTCGTCAACCTGTCGATGGATTCGATGATCGTCTGGGATCGGCGGCGCTGCGACGCGCGCTACGATCTCGAACTCACCAACATGACCGACCTCGAACTGTTGATGCAGTTGTGGCGCACCGCCGGCGGCGTCCACCATCTGGGCACGCCGCAGCACGATTATCTCAAGGTCTCGACCTCGATGAGCAATGGCGTGGGCTTCACCGAGAAGATGATCGCCTCGAAAAAGGCCCTGCTCGGACGGCTCGAAACCGGGGCCTACCGTTTCGCCGCAGCCGGCGCGGCGGAGGGGCTGATCGCATTTCTCGGCTTGTCACTGGCCGCGGAGGCCGCCTATCCGATGGCGCTGCAAGAGAAGCCGGGGGTGCTGTTCGAGGATCACCTCGAACCGATGCTGAGGGCGTATGAGGCGCGGATGAAGCTGGACTGAGTTCGACTCATTGAACTGCCCCTCACCCGGCGCTTCGCGCCACCCTCTCCCTCAAGGGGAGAGGGAAAGTTGGGGCGAGATCGCGCCGCATCGCCCCTCTCCCCTTGAGGGAGAGGGTGCCCGAAGGGCGGCTGAGGGGCAGTTCAGCGCAGCGCCGCCTCGACGTCCCTCAGATACGGCACCGCCGGCTGCGCGCCGGGCTTCAGCACGGCGAGGCTCGCCGCCACCGCGGCGCGGCGCATGGCTGCTTCGAGATCCAGGCCGCCATCGAGGCCGGCGGCGAGGTAGCCGCAGAAAGTGTCGCCGGCGCCGACCGTGTCCACCGGATCGACCTTCATGGCGGGGACGGCAAAGCTGCCGGTGGGCGTCGCGGCGCGCGCCCCGTCGGGGCCGAGGGTGACGATCACCGTCTGGTTCTGCGATTTCGCCCAATCGGTCATCGCCGCATCGAGCCTGTCGACGCCGGCGCCGGTCAGCAGTTCAAACTCGGTTTCGTTGGCGATGACGATCGAGGCCCGCTCGGCCACCGCTTTGGTGGTCTTGAGGAATGGCGCGGTGTTGAGGATCGAGATGACGCCCTGGGCCTTGGCCAGCTCCAGCGCCCGTTCGGTCGCGGCCTGCGGGATCTCCTGCTGCAGCATCAGCACCGAGCCGATGCCGAGCCCTTTGAGCGCCGCGTCGGCGTCAGCCTGGCCCATGGTGCCGTTGGCACCGGGGAGGATGGCGATGACGTTCTCGCCGGCCTCGTCGACGAAGATCATGGCGATGCCGGTGGCCCCTTCGACGATGCGCACATGGCTGAGATCGACGCCGTCGGCACGCAGCAGTTTCAACGCCTCATCGGCAAAGCTGTCGGTGCCGGCAGCGGCGAACATGCGGACCTCGGCGCCGGCGCGGCGGGCGGCCAGCGCCTGGTTGGCGCCCTTGCCGCCGGCGGCCATCGAGAACTGGTGCCCCGGTACGGTCTCGCCGGGCTTCGGGATGCGGCTGACGGTGCCGATCAGATCGAGATTGGTGGAGCCGAGGACAGTGATCAATTGAGGACCTTGGGGATGGTGTTCCAGTTGCGCATCGTAGCGACCGCGCCCTTGTCCAACTGCCGGTCGAACTTGTCCAGCCCCGGCCCGTGCCGACCGTCGGGTTGGCGATAGCCGACGAGGTAGATTTCTCGCGCCTCGACCCGCACAACGTCATAGTCGTCGGGGATGCCAGTATAGCTCGCGCCCCTGGGCAGCGGCCTGTCGAACAGCATCACGTAGCGATGGAAGTTGCCCTCGTCGGGATACCCGGCGAAAGGCTTTGCCGCCAGCATCGCCTCGATCTCGACGCCGGAGCGCATCACTGCCTCGGAAAACCAGCCCCAGCGTTTTTCGATCGCCGCTTCCAGTTCGGCCTTCGGGTCGTGCGGGCACTCGAAGCGGACATTGCCGCTGGCGAGGATGGTCTTGATGCCGGTATAGCCGAGTTCGGCGCAGAGCGCCTTCAATTCAGCCATCTTCATCTGGCGCTTGCCGACATTGACGGCGCGCAGGAACGCCACCCAGACGGTCATTCGAACACCGGACTGGGCAGTCGACTCCCTCCCCCTTGCGGGGAGGGATCAAGGGTGGGGGGCGCCACAGATGGGGAGCGTGCTTCGCCCCCCACCCCAGCTCCGCCAAGTCGCTCTGCTCCTGGCTGCGCCACCCTCCCCGCGAGGGGGAGGGCTTCCCGACTGCAAGGATTGCGGGTCACTTCTGCTTTCCCTGCGGATAGATGGTCTCGCCGCGCTTCAGCATTTCCACGAAGCTCTCGATCTTCTTTTGGCGGCCAGCCTCAGTCTTGAGGTTATGGACGCGGAAGGCGAGCGCGAAACGGTTCTGCTCGGTGAGCTTGCCGAGCATTTCCCTGGCCGCGGGTTCCGCATCGATCGCGGCCTGGAAATCGTCGGGGATCTTCAGGTCCTTGCCGGCGCCGTAGGCGCGATCCCAGCGGCCATCGGCCTTGGCGGCCTCGACATGCTTCATGCCGTGCTCGGTCATCCTGCCGGATTTGACCAGCCGGGCGACGTTGTCGACGTTGATCTTGCTCCAGATGCTCTTCCGGCCGCGCCGGGTGTAGCGCTGCAGGAAGCTCTTGTCGTCAAACCCCTTGCGGACGGCATCGATCCAGCCCCAGCAGAGGATGACATCGATCGCTTCCTTCGCGGTGATCGAAGGCAAGCCGGAGCCGACCTTGTGGATCTTGATCCACACCTCGTCCCACTGTTCGCTGTCGTGGTGCTGGCTCAACCAATCGTAGAAGGCCTGCTCGTCCCTGAATTCGAGCACCTTGGCGGGGTCGACATAGACCGGCGCCATCAGTCGGGCTCGCGATCGATGATTTTCTGCAGCGCTGGCTCCAGCCGCTCGTCATTGGGGAGTTGCAGCCCGAAAGTACCGGTGAGCAGTTCGCGCAACTCGGCGACCGAGTTGATCAACCGCCCTTCGCTCGGCGCACCGACGGTGTGGATGTTGAGCTTTCTATTGAGCAGCGCGACGCGCCGGGTCTTTTCGATCCGGGCGACGAGCAGGTTCTGGGTGAAGAACGGCGAGGAATCGGCCTCATCGTTCAGCTTGGCCAGTTCGTCCATGCTGCGCTCGGTGCGCTCGAAGCTGTAGAGCGGGTGCCAGGCGCCCTCGATCTCGATCTCCACCTGCCAGGTGCCATCGGTTTCGAGCAGACGATAGGTATCGAGCGGGGTGGCCTGGGGTGTGTCGGCGCGCAGCCGCAACGGCGCCGTTGCGGTCTGGCCGCCGAAACCGACATCGGCAAGATAGGTGATGCCGGCGACCTCGACAGTCAGCACCAGATGGCGCAGCGGCGGTTCCTCCCCCTCGGCGAGGCCCCACAGCACGCGGGCGCCATGCATCTTCACCTCGAAATCGAGTTCCTCGAGCATCGCCTTGAACAACAGGTTGTGCTCGAAGCAATAGCCGCCGCGGCGATCGAACAGCAGCTTCTGCTGCAGGTTGGCGAGGTCGAGCCGAACCGGCGCGCCGATCAGCGGATCGAGGTTCTCGTAAGGAATCGCTGCCGGATGCATCTGATGCAACTGGCTCAGCGTCTCCAGCGAAGGAGCGATCGAGCCGGCAAAGCCGATGCGCTCGAACCAGGCATCGATATTGGCCTTTGATGCCACGGACATCCCCACCGCTGATTCCGGGAGGGCCATAATGCTGAGCCGAACGGCATTTGTCACCCCGGCGTGCGAGGGCCTGCCCGGAAGGGTAGGTGGGGCACTTCAGATGCTCCACCCACCGGCGTCATCCCTGCGAAAGCAGGGACCCATCTCACCGCCAGCACCCGTTGATAGTTGGGTCCCAGCTTTCGCTGGGATGACACCGAGTTTGGGGGACTGGCACAGCGTCGGTTCGCTTACTCGGCGCCACTCTCACCAGGCCCAACGCGGCGTGTCGAGAGGAGGATAACCGATCAGCCGGTGACGATCACCCGGGTGCCGGTGGGGACGCGGCTGTAGAGATCGATGATGTCCTGGTTGATCAGGCGGATGCAGCCCGAGGAGACCGACTGGCCGATGGTGTAGGGCTCGAGCGTGCCGTGCAGGCGGAAATGCGTGTCCTTGCCGTTGCGGTAGAGATAGAGCGCGCGCGGGCCGAGCGGGTTCTTGAGGCCGGGCTCGAGCCCGGCGGCAACCGGACCGTATTTTTCCGGCTGGGTCTTGATCATGTTGGCGGTGGGGGTCCAGCGCGGCCATTCGGCCTTGCGGGCGATCACCGCCGAGCCGCGGAAATTGAGCCCCTCCTCGCGCCCGACGCCGACGCCATAGCGCATGGCGCGGCCACCCGACTGCACCAGGTAGAGGAAGCGCTCGGAGGTGTTGACGACGATGGTGCCGGGCTTTTCGCGGCCGGCATAATCGACTTCCTGGCGCCAGAACTGCTGCGGGATCTTGCGGATGTCGATACCCGGAACCGGGAACGGCTCGTTGGTCTTCATCGAGTAGTAGCTGGCCCAGGGCTCATCGACCTGAATCACATTCGCTCGGCTGGCGCTGAGGTTGCGCTTGCCGGTGGAGGAACAGGCGCTGAGCGCCAGGGCGGCGCCCCCGATAAGGAACAGACGACGGGTGGTCAAAACAGGTCTCGCAACAAGAGTGGCAATATCAGGGTGTCTACCAGCAAAAAGCGTGGCCACTTGTCGAGTGCAATGCAGTCACACTTGGCAGCCAATGCCGATCACGGCGACGTGTGTGCGATTGCGCACGCCCCATCAAGCGCCGAATAGGTCTGAGAGGCTGCTTGACATTGCCAAACTGTCACATAAAGTGAAACCGGTTTCACTCGGCGGGAGGGCACGTGCGGCTCGATCTCACCATTCTCATTCCGCATCTCGGCTTTCTGGCCGAGGGGGCGCTATTGACGCTCGAAGCCTGCGCCCTGGCGCTCATCGGCAGCGTCATCCTCGGCATGCTGGTCGCCATCGCGCGCACCTCGTCGAGCAAGTGGATCAGCCGGCTGGCCTTCCTCTATGTCGACCTGTTCCGCAATATCCCGTTCATCGTGCAGCTGTTCTTCTTCTATTACGGCCTGCCCGAGATCGGCATCTATATCGACGCCTTCACCACCGGGGTGGTGGCGCTGTCGATCGCCGGCGGCGCCTATGCGTCCGATGCGATCCGCGCCGGCATCCTCGCCATCGATAACGGCATCCTCGAAGCAGCCGAGGTCAGCGGGCTATCGAAGCGCGTCACCTTCACCCGCATCGTCTTGCCGATTGCGCTGCGCACCTCGGTGCGGCCGCTCGGCTCGGTGCTGATCAACATGATCCTCACCTCGTCGATCCTGTCGACCATCACGCTCAACGAATTGACCGGGCAGGCCAAGATCGTCGCCTCCGACACCTTCCGGCCGTTCGAAGTCTATGTGGTGCTGCTGGTGGTCTATGCGGCGCTGACCTACCTGGTGTCGCTCGGCATCACCCTCTTGCACCGCCGCCTCAACCGCGATCTCCAGGAACAGGTGAGCTGATGCGTTTCGCCGAGTTCACCCCTTACGACATCGTGCTGCTGCTGCAGGGCCTCGGGGTCACTGTGGGGCTGTTCCTCATCACCTCGCTGATCGGGCTGGTGGTCGGCGTGCTGTGGGGCGTGGTGCGGTTCTACCGCATCCCCGTGCTGATGCAGGTCGTCACCTTCGTCTCCGAGATCCTGAAAAACTCGCCGGTGCTGGTGCAGCTGTTCCTGGTGTTCTTCGGCTTTCCGGCGTTCTTCCACGTCAACGTGACGCCGGTGCAGGCGGCGATCGTGACGCTCTCGGCCAATACGGCGGCATTCGTCTACGTCATCGCGGTGTCGTCGATCGAATCGATCGGCCGGGACCAGGTCGAGGCGGCACGGGTGTTCGGGCTCAGCCGCTGGCAGGTGCTGCGCCACGTGATCGCGCCGCAGGCCGCGGCGTTCTCGATCGGGCCGCTGACAGCGCTCCTGGTCAACCAGCTGCAGGTCACCTCGCTGATCTCGGTCATCGGCGTGCTCGACCTCGCCAAGATCGGCGCCACGCTCAACTTGCGGACGCTGAAGCCGTTCATCGTGTGGACGGCGGTCGGCATCCTCTACTACCTCGCCGCCAAGGCGGTCGCCTCGCTGGGCGCCTGGGCCGAAAAACGTCTGCGGGCGCACAGCGCCTTCCGGGGCCTCTGAAGCATGCTGAAAGTCGAAAACGTCAAGAAGGCCTTTGGCCCGGTCACCGTCCTCGACGGG
>NZ_DASZAW010000010.1:0-12464 GCF_035944845.1 Devosia sp. | reverse complement strand
TTGAGCAAATTGCTTCGCATTTAAATCACTCTTTACCTTAACGCCCTAATCTCACGTCCATTGAGTACCTGCGTAGAGTGGACTGATGAGTAACCGCGTGACCGGTAAGACGTTTAGAACCGCCGCGATTGTGGGCCTGTTCGCAGGCGCCACTGCGCTCTCGGGGTGTAGCTCGCTGGCTGGCCTCGGCTTCGACAGGACGACGACCGGCTCGGTCAACGCCGCGACGCCGATGTCCACTGCCCAGGCCATGCCCAAGACGCTCGTTCCTCCAGAAAACATTGGCGGTGGATCCGGTCCCATGCTGGTCGGGTCCAACAGCATGAGCAGCAGCCAGCCCATGCCCAGCCAGCCGCTTGGCTCAGTATCGACCGAAGACTTGCCTGTGCTCACTTCATCAGCCAACGGAAGCAATCAGATGATGCCCGCTGCCAAGCCCCTGAGCCCGGTTCCGGCCACACCCACTCTGGCGTCCGCCCCGGCTTCGAACACCCTCGTCTCCGTCCCGTCCGATGCTTATGTCCACGTGATCGAAAGCGGCGAGAGCCTCTATACCGTGGCGCGCCGCTACAATGTCACGGCGCAGGCGATCATCCAGGCCAACGGCTTCTCCTCCCCCGACAAGATCTATGTCGGCCAGAAGATCGTCATCCCTGGCAAGGCCTCGACGCTGATGGCGCTCGGTCCCAAGGGCGGCGCCAAACCCGAGACCCTCGGCGCTCCGCCGGCGAACCTCGCTGCGCCCAAACCCGTCGCCGTCGCTTCGATCGAGCCGGAGACGAAGATCCCGGCTGCCAAGCCGCTGGCGCCGACTGCTGCAGCTCCGGCCGCAGTTGCCGAGGCGCAGCCGCTGCAGCAGCCCAAGACCGAACCGGTGCTTTCGGGCGCCGACAAATTCCGCTGGCCGATCTCGGGCCGGGTGATCACCGACTTCGCCAACTCCAAGGGCACGGGGATCAACATCGAGGCGGCCGAGGGCGCCGCCGTCCGCTCGGCCGAGAACGGCCAGGTGATCTATGCCGGATCGGGCGTCGAAGGGTACGGCAACCTCGTGCTGATCCGCCACCCGAATGGCTATGTGTCGGCTTACGCCCACCTCAAGGACATGAACGTCGCCAAGGGTACCGTGGTGAACCGCGGCGACAATATCGGCACCGCCGGCAAGACCGGCTCGGTATCCAAGCCGCAGCTCCACTTCGAGCTGCGCAAGGGCGCCACTCCAGTCGATCCGCTGCCGCTACTGGCGAGCTAGCAAGAAACGGCAGTAGGGAATAGGCAGTCGGCAGTCGCAGGTTTAGCCCTTCGACTGCCGACTGCCGACTGCCGACTGCCGACTGCCGACTGCCGACTGCCTGCTCTTCACACCGCAAACGCCCGCACCGAGTGCCGGATTTCCAGTGGTTTGGCCGGATCCAGATCCACCCAGGTCTTGATGCCGCGCTGGTTGATCGGGTTGGGGCCGGTCGAGACGTCCGTGTGAAGGTCGAAGGCGGACGCGAGGGGCTCGAGCCCGACGGCGCGGAACTGGCCGTTCCATGGCTCGCCCTTGATGCCGCCATCGGTGTGCCAGATCATCAGGGTGGGCAAGAGGTCGTGATCCCAGTCGAGCTCAAAGCCCATGCCTTCGTCGAGATAGGTGCCGGTAAGCGGGCCGCGAGCGCCGCAAAGCTGGACATTCTTGTCGGTGCGCGGCGAGAGCGGGATGTGGGACATGTCGACGCGTGCGCCGTCCTTGGGCACGGAACTCAAGCTCGCGAACTCCTGCGGGTCGCCCTCAGCGGTCTGACCAGGATGGGTCAGGCCGAAGTCGAAATCGAGCTTCAGCTCCAGCCGGCCCGGGTTATCCGGCATACGGAAATTTGGATGAAGGCCAGCCGAGATCGGCGCCTTGTGGCGGGCAAAGATGCGCATGACGAAGTCAAGCGCCGGTGCATCCCTGCGCGCGGTGATCACCCGCTCGACTTTGCGCACCACCGAATCCGGATCGTAGTCGAGCGACAGGGTGACGCTCTCGTCGTCGCCGCCGACGATGGTCCACTCGCGGTGGGCGACCGGGCCGTGAATGGTACCGGTGGCCGCCTGGCCGAGCAGCTTGCCCCATTCGGGCAGGTTCGGGCCGGCGGTGCGCCCGCCAGTACCGAACGGCAGGCCGACAAAATCACCGGCGAGGACGCGTAGGTGTCCGACGATCGCGGGGTCATCGACGGTGCCGAGCCATGGCGCGCGGGCGAACGGCTTGAACGGCTTGCCGCCGACCAGGAAGGTGGCGTCGGCCAGCATGGCGGCCGTGCTCAGGATGGTCGCCTCGCCGTGCGACCATCTCAGTTTATGCGATAGGCTCATTATTCCCCTCAGTGCTCGTCGTCGAAACGGGAGCGCATTCGTTGCAGCAACGTCGCTGCGCCGCAAGCCATGGGGAGCTAGGGAAAAGGTCGGAGCGGGAACAGGGGTCTTCGCATCTGATCGGCGCCCATCGGCGAACTTGCCCCCAGGCAGCGCCACAAGACTCGGTGTCATCCCTGCGAAAGCAGAGACCCATCCATCCATTTGCACCGGCTGTGAGTTGGGTCCCTGCTTTCGCAGGGATGACACAACCGGTGGGTGGGCGGGACCCATGCTTAGCGCCCGTGGGCGCAGGGGACCCATCCGGCGCCGGTGGATTCGCCTAGCCGACCAGCACCGGGCGGCTGCAGGTGACGCTGTACACCCGGACGTCGGCCTCGCCGATACCGACGCCCAATACCTCGAGAACCCCGAAGATGGTGCTGTCGAGCACCGGCGCCAACGGCGCCACCAGCGTGCGCACCGCGGCCGCTATGACTGCGTCGGTGGAGAGCCCGATGCCGAGCACGTCGACGTCGATATCCAGCCCGTCGAGCAGCGACTTCGACAGGCTGCCGACGATGGTGTGGTTGGTCGCGGTCTTGAGCGTTCCCTGCTGCACATCCGCGGCGGAAAAGCTGAGCAGGATCGGCGAGATCTCGCCGACGACGACGGCAGCGCGGGCCCTGATCCTCAATAGCAGCGGAACAGAGAGGATCGTGGCCTGGTCGACGACGGGGAAGGCGCTGAAATCGGTGAAACTGGCGCCGGAGAGGTTGCCGATGGCGAGCCGCGCGGCGCCCGGCAGCACCTCCACCACGGCGCTGCCTGTCGCGCTGCCGAAGGCCGGGCAGGAGGCGGAACGGATCCGCGCCTCGGCATAGGCGACCTCGACATAGATCGGCAAGGTGACGCCGGCGCCGAGCAGCACGGGGCTGCCGAGCAGCTTGACCGTGAGTTTGAGCCGGGTCTGGGCCGTGCGCGCCACGGCACCGGTTTCGCCCACCCGATACCAGGCGTGCTGGGGCGGCTCTCCAATGGCGACGCTGAGGGTGATGCTGGTGAGCCCGGGCAGGGTGACGCCGACATTGAGATCGATCTGCTTGCCGTTGCCGGCAATGACAGCTGCGGCATTGAGCAACTCAAGCGCCGAGATTCCGGCAAAATAGCCGGACTCGCTGCCCACCGGCAGGGTTGAGAGCGAGCCGATATCAAGCAACTTGAGGAGCGGGATCGTGCCGGTATCGGCGATGGTGGTGGAGAGCGTCGTGGCGGCAGTCTGGGCGGTGCCGGTGAGCAGGCTTGCCAATGCGCCCGCGATGGCGCCGCGGCTCGCCGAAGCCTCGAGCACGTCACCGTAGGTGACAGCCGACAGGCTCAACTGTTGATTCAGCGCATCGAGGAAATCCAGCAGGTCGACCTTGGCGTCGAGCAGGGCGTTGTAGCTCATCACGTCGAGGCTGGCGGAGGTGCCGAGGAGGCTCTTGAGCAGCGCATTGGCGACGCCGCCATCGAGAGAGGCGAGGCGGGAGCCCACCGAGAACGCGGCCTGTGGATTGGCCGTCGCCAGCGCGGCGACGGAAATCTCGGGCGGCGCCTGCCAAGGCCGGGCCAGCCACAATGTGCCCGTCTTGCGATAGGTCACGTGGACGGCGTTGGGGGGCGAACCGCCGGGCGAGAAGCGGGCGGATACCGACAGCTCGGGCGCCGCCTTGTACCGGCCCACTACCACATGCACCGGCTGCAGCGAGTGAACCTGGATCGATGGATCGTCGATGCTCAGCGTCGAGCCGATCAGTCCGTTGGCCTGGAAGGTCTTGAACGCGGTATCGAGCGCCTTGCTGGGATCGGTCGCTGCGGCGATGGCTGCGAGGTCCGCCACCGATTGCGCTTGCCGCCGCTCGAGATAGAGCGAGCCTTCGTCGACGGCGAATGCTCCGGCCAGCATCACCATGGGCAGGATCAGCGCAAACATCACCGCGATGTTGCCGCGCTCCTCGCTGCGGAAACGGCACCAAGACTTCATGTGCCGCCTAGCCGGATGGTGGAGGTGTACTTGATGACCTTGTTTGGCAACGGCAGCGGCAGCGTCCAGATCGGCAGCTGTGAGGCGTCGTAGGTGATGGTCACCTTGTACTGGTTGGGGTCGCCGACATCGTCCCCGATGCTGAAATCCACCTCGTCCGGGTCGATGAAGACATAGTCGCCGGCATTGTTCTCAATGAAGGTGGTAACGAGCGTGTTGCGCTCGGTCGCGTTGAGGCCGGCGATCGAGGTGCGGGCGGCGTCGGCGGCGATCTGCTGCACCGAGTTGGCGGCACCGAAATAGATGCCATAGGCAAGCATGCCGACAATCATCAGGATGAAGACGGGAGCGATGATGGCAAACTCGACCGCCGACGCGCCGTCCTCGTTACCGGCAAGCCGCCTGGGGCCACGAAGTGGCGACACGCCCTGCAATTGGCAGTCCCCGTGCCATAGCATTCTGATACCCCACAAAAGGCCGCCACCCTCCTGGGTGGGACGCTCGGCCGGTCACTTCAGGCGCTGGAAGATTGGCGCCCGAGGCGACAGAATAGGAGATTAGTCAAATAGAGATAAGTATAGCCAAGATAAGTGGAATTCCTGTGAGCAATGCGGAAACCGCGCGCTGACAACATCTGCGCGTGTGACGGCGCGAAGTCGCTTAGTTCAGTACGTGGTGATGCTTAGAGTAAGGAGAGTAGCGAGTGGCGAATAGCGGGACTTGCCGGGGCCCATAATCCTGGATCCCCCGGCTACTCGCTACTCGCTACTCGCTACTCGGCAGGCTAGATCGCCTTACCCTGTTCGCCAGCCAGGGCGCGGACGAACTGGATGGCGACGCGGCCGGAGCGGGCGCCGCGGGTCATCGACCACTCGACGGCGCGGGCGCGCAGCGTCTCGTCGTCGATCGTGAGGCCATACTCGTCGCAATAGCCACGGATCATGGCGAGATAGGTCGGCTGGTCGCAGTTGTGGAAGCCGAGCCACAGGCCGAAGCGGTCGGACAGCGAGACCTTTTCATCGACCGCTTCGCCCGGGGTGATGGCGGTCGAGCGTTCGTTCTCCACCATGTCGCGCGGCATCAGGTGGCGGCGGTTGGAGGTGGCGTAGAACAAGACGTTGTCGGGCCGGCCTTCGAGGCCGCCATCAAGGATGGTCTTGAGCGACTTATAGCTGGTCTCATCCTTGTCGAAGCTCAGATCGTCGCAGAAGACGATGAAGCGCGCGTCCTCTTCCTTGGAGATGAGCCGCATCAGCCGGGGCAGGGCCTCGATGTCCTCGCGGGCGATCTCAATGAGGATCAGCCGCCTGATGTCGGCCGCGCCCAACCCGTTGATATGGGCGTGCACCGCCTTGACCAGCGAACTCTTGCCCATGCCGCGGGCACCCCAAAGCAGCGCATTGTTGGCGGCGAAGCCGCGGGCAAACTGCAGGCTGTTCTGCAGCAGGATTTCGCGCACATCGTCGATGCCCCTGAGCATGGCCAGCGGCACGCGCGACACTTTGGGCACCGGGATGAGCGCATCCGCCGCAGCGTCCCAGTGATAGGCGCTGGCATCGGTGAGGGCAGGGGCCGGAACGCCGGCGCCGGGCTTCATGGCGTCGAGCGTATCGGCGATGCGGATGAGGGCCGCCGCGATGTCGGCGGAATAGTCGGTGGTCATAAGGGCGAACTCCCGGGTACGCCTCCGTTTTGACGCAGCCCGAATGGCTTTGCAATCCTTGTGCACGGCCTCTATATTCCGGCCGATTTTTGCCGGGTTGGACTGTCCAGCACCGGAGACCAGCCCTATATGGGTCAACAACGGCCATCCGACGTGCCGACAGCTACTATGCAAGGAGCCCCTTAATGTTCGTGACCCCCGCCTTCGCGCAAGCCGCAGGTGCAGCCCCCTCGATGGGCGCCGGTGATCTGCTGATCCAGTTCGCCCCCATCCTGCTGCTGGTCGTGATCTTCTGGCTGCTGATCTTCCGCCCGCAGCAGAAGCGCATGAAGGCGCACCAGGCGATGCTGTCGGCGATCAGCCGCGGCGACACTGTGGTCACCTCCGGCGGCCTCGTCGGCAAGGTCACCAAGGCGGTCGACGGCGAAGACCTCGAGGTTGAAATCGCCCAGGGTACCCGCGTCAAGGTCACGCGCGGCGGTATCTCGGACGTGCGGTCCAAGTCGGCGCCGGTCAACGACAACAAGGCTTCCTGAGCCACTTCACTCCCAGCCGGCGCCAGCAACTGCGCCGGCTGACGCATTTCTGACATAGACGCGGAGCCACTGGGCTCCGCTTGCCCCATGACAGCCTGCTGTCATCAGAGGGGCTCCATACAGGACCAAGTTCCGACCATGCAGTCATCGCCAATCCGGTCAGCCATCATCGTCATCGTTGCGATACTTGGCATCCTGTTCACTATTCCGAGCTTCCTGCCCAAGGATATCCTCGCCGTCTGGCCGGGCTTCCTGCCCAAGCAGACCGTGGTGCTCGGCCTCGACCTGCAGGGCGGCTCGCACCTGTTGCTTGAGGTCAAGCGCGAGTCGATCATCACCGAACGCATCAAGAGCCTGCGCCGCGATGTGCGCTCGGCGCTGGCCAACGACAACGGCATCGGCAACCTGATCACTACCGGAACGGATTCGATCACCATCGAGTTGACCGATCCGTCGCAGAAAGCCGCCGCCATGACGGCGGTGCAGAAGCTGCAGAACAACGTGTCGAGCACGTTCGGCGTAGGCGGCGTGCCGGAACTGGCTTTCTCCGAGACGCCTGACGGCAAGATCGTCGTCTCGCTGACCCCCGAAGGGGTGGAGCAGCGCATGTCGTCGCTGGTGGCGCAGTCGATGGAAGTGATCCGCAATCGCGTCGACGAAGTGGGCACGACCGAGCCGTCGATCCAGCGCCAGGGGCAGAACCGCGTGCTGCTGCAGGTGCCGGGCTTCGAGGACTCGCAGCGGCTGAAGGATCTGGTTCAGAAAACTGCGCGCCTGACGTTCCACCTGGTTCACCCCTCGATGACGGCGGCGCAGGCCGAGGCACAGGGCATCCCGTCCGGCTATATGATCGTGCCGAGCGCCGATGGCGGGAACGAGCTGTTGAATGAAAACATCGAGCTCGGCGGCGAGTCATTGACCAACGCGTCGCCCGGTTTCGACCAGCAGACCTCGCGCTCGGTGGTGAGCTTCCAGTTCGATACGCGGGGCGCCATCACTTTCGGCGAGATCACTTCGAAGAATGTCGGCAAGCGCTTTGCCATCGTGCTCGACAATCAGGTGATCACCGCGCCGGTTATCCAGCAGGCGATCACCGGCGGTTCGGGCCAGATCAGCGGCAACTTCACGCCCCAGTCGGCGAACGACCTGGCCGTGCTGCTGCGCGCCGGCGCGCTGCCGGCCAGCCTCGAGGTGATCGAGGAGCGCTCGGTCGGTCCCAGCCTCGGTGCGGACTCGATCCGTGCCGGCATCACCGCGGGTGCGGTGGCCTCGGTGCTGGTGCTGGCCTTCATGGTGATTGCCTATGGCCTGTTCGGCGTCTTCGCCAACGTGGCGCTGGTCCTCAACATCTTCCTGATCCTTGGATCGCTTTCGGCCATTGGCGCGACCCTGACGCTGCCGGGTATCGCCGGTATCGTCTTGACCATCGGCGTGGCGGTGGATGCGAACGTCCTGATCTACGAGCGCATGCGAGAAGAACAGCGATCGGGCAAATCGATCCTGCAATCGCTCGACGCGGGCTTCCACCGCGCCTGGGGCACCATTATCGACTCGCACCTGACGCAGCTGATTGCGGCGATCGTGCTCTACTTCCTCGGCTCGGGCCCGATCCAGGGCTTCGCCGTGACGCTGGCGCTCGGCATTCTCACCTCGCTGTTCACCGCCTATACGGTGACCCGCTTCTTCATCGGCATCTGGTACCATGCCAAGCGCCCCAAGACGCTGAAGATCCAGCATTTCCGCTTCATCCCCGACGGCACCAAGATCGACTTCATGAAGATGTCGCGCATTGCGATCGTGCTTTCGATCGTTCTGACGGTGGCGGCCCTCGGCACGGCCTATTTCAAGGGCTTCAACCTCGGCATCGACTTTGTCGGCGGTTCGGCCATCGAAGTGCAGCACACGGCGGAAGGCGATGCCGATCCAGCCAAGGTGCGCGAACTGCTCGACCCGCTGAACCTGGGCGAAGTGCAGGTGCAGAGCTTCGGCAACCCGCAGGACCTGCTAGTTCGCATCCAGCTGCAGCCCGGCGGCGACGCCGAGCAGCAGGTGGCGGTGCAGGAAGTCACCAAGGTGCTGGCGACCGACAATTACGAGGTGCGGCGCACCGAGGCGGTCAGCGGCACGGTTTCAGGCGAGCTGGCGGTGCACGGCACCATCGCGGTGCTGGTGACGCTGGTGGCGATCCTGATCTACGTGTGGTTCCGCTTCGAATGGCAGTTCGGCCTCGCGGCGGTGACGACGACGCTGCACGACGTGATCATGACAGTCGGGTTGTTCTCGATAACCGGGCTGGAGTTCAACCTCTCCTCGATTGCGGCGGTGCTCACTCTGGTGGGTCTATCGCTCAACGAAACGGTGGTGATATCCGACCGCGTCCGAGAAAACTTACGAAAATACAAGAAGATGTCGGTGGCCGAGATCATCAATCTCTCGATCAACCAGACGATCGTTCGCACCTCGCTCACGCAGTTCACGGTGCTCCTGGCGCTGTTCCCGCTGGTGTTCTTCGGCGGCGAGTCGATCCGCGGCTTCACCATCGCCATGACCTTCGGCTCGATCTTCGGCATGTATTCCTCGATCTTCATCGGCGGCCCGATCCTGATCTATTTCGGGCTCAAGCCGCGCAGCGAGATGGAAGAAGAGAAGGAAAAGAAGGCCAAGGCGAACAAGCGCGCCGACGGCGCCGCGGTCTAGTCGATGGCGGAGAAGGGGGAGGGGTTCTATCCCCGGCAAGTCCCCATCGACGCCTACGGCAATGGTGGCTTCCGCTTTGCCGGCCTGTCGCATCGCGGCTCACTGCTCTGCCTCCCCGGCGGCATGTTCGCCTGGGAGGCGAAGCTACCGACCGATGTGACGCTCGGTCACCTTGCGCCGGTGTTCGAGGTCGCCGAACGGCTCGATGTGCTGCTGATCGGGCTGGGCGGCGATATCGCCGGGCTCGACCCTGCGGTGCGCGCCGCGCTGAAGGAGCGCCGGGTGATCGTCGAAGCGATCGCCACGGGCGGGGCCGTCCGCACCTACAATGTGCTGCTGGCTGAGGACCGTGCCGTGGGCGCGGCGCTGCTGGCGGTCGAGAACGCCCGATGAGCGAAGACGCCGGCTACGTCGCGAGTTTTTTGCGCGACGCCGACCGCGATCGCTACTTTGCGACGCTGCTGCTCAAGGAGCCGGAGCGAGGCGCGATTCAGTCCCTTTACGCCTTCAACGCCGACGTCGCCTCGATCCGCGATCGGGCCCGTGAGCCGACGGCCGGGGAGATCCGGCTGCAATGGTGGGCTGATGCGCTGAAGGGCACCGGCCACGGCAATGTGCGCCAGAACCCGCTGGCGGCGGCGCTGCTCGATGCGATCTCGCGCTACGGGCTGCCCAGCGGTCCGCTGCTCAGGCTGGTGGCGGCCCGGCGCTTCGATCTCTACCAGGATCCGATGCCAGACGTCGCAAGCTTCGAGGGCTATGCCGGCGAGACGGTGTCGGTGCTCTACCAACTCGCCGCCATGGTGCTGAATGGCGGTACCGAGGTCGAGACCGGCGACGCGGCCGGGCATCTCGGTGTCGCGCACGCGCTGGCGGGGCACCTGCGCGCTTTCGGCTTCAACGCCTCGCAGGGCCGCATCTTCCTGCCGATGAACATCTTTGCGGCCAATGGCGTCACCGATGGCGAGATCCTCGCCGGGCAGGAGAGCGAGGGGCTGTTCGCGGCACTGGGGCAGGTGAACGACCTGGCGCTCGAGCACCTGGGCAAGGCGGAAGCGGCGATCCGCTCCCTGCCGAAGCCGCTGCGGCCGGCGTTCGCCTCGGCAGGGCTGCTTGGCCCGGAACTGCGCCGGCTGTCGCGCAGCCGGGTGCCGTTCACCGCTATGGCAGCGACCGCCGACTGGCGGAAGATCCTCGGCATGTGGTGGTGGTCATCGCGCAGTTGATCGGCCGGGACTGGCAGGGGCACCCGAGAATCGCCATCTTGGCCTAGCAGGGCCGCAGGGGGCGAGGGCGCGATGGGCTTTGTGGCGTGGTTGGAGAAGCAGGCTCCGGATTTCCTGCTCACCTGGCAGCGCTTCTGGTTTGCCATCATCCTGGCATTCATCAACGTGGCCATCGTCATCGGCGCGCTCAACAGCGTCAGCTGGCTGCAGCATGAGCAGTGGATACGCGCGACGCTGGGGCTGGCGACCGGGGCAGTGCTGGCCGTAGCCGGCGTCTACTTCACCGAGAGCCGGCCCCATGCCCGGGTTGCCGGCCTGCTGCTGACCTATCTGCTGCCGCTGCTCGCTATCGGCGCCTTCCAGGTAACCGACACCGCCTGGCTCGTTCCATGGGCCCTGCCGGCCATCTCCGTGCTTTGGCTGTCAGTGTCGCCGTTCACACGGATCGAGCGAGGGGCGCCGCGCGCCGAGCAGCAGGACCGCTTCTGGTGGATCAACCACCAGGCCATTGCCACCGCGGTGATTGCGGCTGCCGCGGCATTGATCATCGGGCTCGGCATCGCGGCGATCGAGCGTTCGCTGTCGATCCTGTTCGGGTTCGAGACCGGCGAAATCTTCTACAAGGCGGTGCTGCCGTTCGTCGGGCTGTTCCTTGCGCCGGTTTACTGGCTGGCGACGTTGCCCAAGGTTTCCGATTTCCGGGCGGGCGAACTCGATCGAGCTGATTTCCTGCCATTGTCCATCGGCTTCATCGGCCAGTTCATCCTGGTGCCGTTGCTGGTGATCTACGCGCTGATCCTGCTCGCCTATGCGGGGCAGATCGCCTTTACCCAGAAGCTGCCGTCGGGAATGATCGGCTGGATGGTGCTGGGCTTCGTCGTCACCGGTGCGGCGACCTGGCTGATCGTCCACCCGGCTTTCATGCGATCGCGGCCGCTGGTGCGGTTGTTCCGCGCCTGGTGGTTCTGGCTGACACTGGCGCCGCTGGTGCTGTTCTTCATCGCCGTGTGGGTGCGCATCGATGCCTACGGGCTCACCGCCGAGCGGATATTGCTGCTGGCCGGCGGGGTATGGGCGGCCGTGCTGGCGCTGCTGTTTATCGTCAGGCGCGGTGACATCCGGCTGATCCCGGGGCTCGCCGGCGCGATCCTGCTGCTGCTCTCGGTTGGACCGTGGAACTACAGCTATCTGTCGCAGAGTACGCAGGCGATGCGGCTCGACGCGCTGGTGATGAATGCCGGGGCCGATAAATCCGCCAGCCCACCCCGCGGCGACTGGACTGCCGAGGAGATCGCCGAAGCGCGGGGGATCATCGATTATCTCACCGGCTCGCGCGAGGGGCAGCGCGCTGTGCGCGAAGTGATGGGCAAGTACGGTGTGACCTGGGATCCGTTGCAGGATGGGTCGTACGTGGTGCTGGAAGCACTGGGGGTCAGCCAACCCTCGACAGATGGCGCCGTTCGCTATGCTACGCTGTTCCGCGATTTCGATGGCCCGCCGGTGGACGTGACGGCGACGCCGTACCTGATCCGCCCGGTTGGCCTCTATGGCGACACCGCGGTGGCCTTACCGCCGCTACGCTTCACCGTGACCGCTGGCGTCGTTCGGGTCGGCCCCGTAGGCAGCACCGACGAGGAGTTGCAACTGCTCGATCTCACGGCCTGGCTGGCGCAGCAGAATGGCGGGTTCCTGGCGACACCGTGGATCGACTTCAGGGTCGCGAGCCGGAACTACCGGCTGGTGCTGCAATCGGCGAGCTTCGATCGCGGCGAGAACAATGCGGGGCCCAATGTACTGGGCAGCCTTGATGGTCAGCTGTTCTCGGATGTGGATCAGTAAAACTGGTGGCTCCCCGACCCCCTTGCATGTTGATTCTCGCCGACTCGTAGCAGGTTCGGTGATCCCCGGTCGGTGGCCGCCGGCCGGGGATCGGATGGGCGGGACCGTCACCCCCTGGGCATAGCACCGTAAGAGAGCTTGGTCCGTTCGTCCGT
>NZ_DASZAW010000009.1:0-15667 GCF_035944845.1 Devosia sp. | reverse complement strand
GGCAGGGCTATCGCATATGGCTTTCGCACAGGACTCTCGGTGGTCCTCCACCGTGAAACGGGGGAGGGGGACCGCCGAAGGCGGTGGAGGGGGCGGCAGGATACGCCGGTTTTTGGGGCCGCCCCCTCCACCAGCTTCGCTGGTCCCCCTCCCCCGCTGCGCGGTGGAGGACCACTGAGAGCCCGGTGGCTGTTCATATGCGATAGCCCTGCCATAAAGGGGGAGGTGAAGAGTCGAGCTTATGGCGCGATCGTGCCTGGTACTCGATGCGGCACCTCTCCCTTCATGGGGGAGGATGGGAGGGGGCCGTCTCTATCGGCGTGCCACCATCTGTTTCACGCTCGATAGCTCCCCGCGCAAATCGCTTCCCCCGCCTCACCACGATTTGGCATCTAAATTCTCGACCAGTCCGATAGTCTTTGTCATTCTGCTGGCATACGCCGGGGTTCCCTCCTCCCTCCCCGACGGCAACGCGGCCCCGCTGCTTCCCCCTGTAGGCGGCGGGGCCGACCAAACCGAGGAGTGACGACGTGCTGCACTTTGTTGGAATCCTGACCCCGCGCGACGACCTGCCGCCGGGTGACGACCGGCAGAAGCCGTTCTTCGGGCCCGAGTTTCGGCTGACCCGCAGCGAGCGCGACGCCGCCGTGCTCGATGGCAAGTGGCCGGCCGAGGAGCCGCGAGACCCGGCCGAAGGCATGCGCTTCGTCAATCTGCTGGCCCCGCCGTTCATCTGACGCGCCAGGAAGGTCGTAGGCCTTTCCTGTCACCAGCATGACTTGGCGGCTCGCACACGGCCAATCGCCAACGCGAACCGGAGCGCTATAAAGGGGCATCGATTCCCCTGGGGCTCCGGGCGCCATGACGCTGTTCGCGACACTTTTCCCGCTGATCTGCTGGTTCGCCTACAATTACGGCGTGCCCCTGCTGGAGCGGAAGCGGCCGTCGCTGTCGGTGATCATGTCGATGCAGCGCCGCCGCTGGGTGGCTAATGCGGTCAAACGCGATACCCCGCTCGATGCGATCCTCGCCGGCAACCTGATGGGCTCGGTGAGCTTTCTCGCCTCGACTTCGGTGCTGCTGGTGCTGGCGGTGTTTACCGCCTTCGGCAACCTCACCGCACTCACCGACACGCTGACCACCGCCGGACTGAAGGCGAGCTACACCTCGCAGGACGTGCAGGTCCACCTGTTCGCGACGCTCGCCATCTTCGTTCTGAGCTTTTTCTCGTTCACCCTGGCGCTGCGCCAGTTCAACCATTTCTGCATCCTGCTCGGCGCCATCGAGCATTCAGAGCACGTGGCCCGCGACGAGATCGACGGCATCGCCCGGCTCAACACGCTGGCGGCGAAGAACTTCAACAACGGCATCCGCGCCTACTATTTCGCCGTGCCGATGGTCGCCTGGTTCGCCAATGAGTGGCTGGCGGTGGTGGCAACCCTCGTCACGGTGGCGTTCATGGTGCACCGCGAATTCTTCTCCACCGCCCACCGCGTTGCAGCTTCGATCGCGGTCCTCGCGAGCCGGCGCGAGCAGGAGCACCCCTGACGCGCCGGCAGCCTCGGCTACTTGAGGTCCTGGAACACTCGCCACGGCTGGTAGAGCTTGGGGCCGGCGCCACCGAGCATCATCTTGTCGCTGTATTTGGCGAGGAGTTCGCCGTTCACCTCGGCCGTCTCCAGCAGCGGCGCCATCAGGTGGCCGATATTGCTGAAATGCTCGAGCGCCGCATCGATATCGCGATAGCGTTCATAGACGATCGCCTCGCTCTCATCCTCGTTGAAGAAAATCTCGTACTGCAGCGTACCGGTATCCTTGGTCCTGACGATCTCCATCGCCTGCTCGCAAAGCGCCTTGTAGGCGTCGAGCTTGCCGGGCCGAATGACCGCGCGGGCAATGCCTTTGATCTCGTCCATGGTATTTCCCTTCGAAATGAGTTGGTTGCTGTTGGTCAGTGGCGATGATCGATCGCCCGGATCAGGTCCTCGCGGCTGATCCCGAGGTCACGAAGTCGATGCTCGGGGGCGAACAGCAGATCCTGTAGCACCGCCTTCTGCTGCCGCCTGGCGTATCGATCCGCCAGCCAGCGAGCAACGGCACGGTAGAGACGGGCAGTCGAGGGACCGGCGACCCGGTCGCGGGGGATATCAACGAGGGCCATCTGGCTTCTCCACGGGTTCGACTAGCGGACGAGGAGGAAACTATGGCAGACTGGTCAGGCGCGTAATGACCAGTTGCGGCCAATAGACTTGTCCAGTCGGCATACTGAACTGCTGATCACCGTCGATCGCCAGGCGGCCGAGCCGATGCGCACCCAGCTCGAGCGGCAACTGCGCGATGCCGTTCGCAGCGGCGCGCTGCGTCCGGGTGGCGAGTTGCCATCAACCCGCGACCTGGCGCGGCATCTCGGCATTTCGCGCCCCCTGGTGATGGAGGCCTACACCCAGCTGGAGGCCGAGGGCTATGTCGCTCTGCGGCAGGGTGCGGCACCGCGCGTAGCGGACGCCGCCCCGCAGCACCACCGGCCCAAGTTCCCGCCCGAAAGCTTCATCACCGCCTATTACCGCTACGATTTCCGCCCCGGCATTCCCGACCTCTCGACCTTTCCCTCGGCGCGCTGGCTGAAATCGGTAGAAGCCGGTCTCAAGGCCATGGGGCCCAACGATTTCGGCTATGGCCAGCGCTTCGGCGTCTGGCCGTTGCGTCAGGCGCTGGCCGACTATCTCGGGCGCGTCCGCGGTGTCAGCGCCGACCCGCGCCAGATCCTCATCACCGGCGGCTTCGAGCAGGCGAGAGCGTGCCTTGCACTGGCGCTGCGCCGCCGCAACATCACGCACCTGGCGGTGGAGGAACCGGGCTACGCCAACTACGCCACCTGGGTGGCGAACGGCCTGACCCTGGTGCCGATCCCGGTGGACGGAGACGGTATCGACGTCGCAGCGCTGGCGGCGAGTCCGGCCCAGGCCGTGCTGGTGACGCCGGCGCATCAATCGCCGACCGGCGTAGTGCTGAGTGGCGCGCGCCGGCTGGCATTGGTGAACTGGCTCAGGGCCCGCAATGGCTTCGCCATCGAAGACGATTATGACGGCGAGTTCCGTTACGACCGCGCCCCCGTCGGCGCGCTTCAGGGCCTGGCGCCGGACGCCGTCGTCTATGCCGGCACCGCCAGCAAGTCCCTGGCTCCGGCCTTGCGCATGGGCTGGATGGTCGTGCCGCCGGCCCTGCTGTCGGCGCTCGAATACGAAGCCCTGCTGATGGATTATGGCCAGAGCCGTATCGATCAGCACGCCCTCGCACATTTCATTGCGTCGGGTGAGTACGGCCGGCATCTGCGCAAGATGCGGGCGATCTATCGCGATCGCCGCGAGGCGCTGCTTGCTGCCATTCGCACTGATCTGCCCGAAGTCGAAGTCAGCGGCATATCCGCCGGACTTCACGCCACAGTGCGTTTCCACCGCCGCCTCGACGAGCCCGTCATCCGCGAGCGGGCCAGCCGGCGCGACATGGGCGTCACCTTTCTCCGCCGGCACTATCTCGGCACGGCGCCCGAGGCGAGCACCTTGCTGTTGAGCTATGCTCAGATGCCGGAGAGGGCCTTGCGCACCGCCCTGCGCACCCTGGTCGGTCTCATCGAGAACTAGCTATTTCGGCGCCCGAGCGCCCGTCGGGCGGCACGCCAGCCTCAGTTGTCGATCTTGCTCCTGGGATAAGTCTTGACCGATGGCGTTTCGGTCGGCGCCTGCAGCGCCGCTTCGAGCCGCTGGTGGTTGTCGGCGCCGGTCTGGTAACCGAGTGCAGCCGATTGCCGGTAGAGCTCGAGTGCGCGGGTCGTGTCCATCGTCACCGCCAGCCCGTTTTCGTAGAGATGGCCGAGATTGTTGAGCCCCACCGGGTTCCCCTGGTCGGCCGCCTGCTGGGTGAAGCTCAGCGCCTTCTCAAGGTTGCGCTCGCCGCCGGCGCCGTTGAGATACAATAGCCCCAGATTGGCGGCCGCATCGGTGTTGCCGCTTTGCGATGCCTGGCGGTAGAGCTGGCGGGCCATCGCATAGTCCTGCGTCACCCCGAGCCCATCCTCATAGAGCAAAGCCAGGTTCCCTTGCGCCTGGGCAATCCCCTGGTCGGCGGCCTGCTGGTAAAGCGCCGCCGCCCCCTCGGGGTCGGGCGCCGTGCCGTAGCCATGCTGCTTGAGAAAGCCGAGCGCGTTCTGCGCCAGCCCGTAGTTCTGGTCGGCCGCTGCCTGGTAGAGTTCGGCGGCGCGCCCATAATCCGGTTCGCCCAACGCCCCGCTTTCATAGAAACTGCCGAGGTTGTACTGCGCCCGGCTGTCGCCCCTGTCGGCGCCTCGCTGGTACCAGGCGGCCGCCGCGACCAGATCCTGGTCCACCCCGAGTCCTTCGGCATACATCGAGCCGAGATTGGCCATTGCCCGCGGCAGGCCCTGCTCGGCCGCCCGGCGATACCAGCGCGACGCCTCGAGATGATCCTGCCCGACGCCCTCGCCGTAGTCGTAGGAGAGCCCGAGGCTGTCCTGCGCCGGAGCGAAGCCGGCGTCGGCCGCGAGCTGCAACAGTTCCGCGCCGCGCGTCATGTCCTGCGTCACACCCTGCCCGACGATCAGGATGTCGCCAAAGCTGGTCTGCGCCAAAGCGTTGCCGGCGGTCGCCGCCGGCTCGAGATAGGTCACGGCGAGCGCCGAGTCGCCGCCAACGTCGTAGGCGCGGCCGAGCCAGGCCTTGAGCGGCACGGAGTCGGGATCTTCGGCCAGCGCCGCGGTGCAGTCATCGATCGCCGCAGCGGTATCCATCTTGGCGCTGTCGACGCCGGCCTCCGCATAGCCCGCTTCGTAGGGGCTCGCCGCCGCAGCGGCGCAGGCGTCGAACAGCTCGGTGGCAAGGCCCGGGGCTGCCGCAAGACCCAGGGCCAGCGCGGCGCTCGCCGCCAGCGTCTGTCGCAAACTCATCGCCCTGCTCCCTCCTGGCCGTGCCCGATCATAGCGTCGTCATCCGACGGCGCCAGCTGCAATGTGCGGGCGAGAAAGCCCGCAACGTCGCCGGCAAGGCTGGAACGGCGGGTCAACAAGCTCCCCAACTCGAGCAGCGTCGAAGGATGGGTGAAACGCGGAAAATGCCGCTCGACCACCTCCGCGCCCACCTCGCGCAGGCGCTTCGCCAGGGCCACGGTGTTCTGCGGCCCGACCACCGTGTCATCATCGGCGCTCGCCAGAAACATCGGCGGCGCCGCGGCGCTGACGAGGTTTACCGGCTGCGTCGCCAGGGGATCGGGGGCACCGCTGAACGTACGGATGCTGATCGGCACGTCGAACGGGTAGAAATTGTAGGGGCCGGAAAGCCCAACCACGGCGTCGACCGCCGCGCTGACCCCATAGGCCGGCTCCAGCGCCAGCATCACCGCGTTGTAGGCGCCGGCCGAGTGGCCGGCCAGCGCCAGCCGCGTGGCGTCGCCACCGAATTCGGCGGCATGTTGCAACGTCCAGCGCACCGCGTCGGCGCAATCCTCGAGGAATACCGGATACTCGACCTCCGGCAGCACCCGGTAGTCGGGTACGACCACCATGGTGCCCAAGCCGGCGAGCCAGCGCGCGACGAACGCGAAGTCGCGCCGATCGCCCTCGTTCCAGGCGCCGCCATAGAGGTAGATGACCACCGGGACGGGGCCGCCGGCGGCGCGCGGACCGTAGATATCGAGCTTCTGCTTCGGCCACCTGCCGTAGCTGACCCCGGACGCCAACCGCCACGACCGGCGATCCTTGGGACTGGCGAAATTGAGGAGACCGACGAGCGAGAAGGACATCTGGATAGACCTGCGGCGTGCCCCGATAGATACGGATCGGGCGGGCGATGGTTTCGTCATTCGGCGTGCGGCATTATCTGACATTGACAATCAGGTTTCGTCGGCGCTCTATGCCGCCCGAAACCTCACACTCGACGCCGTTTTTCTGCCCATGCTTGTCTGCCAGTGCAATGTGATCACCGACAGGGAGATCAAGCAGGTTATCGTCGGGCTTTTGCGTGAGGATCCCTGGCAAATCATCGTACCTGCGATGGTTTACCGGGAGCTGCAGAAGCGCTGCAAATGCGCCGGCTGCGTTCCGAATGTGGTGGACATTATCATCACGGTGACGGAAGAGTACCACCTCCAACTGGCCGAAAAACCCGCCGATGCACCCGTGGTGCACGCGCGGCTTTCTGCCATGCGTCGTAAGCGCCAAGGAGGTCGTAATGAAAGGCGAAGCACAGGTCATCGAGCGGCTTAACGAGGCTCTGTTCCTCGAACTCGGGGCCGTGAACCAGTACTGGGTGCATTTTCGCATCCTTTCCGACTGGGGCTACACCAAGCTGGCAGCCAAGGAACGTGCCGAATCCATCGAAGAGATGCACCACGCCGACAAGCTGATCGAGCGCATCATTTTCCTCGAAGGTCACCCCAACCTGCAGCGCGTGGCGCCGCTCCGCATCGGCCAGACCATCAAGGAAGTGCTCGAATGCGATCTCGCCGGCGAGTATGACGCCCGCAAGGCCTACAAGGCCTCGCGCGAGCTCTGCGAGTCGCTCGGCGACTATGTGTCCAAGAACCTGTTTGAGGAACTGCTGGCCGACGAAGAAGGCCACATCGATTTCCTCGAGAGCCAGCTGCAACTGCTCAACTCGATCGGCGTTGAAAAGTACGGCCAGCTCAATTCCGACAGCGCCGACAAGGCCGAATAAGCCTGCTGTCACCTCGGATTTCGAGCCGGTCGCCAGTGGCGGCCGGCTTTTTGTTTGCGAGGTAGGAAGGAAAACCCATGCAGTTTCATGCCGGACGCCTGATCGACCACGTCCACCTCAACGTCGCCGACCTCGACAAGGCCGCCGCCTTCTACGCCGCAGTGCTCGAAGCGCTGGAGCTGCCGCCGGCCAACCGCTCGGAACACGCCTTCCGGCCGACGAACTTTACATCAGCCGCCCCGGCCCCGGGCAGCACATCTCGAAAGTGCACCTCGCCTTCCAGGCGCGCGACGAACAGATGGTCCGGCGCTTCCATAAAGCGGCGCTCGAGGCCGGCGGCACCGATAATGGCGGGCCCGGCGAGCGCTCGTACCATCCGGGCTACTACGCCGCCTTCGTCTTCGACCCCGATGGCAACAACATCGAGGCCGTCACCCACGGCAAAGAAAAACGCTCCGCCCCTTCGGTCGTGCGCGAGCCGATGTGAGGCACTGAGGGTGCGGTAATCCTCCCCCGCGGGGCGGGGGAGGGGGATCAGCCAAGCTGGTGGAGGGAGCGGCCAAAGGCGCCGGCCATAGCCAGCCGAAAATCAGCTCCGCGGCCCCGCCCGCATCGGCCCGCTCTGCGGCTCTACCGTTCCGCGATCGAGGTTCGCCAGCCGATCCGCCGCCTCGACCACACCATGCTGGGCCGCCAACCGATACCACTTGGCCGCCAACACCAGGTCGGCCGGTACACCGCGGCCATTCTGATAGGCAACCCCCAGGCCGAACTCGGCCGGCGGGAAACCCGTTGCCGCCGCTGTCTGGTAGAGCGTCACCGCCCGCGCTGGGTCTTCGTCCACTCCATGACCCCACAGCAACAGGTCGGCGAGCAACGCCTTGGCCGGCGTGAAACTGCCTGCCGCAGCCTCGAGCAGCGGTACGGCTTCGGACTGCCGCCCGCCGGCAATCAGCGTTCGGGCGTACCAGGCCTTGTTCTCGAGCGAAGCCGCATCGAGCGCCACCGCCTTTTCGCACACCGGAATGGCGCTTCCGGCGTCAATCCGCTCGATCTCGACGCCTGAAACCTCGAAACCTGTTTCGTAGCGGGTTGCAGCGATCAACCCGCAGGTTTGCTCGGCGCGAACCTCGGCTGCCCGGCTGGCGGCATAGTCGTTGCCCTGCGCTGCGGCCAGGTCGAACAGCTCGATGGCGCGGTTGAAATCGCGCGCCACGCCCGTGCCATCGGCATAGATCGCCCCCAGTGTCGATTGCCCGTAGCTCGCCCCGGCATCGGCCGCCTGTTCGGCATAGCTGCGCGCCATCTCGAAATCGACCGCGACCCCTTCGCCATAGAGATAGGCCTGCGCCAGCCCGACGGTACCGCCGGTCTCGCCCTGGTCATGCGCATAGGAGTAGAGCTCAAAGGCCCGATCGAAATCCCGCTCCACCCCGCGCCCGGTGCTGTAGAGCTGCGCAAGGTTGGCGCTCGCCAGCGCATAGCCCTGGTCCGCCGCCAACTGGTAGTAGCGCGCGGCCTCGGCGAGATTCTCTGTGACGCCCTGCCCGGTCTCGTAGAGAAAACCGAGATCGTTCTGCGCATAAGAGTCGCCCATCGCGGCGCCAAGCTGGAACTGCTCAGCCGCCTTGACGAAGTCGACGTCGACGCCCTGCCCGTACTCGTAGAGCTGGCCAACGCCGTAGATGCCGACGACATCGCCCTGTTCCGCGCCCTTCTGGTACCAGAACATCGCCTGCGCGTAGTCGAGCTCGACCCCGGCGCCACCGTGATAGAGATAGCCGAGATTGCTGGAAGCGCGGGCCTCGCCCTGCTGGGCGGCCCGCATGTACCACGATGCTGCCAGCACGTCGTCTTCTGCCATGCCGCGACCGAGGTCGTAGGCAAACGCCAGGCTGAGCTGGGCTGGAGCGAACCCGGCCTCTGCCGCCGGCCGCAACACCTCCAGCGCCCGCGTGTCGTCGGTGCTGGCGATGTAGCCGAGGTCGCCGAACAGCACATCGGCCAGCAGTTGCCGGGCCAGCGGACTGTCGCCGGCCACCGCAGTCTCGAGCAGCGGCAACGCTGCATCGGTCTGCCCGTCGGCAAGCAGCGCGCGCGCCAGCCACGCCCTGTTGGCCGCCACATCGGGTGCTGCCGCGACGGCCTCCTCGCACGCCGGGATGGCAGTACCCACATCGATCTGGCTGAGTTCGCGACCAAATCCGGCGTAGCCGGGTTCGTATTGCGACGCTGCGGCCATGGCGCAGATCGATGCCACCGGCGTATCCTGTGCCGTGGCGCTCGCCGGCAGCATCCCTGCCAGCACCAGCAAAAGCCCATGCGCCACGGTTGTGCTGCTGCGCACCATCATGCCCCCTGCCCCCTTGTGCACAAAGCCTAGCGGAAGCTCGCAGCGCCCGTCGAGTGATACGGCGCTTCGAGCCGCGCCACTTCATCCGCCGTCAGCACCACATCGAGCGCCCCGACGGCATCCTCGAGTTGGCTGAGCTTGGTAACGCCGACAATCGGGGCGCTAACCGGCTGCTTCTGCAACACCCAGGCGAGCGCCACCTGCGCCATCTTCACCCCGCGCGCCGCGGCAATGTCGGCGACTACGGCATTGATCGCCTGGTTGGCCGCTTCGTCGCGAAGGTACAGCGTCTTGCCGTAGATGTCGGTTTCCATCCGTTCGGTGCTCTCGCCCCACGGACGAGCCAGTCGGCCGCGCGCCAGCGGCGACCACGGGATCACCCCGATGCCCTGGTCGATGCAGAGCGGCAGCATCTCGCGCTCTTCTTCGCGCTCGATCAGGTTGAGCTGATCCTGCATGGAGACGAACCGCGCCCAGCCGTGCCTGTCCGAGGTCATCAGCATCTTCAGGAACTGCCAGGCCGCCATCGAGGAGGCGCCGATGTAACGGGCCTTGCCGGCCCGCACCACGTCATTGAGCGCCTCGAGCGTTTCCTCGATCGGCGTCGCCGGATCGAAGCGGTGGATCTGGTAGAGATCGACATAGTCGGTCCCGAGCCGGCGCAGCGAGTTGTCGATCTCGCTGAGGATCGCCTTGCGGCTGAGCCCCGCGCCATTCGGCCCCTTGCGCATCTCGCCATTGACCTTGGTGGCGATCACCAGCTCATCGCGCGGCGCCATTTCGAGCAGCACCTTGCCCACGATCTCCTCGCTCGAGCCCAGCGAATAGACATTGGCGGTGTCATAGAAATTGATCCCCGCTTCCCAGGCGGCGCGGAGGATCGGACGGCTCGCCGCTTCGTCGAGCGTCCACTCGTGCGAACCGCGCTTGGGCTCGCCGAACGACATGCAGCCGAGACAGATCCGGCTGACTTCGAGGCCGGTACGACCGAGACGGGTATACTGCATGGTGGATACTCCTTTGATTGGACATGAGTTTAGCAGCCCGGCGGGGGCAGAGGGCAAGTCCTGTGCGGAAACACTGCCGCTGCATTGGCGCAATGGGCGCCGCTGCGCTAGGCTGGCGACTGCAGAGGAGGACGCGTGAGATGCTGATCCGTTCGCTCGCGGTGCTCGCACTGTTGCTGACGCCGGTCGCCTCGCCGCTGACCGCCATCCGCCCCGCCCTGGCGCAGAGCCAGCAGATTGCCGTGGCCGAGCTGATGCGGGCGACGGCGCTCGATGAGGTGTTCACCCAGTTTGCGGCAACCATCGCCGCCTCGGCCCGCGCCGAGGAAATCTCCAGCGACGAGATTTTCCTGAAGCATTGGGAGGCGACGGCCACCTCGGTGTTCGACGCCGCCGATCTGCACCGCCGTCTGGCGAGGGCGCTCGAAGGTAAGTTCTCGACCGACGAACAGGCGGTGCTGCGCAGCTTCTTTCACTCCGCCTTCGGCGAGCGGATGACGGTGCTGGAGCGTGACGCCGCCCGGCTCGAACCTGGGGCGCAGATCGCTGCGATCGCCGCGGGCCAGCAACTGGTGACGACCGCCTCGGTGATCCGCCAGACCCAGATCGATGCACTGATGGAGCTGGTCTCGGCCGAGATTTCCGCCGCCATGGTCGGCCAGTCCGTGCGGGCGCTGCTGCTCGGGCTCTCGGTGTCGCACCAGCAGGGCGAAGTTACCGTGCCCTGGCAGGAGATCGATACCCAGGTCGAGGCGATGATGCCCGGGCTGCTCGCCGATGTCGGCCGCACCCAGCGCGCCATGATGGCCTATGTCTATCGCGACCTCAGCGATGCCGATCTCGACCGCTATATCGAGTTTCTGCGCACCCCGGCGGCGCAGAAATTCTATGCCGTTGCCGCCTACGCCGTCGGCCGCATCGTCGCCGACGGCATGTCGGCCTTCGGCGAAGCCTTCGCGGCGCGCATGCAGAGCGTCAATGTGTGAGCGAGTGGTGAGTAGCCAATAGCGGGTAGCATTCGCTACTCGCCCGCCTCACTCGTTGCGCCGCCCGCCATCGATCGGCGCCAGCACGTCGTCCATCTTCTCGATCACCGCCGTCATGTTGCTCTCGGGCGGATCGGGCGTGAACACCGGTCGCGGCGTGCCCGAGGGGAAGGCGCCGAAGGTCTGGAAGAACTCGACCATGTCGTTGAGGATCGGCATGCGGAACCGCATCATCGCCCCCAGCGCAATCACCGGCTCGAGGTGGCCGAAGCCCGGATAGTATTTCTCGGTGACCCAGATGCCCTGCTCGCGCAGCTTCTTGGCCAACGCTTCGGAGTTCTGCACCCTGACGATCGGGTCGGAGGTGCCGCTGGCCAGAAAGATCGGCGGCGCATCGCTGGTGACGAGGTTGATCGGCTGCGTCCCCTCCGGGCTCGGCGCCGGCCCGAAGGTGTCGCGCACCTGGTCGTACTCGAACGGGTAGAAATTGTAGGGCCCGGAAATCCCGGCAATCGCCCGGATCGGCATGGTGACGTCATAGTCGCGCCGGAACGAGGAATCGAGCCCGAGCATCACCGCGTTGTAGGCGCCGGCCGAATGGCCGGCGACGAAGAAGCGGTTCGGATCGCCGTCATAGAGCGCGATATTGTCCTGGATCCAGCGCATCGCCTGTGCGCAATCCTCGAGGAAATCCGGATACTTGACCTCCGGCCACAGCCGGTAATCGGCAATCACCGTGACGAACCCGGCCGCCGCCAGCGCCCGGCCGGCGAACTCGTATTCGAACTTGTCGCCCGCCCGCCAGCTGCCGCCATAGATGAACATCACCACCGGCGCGGTGCCGTCGATCTTCTCCGGCCGATAGATATCGAGCTTCTTGCGCTGTCCATCCGCATAGGGAATGTCGGCGACTTTCTTGACCCCCCGGTCCATCGCCTCGGCGATGTTGAATGGCGAAAAGATCGTCACCTGTGCCAGCGTCGGCAGCACCGAGGCGACGAGCAGCGACAAAGCAAGGGCGAACCGCAGAGCGGTGCTGAAAATCCTGGTCATTCGGGGGCCTGGTCAGTTCCGGAGTCGGGCCGACTGATGGCCGAGGAACCTGAAGATTTTGTGACCGGTTTTGTGGATAGGTGAACGCGCCGACGGCTCCCCCATCGTCCCCTCTCCCTTTGGGGGAGAGGGTCAGGGTGAGGGGGCCTTGCCGCAAGCACCGAGCGTGGAGAAGGCCCCCTCACCCGGCGCTACGCGCCGACCTCTCGCCCAAGGGAGAGGTGTCCCGACTGCGACGCCCTGCGATGGCGGCGCGTGCCGCTACGACTTCAACCGATACCCCGTCCGGAACATCCAGCTGACGATCGCAAGGCAGATGGCGAGGAACCCCAACGTTGCAGCGACGCTGATCGAAATATCCACATCGGCGATGCCGTAGAAGGCCCAGCGAAAGCCGCTGATCAGGTAGACTACCGGGTTGAACAGCGACACCGTCTGCCAGAATGGCGGCAGCACGCTCAGCGAGTAGAACGTGCCGCCGAGAAAAGTCAGCGGCGTGATGATCAGCAGCGGCACCGTCTGCAGCTGCTCCATCCCCTTGGCCCAGATGCCGATGATGAAGCCGACGAGGCTGAAGGTGATCGCGGTGAGCACCAGGAAGGCCAGCATCCAGAACGGATGGTCGATGCGGATGGGCACGAAGAACCACGCCGTCGCCAGCACCAGCACACCGAGAATGAGCGATTTCGTCGCCGCTGCCCCGACATAGCCGACCACCGTTTCGAACGACGACACCGGCGCCGAGAGCAGCTCGTAGATGGTGCCGAGGAACTTCGGGAAGTAGATGCCGAACGAGCCGTTGGCCACCGACTGGGTCAGGATCATCAGCATGATCAACCCCGGCAGGATGAAGGCGCCATAGCTGACGCCCTCGATCTCGGTGATGCGCGAGCCGATGGCGGCGCCGAACACCACGAAGTAGAGCGAGGTCGAGATCACCGGCGAGATCAGCGACTGCAGCGGCGTGCGGAAAGTGCGCGCCATCTCGAACTTGTAGATGGCCTTGATCGCTTCGAGGTTCATGACGCGTCCCTCACCAGGCTGACGAAGATGTCTTCGAGCGAACTCTCGCGTGTCTGCAGGTCGCGGAACCGCACCCCGGCAGTGCCGAGCGCTGCGAGCAATCCGCTGATGCCGCTCCGCTCGCCCTGCGCATCGTAGGTGTAGACCAGGCTTTCGCCATCGGCGGCGAGTTCCAGCGCATAGGGCTGCAGCGCCTCGGGCAGGCTCTCGAGCCGCTCCTGCAGCGTCAGGGTCAGCTGCTTCTTGCCGAGCTTCCGCATCAGCTCGGCCTTTTTCTCGACCAGCACCAGCTCGCCGTGCTGGATGATGCCGATGCGGTCGGCCATTTCCTCGGCTTCGGCGATGTAGTGGGTGGTGAGGATGATCGTCGTGCCCGCCGCCCTGAGACGGCGGATCATCGCCCACATGTCCTTGCGCAACTCGACGTCGACGCCCGCAGTCGGCTCGTCGAGGAACAGCACTTCGGGCTCGTGGCTCAGCGCCTTGGCGATCATCACCCGGCGCTTCATGCCGCCGGAGAGCTGCATGATCTTGCTGTCTTTCTTGTCCCAGAGGCTGAGCTCGCGCAGCACCTTTTCGAGATGCGCCGGGTCCGGCTTCTTGCCGAACAAGCCGCGGCTGTGGCTGACTGTCGCCCACACCGTCTCGAACGCGTCGGTGGTCAGCTCCTGCGGCACCAGCCCGATCATCTCGCGGGATTTGCGATAGTCCCTGACGATGTCGTGCCCACCCACCGTCACCGTGCCGCTTGATGGCGTGACGATGCCGCAGACGATCGAGATCAGCGTGGTTTTGCCGGCCCCGTTCGGCCCCAGCAGCGCCAGGATCTCGCCGCGCTCAATCTCGAGGCTGACGTGCTTCAGCGCCGCAAACCCCGAGGCATAGGTCTTGGACAAGTCGGCAATTGCAATGACTGCGTCCGGCATGTTCGCCCTCCCGAACTCCGTGTCCGCACCATATGCGGTCGGCGGCGGCCGAGTTCAACGAACTGTGAGGTAACATCGACCTGCCCATATGGGCAGGCAGCGCATCCTGGCGAGGCGAGACTCCACCGGTATCGTCGGCTAGCCTCTGCACGCGAAGGAGGACGCCATGCCCGCAGCTGCTCAGGATCAGATCCCGCTGGCGCCGATGGAGGCACGTTCGGTTGCCGAACTGCCTCGCGACCAGGGCTGGCAGTTCGAACCGAAATGGGACGGCTTTCGATGCATCGCGGTGAAGCAGGGCGATGCCGTCGCGCTGTTCGCCAAATCCGGCAAGCCGCTCGGCCGCTTCTTTCCCGACATGGTCAGCCTGCTCGAGACATTGCCGGCAACTGACTTCGTGCTCGATGGTGAGCTCACCATTCCGATCGGTGGGCGGCTCAGCTTCGATGCGCTGCAGATGCGGCTCCATCCCGCGGCGAGCCGGGTGCAGAAGCTCGCGGCTGAGCATCCGGCCGTCTACGTGCTGTTCGACCTGCTGCTGGCGCCGGGCGGCAAGCCATTGGCGTCGCTGCCGCTTTCGGAGCGGCGACGCGAGCTCGAAAGCTTCTTTGGCACCATCGAACGCCCCGGCCTTCGGCTGTCGCCGACGACCGCCGATCGCGGCAAAGCCGAGGCCTGGCTCGCCGGCGCCGGCGGCGATCTTGACGGCGTGATCGCCAAGCGGCATGACGCCCCCTATGCCGCCGGAGAGCGGCAGATGCTGAAGATCAAGCGCATCCGCACGGCGGACTGCGTGGTCGGCGGCTTCCGCTACGGCACGGGGAGCAAGTTGGCCGGTTCACTCCTGCTCGGCCTCTATGACGACGACGGGAAGCTGAACCATGTCGGCTTCACCTCAGCGCTCGCAGACGAGGACAAGGCAGAACTGACCAGGCGTCTCGAAACCCTCGCCGGCGGCAGCGGCTTCACCGGCCGCGCCCCCGGCGGCCCCAGCCGCTGGTCGACCGAACGCACCGAACATTACGAAGCCTTGCGGCCCGAACTGGTGGTGGAAGTCGCCTACGACCACGTCAGCAGCGACCGCTTCCGCCACGGCACGCGGCTGCTACGCTGGCGCCCGGACAAGCGGCCGGATCAGTGCCGAATGGAGCAATTGGGGAAGTAGGGCGGGTATCGCCTCCAGTTTTGCGCTGTTGGCGCCCCTATCGTCCCCTCGCCCCTTTGGGGAGAGGGCCAGGGTGAGGGGCGCCCAGCACACCGGCCCGGGATGAAGGTGGCACTGAAGTGGCCCTTTCTCGCGTCTGACGCCGCCAACCCGCGGCTGACGCCTTCTGCCTCATCCGCCGCCCTTGCCCCAAAGGGGCGAGGGGGCGCTGTTCGCCGCCGGTGCATCCCGAGCAAGTCGGCAGTTCTGCGTGCGGGGAGCGACATCCCGGCCCCTGCAAATCCGGAGCTTGGACAAAACAAAACCCCGCCGGCATTTCTGCAGGCGGGGTTTTGTGTTGTTTTTCTAGTCGTATGAGACACGCATGTTCTTGGCAGACCTGGCAGCGACCTACTCTCCCAAGCCTTGAGACTTAGTACCATCGGCGCA
>NZ_DASZAW010000008.1:0-76047 GCF_035944845.1 Devosia sp. | reverse complement strand
CTAACCGCCTAGGATCAGCCTTCGATCGGCGCGCCGTCTGCCGCCGGTTCAGCGTTCCGTTTGTAGAGTGTACCAGACGATGCCGGCACAGCACCTGCTCGAAGACGCCCGTCGAGAGACCGCCCCCGCCATAGCGATCCGTATCCCCGTCCGCCTGATGGGCGCCATCACCCTCGGGGTGGTAGCGATCGTGCTGCTGTCGGTCGCGACCTGGCAGGTGGATGATCCGAGCCTCTCCTATGCCTCGGGGGAGCCGGCGCGGAACTGGCTGGGTTTCCCCGGCGCGGTGATTGCGGATATGGCGTTCCAGGTCTTTGGCCTCGGCATCCTCACCCTGCTGGTGCCGCCGGCCCTCTGGGGCTGGGGGCTGATTCGCCACCGCGTGCCCTCGCGCATGGGGCTGCGGCTCTTGGCGTGGGTCGCTGCCGGGGTGCTGAGCTGCGGGCTCTTTGCATTCGTGGCCGCACCGGAGAGCTGGCCGCTGCCGACCGGGCTGGGCGGCCTCGTCGGCCAGAATTTCACCAACCTCGCGATCATGGCGACCGGCGCGACACCGCAGCCGGTCACCGCCGTGTTGTTCGCCATCATCATCGCCGCACCCACCCTGGCGCTGTTCTGGATCGCCATGGGGCTGGGTAAGGTCACCCTGCCCGAGCTGCCCAAGGGCAAGGCGAAGGGCAAGCCCGCCAGCGTCAAGGACGCCGCGACCGCAGCGCCCAGCGATGAGGATGAGCCGGAGCGCGATTCGATCTTCGACGTGATCCTCGGCTATGCCGTGCATCTCGGCTTCTCCGCCCGTTCGGCCATCCGACGCGCCCGCGCCGGCATTGCCCAGCGTCGTGCCGCCGAGGCCGAGGCGGAAGCCTGGCGCGGCGAAGCGGTGGAGCCGAGCCTGCATGGCGGCGCCCCGTCGGCTCCCGCCGTCCGCGCCGAACCCACGCTCACTGTGGATCGCCGTTCGATCGTTGCCGCCCATGACGAACCGCCCTTCGACGACTATCCGCCCGAGCCGGACGAAGACGAGGATATGCCGCGCTGGGAAATGCAGACGCCGCTGCGCGGCCCGATGGCCGCCTCGCGCAGCCCGGCCCCGATGCCGCACGTCCCGGCGGGCCATCAGGCGGCGCCAGTGGTGTCGCCGCGCGTCGTCGCCCCCGCGCCCCGCCCGCAGCCCGGCATGCGCGCCGCCCGCGAAGCCCAGGGCTCGCTGCTCGACGAGCCGCATGGCTTCGAGCTGCCCGAGCTCAGCCTCCTGACCCCGCCCAAGCACAAGGGCGCCAGCCCCGAGCATGCGCCTGAGCGCCTCGAGGCAATGGCGCGCAAGCTTGAATCCGTGCTCGCCGATTTCGGCGTCAAGGGTGACATCATCAATGTCCGCCCCGGCCCCGTCGTCACGCTCTACGAACTGGAGCCGGCTCCCGGCATCAAGTCGAGCCGCGTCATCTCGCTCGCCGACGACATCGCCCGTTCGATGAGCGCCATCTCGGTGCGCGTCGCCGTGGTTCCCGGCCGCAACGCCATCGGTATCGAGCTGCCCAACGAGGTGCGCGAAACCGTCTACCTGCGCGAGATGCTGGCCTCGTCCGATTTCGAGAAGATGAAGGGCAAGCTCCCCATCTGCCTCGGCAAGACCATTGGCGGCGAACCGATCATCGCCGACCTCGCCCGCATGCCGCACCTGCTCATCGCCGGCACCACCGGCTCGGGCAAATCGGTGGGGATCAATACCTTCATTCTCAGCCTGCTCTACCAGATGACCCCGGAGCAGTGCCGCCTGATCATGATCGACCCCAAGATGCTGGAACTCTCGATCTATGACGGCATCCCGCATCTTCTCACCCCGGTGGTGACGGATCCCTCCAAGGCGGTGGTTGCCCTTAAGTGGGCTGTCCGCGAGATGGAGGACCGCTATCGCAAGATGAGCAAGATCGGTGTGCGCAACATCGATGGCTTCAACCAGCGCGTCGGGGAGAGCAAGGCCAAGGGCGAGGTGATCACCCGCACCGTGCAGACTGGCTTCGACCGCGAAACCGGCGAGGCGATCTTCGAGAGCGAAGAGTTCAACCTCGAGCCGCTGCCGTTCATCGTCATCATCATCGACGAAATGGCCGACCTGATGATGGTGGCCGGCAAGGAGATCGAAGGCTCGGTGCAGCGCCTGGCGCAGATGGCCCGTGCCGCCGGCATCCACGTCATCACTGCCACGCAGCGCCCCTCGGTGGACGTCATCACCGGCACGATCAAGGCCAACTTCCCCACCCGCATCTCCTTCATGGTGACGTCCAAGATCGACAGCCGTACCATCCTGGGCGAGCAGGGCGCCGAGCAGCTGCTCGGCAACGGCGACATGCTCTATATGGCCGGCGGCGGTCGCATCCGTCGCCTGCACGGCCCGTTCGTCGCCGACAGCGAAGTCGAAGCGGTGGTCAACCATCTGAAGTCGCAGGGCGCCCCCGACTATCTCGATGCCATTGTCGCCGACGAGGACGAGATGGACGAGGGCGGCGGCATGGCGGCCGGCGGCGGCGACGATTACGGTGGGTCGGGCGACGAGCTCTACGACAAGGCCGTCAATGTCGTCCTGACCGACAAGAAGGTCTCGACCTCCTATATCCAGCGTCGTCTGGCGGTGGGCTACAACAAGGCCGCAACGCTGATCGAGCGCATGGAGAAGGAAGGCGTCATCTCCGCCCCCAACCACGCCGGCAAGCGCGAAATCCTCGTCGGCAACAACGCCGACGGGTACTGAGCGGGGCCTCTGTTCGAGGCCCTCTCCGCCGCCAGGCAGCGCCCTAAGCTCGGTGTCGGTGGGTGGGGCAAGATCGCTTTGCGCAAGTCTACCGCCTCGCTCCCCTGGACTTAATATCAGTCATCGCTTATATAAGCGTCACCTGATACTGGAGGACGCGAACGATGCCTTTCGATCTTGCCGCCCACGTCAACGCCATGTCCCGCTCGGTGCGCAACCTGGAGCGCGATGGCAAACCCGCCAAGGCGGTGGTCGCCAGTTGCGTCTACGACACCGACGTCGCCGACCTGTGGGATGCCGTCACCAACCCGGACCGTCTCCGCCGCTGGTTCTCCCCCGTCAGTGGCGAACTGCAGCTTGGCGGTCGCTTCCAGGTCGAGAACAATGCCGGCGGCACCATCACCGAGTGCGAACCGCAGCGTAGGCTCGCCGCGACCTGGGAGTTTGCCGGCGCCATCAGCTGGATCACCGTCACGCTGTCCTCCGACACCGAAGGCGCCCGCCTCGAACTCGAGCACGTTGCCTTCATCGATCCACATTGGGACAATTTCGGCCCGGGCGCCGTCGGGGTCGGCTGGGATCTCGGCTTCATGGGCCTCGCCCGCCACCTCGCCGAGCCCGGTGCCGACCTGCCGCAGGAAGCAGTAGCGGGCTGGCACGAACTGCCCGAGGCCAAGGCCTTCATCCGCACTGCCAGCGACGGTTGGGGCGCTGCCGCCATCGCTGCCGGCGAGAACCGTGACCAGGCATTGACGGCGGCCGAGGCGACGCGGCAGTTCTACACCGGCGAGGCCCCGCCCCCGGAGATGTAATGCACGCGTTCGACGTTCTCGGCGATCCCGTCCGCCGCCGCATCCTGGAGCTGCTCGCCGAGCGCGAGCGCGCTTCGGGGGAGGTGGTCGAGGTGATTGCGGCCGAGTTCGGCATCAGCCAGGCCGGTGTCAGCCAGCACCTGAAAGTGCTGCGCGAATCCGGCTTTGCCACGGTTCGCCCTGAGGGCACCCGACGGGTTTACAGTCTCGATGCGTCGCCGCTGCGCGACATCGACGACTGGCTCGAACGCTTCCGCGGCTTCTGGACCCACAAGCTGGCCTCGCTCGCCACCGAGATCGCCCGCGGCAAGAAGGACCGCCAGGCGGGCAACAAGGAGCCGTGATCCGGAACCTTCCCGCTGTTGCCGCAATTGCTATCTAGAGGCATGCTGCAAATTCAGGACTATAAGGGAACGTCACCAGGATGATCCGCCGCACCTTCCTCGCCTTCGCCGCCATGCTCGCCACCTTCCCTGCCCTGGTTGAGGCGCAGGAGGCCCGGGCACTGACCGATGCAGAGCGCGACCTGATCACCCGGATCAACGAGCACAACTCGCTGATCAAGACCATGGTCGGCCGCTTCCTGCAGATCGATACCCGCGGCCAGCGCATTGAGGGCACCTTCTTCCTCGAGCGGCCGGGTAAAATCCTGTTCCGCTACAACCCCCCCTCCTCCGAGCAGATCGTCTCGGTCGGCCGCGGCTTCTACGTCGTCGACCGCAAGGAGAAGACCCAATACGCCTATCCGCAGGACAAGGTGCCGCTGCGCCAGTTCCTCGATTCGCAGATCGACCTGTTCAAGGCCAATATCGTTGCCGTCGCCCAGTCGGACGACTATTTCTCGGTCACCCTGCAGGACGATACCCCCAAGGGCGTGGTGCGGGTGGCGCTGGTGTTCGACACCGAAAGCCTCGACATGAAGCAGTGGACGCTCACCGAACCGTCCGGTTCCGAGCTCACCTTCTCGCTCTACGATGTCGAGAAGGACGTCACGATTCCAAAATCCTACTTCTACATCGATCCGACCTTCCGGTCGAAATCGGCCCCTCCCGACGCCTGAGCCGTTTCCGGCTTTACGCTCCCATTGCCGCTCTGCATAAGAGGCGCCTCCCAACCCGAGGCGCCTTTTCATGCCGACGAGCTTTGCCACCTGGAACATCAATTCGGTCCGCCTGCGACTGCCCATCGTCCTGGATTTTCTGCGCCAGTACGATCCGGACATTCTGTGTCTGCAGGAGATCAAGTGTCTCAACGACCAGTTCCCGCGCAATGAGTTCGCCGCCGCCGGTTACCCGCATCACGCCGTGCACGGCCAGAAGGGCTATCACGGCGTCGCCATCGTCTCGAAGCACCCGCTGACCGATATCTCCTCGCGCGTCTTCTGCGAGATGGAGGAGAGCCGCCACGTTTCGGCGCTGGTCGATTTCGGCAAAGGTCCGCTTACCGTCCACAATTTCTATATCCCGGCCGGCGGCGACCTCGCCGACCCCGAGCTGAACCCCAAGTTCAAGCACAAGCTCGGCTTCCTCTCGGAGCTGAAGAGCTGGTTCGGCGAGGATCATTTCAGGGAGCGCCAGCTGATCTGCGGCGACTTCAACATTGCGCCGCTCGAGCATGACGTCTGGAGCCACAAGCAGCTGCTCGACGTGGTCAGCCACACGCCCGTAGAGACCGAGGCACTCAACGCGCTGCTGACCGGCGGCCATGGCTGGGTCGATATCGTGCGGAAGTACTTCCCGGCCGAAGAAAAACTCTATTCCTGGTGGAGCTATCGCGCCAAGGACTGGCAGGCCGCCAACAAGGGTCGCCGCCTCGACCACATCTGGGCCACTGCCGATATCGCCGCCCACACTGCCGGCGCCGAGATCATCAAGCCGGCGCGCGGCTGGAGCGACAAGCCCTCCGACCACGTCCCGGTCATCGCCCGCTTCGCCTGAAAAAGAGAAACAGCCATGTCGCGAAAACTGGTCAGCTCCGGCTCCTACCTCGAACCTGTGATCGGCTTTTCCCGCGCCGTCCGCGTCGGCAACATCGTCGCGGTCGGCGGTACCGCCCCGATCAAGGCCGAGGGTGGCACGGCCGCCATCGGTGACGTCTATGGCCAGACGAGGCGCTGTCTCGAGATCATCGCCAAGGCTCTCGCCGATGCCGGCTCGAGCCTCGAGCACGTCACGCGCACCCGCATCATCCTGACCGATATCGCGCTGTGGAAAGACGCGGCCCGCGCCCACGCCGAGGCCTTCGCCAGCATCCGCCCGGTCACCACACTGATGCAGGTCACCGCCTTCGTCGACCCCGACTGGCTGGTCGAGATTGAAGTCGACGCGGTAGTTCCGGACTGATTCACGTGGAACAGCGGCGGATGGGTCGGTGGCTCACCCCTCACCCGTCTCGCGCTTCGCGCGATCCACCCTCTCCCCGACGGGGAGAGGAATGGGACCTCGCACCGGCGCCTGTGGATACTTCTCCCCGTCGGCGAGAAGTTGGCCCGGAGTGCCGGATGAGGGGAGAGCCACGATGGCTGGTTCAGGGATCCGAACCACCTTCGGCTACCCCTTGCCGAACCGTCCGCGCGATCCCTCGATGGCTCCGAGATAGCTCGTCAGCTCGCGCCGGATGCGGTCGGCCGCTCGGCCGGCGAGATCGGGGTACTGGTTCGCCAGTTTCATGAACGCCGTGCGCGGCACGAACAGCGTCTCCACCGCATCGATCGCCTTGATCGTCACCGGCCGCGGCTTGGGGATCACCAGCGCCATGGCACCCAGCACTGCCCCGACTTCGTGGATCAGGTAAGGGTTGTTCTCGGCGCCATCCTGGGTGCTGGAGACCGTGCCCGACACCAGTACATGCGCCCCTTCCGGCTGATCGCCGGAGGCATAGATGACGCTGCCGGGGCGGAATTTCTTCCGTTCCGAGGCGAACGCAAGCAATCGCCGCTGCTCGGCGTCGCAGATCTCGAAAAAATCCGCACGTCCCAGAATCGTCGCCGCGTCGTCGAGTTGCATCCCGCCCTATTCCCGGACCGCCGGCCACTTCGCGGGCGCCTCAGCGCCCGGTCGTGCCGCGGCCCTCGATATAGAGCATTTCTTGCCGCTGTCAGGAATCCCTTTTGCCGCGTCAGCCCACGCGGCAAAAGTTATGCACCGGCGGTCGTCTGCTGCTCGGCTCAGTCGCCCGCACTCGGACTGCGTTGACCGCCCGCCACTCGCGGCAGATCGAAGAGCAGCAGGCCCGGCGCATCGAGCGGGAGTTGCCGGACCACCCGGCCGTTCGGATCCAGCACCGCGGTTGGGCCCCAGGCGATCCGCCCGTCGCGCTCACCGGTGACGTCCGCCGATATCAGCCAGAGCCCGGTTTCCCGGCAGCGTTCGCCACGCACCGCATTGTGCACCGTCTTGAATGCCTCGGCACTTGGGCGGCGCATCATGTTGTTGGCCGGACAGACGATCAGTTCCGCGCCCTGCCGGGCAACCGCCTGTGCCGCCTCGGCGAAGTTCGTGTCGTGGCAGATGTTGATCCCGAACCGCAGCCCGTCCACCTCAAACACCGGCGTCTCCGTTCCGGCCTCGAAACTCGCCTCACCGGCGAGCAGGTGGTGCTTGCGATAGCGCCCTACAATCGTTCCGTGCCGCATCACTACAGCGGTGTTGTACAGCCTGTCGTTTTCGAGCTCGATCAGCCCGACAACGATCATCGCTTGAGTGCGCCCCAGCCGCTGTGCAACCAGTTGCAGCAGCGGGGATTGCAACTCCAGCGCCACCCGTCGCGCAGCGCCGTCTTCGGTCATGTAGCCTTGCAGAAAGCCTTCAGGGAACACCAGCAACCGCGCCGCCGCATCATCGGCGCGCTCGGAAAAATCCATCATCGACGCCAGCGCAGCCTCGATGTCCTCGCGGTACTCCGGCGTCTGGGCTGCGGCTATTCGAACGCTCGTCATGGCCAAGGCGATGCCGATCTGGAATCAGGCGGGAAGCACAACTAACCGTGCATGCCTGTCACAATCCACTTCGGGGCAGGCGGCCCGCCCACCCCGACCACCAAGCCGGGTTCGGCCTAAGGCACCAGCCGGTACCCGCCATCCTCGGTGACGAGGAGCCGCGCATTGGAGGGGTCGCGCTCGATCTTCTGGCGCAGCCGATAGATGTGGGTCTCGAGCGTATGCGTGGTGACCCGGTTGTTGTAGCCCCACACTTCCTTGAGCAGGATCTCGCGGGTGATGGTCTTGGGACCCTGCCGGTAGAGATACTTGAGGATCGAGGTTTCCTTGTCGGTCAGCCGCACCTTGGCCCCATCCGGCGCCTCGAGCAGCTTGGCCGCCGGCTGGAAGCTGTACGGCCCGATGGTGAACACCACGTCCTCGCTCTGGTCGTGCTGGCGCAGTGAGGCGCGGATGCGCGCCAAAAGCACCGAGAAGCGGAACGGCTTGGTGACGTAGTCGTTGGCGCCCGACTCGAGCCCCAGGATTTCATCGGAATCGCTGTCCTGCGCCGTCAGCATGATGATCGGGCTCTTGAACCCCTCGCGGCGGAGGATCTTCACCGCTTCGCGACCATCCATGTCGGGCAGTCCGACATCGAGCAGCATCAAGTCGACATGCGCACCGCGGACCTTGCCCAGCGCATCCGACGCCGATTCCGCTTCGACCAGATCGAATTCGCGATAGTGCGTCAGCTGATCGATCAAAGTCTTCCGCAGGTCGGCATCGTCGTCGACAATCAGGATGCGCCGTCTGTTCATGTAAGGTACCCCGAGCCACTGGCTACGAATTGCTGAGTTATTGCCGGACCTTGCGGTCGGCCAATCAAAACGGCGTGAGACCGCCGAGACATGAGAAACGTGATTTGACAGAGAATGGTTTCACCTCGACCCGCCAGTCTTAGCCACGCGATGCTGACGGGAAGCTGACAATTCGCTGACAACGGACAGAACCGCGCTGAACCACGCTTTTTCTCGCCCGGCGAGCGTGATGGCCCCGCCCTCCAGCCGGTGTCCGCCTGGTGCAGTTGACAGGCATCCGATGGGGGCATATCAATACCGTCGGTTTAACGTAAAACCTAGCCTCCCACGCGGATCGATCGAAGCAAGAATCGTCGCGTGGCACCACGAGCCGGCAGGTTTAACGCAAAACCGAGGAGCCGAACCCGGCTCCCCTGGGGAGGATCTGGGACTTGGCACGGGCCACGATCAAAGACATTGCGCTTGCCGCGAACGTTTCGCCGATGACGGTGTCCAACGTCATCAACGGTCGCCGCGCCAAGGCGTCGGATGAAACCGTCGAGCGCATCATGGCGGCGGTGAAGGCGCTCGGCTACCGCCCCAACATGAGCGCCCGCAGCCTCGTCTCCAACGCCTCGCGCATGGTCGGGGTGATCATCCCGTTCACCGAGAACCAGAACCAGCTGCTGCTCGACAACCCGTTCTATGCCGAGATGATCTCGGGCATCGAAAGCGCCCTGCGCGCCAACGGCTACTACATGATGCTGTCGGGGGTGGGAGAGAGCAATGCCCAGCTCGACACCCTGTCGCACTGGAACATGGATGCGCTGATCGTCCTCGGCGTCTACCGTGAAGCGCTCTACGAACGGCTGCGCGAACTCGACCTGCCGACCCTGTTGATCGACAGCTATATCGACGACCCCCGCTTCTACCGCCTCGGCGTCGATGACGAGGCCGCCGCCTACCAGGCCACCCGCTACCTGATCGGCAAGGGCCATTCCGGCATCGCGCTCGTGACCGGAGTGATCCGCACCGACGGTGTCATCGAGCGCCGCGTCGATGGCTACAAGCGGGCGCTGGCCGAAGCAGGGATCGGCTTTGATCCGGCCCGCATCCTTTCCGGCTCCGTCACCTTCGACTGGGGCACCGAAGCAGCCGAACAACTCGTCGCGCTTCGCGACACCACCGCAGCTTTCTGCACCGCGGACCTGATCGCGGCTGGCCTCCTTGCCGGCCTGCACAAACTCGGTCGTCGCATTCCCGAGGATTTTTCCGTGATGGGATTCGACAACCTGTCGATCTCGCGCATGGTCTACCCGGCCCTCACCACCATGGACCAGTCGATCCTCGGCAAGGGCCAGCTCGCCGGCCGGCTGATCAGCGCCATCCTCAACAAGACCGACGCCCCGCGCGACAGCTTCATCGACGTCGCCATCGTCGAACGCGACAGCGTCAGCCGGCGAGGGAGATCATGACCCAGAAACCGGTGCGGGAAGAACACCCCCTCCCCTGTCCCCTCCCCGCAAGGGGGAGGGAGACCAGAACACCGGCGTCAGTGTTGGCGTCTCCTTTCCCCTTGCCGGGGAGGGACAGGGTGGGGGGTACTCTTCCTGCACGGGCCGAGCGTCTCGCAATGCGGTGCCCCACATGAGCCCCGCCGCCAACCGCTCAAAGTACCTCGCCCTCGCCGTGCTGCTGCTGCCCAGCCTTGCCGGCATGGTGGTGTTCCTGATGGCGCCGGTGCTGTCGTCGCTGGTGCTCAGCTTTTCCCAATGGGACCTGATCGGCGAGATCAGCTGGGTCGGCATCGACAACTACGTCACCGCACTCGCCGATCCGGCCGTGCTCGGCGCGCTGCGCAACACCCTCACCTTCATCCTCGGTTACCTGCCTTCGGTGGTGCTGATCGCGCTCGGCCTCGCTTTGCTGCTCAACCGCCGCATTCGTGGGCGTGTGATCTTCCGCGCCATCTACTTCGTGCCGGTGGTCACCTCGTGGGTCGCCGTGTCGCTGATCTGGAAGTGGCTGCTCAACCCGCAATACGGCCTGGTCAACTTCGCGCTCGGCGCCATCGGCATCAAAGGTCCGGGCTGGCTGTTCGACCCGGCCTGGGCGATGACCGGCGTCATCCTCACCTCGGTGTGGAAGGATATCGGCTTCGTGACGGTGATCTATCTCGCGGGCCTGCAGGATATCCCCGAGCCGCTCTACGAGGCCGCCGCGCTCGATGGCGCCACGCCATGGCAGCGCTTCTGGTCGATCACCTTCCCGATGCTGGCTCCGACCACCTTCTTCGTCACCACCATCTCGTTGATCTCGTCGTTCCAGGTGTTCGACCAGGTCTGGATCATGACCCAGGGCGGCCCGGCAGGCGCCACCTCGGTGATGGTCGAGCAGATCTACAAGAACGCCTTCAGCTACTACAAGATGGGCTACGCCTCGGCGATCTCCTGGGTGCTGTTTGCGCTCATCTTCGCGGTGACCATCGCCCAGAACCTGCTGCAGAAGAAGCTGGATCGGTCCGATGGGTGAGCCAGCGAACCCCACTGTGACCACCGAACTCGCCAAGCCCACCGGGTCATTCCCGCGAAACCGGGAGCCTTTGTTGGCTGAGCGGGCGGCAGACTCCGTAAACGGAGGTTCCCGCTTTCGTGGGAATGACTCCGTGCTTGCGAGAAAGCGCCGAGGTGTCAGCCTCCCCGACCTCCTGACCTATGCCATCCTCATCGCCGGCGCGGTGGTCATGCTGCTGCCCTTCGCCTGGATGGTCTCCACCTCGCTGAAGACCGCCGGCGCCACTTTCGTCACCCCGCCCAACTGGCTGCCCGACCCGGCGACATCGGACAACTACGCCAAGGTGTTCGACAGCGCCCCGGTCGGCCAATTCCTGTTCAACTCGATCGTCGTTTCGGCCACCTCGACGGCGCTGATGGTGCTGTTCTGCGCCATGAGTGGCTACGCCTTCGCCCGCATCCCGTTCCGCGGCCGGACAGTGCTGTTTTATGCCTATCTCGCGACGCTGATGATCCCGCAGCAGGTCACGCTCACCCCGCTGTTCATCATCATGAACTGGCTCGGCTGGACCAATTCCTACCAGGCGCTGATCCTGCCCGCGAGCTTCGGCGCCTTCGGCACCTTCCTGCTCCGGCAGTTCTTCCTCCGCCTGCCCAGGGAGATCGAGGAAGCCGCCTTCATCGACGGCGCCGGGTACGTCCGGATCTTTTTCACCATCGCCATCCACCTGGCGCGCCCGGCGCTCGCGACGCTTGCGGTGTTCGCCTTCATGGCCAGCTGGAACAGCTTCCTGTGGCCGCTGATCATCACCACCGACACCTCGATGATGACCCTGCCGCTGGGCCTCAGCGCCCTGCAGGGCCGCTGGACCACCGACTGGAACGTGCTGATGGCCGGCGCGGTGATCGCCACGCTGCCGATTATCGCCGTCTACGTCTTTGCCCAGCGCTTCATCATCAAGGGCCTGTCCCATACCGGGCTCAAGTAACGACTAGAACGGTCTCAAGGAGGAGACAGACCATGCTGCGTAGGACTTTCACCGGGCTGCTGCTTGCCACTGCCCTCGTCACCACCCCGGCGCTCGCCGAGGATGTGACCATCAAGTACATGACCTTTTCGGCGGCGCCGAATTACCTCAAGGAACTCGACGCCACCGTTGCCGCCTTCGAGGCCGAGCACCCCGGCATCAAGGTCACCTACGAGACGGCAGCCTGGGACGCCTATTTCACCAAGCTGCAGACCGTGGTGGCGGCAAGACAGGCGCCCGACGCGTTCGAACTCAACTTCGAGAACTTCGTCACCTACGCCGAAAAGGGCGCGCTCGCCGACCTGACGCCGCTGATCGCGGCCGACACCGGCTTTTCGACCTCGGTCTACAACCCGACGGCGCTCGCCGCCTTTGCTCAGGATGGCAAGCAGTTCGGCCTCGTCGAAAGCTTCTCCAACGTTGTCCTGTTCTACAACAAGGATCTGTTCGACGCCGCCGGCGTTGCCTACCCCACCGCCGACTGGACCTGGAAGGAAGAGCTCGAAGCCGCGCAGAAGCTGACCAATGCCGGCGCCGGGGTGTGGGGCGATTTCGCGCCGATCCAGTTCTGGGAGTTCTACAAGACCATCGCCCAGAACGGCGGCTCGATCCTTTCACCCGACAAGAAGACGGTTACCATCGACTCGCCTGAGAATATCGAGACGCTCACCTGGATGATCGACAAGGTGACGACCTACAAGGTCACCCCGTCCGATGTCGAAATGGCCGGACAGTCCTCGGAGGACCTGTTCAAGGCCGGCAAGATCGCCATGCTCCGCACCGGCATCTGGCTGCTCGGCGATTTCGCCGAGAATGCCAAGTTCAACTGGGACATCGCGCTCGAGCCGGGCAAGACCAACAAGGCCCACCACTTCTTCGCCAACGGCGTCGCCGTCTCGGCCAACAGCGCCCACCCGGCCGAAGCCTACCAGTGGATCAAGTTCCTGACTTCGTCCAAGACCGCCGTCGAGCTCCGCATTGCCGCCGGCTGGGAGCTCCCCGCCATCTCCGATGCCGCGGCCGTACAGGGCTATCTCGACCAGCCGGTGCCCGAGAGCCGCGAAGTGGTGTTTGAGGCGCTCGACACCGCGGTGGTGCCGCCGGTGATCGGCAACTGGAACCAGCTGACCGACGCCGTGGGCAAGGAACTCGAAGCCGCCAAGCTCGGCCAGAAGACGCCGGAGCAGGCATTGAAGGACGCCAGGACGGCGATCGAGGGGTTGCTGTAAGCGCCTCGTGCTCGGGGCCTGCATCACCTCTCCCTTTGGGGGAGAGGTCGGCGCAGCGCTGGGTGAGGGGGCCTTCCTCACACTCCGTATTTGCGGCAAGGCCCCCTCACCCTGACCCTCTCCCCCAGAGGGAGAGGGGACGAAAGAACCGACGATGCTGCTCTGCGGCAACCACCTAGTTGCCTCCCAAAGGGCAAGGCCGGGAGCCCAAGGGCTCTCGGCCACCACCACCACCACCGGAACCGGCCTATCGCACCCCTCCCCCTAGAGGGGAGGGGATAGGGGGTGGGGGTGGCGCAGTCAGCACCGGGGATCACCTCACCACCCCCAGCCCCTCCCCTCAAGGGGGAGGGGAGCCAGACCGGAACCACTGATGACCACCGACACTCGCGAACCGCAGCTCGCCCTGCGCCACCCCTGGTTCCTCGACCTCTATGCCGAGCTGCTGCGGGACCCGGCCGCAGCCGCGCTGCCGATCATCGCTCGCCTCGCCGACGCCGATCCCACCGACGCGGTCGAAGCCGCGCTCGCCCTCTACCTCACGGCCCTCACCGGCGACCTCGCACAGCTCCGCTCCGCCAAAGCCCTGGCGCTCCGCACCGCCATCACTGCGCGCCTCGAGCGCGAACTCTCGCCAAACCAGAACCAAACCACCGACACCTGGGTCGTGGCGCTGTGGGCTGCGGCCTTGCGCGAAACCAACCACCTCCTGCGCGACGAAGGGACCACGCGCCTGGTTGGCCGGGTGAAGAACCACGTCTATGCCAACCATGTGCGCTTCGGCGCGCTGATGTCGTCCTCCGACAAGGCAACGCTGGAGTTCGACGTGCTGCTTGCCGCCGTGCCCTTTGGTCTATTCGACTGCGAGGATCTGGTGCTGGTCGATGCCGTCCGCACCCTGACCGCACCGGAGCGCCTCGCCGGCGCCAGCGCGGCCGACCGCCAGCTGCTGGCATGGTACTATGCCGAGCAGGGCAGCTACGCCAAAAGCCGCAAGCTTCTCGCCGACACCCCGGCGCCCATCGTCGCCCAGCGCCTCAGGACACTCGGCCAGCTCGAGACCCGCTTCATCCGCCATGCCCCCGACGGCAACGGCAACCGCTACGAGCCGCTGCTCGAAGAGCGCTTTCCCAAGCTCATCACCGCTGCCGACGAGGTGATTGTCCGTGCCCAGGCCTCGCCGCTCTCACCGGACGAACCACTCGAACTCGTTGTCGGTTCGACCGCCATCGCCGGCAGTTTTCGGGGCGACTGCTGGGAATTCATTCTCGCCCCTACCCCGGCTGGCTTGCAGGTCGAGTATCGCATCCGCTTTGCGGCACATCCCGAGGTCACGGCCGGGCCGTTCGCCTACGAGACGCTGCGCCGCCGTCAGCACGGCAGCGATCCGGTCCGCGTCACGCTGTCGGGGGGCCGACTCGACATCGCTCCGGGGGATGGCGGCAGCACACTCCCGCTGCCGCTCGGCCCCGCCACCCTCAAGGCCATCTCCTGGCTGGAGGCCCGCGACGGCAGCATCAAGGAGATTTCCGCCACGCTGACCCATCCACGCTGCGGCTGGTATGGATTCGGCGAGCGCTACAATGCGCTGAACCAGGCGGGCAATCGGGTCGATCAGTTCGTCTACAACCAGTACAAGGAACAGGGGCTCAAAACCTACGTGCCGATGCCGGTCGGCTACACCGACGCCGGCTTCGGCCTCCATCTCGCCACCGATTCCTATTCCTGGTTCGATCTCACCGTACCTGGCGAAACCCGCGTCGGCGTCGAAGCCGACCGCCTGACCATCGACCTTTTGTCGGGTGCCGTCGCCGAGCAGGTCAGCCAGTTCATGGCCGTCACGGGCGATCCCGAACCCGTGCCAACCTGGGCGCTCGGCCCCTGGATGTCGTCGAACAACTGGGACAGCGAGGCGGAGGTGAGAAAGCAGGTCGCCCTCACCCTCGAGCACCAGATTCCGGCCACTGTGCTGGTAATCGAAGCCTGGTCGGACGAGGCCACCTTCTACATTTTCAACGACGCCCAATACGCCGAGAAACCCGGCGGCGAAGCCTTCACCTATGGCGATTTCAGTTTCCCCGAATGGGGCCGCTGGCCCGATCCCAGGGGCCTCGCCGAGCACCTGCACGCCAACCACCTGCGCCTCGTTCTGTGGCAGATCCCGATCATCAAGCAGTCGCCGGCGCTGAAGCACGCCCAGAAGCGGAACGACGAAGGCCACTTCTTCGCTGCGGGGTTTGGCGTGAAACACCCCGACGGCACGCCGCTGCGGCTGCCCGAAGGCTGGTTCAAGGACAGCCTGCTGATGGATTTCACCAACCAGGACGGCGCCGATTGGTGGTTCTCGAAGCGCCAGTACCTGATCGACGAACTCGGCGTCGACGGCTTCAAGACCGATGGCGGCGAGATGGTCTGGGGCAAGGACCTGCTGTTCGCCGACGGCCGTACCGGCCTTGAGAACCGCAACGCCTACCCGCGCGACTACATCTCGGCTTACTACCGGTTCGCGCAGCAGAACGGCGGCATCTGTTTCTCGCGCGCCGGCTATACCGGGGCGCAGGCCTTCCCGGCCCACTGGGCCGGCGATGAACGCTCGACCTGGGATGCCTTCAAACGCTCGATCCTTGCCGGCCTCTCGGCCGGCATGTCGGGGGTGATCTTCTGGGGCTGGGACCTGGGCGGCTTTTCCGGCGAAGTGCCGAGCGCCGAGCTTTATGTGCGCTCGGCGGCCATGGCCTGTTTCTGCCCCATCATGCAGTACCACGCCGAAAGCAAAGCCGAGTTCAACCAGGACCGCACCCCCTGGAACATCGCCGAGCGCTCCGGCGACGCGCGAGCCCTGACCGGCTACCGTTTCTATGCCAACCTCCGCATGTCATTGCTGCCGTACCTGCAGCGCGAGGCTGCCTGGTGCGTCGCTCAGAGGCAGCCGCTGCTGCGCGCCATGCTGCTGGATTTTCAGGGCGATAGTCGCGCATCCGGGCTTTGGGACCAGTACATGTTCGGCCGCGACCTGCTGGTCGCCCCGATCATTTGGGAAGGCGAAACCGCCCGCGAGGTCTACCTGCCCGAGGGCCGCTGGTGGCACCTGTTCGAGAACCGCTGGTATGACGGCGGGGAGACCCACCAAGTCGTCGCCGAGCTCGAGGAGATTCCGGTCTTCCTCCGCCAGGGCGCAGCCCTCCCCCTCGCCTTCCGGCACGAAGCCCGCCTCGGCGCCAAAATGCCCGCCGACATCGACGCCGCCGCGATCGCGGTCCTCCTCCTCGCCGGCCTCAAGCACGAAAGCCGGCTACGGCATGACGGTCTGGAGATCGAGGTGAACGATGACCTGGTGCGCGTCACATCGGATCGCTCTCGCCCGATCAGGCTGGTCTTCACCGACCCGCCGACTCGCCTTGAGCTGAACGGCATGGTGCAGCACGCCTCCGCGCTCGAACTTTCCGGTCGGGCGCTGGCGATGTTCGACCTGCCAGCCGCCAACCGCTCATTCAGAGCGCCCGGCACGCGATAGTATGACGCCATAGAGCCGCCGTGACCGCTGAGCTGCGCCCGGCTGTGCTGGCCTTGAGGCAACAGCGCTGACGGGCTGCTTCGCTATGGATACGATTACCGCCATCTATGGTCGCCGTTCGATCCGGAATTATGAACCGCGCCTCGTAGCGCGATCTCTGGTTGCGGAGATACTCCATGACGCAGCGCAGGCGCCAACTCCGCCGCCAAGCGGGACTGCACCATTCGCCTTCGTCCTCATCGAGGGTGTCGAGCGCATCGCGGCACACGGCCATGCCGCTCTGGCTTTCGCCCGCGAACACCGCAAGCCCGGTCCCGCCTATGACTGGGTCGACAAGCCCGGCTTCCTGGTCTTTTTCAACGCGCCGGCGGTGGTCATCATTTGCGGCTTCGATGATGGCTATGGCCAGGCGCTGCAGGACTGCAACCGTGCCGGGCAGAATCTGATGCTTTCGGCGCACGCCCGCGGCCTCGGCACCTGCTGGGTCGGCTCACCGATGCTCTGGCTGCGCGATCCGGCCACCGGCGCCAGCCTTGGCGTTCCGCCCAACTATGCCCCACACGCCGCCCTTACTCTCGGGTACCCGTCGGGCACCCCCGGCGGCGCTCCGCGCGAAAAGCCTGAGATCATCTGGCACGCATAACGCGGTATCGCGCTATGCTATGGCATCATAGCATCGCGGTCAGCGCTGCTCCTGCCGGGGCAACGTCGCGAGGATGCCTGCGAGAGTCGCCAGTGTCACGCCATGCCGAGCCGCGGCTCCGCCGATGATGTCCACGAGAAACATGCGGCTACCGGTGACGGTCTCCAACGCTTCGCCGATGAGTGCCGCGACGGTTGTCTCGCGCCCGGCCGTCTCGTCAAGCACCGCCAGCCCGTCGGCCAGCCGCAGCAGCTCGGCCAGCTGCGTGCTGCTCCGCACGCCGGTCCGGTGGTCATGCGCTGCGATGGCCGCGAGGGCCTCGTCAGGCAACCGGCCCGCCAGCCATGCCGCGGTCAGCACCCCGTGCCGGTTCCAGTCGCCATCGACGGCGAAATAGTCGAGATCGTGCAACAGCCCGACGAGTTGCCACAGTCCGGCATCGGCGCCGAGTTCACCTGCCAGCTGCTGCATCAGCCTGCCGACGAAGCGGGAATGCGCGGCCCGTGGGCTCACGCCGAGCCGTTCGGCCACCAACTGCTCCGCCTCGGCGAGGCTGAGCCGGGCCGCACTCACCCCCGGTGCCCGAACAGCGCGCTGCCGACCCGCACATGCGTCGCGCCCATGGCGATCGCCGTCTCGAAGTCGCTGCTCATTCCCATGGACAGCTTGTCCACCCCGGCATCGCGTGCGAGCGACGCCAGGTGGGCGAAATACGGCCCGGCCGGATCGCCCTCGGGCGGTATGCACATCAGTCCGATCACATCGAGCCCGTGCAGATCCTTGCAGCGGCCGACGAACGCCGCCGCGTCCGACGGAGCAATGCCGGCCTTCTGCTCCTCGAGCCCGATATTGACCTGCACGAACACCGGCAGGCGCTTGCCCGCCCGTTTCATTTCCTCGGCGAGGATGCCGGCCAGCTTATCGCGGTCGACGGTCTGGATCACATCGAACAGCGCCACCGCTTCGCGCGCCTTGTTGGTTTGCAGCGGACCGATCAGATGCAATTCTATGCCGTCATAGGACGCCCGGAGTTCCGGCCACTTTTCTTTGGCTTCCTGCACCCGGTTCTCGCCGAACACCCGCTGTCCGGCGTCAAGAAACGGCCGGATTGCTGCGGCATCGAACGTCTTGGAGACGGCGACCAGTTCCACCCGATCCGGCGGCGGGCCGAAGCGCTGATGCGCCCGCTCGATCCGGGCGCGGATGATTTCGAGACTTTCCGGGGCGTTCTGCATGGCCCTCTCTGTTGACCGGTTAACGGAATTCTGATGAAGGTCCGGTAGCCAAAAACCCTAGTGAACGCAACGTAATCTGCGGCTTTAAGGACTTCCCGAAGTGACTGGTAGAACGACCGAGCGCTACAATCCGCGTGTCGAAGAGCCACGCTGGCAGAAGGCCTGGGAGGACGGCAAGTCCTTCGAGGTCAAGCACGATGATAGCCGCAAGCCCTACTACGTGCTCGAGATGTTCCCTTACCCCTCGGGGCGCATCCATATGGGACACGTTCGCAACTATACCATGGGCGACGTGCTGGCGCGCTATATGCGCGCCATGGGCCGCAATGTGCTGCACCCGATGGGCTGGGACGCCTTCGGACTGCCGGCCGAGAACGCCGCCATCCAGAACAAGGTCCACCCCAAGAGCTGGACCTATGCCAACATCGCGGCGATGCGAAAGCAGTTGAAGTCGATCGGCCTCGGCATCGACTGGAGTCGTGAGTTCGCCACCTGCGACGTCGAGTACTATTCCAAGCAGCAGAAGCTGTTCCTCGATTTCCTGCGCGAAGGCCTGGTCACGCGCAAGAAGTCCAAGGTCAACTGGGACCCGGTCGATATGACCGTGCTCGCCAACGAGCAGGTGGTCGACGGCCGCGGCTGGCGTTCCGGCGCGGTGGTCGAGCAGCGCGAACTCAACCAGTGGGCCTTCAAGGTCTCGGATTTCGCCGAGGAGTTGCTCGAGGCGCTCGATACGCTCGACCACTGGCCCGAGAAGGTGCGCGTCATGCAGCGCAACTGGATCGGCAAGTCCGAGGGCCTGCGGTTATTGTTCGAGCTCAGCGAACAGTGGCAGAAGTTTACCTCGATCGAAGTGTTCACTACGCGGCCGGACACCATCTTCGGTGCCTCTTTCCTCGCCATTTCGGCCGATCATCCCCTGGCTCAGAGTCTCGCGGACAAACCGGAGATCGCGGCCTTCATCGCCGAGACCCGTCGCCACGGCACTGCCACCGAGACCATCGACAAGGCAGAAAAGCTCGGCATCTTCACGGGTTTGCATGTGAAACATCCGGTGAAGCCCGGCGCCACGCTGCCGATCTACATCGCCAATTTCGTGCTGATGGATTACGGCACCGGCGCCATTTTCGGCTGCCCGGCGCACGATCAGCGCGACCTCGATTTCGCCCGCCGCTATGATCTGCCGGTGATCCCGGTGGTGCTGCCCGATGGCGCTGACCCGGCAACGTTCGAAGTCGATGCGGAGGCTTACAACGGGCCGGGCCGCATCTATCACTCCGAATTCCTCGACGGGCTCGAGATCGACGCCGCCAAGAAGGCCATCGCCGCGCACTTCGCTGCGCGCACCGTCGACAACCTGCCGCAGGGCACGCTCGAGGTGAACTACCGCCTGCGCGACTGGGGCGTATCGCGCCAGCGCTACTGGGGTTGCCCGATCCCGGTGATCCATTGCGAGAACTGTGGCGCCGTCCCGGTGCCCGACAAGGACCTGCCGGTGGTGCTGCCCGAAGATGTGAGCTTCGACCGGCCCGGCAATCCCCTTGACCACCATCCCACCTGGAAGCATGTCGCTTGCCCAAAATGCGCTGGTCCGGCGACCCGCGAAACCGACACGATGGACACCTTCGTCGACAGTTCGTGGTATTTCGCGCGCTTCACCGATCCGCACGCCCCGACCCCGACCGTCCCCGGCATTGCCAATAGCTGGTTGCCGGTCGACCAGTATATCGGCGGTGTCGAGCACGCCATCCTGCACCTGCTCTATTCGCGCTTCTTCACCCGCGCCATGAAGCAGACCGGCCATCTGAACCTCAGCGAGCCGTTCAAGGGCCTGTTCACCCAGGGCATGGTGGTGCACGAGACCTATCAGCTCGGCTCCGGCCAGAATGGCGAGTGGGTGTCCCCCGCCGACATTCGGATCGAGCAGGTCGATGGCGAGCGCCGCGCCAGGCTGCTGCAAAGCGGTGAGGCGGTGACCATCGGCTCCATCGAAAAGATGAGCAAATCCAAGAAGAACGTCGTCGATCCCGACGAGATCGTTTCGACCTACGGCGCCGATACGGCCCGCTGGTTCATGCTGTCGGATTCCCCGCCCGAGCGCGACGTACAGTGGACCGAAGCCGGCATCGAGGGCGCCAGCCGCTTCCTGCAGCGTGTCTGGAAGCTGGTCGGCGATTTCCTCGACCTCGAGGACGACATCGCGGCACGGCTGACCGGCAGCGGTGACACCGGCGTTGCCGACCTGCGCAAGGTCGTGCATCGCGCCGTGGCCAATGTCGGCGAAGAGATCGAGGGTCTGCGGTTCAACCGCGCCGTCGCCCAGATCTATGAGCTGTCGAACGCCATCGCCAAGTTCTCGCAGTCGGTGAGCTCAAGCATTTCGCCGGCGCAGCGCGACGCGTTCCGCGAGGCGGTGGAGCGCCTGGTGCAGCTTGTCGCCCCGATGATGCCGCACCTCGCCGAAACCTGCTGGGCCGCGCTCGGCAAGACTGGTCTCGTGGTCGACGCCCCCTGGCCGGTGGCCGATCCGTCGCTGCTGGTCGATTCGACGGTGGTCCTTCCCGTCCAGGTGAACGGCAAGCGCCGTGGCGAGATCACCGTGCCGGTCGGCGCCGCCAAAGAACTGGTCGAGAAAGAGGTCTTGTCACTCGAAGCGGTTGCCCGCATGCTGGACGGCAAGCCGCCCAAGAAGCTGGTGATCGTCCCCGACAGGATCGTCAATGTGGTCGTCTAAGCCATTGTTTCGCAGTGCGTTTCTTGCGCTGAGCCTGCTCGGTGCGACAGCGCTTGCCGGTTGCACCGGACTGACGCCGGTCTATGGCGAACGCGGCATCGGCACCGAGCGGCATCCGCTGAACTATGCCAAACCCAACAGCCGGCTCGAGCAGGTCATCTATCAGGAGCTCGCGCTGCGTTTCGGCAAGACCGCCGACCCGGCAAGCCCGACGGTCCGCATCACCACCTCGAGCTATGGCCGCAAGCTCACCCGCTCCAACGTCGCACGGCCTTCGGAGCAGCGCGAGATGGTGGTGACGGCACAGATCGAGCTGATCGGCGCCGATGGTTCTGTCATCCTGTCGACGACCCGCTCGGCCGCCGCACTCTACACCACCGACAGCCAGGCCCTGGCGGCCAGTGAAGCCGAACGGGAAGCGGCCGAGCGCGCTGCTCGCGAGCTGGCCGAGACCGTTCGCCTGACGCTGCTCGGCGCCCTCGCCCAGTCGACCGGCTGATGGGGGCGCTGAAGGCGCACGAGGTTTCCCGCTTCGTCGATCGCCCCGATCTCGAGGCCGGCATCATCCTGGCCTACGGCCCCGACACCGGCCTGGTACGCGAGACCGGGCAACGCCTGGCACGACGCTATGCCGGCAACGATGCCGACAGCATGAACCTCGTCGTGCTCGACGGTTCAGAACTCGATGCCGATCCGTCGCGCCTGGCCGTCGAGGCCAAGACCACCTCGCTGTTCGGCGACAGACGGGTGATCCGGGTGCGCGGTGCCGGCAAGTCGCTGGTCATGCCGCTCACCGAACTGCGAGATGATCCAGGGTCCATCATCATCCTCGAGGCCGGCAATCTTACCCCCAAGGATCCGCTGCGCGCCCTGGTCGAAGCGGCAAAGCTCGGCCGGGCCCTGCCCTGCTACCCCGACAACGACGAATCGCTCGGCCGGCTGATCTCCGAAACGTTCTCCAAGGCTGGCATCCGCGCCGACCAGGATACCGTCGCGGCGATCCGCGACAATCTCGGCAACGATCGCGAGATCACTCGCCGCGAGCTGGAAAAGCTGGTGCTGTTTGCCGCCGATACCAAGCTCCTCACCCGCGAAGACGTGCTGACGCTCTGCGCCGACAACGCCGCCCTGGTGCTCGACGAAGTCGTCGACGCCACCGGCACCGGCCACGCTGCCAACCTCGACACGGCGCTTGAGCGCGCCATCGCCCAGAGCGTCAACTCCCAACAGATCCTTGCCAGTGCCTTGGGCCATTTCACCACGCTGCGCCGCTGGCGCGTCGAGGTCGATGCCGGCAAGTCGCCCGGCGCGGTGCTCGACAACGCCCGCCCCAAGCCGCACTTTTCCCGTCGCTCCTCGATCGAACGGCAGCTTCGGCTGTGGACCGACGATGCGCTGAGCGCCGCGCTCGACCGGCTGCAACTCGCCGTGGCCGACAGCCGCAAGCGTTATGGCCTCGCCGACACCATCAGTCGCCGGGCGCTTCTGGCAGTTTGTACAATGGCTGCAGAGCGTTAGCCCAAGCGTTCCACGTGAAACACTTGTGAGTGTGCCCGCAGGGCGAGATCGCTCCAGTGGAACGAACTCAGGTAAGGAGGCCATGAGAGCTACGCTCGATTGGCAACGATGGTGACGCGGGCGCGGGACCGCCAGGACGCCGTCAAGCTCTCAAGATCAGTGCGCGTGGCGCCCCTCACCCCGGCCCTCTCCCCAGAGGGGCGAGGGGGCGTTGTGGCACGGCCGGTGCAAAGTGCGTCCCCTCGCCCTTCTGGGGAGAGAGTTAGGGTGAGGGGCGCCACACGCGCTGAGACCTCGTTCAACATCCCAGCCAGGCACGCCGCAAATGAAAGGGGCGCCCTGGGCGCCATCTTTGCCAACGTTGCCGCTCCACGTGAAACACTAAGCCGCCGGCTAAACCCCGTACCCGGTCAGCTTCATGCAAATCCCATCGAGCTGCTCGAGCGTCCGATAACGGATCTCTAGCCGGCCGCCCTGGTCCTTGTGGTCGATCGCCACATGCAGCCCGAGCACATCGGACAGACGCTTCTCGAGGGCCGCCGTATCGGCGTCCTTCTGCTCGGGCGCTGCCGGTTTCTTCTTCGGCGCATTGATCTCGCGCTGCGTCAGCGCTTCCGCTTCGCGCACCGAGAGCCCGCCACCGACGATGCGCTTTGCCAGCGCCACCGGATCTTCGGCCGTGATCAGCGTGCGCGCGTGCCCAGCCGTCAACTCGCCGCTCTTGAGCATGCCACGGACGTCGTCCGGCAGTTTCAGCAGGCGCAGCGTATTGGCGACATGCGAGCGGGACTTGCCGATCACCTGTGCCAAGTCGTTCTGGGTATAGTCGAACTGCTCGATCAACTGGCCGTAACCCATTGCTTCTTCGAGCGGATTGAGATCGACGCGCTGGACGTTCTCGATGATCGCCAGCTCAAGCGCTTCCTTGTCGTCGACGTCGCGGATGATCACCGGTACATCGTTGAGCCCGGCGCGCTGCGAGGCGCGCCAGCGGCGCTCGCCGGCAATGATCTCGAACTGGTTCGGATCATTGGTCGGCCGGACCAGCAGCGGCTGCATCACGCCCTTCTCGCGGATCGAGCTGGTCAATTCTTCCAGCTGGTCCGGGTCGAAATCCCGCCTCGGGTTGGCGCGGTTGGCAATCAGGAAGTCGACCGGCAGGCGCTTCGAGCTGCTGCCGTCAGCCAGCCGCGCTCCTTCCATCGTCGCCATGTCGCCGATCAGCGCCGCGAGACCGCGCCCGAGCCGTGATGGTTTCTCGTTCATTCCAACTTCCTCATGCGGCCATGAGCTGACGCTCACGCCGGATCACTTCGGTAGCGAGGCGCAGGTAGGCCTGGCTGCCGGCACATTTCAGGTCGTAGAGCAGCGCCGGCTTGCCGTAAGAAGGGGCCTCCGACAGCCGCACATTGCGCGGTATCACCGTGTCGTAAACGAGTGTTCCCATTTCCGACCGCACATCCGCAAGCACCTGCTCGCTGAGGTTGTTGCGGCGATCGAACATCGTCATTACAACACCCTGTATCGACAGCCGCGGGTTCAGGGTGGAGCGAATTTGCTCAATGGTCTGAAGCAGTTGGCTCAGACCTTCGAGCGCAAAGAACTCGCATTGCAGGGGTACCAGAACCGCATCCGCAGCCACCAGCGCATTGATTGTGAGGAGGTTGAGCGACGGCGGACAATCGATCAGCACATAGCTCACTGCCTGGCCATTGATCGTGAGGTCGTTCATGGCGCGGAACGCATCGCGGAGCCGGAAGGCGCGATCGGCCTGTTGTGCGATGGTCAGTTCCACCCCGAGCAGATCCAGTGTCGAGGCAACGATCGCCACATTCGGCACGCTGGTCATCACCGCCGCCGAGGCCACCTTGGCGTCGCCCATCAACAGGTCGTAGCTCGACACGTCACGGTCGGTGCGCGAAATGCCAAGGCCCGTAGAGGCGTTGCCCTGCGGGTCGAGATCGACGATCAGCACCCGTTCGCCAATCGCGGCGAGCGCAGTCGCGAGGTTGATGGCGGTAGTGGTCTTGCCGACCCCACCCTTCTGATTGGCGAGGGTCAGGATTCGAGGAGCCAAGGCACGGCCTCCGAGCGTTTCCGCTAACGAGTTGATTTCCGTCGCAAATTGCTGATCTCCAGCAACACGCCAGCCTCGTCGGTGGCGCTCTTGATTACTACCACGTCGAACTCCCACGCCAAACGACTTTCCTCGACCTCCACAGCATGATCCTTGCCCTTATGCAGGATCGCGCGGGTTTCCGGCCCGAAGAAGGGGTGGATAAGTTCCAGCAGCAGCGGCAGGGCGGCCAGTGCTCGGGAGGTGATCACATCAAACCCGAGACGGTCGCCGAGTGTTTCACGTGAATCAAAGCTGTCCGTGCGACCGGCATGCACCACTGCCGCAAGGCCGAGTTCCCGGATAACCTGTCTGAGAAACGCGACCTTCTTGCCGATCGGCTCCACCAAGGTGAAGCGTGCCCGGCCACCCCTGAGGGCGATTGCCAGCGGCAGGGCCGGCAGGCCGCCGCCTGAGCCAACATCGAGGAGTAGTTCATCCGTCGGTCGGAGTAACGGCAGGACCTGTAGTGAATCCAGCACGTGGCGCGACCACAGGGCAGTCTCTGTTTCACGTGAAACAAGATTCTGTACCGCGTTCCATTTCTTCAACAGCGCAGCAAACGATTCCAGGTCCCGCCGAACGGCGTCTTCCGGGCGAGTAAATCCCTCGGAGTAGGCCGCAAGGTCGCCCATCAACCCGCCTGACGCAGGCTACCGCGCCGTACCACCGACAGAATCAGCGTGATCGCCGCCGGCGTGACGCCATCAATGGCCTGCGCCTGGGCGATCGTCGCAGGCCTTTGTTGTCCAAGCTTCTGGCGCATCTCCATCGAGAGCCCCGGCAGGGCGGCGTAATCCAGCCAATCCGGAATTGCGCGGCTCTCGTCACGCTTTACCGCAGCGATATCGGCCTCCTGGCGCTGCAGGTAAACCGCATACTGCGCATCGACGGTCAGCTGCTCGAGGATGTCAGGCGCGATCTCGGCAATCTCGGGCCATAGCGGCACCAGATTGTCCGCCTCCACATTCGGATAGGACAGCAGCTCAAACGCGCTGCGCTCATGGCCATCCGCGTTGACTGCCAGGCCGACCTTGCGTGCAGCCGTGGGCGTAGTCCGCAGTCGATCGAGTGTCGCCCGGCCCGCGCTCAGCGCCGCAGAGCGCTCCTCGAAGTGCTGTTGCCGTTCTTCACCGACAAGGCCGACGGCCGCCGCGATCCGGGTCAACCGCTGGTCGGCGTTGTCGCTCCGCAGGTGCAGCCGGAACTCGGCCCGCGAAGTGAACATCCGGTAGGGTTCGCTGACGCCGCGGGTCACCAGGTCGTCGACCATCACCCCCAGATAGCTCTCGGTCCGCGACAGCTGCAGCAGTCCGGCACCCTTCGCTGCAAGGCCGGCATTGGCACCTGCATAAAGGCCCTGCGCGGCAGCTTCCTCATAGCCGGTGGTGCCGTTGATCTGACCGGCCAGATAGAGGCCGGGCAGTCGCCGCAGTTCCAGCGTTGGCCGGAGCTCGCGCGGATCGACATAGTCATACTCGATCGCGTAGCCCGGTCGGATGATCCGCACATTCTCCAGCCCGGGCATCGACTTGAGGAACGCCTCCTGCACCTCAGCTGGTAGCGAAGTCGACAAGCCGTTCGGATAGATCGTGTTGTCATCGAGCCCTTCGGGCTCAAGAAAAATCTGGTGGCTGTCACGGTCGGCGAAGCGAACCACCTTGTCTTCAATGGAAGGACAGTAGCGCGGGCCGCGGCTCTTGATCCGGCCGGAATACATGGCCGAACGGTGCAGGTTGTCCGAGATGATCCGGTGGGTGTCGGATGTTGTCCGGGTGATATAGCAGCTGATCTGTCGCGTGGTGATCGCCGTCGTCAGCGCCGAGAACGGCTCCGGCGGATCATCGCCGCGCTGCTCTTCGAGGCCGGAGAAGTCGATCGAGGTTGCATCGAGCCTGGCCGGTGTGCCGGTCTTCAGCCGGCCAAGGGTCAGCCCCAGCGCCTCGAGCCGGGTCGACAGCCCGAGCACCGGTTTCTCGCCGACGCGGCCTGCCGGCACCGTCTCCTCGCCGCGATGGATCAGGCCACGAAGGAAGGTACCGGTGGTCAGCACGACGGCCTTGGCGCCGAAGTGACGACCGTCGAGTAGAACCGCGCCAGCAATCCGGCCGTCGGTGACGATCAGATCATCGACCTCACCCTCAATCACGGTGAGGTTGGGTTGGCCGAGGATGGCCGCCTGCATAGCCTGGCGATACAGCTTCCGATCAGCTTGGGCCCGGGGACCACGAACCGCGGCGCCCTTCCTTCGGTTCAGTACACGGAACTGGATACCGGCCGCGTCGGCGACCCGCCCCATCAGCCCGTCCATGGCGTCGATCTCGCGCACCAGGTGGCCTTTTCCCAAACCGCCGATGGCCGGGTTGCAGCTCATCTCGCCGATGGTTGCGAGCTTATGGGTGATCAACGCCGTGGGCACGCCGAGCCGCGCCGCGGCCGCAGCTGCCTCGCTCCCCGCGTGTCCACCACCAACAACAATGACGCCGAAGTCGCTCATCTCTGGGAAATCCTTTGGAGCGGCGGGTCTAGTCCAATGTTTCACGTGAATCAACGTCCGGGCACCGCCGGCAATGTTCCACGTGAATCATTTGCCGATGCAGAACGCGCTGAACAGGCGGTCCAGCACCGATTCCGCATCCATCCGGCCGAGCAAACGCTCGAGGGCGAAGGACGCCTGCCGCAAGTCCTCGGCAGCCAGCTCGGAACTTTCGAGGTGCCCCGCCACCTGCCCAAGGCTAAGAACCGCCGCCACCAGGGCCTCACCATCGCGCTCATGACTGACCAACAGGTCCGATGCCTGGACCGAGCCGGCACCTGATGCCTCGTGGAGCCGCTCGAGCAGTGTGTTGATACCCGCACCGGTGGCGACCGAGACAGCAAGGTCGGCACCCGCAACCGGACCGAGGTCGCTTTTCGTACCGATGACCGCTATCGGTGGCTGACGGCCCGACTCCCCTGCGAGCGCCGGTGGCTCCGCCCCTTCGCCATCGACGTCCGGCGCTCGCAACCACAGCACCTGATCTGCACTGAGCATGGCCTGCCTTGCCCTTTCAACACCGATCGCCTCGGCCTTCGAGGCTGTGTCGCGGATCCCGGCGCTGTCCACCAAGATGATCAACTGCCCCTTGATATCGAGGGGTACCTCCTTGAGGTCCCGCGTCGTGCCGGGTTCGTCGGAGACAATTGCGGCATCCGAACGGGAGAGGGCATTGAGGAGGCTCGACTTGCCGGCATTTGGCGGGCCAGCCAGCACCACCCGGAAGCCGCTGCGGAGGATCCGACCCTGGCCGCGGGTGGCCAGCACGTCCCCGATTGCGTCACGCAACGCCTCGACCTCGGCGCCAAAGCTCGGCGGCAGCGCGCCGACGTCGCCCTCATCGGAAAAGTCGATCTGCGCCTCGATCTCGGCGCGAAGATCGAGCAACTGCTCGCGCCAGCCTTCGACTTGTCGGGTCAGACCGCCTTCAAGCCGCGCATAGGCGAGCGCTCGCTGGTTCTCGGTTTCGGCTTCGATCAGATCGCCAAGACCCTGCGCCTCGACCAGGTCGAGCTTGCCGTTCTCGAACGCGCGCCGGGTGAATTCCCCGGCCTCAGCCAGTCTGACGCCGGGTTGTGAGCTGAGCTTCCGCAGCAGCGCCCGCACCACCGCCGGCGAGCCATGCACCTGCAGTTCGGCGCAATCCTCACCGGTAAAGCTCTGCGGACCGGGCATCCAGGCCACGAGACCACGATCGAGAGTCTCGTCACCAATCCTTATATCAGCGAGCTTCAACTGCCGCGGGCGGGGCAGGGCGCCGAGCATGTCGCTCAGTACCGTGCCTGCCATCGGTCCCGATAGGCGGATGACCGCGACACCAGAGGGCACAGCGCCTGAGGACAGCGCGACGATCGTATCATCGCTACGCATGCCACCCTTTCCACCACCCGGTCATGCCAGCGAAAGCGGGAACTTCCGTTTCCGGCGCGCACCACGCCCTCCAAAACAGAGATCCCCGCTTTCGCGGGGACATCGTGTTTGCGGATCTGCTGGCAGGCATCCGAAGATGCTCGATCAGGTGTTCATCGAGTCGAAGAAATCGGAGTTCGTCTTGGTCTGACGAATCTTGTCCATCAGGAACTCCATCGCGTCGACGGTGCCCATGGGGTTGAGGATACGGCGCAGCACGTACATCTTCCTCAGGATATCCGGCTCGACCAGCAGCTCTTCCTTGCGGGTACCCGACTTCGTGACGTCCATCGCCGGGAACACGCGCTTGTCGGACACCTTGCGGTCAAGGACGATTTCCGAGTTGCCGGTGCCCTTGAACTCTTCGAAGATGACTTCATCCATGCGCGAACCGGTATCGATCAACGCCGTCGCAATGATGGTGAGCGAGCCGCCATCTTCGATATTGCGCGCCGCACCGAAGAAGCGCTTCGGCCTCTGCAGAGCGTTGGCATCGACGCCACCCGTCAGCACCTTGCCCGAGCTCGGCACCACGGTGTTGTAGGCACGACCGAGACGGGTAATCGAATCAAGCAGGATCACCACGTCGCGCTTGTGCTCGACAAGGCGCTTGGCCTTCTCGATCACCATCTCAGCGACCTGGACGTGGCGCGATGCCGGCTCGTCGAAGGTCGACGAGATGACCTCGCCACGCACCGAACGCTGCATGTCGGTGACTTCTTCCGGCCGCTCGTCGATCAACAGCACGATCAGGTAGCATTCCGGGTGATTGGTGGCGATGGATTGTGCAATATTCTGCAACAATACGGTCTTACCGGTACGCGGCGGCGCTACAATGATAGCGCGCTGGCCTTTGCCGAGCGGCGCCACCAGATCCATGATCCGGGCGCTCTTATCCTTGTTGGTCGGGTCCGGCAGCTCGAGCCGCAGGCGCTCGTCGGGGTAGAGGGGCGTCAGGTTGTCGAAGTTGATCTTGTGGCGGACCTTCTCAGGGTCCTCGAAATTGATGGTGTTGACCTTCAGAAGCGCAAAATAGCGCTCGCCTTCCTTGGGAGACCGGATCTGGCCTTCGACCGTATCGCCGGTCCTGAGCGAAAAGCGTCGGATCTGCGAGGGCGAAACGTAGATGTCGTCGGGACCTGGCAGGTAGTTGGCGTCAGGAGAACGGAGGAAACCAAAACCATCGGGCAGGACTTCCACCACGCCTTCGCCGGTGATGTCGACTTCACGCGCCGCCAACTCCTTGAGAATGGCGAACATCAGTTCCTGCTTACGCATGGTCGAGGCATTCTCGACCTCGTAAGTCTCGGCGAATTCAAGCAATTCGGCAGGCGTTTTGGCCTTGAGCTCGCTGAGCTTCATATTTTCCATTGCGCGGAAGACCCTTGGGCAATCGTAAGTGGCGGGAATGTACGGAGAGGGGGGTTCGCCCGGAAAGCGCCGGGGAGGCGCCCATCGATCAGGCAGTGCGCTTCAGATAGCTAAAAGCTTCGCCACATTCAAGCGGAATGCGGATTCACGTGGAACAACAGCTGCTCACGGTGGCGCTCAGAACGGCTTCACCACCACGGAAATCACGATGACGATGGCGATGACAAACGGCACCTCATTGATGGCACGGAAGAACTTCGCCGGCCTGGTATTCCGGTCGTTGGCGAAGTCGCGCAGTATCCGACCGTAGAAGCCATGGATGCCGCTCAGGAGGATCACCATCACCGCCTTTAGCCACATCCAGCCTTGACTGAAATCGACGATGCCGAAGCCGAAGGCCAGCCACAAGCCGAACACCCAGGTGGCGATCATCGCCGGCGTGGTGATACCGCGATAGAGCCGGCGCTCCATCACCTTGAAGGTTTCCGACTGCACGCCGCCCTTCTCGGCATCGGCGTGATAGACGAACAGCCGCGGCAAATAGAGCATCCCCGCCATCCAGGCGATCACCGACAGGATGTGCAGCGCCTTGACCCATTCCATCGTTTCAGGCTCCCCGCGCCACGGCAATCAGCCGTTCGACATGCGCAATCGGCGTTTCCGGCACGATTCCATGCCCCAGGTTGAAGATGTGCGGTCGTCCGCGGAATGCCGCAACGATTTCACGCACCCGATTGTCCATCTGCTCGCCACCCGCCAGCAGCCGAAGCGGATCGAGATTGCCCTGCACCCCCAGGCCCGCCGGCAGCTCGCCGGCAAAACCCAGCGGCATTGCATAGTCGAGCCCAAGCACATTGACGCCGGTTGCCTGTGCATAGGCCGGCAGGTTGCCTGCGGCGCCGCGCGGGAAGCCAATCACCGGCGCGCCGGGGATGAGCTTTCGCAACCCCTCGACGATCCGACGGTTCGGCCCAATCACCCAGTTGCGGAACGCCACTTCGTCGAGATTGAGTGCCCAGCTCTCGAACAGCTGCACCACATCGGCGCCGGCCCTCAGTTGCGCCGCCAGATAGGCGATGCTGGTTTCCACGAGGATATCGATGAGCTTGCCAAACGCCTCCGGCTCAGTCAGGGCGAACACGCGAGCGGCTGCCTGATCGGTGGAACCCCGCCCGCCGATCATGTAGGTCGCAACCGTCCAGGGCGAGCCGCAGAAGCCAATCAGGGCCTTGTCCGGAGCAAGGCCAGCACGAACCCGGCGGACGGTCTCGATGATCGGGCTGAGCTTCTCCAAAGCCCCTTCGGGATTGAGCCGACCAATCGTGTCGATCGTCACGGGCTCGAGTAACGGTCCTTCGCCCGCCTCGAAGCGCACGTATTGGCCGAGCGCATCGGGAATCACCAGAATGTCCGAAAAGAGGATCGCAGCGTCGAGATCGAAGCGCCGCAATGGCTGCATCGTCACTTCCGAAGCCAATTCCGGATTGTAGCAGAGGTCGAGAAAGCTGCCGGCTTTGGCGCGAAGCTCACGGTACTCCGGCAGGTAGCGCCCGGCCTGTCGCATGATCCAGATCGGCAGGCGCTGCTGGCGCCGTCCCAGCACCGTCTCGAGCAGCGGTTTAAGCACCGGCGTCTCGGTCATCGTCCTACCAATCCAAAAGAATCTAGATTCTTAATCATCATTATCATGGCGGTGTTTTGCAGGAATTCCGCTTTACCCACAACGGAAGTTGCGGCGACAGAAGCGCGCGGCGCAGCGGGTGATTGAGGCTGTGGATGGAGAACGGTGAACGAAGCAGAAGGCATCGGGAGTCGCCTGATTCACTAAGTCTTAACCATGTCACAATCGCTAACGATCGGTTAACGAGGTTGTTGATGACCGGGGCGAAGCCGCAAGCGGTTATCCCCATTGCCCACATTAAGCTTCCGTTAACGGTTCGGTGCGCTCGAGCTGTTGAAGGATCTCGTCCCAGCGGGGAGAACTCAGCCCCGTCTCGTCGCTTGTGGCTTTTCCACCGCCGCTGGACTTGAGTGAACAAGGACAGTGTGGAAAACCGGACCGATGCTGATACTCGCTTCCCAGAGCGCTACGCGAAAGGCCTTGTTGGCGGGCGCCGGGCTACGATTCGAAACGAGTCCAGCGCAAATCGACGAGCGCCGCCTCGAAGCCGAAGTGCTGGGGAAAGGCGGCGATGCGCGGCAGGTTGCGTGTCGCCTCGCCGAAGCCAAAGCCCTGGCCGTTGCGGCGTCGCCCACGGACATCGTTATCGGCGCCGATCAGGTGCTGGCCTGCGCGGGGGAACTGCTGCACAAACCGGAAAACCTTGCAGCCGCGGCAGCACAACTCGATCGGCTGGCGGGTAGAACACACCGTCTGCATGCCGGCTTGGCGCTTGCCGGTCATGGTCGGCTGCTCTGGTCGGGCACCGAGACAGCGGTCCTGACGATGCGCCGTTTCGATAGCGAAGAGCGCGATCTGATCCTCGCCCTCGAGGGTGGGGCGGTGCTGGGGTCGGTCGGAGCCTACCGGCTCGAGGGTCCGTCGATCCGCTTGTTCGAGAAGATCGAGGGCGACTATTTCACCATTCTGGGCCTGCCGCTGTTGCCTCTGCTCCAGGCCCTGCGTCAGCATGCGCCTGAAACCCTGAGCCAGTGATTCACGTGAAAAAAGCCTTCGTCATCGGGCATCCGATCAAGCATTCGCGCTCGCCGCTGATCCATGGCAGTTGGATTGCCGAGCACGGCATCGCCGGCAGCTACCAAGCGATCGACGTAGCGCCCGAGCACTTGCCCGCTTTCGTCGAGCGACTGCGGCAAGGCGAGTTCGCCGGCGGCAACGTCACCATTCCGCACAAGGAAGCGGTGTTCGCCCTCTGCGACAGCGTCGACCCACTGGCCAAGACCATCGGCGCGGCCAACACTCTGGTGCGTCAGCCTGACGGCCGCATCCATGGGTTTAACACCGACTATATGGGCTTTCTCGGCAATCTCGATCAGAACGCCCCTGGCTGGGCCCAGGGGCTCGAACGCGCCATCGTGCTCGGCGCCGGCGGCGCAGCGCGCGCCATCCTCGTGGCGCTCCGCGAACAGGGTGTCCCCGAAATCGTGCTGCTCAATCGCACAACCGAGAAAGCCGAAGCGCTGGCCAAGGAAATCCCCGGCCCGTTCGTGCCGGGGGCCCTCGCCGACTATCCCAACTATGCTGGCGCGGCCGGCCTCGTGGTCAACACCACCTCGATCGGCATGCACGATACCCGGTTTGACGATCTCGACCTGCGGCTGCTGCCCGGCACAGCGCTCGTCACCGATATCGTCTACGTCCCGCTGGTGACCCCGTTGCTCGCCGACGCGCGGGCGCTTGGGCTAAAAACCGTCGATGGCCTCGGCATGTTGCTGCACCAGGCAATTCCTGGCTTCGAGGCCTGGTTCGGCGTCCGCCCGGCGGTGACGCCGGCATTGCGGGCAAAAGTCGAGGCGACGCTCTGATGCTGAAGCTGGGCCTCACCGGTTCGATCGCCACGGGCAAGTCCACTGTCCTCAAGGTGTTCGCCGAGCTTGGCGTGCCGACCTTTTCGTCCGACGAGGCTGTGCATGAGCTCTACAGTGGCGCTGCGGTCGCGCCGGTCGAGGCAGCGTTTCCCGGGGTCACCGTCGACGGCGTCATCGATCGGGAAAAGCTCAGCCGTCAACTGCTCGGCGACCCCGAGCGACTGCGGCAACTGGAAGCGATCGTCCATCCCCTGGTCCGGGCCCGGATCCGGGAGTTTCTCGCCGATGCCGCCGCACGCGGTGAACCCATGGCGGTGGTCGATATCCCGCTGCTGTTCGAGAACGGCGTCGATTGGGGGCTCGACGCCATCATCGTCACCACTGTCGACGAAGCCGAGCAGCGTCGGCGCGCCCTGGCGCGGCCGGGGATGACGGTGGAAAAGCTCGACGCCATCCTTGCCCGACAGCTGCCGCAGGCTGAAAAGGTGAAACGCGCCACCTACATAATCGACACCTCCAGCACCATCGCAACGACCCGGCAGACGGCCGTCGAGCTGGTGCAGAGGCTGCGTCAACAAGCTCAGGCCAGATGACCCGCGAGATCGTCCTCGATACAGAAACCACCGGCCTGTCGCCGGTGACCGGCGACCGCATCGTCGAGATCGGCTGCGTCGAGTTGATCAACCACATCCCGACCGGCCGGCACTTTCACATCTACCTCAATCCCGAGCGTGATGTGCCCGACGAGGCGTTCAGGGTGCACGGGCTGTCGACGGAGTTTCTGCGCGACAAGCCGCTGTTCCGGGCCGAGGTGGATGGCTTCCTCGCGTTCATCGGCGACGCGACGCTGGTGATTCACAACGCCCCGTTCGACATGGGCTTTCTCAACTACGAACTCGAAAGGCTGGGCCGCCCGAGCCTCACCAACGAGGTGATCGATACCGTGATGGTGGCGCGCGAGCGCCATCCGGGCGCCCGCGTCAGCCTCGATGCACTCTGCAAGCACTACGGCATCGACAATTCGAAGCGCGTGCTGCACGGCGCACTGCTCGACAGCGAGATTCTCGCCGACGTCTATCTGGAGCTGATCGGTGGCCGGCAGGTGGCGCTGGCGCTGGTTGCCGACACCCATATCGAGAGCGGCATCACTGTCACTATCGCGCCGGCACGGCAGCGGCCGGTCCCGCTGCCGTCGCGCCTCAGCGACATGGAGTTCGCCGCACATCTGAAACTTCTGGGCACGCTCGGCGCCGACGCGTTGTGGAGTAACTATCCCACGGAGCAGGTAGCGGCCGAGTAGGCTAGGCCCAGACGAACGCCGATGCGTCCTAAGCTATCGCCGTGCCACAGCGACCGGGTCATTCCCGCAAAAGCCCGAACCTCTGTTTCCTTACTTGCGGTACCATCTCGAACGGAGATACCCGCTTTCGCGGGGATGACACGGCGGGTAGGGCCAGCACGGTGCGCACTGGCACCAACCGGCCTGAGCGAAACTAGTTCGGCTGCGCGTTTGCGGCCTGCTGCGCCTGCAGGTTCCGTACGTTCTGGATGTAGAGTGCCTGGAAATCCACCGGCTCCATCATCAGCGGCGGGAAGCCGCCGAGCTGGACGATGGTGGCCAGCACATGACGGGCGAACGGGAAGATCATCCGCGGGCATTCGACCATCAGGAGGGCCGGCAGTTGCTGCTCGGGCACGTTCTTGATCCGGAACACGCCGCCATAGACCAGCTCGACGTTGAACAGCACCGTCTTGTCGCGCTCGGCCTTGGCGTTGAGGCTGATCTCGACGGCGTAGAGGTCATCAGCCTGTTTCTTGACACCGACATTGATGCCGACGGTGAAGTTCGGGTTGCTGCCGCCGAGCATCACCGAGCCGGGCGCGCCCGGGTTCTCGAAGCTCAGGTCGCGGGTATACTGCCCAACGAGGCTGTAGCTGGGCGCCGTGCTGGCGTTCGCGGGTGCTGCCTCGGGCGGGGTCTGGTCAGCCATAGTCGAAAATTCCTCGAGCTTTCGGTGGCCGGCTGGCTAGCACCTTTGGCCCCGAGCCACAAGCATTGCGGCCTCAGCGCGGGCGCCACTCATCGGAATCGAGGTCGATCGTGCCGTCATCGACACGCCGCTGGGTGAAGCCGGGTCCGGCCCCGCCCGTGGTGGTCACCACTGTCACCCGCGACTTGAGGTAGGCGTAGATCGCCGAACGCACCGGCGGGATCAGCAACAGGATGCCGACGAGGTCGGAAAAGTAGCCAGGCAACAGCAGCAGCAGGCCGGCAAGGCCGATCATCATCGCATCGGCAAGCGCGCGGGCCGGCAACTGGCCACGCCCGACTGTCGAGCGCATCTCGTTGAGCAGCGACAACCCCTGCATGCGGATGACGAGGGAACCGATCAGCGCCGTCAGCACCACACCAGCCAGTGTCGGCCACAGGCCAATGGCGTTGCCGATCACCACGAAAAAGGCGATCTCGATCAGCGGCACCAGCAGAAAGAACAGGAACAACAGGCGGCCCAATGGGTAACCCTTTCGAAAGCGCTGCGTCATAAAGGCCTCGGCGGGCCCCTCAGCCAAACGTGAACTGGTTTCCGGCTGAGCGTTTCCCTATATATAGGGCACATTCCTGGCTCCGCGAGCCAGACGCCCCCTTTCTCTGGCGCGAGTAGCACGTCCGATGGATGAATTCTTCGATATCCCCACGCTCATCGTCATTGGTTTGGCGATCGTCGTGCTGTTCCGCCTGCGTCAGGTGCTGGGCACCCGCACCGGTCGCGAGCGCACGCCGCTGCAGCGCCAGCGCGAGGCCGCGCCGGTGAAGGCAGGTGAGGAGAACGTCGTGCAGATGCGTCCGCGCCCGGCCCCTGAAACCGACGAGGATCAGGCCCGCGCCGCCCGCAAGCTCGAAGCCGAGATCACCCAGTTCGCCCATGGCGACGACAAGGTGGCAGCCGGGCTCAAGGCGATTGCCGATGCTGATGGCAGCTTCTCGCCCAAGAGCTTCATGGAAGGCGCCAAGTCCGCCTACGAGATGATCGTCACGGCCTTTGCCGCGGGCGACCGGCAGACCCTGAAGAACCTGCTCGAAAAGGACGTCTACGATGGCTTCGAGCGGGTGATCAAGGATCGCGAGGCCGCCGGCCAGAAGGTCGATTTTACCTTTGTCGGCTTGCCCAAGATCGAGATCTCGGATGCCGAACTCGACAAACGCTCTGCCAATGTCACCATTCGTTTCCATGCCGAGGTGGTCTCGGCCACGCGCGACAAGGACGGCAACCTGCTCGAGGGCAATGCCGACCAGGTTACCAACATCGCCGACGAATGGACCTTTGCGCGCAACCCCAAATCGCGCGATCCCAACTGGAAGCTCGTCGCCACCAGCCAGCTCGAATAAGAGGCCACGCTCGGGGGCGATGCGATGGCCAAGCGCCGGTCGGATGGAAAGGGCCAGCTCCCCGACTGGCACCTTTGGCTCGAAGTGTCGCAGACGGTAGCGCCGCTCCGGCCGCAGCGGCCCATCGTCAACCTCGATGCCGAACCGCTGCCGATCCCGGCGCCCGCGCCTACCCCCAAACGGCACCGTCTGCTGCCTGCTATGGCGCCATATCAATCCGATGGCCGGCCCGGCCGGAAGGTGCCGCGAGGCGGAATCGAGCCCAATCTCAAGCAGCGGCTGCAGCGCGGTCGCGAGGAAATCGACGGCACCATCGACCTGCACGGGATGCGCCAGGTCGAGGCGCATGCGGCGCTCACCCGTTTCATCCACGCGCGCTCCGCCCGCGGCGACCGCACGCTGCTGGTGATCACCGGCAAGGGGCTGAAAAAGCTCGGCGACGATGCGGCGGTGATCGTCGAGCGCGGCGTGCTGCGTGCCATGCTGCCGGTCTGGTTGACCGAGCCCAACCTGGCGCCGCTGGTTGCCGGCTGGGACACCGCGGCGCAGGGCCACGGGGGCGACGGGGCCTTCTATGTTCGTCTCCGGCGGGAGCGCGATTACCGATGACACCACTGGGCCTCAAACTGCGCGCCATGCGCGAAGAGCGCGGGCTGACCCTCAAGGACATGGCAAAGGCACTGCGTGTCTCGAGCGCTTATCTCAGCGCGCTGGAGCATGGCCGTCGCGGCAAGCCGACCTTCGCGCTGCTGCAGAAGATCATCGCCTATTTCAACGTCATCTGGGACGATGCCGAGGAATTGCAGCGCCTCGCCGAGATGAGCGACCCGAAGATCACCATCGACACTGCGGGCATGTCGCCGCAAGCCACCGAGCTTGCCAACCGCCTGGCCCGCGATATCGGCCGGCTCGCGCCGGACGACTTGAGCTTTCTCAGCAACGAAGTTATGCGCCGGCTGAAATAGTCTGCCATCATTGCGTAACGGCAAGTACGCAGCCCCGTGTTGTTGCAAAAATATCGCAAAACAACCGTACCAATAATTACGCCTCGAAGTAATGCTTGCCTGGCATCAGCAACGGGCCTAAACGCCCGCTCCCCGGCGACGTGCCGGTGACTGGCAAAGGGTCGAGCTCGTGAGCTCTCGCCTGGCGCGGATGGCTTTGCCTCCCCGTGTACCGCCGGCCACTGGAACCGGGACCGCACATGTAGCTCAGCCTGGCAGAGCACCGGAGCGATCCGGAGGTCGTGGGTTCGAATCCCGCTATGTGCTCCACGATGTAGCTCATTTGGGTAGAGCATCAGACTGATAATCTGAGGGTAGAGGGTTCGACTCCCTCCATCACGGTCCTTCACCAGGGCCGCCAGCTTAGGGTGCTGGTTACTGAGACTAAGGGTTCTGGGGCCGGTCCACGTGGGATCGGCCGCGGCAGCAGAGGCGACAGCCCGCGCTGCCAAAGCCGGAACCGCCCTTCGAGGGGTGCTCCGGCACCGGCTGAAGGATGAACATGGTTCTGGCCCAGCCCGCGCACCCGTTTGCGCCACGGCTTCGCCATTCCCATCGACATCCCGCTCGCCGGCCTGCTCGCTACTCTCGTCGGTCGGCCGCCCCGGAACCTCATCTGCCATTCGACTGGTCTTGCACGGTGCGGGACCGCGAACCACCGGGCCCTATCGGGCCCAGACAAGTGAAAGGACGAACTCGGGTCATGACCTAGAGGCGTTTGAAGGAGGACTAACCATGGTGATCGAAATTCTGGATCGCGTGCGTGGTGTTTCGCGCGTGATCGTCAAGGAAAACCAGCGCGCCATTGCGCTGTACAAGGGCAAGTTCCATGGGGTCCTCACCCCGGGCGAGCACGTGCTGCGGGCTGACCGCGGCCGGCTGGAGATCGAGTGGCACGATCTCGCACGTCCGGAGTTCGTCTCGAGCTACGACAAGGCGCTGTTCCGCGACCACGCTGAGGTGGCGGGCCGGTACCTGACCGAGATTCGCGCCGGTGCCGACGAGGTGGTGGTCGTGTCTCGCGACAAGCGCCTCCATGCGGTGCTGAAGCCGGAGGAGCGTGAGGTATACTGGACCGAAGCCGGTCCGTGGACCGCCGAGCGGGTCGAGATCGCCGAGGACCTCGCCGTGCCGGTGGCGCTACAGAAGCGTTTGTCCGGCGTGGCGCGGCTCGGCCTCGTCACCGCTGTCGATGTTGCCGAAGGCCATGTCGGCCTGCTGTTCGTCGACGGCAAGTTCGTCCGCGAGCTCGAGGCGGGTGCGGCGATGTTCTGGGCCGTCGCCCGTAAGGCTTCGGTGAAGATCATCGATCTTCGCCGTCAGTCGCTCGACGTGACCGGCCAGGAAGTGCTGACCCGCGACCGCGTCACGCTGCGGGTGAACCTCGCCGCGGAATACCGGGTGGTCGATGCGGTGAAGGCTGCGACCTCGGTCAAGGATTTCGCCGATGCGCTCTACCGCGCCCTGCAGTTTGCGTTCCGCAAGTCGCTGGGTGCCAAGAGCCTCGATGAAATCCTCGCCGACAAGGTGACCGCCGAGGTCGAGGCGGTGGAGCGCGTGCGCGCCGACATGGCGGCGATCGGTCTTTCGGTCGGCGACATCGCGGTCAAGGACGTGGTGCTGCCGGGTGAGATGCGCGACATCCTCAACAAGGTTGTCGCGGCCGAGAAGGAAGCCGAGGCGAACGTCATCCGTCGGCGTGAGGAGACGAACGCCACCCGTTCGCTGCTCAACACCGCGCGGGTAATGGCAGAGAACCCGGTAATGCTGCGGCTCAAGGAGCTCGAGGCCTTGTCGGAAATCGCCGGCAAGGTCGAGCGCCTGACCGTGCACAACGGTACGGCGGGCCTGATGAACGATCTGGTCAAGCTCCGCGACCAGTAACGAAGACGGCCGCCGGGGGCAAACTCCGGCGGCCGAACCTGACGTCCGAGTGCGGCAGAGGGATTTGCCGGAGCCGGTGCGCTGCGTTACTTCAGTGGCGGGGGGTGACCGACCGTATGGGCCGACGCAGCAAGCTCGATTGCGACCTCGAAACCGAACGTTTTCATCTGCGTCGCTGCGGGCGACTACAGGCGTTTTTCTGGACGCGAGGGTGGCGGCGCGACCCGGAGCTACTCGAAGGGCTGTTCCAGTCGCCCCGATCGTATACCCTGCTGCAATGGTGGTTTCGCGGGCCGCGTCCCAACGGCCGCACGCGCTTTGCTCATGCCATTGTCAGCAAGGCCAGCGGCGAGGTCATCGGGCTGCACGTGGTCGTGCGTCGGCGCGACGGGTCTGTCGCCTATTGCCACGTGGCAATCCACGATCGGGCCTGGTGGGGACAGGGTGTTGTGGTCGAGGTGCGCGCGCGGATGCTCAGCCACTTCTTCGCCCATGGCACCGAACGGTTTGTCGCGACGATCGACGCCCGCAACGCACCCTCCATCTTCAACTATCGCCGGCTCGGCTTTAGGGCTATCGGGAATAGTACGACGCACAACCCCGATCCAGCGACCGGCCGGGGCCGGCCGGCAGTGGAGATGGAACTGCGCCGCAAGGATTGGGTCGCACCGGGGGAAGATCATCATGAGCTCTGAGCTTCGCGCCGCCGGGCTGGTTGCCCGGGCTCTCGACATCCAGGCCAGCGTGTCCGTGAACGACGACATGAACAGTCTCGCCGCCTGGTCCAGTCTCGCCCACGCCCGCCTCGTCCTCGAGCTGGAGGCGGAACTGGGCCGCCAGCTCACTGGGGAAGAGGTCGCTGGGATCATCTCGGTCGCTGCGGTGGCTCGGCTCCTCGGGTAGCACCGCGGATTCACGTGGAACATCGTCCGAAGGTGGACAGCCCTGCTGAACCAGCCTAAGCGCTACGCGACATATTCTGACTACTGCGGACAAGTTTCATGCTGCGCCGGTTCTTTGCCTATTATGGCCCTTACAAGCACCTGTTCTTTCTCGATTTCGGCTGTGCTGTGCTCGCCGGCATCCTCGAGCTCGGCTTCCCGCTGGCGGTAAAGCTGTTCGTCGACGACCTGCTGCCGGGGCAGAACTGGGGGCTCATCGCGGCGACCGCGGCGCTGCTGCTGGGCGTGTTCGCGCTCAACACCGTGCTCTCCGCCATCGTCAACTACTGGGGCCATGCGCTCGGCATCTCGATCGAGACCGATATGCGGCGGCAGGCCTTCGACCATATCCAGAAGCTGAGCTTCCGCTATTTCGACAACAACAAGACCGGCCAGCTGATCACCCATGTCACCAAGGATCTCGAGGAAGTCGGCGAAGTCGCCCACCATGGTCCCGAGGATCTGTTCATCGCGGTGATGACCTTCATCGGCGCCTTCGTGCTGATGTTCACCGTGCACTGGCAGCTGGCGCTGCTTACCACCATCATCGTGCCGCTGATGACCTGGCTGGTGAGCAAGTACGGCTCGCGCATGACCACCACCTGGCAGCAGCTGTTCCGCCAGGTCGGCGATTTCAACACAAGGGTGCAGGAGAGCGTCGGCGGCATCCGCGTCGTAAAGGCCTTCGCCAACGAGGATTACGAACGCGGGCTGTTCGCCAAGAACAACGAGGGCTACCGCGCCACCAAGCTCAGCGCCTACGCCATCATGACCGCCTCGATTGCGCTGAGCTATTTCAGCACCCGCTTCGTGCAGCTGGTGGTGATGGTGGCCGGCACCTGGTTCGTCATCGCCGGCGAGTTGAGTTATGGCGGCTTCGTCAGCTTCCTGCTGCTGGTCAACGTGTTCTTCCGGCCGATCGACAAGATCACCTCGGTGCTCGAGAGCTATCCCAAGGGCATTGCCGGCTTCCGCCGCTTCACCACGCTGATCGATACCGAGCCCGACACCGCTGACCGCCCCGGGGCGAAGCCTGTCGCGAGCCTCAAGGGCGATATCGTCTACTCGAATGTGAGCTTTGCTTACTCGGGCGATCCGACAGCCAGGGACAAGGTGCTCGACGGGCTCAACCTTTTGATCGCCGCTGGCGAAACGGTGGCCTTTGTCGGTCCGTCCGGCGCCGGCAAGACCACCATCTGCTCGCTGCTGCCGCGCTTCTACGATGTCACGGCCGGTTCGATCACCGTCGATGGTATCGATATCCGCGACATGACGCAGGCTTCGCTGCGCAGCCAGATCGGCATCGTGCAGCAGGATGTGTTCCTGTTCGGCTCGACCATCCGCGAAAACGTCGCCTATGGCCGCCTCGGCGCCAGCGACGAGGAAGTGATGGATGCGCTGCGGCGCGCCTCGCTCGACGAGTTCGTGCTGTCATTGCCCGACGGGCTCGACACCCCGACGGGCGAGCGCGGCGTGAAGCTGTCGGGCGGCCAGAAGCAGCGGCTCGCAATCGCCCGCATCTTTTTGAAGAACCCGCCGATCCTTATCCTCGACGAGGCGACTTCGGCGCTCGACACTGCCACCGAGTATGCCATCCAGCAGGCGCTGGCGGCTTTGTCGGAAGGTCGCACCACCCTGGTGGTGGCGCATCGGCTCGCCACCATCCGCAATGCCGATCGCATCGTGGTGGTGAGCAATGAGGGCATCGTCGAGCAGGGGACGCACGCCGAATTGCTCAGGCGCGAGGGCGCCTACGCCCGGCTGCACGGCGCGCAGTTCGGCGCGCTGGTCGATTCGTGAGTGGTTCAGTTTCAGCCGATAGCCGAGGCGGTCGCCTCCCTCCCCCTTGAGGGGAGGGATTGAGGGAGGGGGTGGTGCAGTCACCGCCGAGCGTCCCTCACCACCCCAGCCCCTCCCCTCAAGGGGAAGGGGAGCAGAGCGCTCAGCGCCCGAGAAACGCCTTCAGCCGCCCGACCCCGTCGCGAAGTTTTGCCGGATCGACGGCGTGGCACCAGCGCAGCCAGCCCTGGCCTTCCGATCCGAACGCGCCGCCGGGGGCGAGACCGAGCCCCGCTTCCTCGACCAGGCGTTTCGCCAGGGCCAGCGTGTCGTCAAAGCCCTCGATGCGGAAGAACACATACATCGCGCCGCCCGCATCGGGGACGCTGACACCGGGGATGCGGCTCAGCTCGTCGACCAGCAACTTCCGGGTGTCCGAAAGCTCTTTACGAAGTTTGGCAACTGTCGGCTCGCCCTCGGTGAGTGCAGCGGTCGCGGCGCGCTGCACCGGCTCGAGGATGCACGAGGTGTTGTACTCGATGACCTTGGTCAGGTCGTTCGACAGCGTCTCGGGCGTCGCCAGCCAGCCGACGCGCCAGCCGGTCATCGACCAGGCCTTGGAGAAGCTGTTCACCGAGATGATCCGGTCGCCCGGCTCGTAGCGGCGGAGGAACGAGGGGGCCGAGCGGCGCTGCGGGTCATGCACCAGCCGCTCGTAGACATCGTCGCTCAGCACCCAGATGCCGTGCTTGCGGCAATGCGCCAGCACCGCGTCGACCTGGTCCTCCTCGATGGTCCAGCCGGTCGGATTGTTGGGTGAGTTGATAATGGTAAGCCGGGTGTCGGGGGTCAGCGCCTCCAGCAATCGATCGAGGTCGAGCGACCATTTGCCGTTGGCGACGGTGAGCGGCACCCGCACCACCTCGGCCCCCAGAATTCTCGGGATCTCGACGATGTTTGGCCAGAGCGGCGTCACCGCTACCACCCGGTCGCCAGGCGACAGCACCATCTGCGCTGCGATCATCAGACCCGAGACGCCGGAGCCGACCGCGGCGATCCGGTTCGGCTCGACCGTCGTGCGGTGGAGGTTGCCGAGATAGCCGGCAATCGCTTCGCGCAGATACGGCCGGCCGAGATTCTGCGAGTAGAACGTCTCGCCCTCGGCCAGCGACGCCATCGCTGCCTCGCGGATGAAGCCCGGCGTCGGCTGGTCGGACTCGCCGAACCAGAACCGCAGCACATCGTTCCGGCCCATCCCGGCATTGGCGACGTCCCGGATCAGCGAGGCTTGCAGCGCCTGGATGTCGGGGCGGGCGGCGACGAGGTTGGTGCTCATTTGGCGAGATATGGCCGATGCGCCTCGGGCCCGCAAGCGTCCGCGGAGTGCGGTCCACCCCCAACCGAGCGACGCTAGTTCGCTTCGCTCACAAGCTTTGCTGCTCTCCCCACAAGGGGGAGGGAGGCGATAGCTGCAAGGTCGCGGTTCTGGCGTCTCCCTCCCCCTCGGGGCGACATCTTGTCGTCCCCTTGTGGGGAGGGATCAAGGGTGGGAGTGGCCCCGCGCTCCGTTGCTGAGGTTACAGCACGAACCGGCTGAGGTCCGTATCGGCTGCCATCTTGCCGATCCGCTCGTCGACATAACCCTTGTCGATGCGGATCGTCTCGCCGGCTTTGTCGGGGGCATCAAACGAGATATCCTCGACCAGACGCTCGAGGATGGTGGCGAGCCGGCGGGCGCCGATGTTTTCCACCGTGGCGTTGACGTGCACCGCCGCATCCGCGATCGCTTCGATCGCTTCGGGGGTGAAGTCGAGCGTCAGGCCCTCGGTCTTCATCAGCGCCACATACTGCTTGATCAGGCTCGCATCGGTATCGTTGAGGATGCCGATCAGGTCCTGTCGGGTCAGCGCCTTGAGCTCGACGCGGATGGGGAGACGCCCCTGCAGCTCGGGCAGCAGGTCCGAAGGCTTGGCCACATGGAAGGCGCCCGAAGCGATGAACAGGATGTGGTCGGTTTTCACCGGGCCGTACTTGGTCGAAACCGTGGTGCCCTCGATCAATGGCAACAGGTCGCGCTGCACGCCTTCGCGGCTGACGCCACCGCCGTAGCCGCCTTCGCGGTTCACGATCTTGTCGATCTCGTCGATAAAGGCGATGCCGTGGTTCTCGACCAGATCCACCGCTTCCTTGTTGAGCTGATCCTGGTCGAGCAGCTTGTCGGCTTCCTCGGCGACGAGCGGCGCATGCGCATCCTTGACCTTGACCTTGCGCTTGACGCCGCGACCGCCGAACGCTTTGCCCAGCATGTCCTGGATGTTGATCACGCCGATATTGGCGCCCGGCATACCGGGGATGTCGAAGCCACCCGGGTTGCCGGTCGGCTGCATCTCGATCTCGATTTCCTTGTCGTCGAGCTCGTTGGTGCGAAGCTTGTTGCGGAAGCTGTCGCGCGTCGATGGCGAAGCCGACGAGCCGACCAGCGCGTCGAGCACCCGCTCCTCGGCATTGTGGTGCGCCTGCGCCTGCACCTCGGCCCGCTTCTTGTCGCGCAACAGCGAAATGCCGGCTTCCACCAGGTCGCGGATGATCTGCTCGACATCGCGGCCGACATAGCCGACTTCGGTGAACTTGGTGGCTTCCACCTTGATGAACGGCGCCTGCGCGAGCTTGGCGAGACGGCGGCTGATCTCGGTCTTGCCGACGCCGGTCGGCCCGATCATCAGGATATTCTTGGGCGTCACCTCGGCGCGCAGGTCATCCGACAGCTGCTGCCGGCGCCAGCGGTTGCGCAGCGCCACGGCCACGGCGCGCTTGGCGTCATGCTGGCCGACGATATAGCGATCGAGCTCGGAGACGATCTCGCGCGGGGAGAAGTTGGTATCACTCATAATCCGTCACTTTCCGCTGCCCTCATCGAGGCGCAGCACCATGAGATAGTCATCGTAGAAGACGCCATCGACCTTGAGGCCGCGCGGGTCTTCGCCATAGATCACGAAGCCCTGCCGCTCGTAGAGCCGGCGGGCCCGGGGGTTGTCCTGCGTCACCGCCAGGTGCAGTTGCAGCACGTGGTTGCGGGCCTCGGCGATCACCGCGGCGATCAGCAGGTCGGCGCCGCCACGGCCACGTGAGCCGGGGCTGAGATAGACCCCCACCAGATGTCCGCGATGCGCCGATTTCTTCATCGCCTCGCGATAGAAGCCGGCAGTGCCGACCAGCGTATCGGCGTCGAACAGGCCGAAGACGAAGCCCTTGTCGAGCCGCTCGACCCACGCGGCGGCCGGCTTGTCGACCTCCTCGGCAAGGCTCGAGCCGAACGAGGCGGGCGAGTTCTGCAGCCCCTCGATCCGCAGCCGCCGGTAGGCATCCGCATCGGCAGCGGTGAGTCGGCGGGTGGTCCAGCTCACGCCAGCTCTCCGTCGGCGTTGCGCGCCATCATCAGCGCCGGGCCATATTCCGAGTGCCGGGTGTCGAAACGCTCGAACCCGGCCTTTTCATATGCCCGGATCGCTGCCACGTTGGCCGGATCGGGGTCGATGATCACCCGGATCGCGCCCTCATCGAACAGCAGTTCGACAAAGGCCTCGATCAGCCGCGGGCCGTGGCCCTTGCCGATCAGCTCCGGTAGCCCGATGAACTGGTCAATTCCCAGCGTGCCGGTTGGCTGGTCCTGGTACGGGTGCCCATCTTCGAGATGCGGGTCGTAGCTCTGGATGTAGCCGATCGGCTTGCCGTTGAGTTCGACGATGAAGGGCTCGACCGAAATGCTGTCGATATGACCTTCGATCGACTTCAGCCCTTCGAGGGGGTCGTCCCACCATTGCGCGACGTGCGGCTCCGCCAGCCAGCCGGCCAGAAGCGGCAGGTCGGCTCGCGTCACCGGCCGGAAGCCGTAGCGGTGGGCGTCAGACGGTTTCAATCGTTTCGACCGTCACGTTCTCGTTGGTGTAGATGCACACCTCGGCGGCGATCTTCATCGCTTTCCTGGCGATTTCCTCGGCGTCCATGTCGGTGTTCTCGCTCAGCGCCAGCGCCGCCGAATAAGCGTAGTTGCCGCCCGAGCCGATGGCGATGGTCGAATGGTCGGGGGTGAGCACGTCGCCGGTGCCGGTGAGCACCAGCGTCACGTCCTTGTCGGCGACGATCATCATCGCCTCGAGCCGGCGCAGGTACCGGTCGGTGCGCCAATCCTTGGCCAGCTCGACCGAGGCGCGCATCAGCTGGTCCGGATACTGGATCAGCTTGGCCTCGAGCCGCTCGAACAGCGTGAACGCGTCGGCCGTGGCGCCGGCAAAGCCGCCGATCACCTTGCCCTCGGCGAGCCGCCGGACCTTCTTGGCGGTATGCTTCATCACGGTGTTGCCGACCGAGACCTGTCCGTCACCGGCTACCACCACCTTGTTGCCCTTGCGGACGGCGACGATGGTCGTGCCGTGCCAGCCGGGAAACTCGTTGTCCTTCGACATCTTGGGAAAAACTCCAGAACTGTTCCGCCATATTTAGGGGCGCACCGGTGGATTGCAAACCGGGCTAGCCGGTTGGGTAGTTTCCTGGAGGTTACCGCGCGGAGGTTGCCTCACCACCGATGTCATTCCCGCGAAGTCGGGAACCTAGTGCGATCTCTCTACGCCATGGAGGTTGAAGCATCCCACTGGGTCCCCGCCTTCGCGGGGATGACACCGGTGAGTGGAAGGCGCCTTCACCGCATCTTCACCGCTCCGGCGCTATCTGCTACAGCCGCCGCGCCACGCCAGGGACTGCCAGGATGACGACCAACATGCGCACCGCCGAGATCAAGCGAAAGACCAACGAGACCGATATCCAGGTGTCGGTGAACCTCGACGGGGCCGGCAAGCACGACATGCAGACCGGCATCGGCTTTCTCGATCACATGCTGGATCAGCTTTCGAAGCACTCACTGATCGATATGACCGTGCGCGCCAGGGGCGATCTGCATATCGACTTCCACCACACCGCCGAGGATGTCGGCATCGCGCTGGGCGAGGCGATCAGGCAGGCGCTGGGCAACAAGAAGGGCATCCGCCGCTACGCCTCCTCCGACCTGCCGATGGATGGCACGCTCACCCGCGTGGCTCTCGACGTTTCCGGCCGTCCGTTCCTCGTCTGGAAGGTCGAGTTCACCCGCGACAAGGTGGGCGAGATGGATACCGAACTGTTCCGCGAATGGTTTCAGGCCTTCGCCATGAACGCCGGCATCACGCTGCACGTCGAAACCTTCTACGGCGACAACAACCACCATATTGCCGAGAGCGCCTTCAAGGCGCTGGCCCGGGCGCTGCGGTCGGCAGTCGAGATCGACCCGCGCGCCGCCGACGCCATCCCTTCGACCAAGGGCACGCTCTAGCCGCCGCTGATGTGAGCCGCTGGCCGCGGGTGGATGCCGACCCCCACCCCTAATCCCTCCCCCTGAACAAGGGGAGGGAGACGCTCTCTCGGAAGCTGGTGTCAGCCCGCACCCGCGCCCGAGCGCAGGCAGGAACTCAACTGAAGCCGTAATTGGCGCCGGCGGTGATCACCGTCAGGGTGAAGATCGCCATCAGTACGAGCAGCCCGACAGCGAGCCAGCCGATGAAGATGCCCTGGGTCGGTTCGGAACCCATGGTTCCATCGCCATGCGGGTCGTGGGAATCGTGCGACATGCAGCTCTCCTCAAGCCTGTTGAACAAACGGCGTGACTGGCGGTTGGGGCCCTCATCTTCCAACCGTGCGGATTTTGCTCTAAGGCGAACCCGCAACCACGCCGACCTGATGAGGATAACCGTGACCCTCTATTCCGTCTACGAGCGCCCGAGCGATGCGCCCACTGCAGTGGCCGATCGCTTCTCCTGGTCCGCAGCCCTGCTGCCGCCGGTACATGCGCTGTTGCACGGGCTGTGGTTGCTGTTGCTGCTCTGGGTCGTCGGTACCCTCGCGATCGCCGCCTTGGGCGTGCTGATCGGCGGCCAAGCAGCGTTCTGGCTCTATGTGCTGTTCGCCACTCTGATCGGATTTGAAGCCGCAAGTTTCCGTCGGGTGAAGACGGCGAAGCGCGGTGGTCTTTATCGCACCGAGATCGTTGCTGCCGGCGAAGACCTGGCACTGGTCGACTATCTGAAGCAGCAGACCCGATGAGCACCGTCACCATTATCGACTACGGTTCGGGCAACCTGCGCTCCGCCGCCAAGGCTTTTGAACGCGCTGCGCGTGAGGCCGGGACGGATGACGAGATTCTCGTCACCGATGACGTCGAGGCAGTACGCCGCGCCGATCGCATCGTGCTCCCCGGCGTCGGCGCTTTCGCCGATTGCCGCGCCGGGCTCGACGCGGTGACCGGCATGGTCGAGGTGCTCGAGGAGCGGGTGATCCGGGGTGGGGCACCGTTCCTCGGCATCTGCGTCGGCATGCAGCTGATGGCCAGCGAGGGTCGCGAGAAGGCGACGACCAGAGGCCTCGGCTGGATTCCCGGCGCAGTGGTGCGGCTCGAGCCAAAAGGCGATCTCAAGGTGCCGCACATGGGCTGGAACACTTTGACATTCCACAAACCGCATCCGCTGCTCGAAGGCATTCCCGACGGCGCGGCTGGGCTGCACGCCTACTTCGTCCACTCCTACCATCTCGCGACCGAACGGCCGGAGACGCTGGTTGCCACCGCGGAATATGGGCAGCAGGTCACCGCCATCGTCGGGCGCGACAACCTGCTGGGCACCCAGTTCCACCCGGAAAAGAGCCAGACGCTTGGCCTGACGCTCATTCGCAATTTCCTGGGGTGGAAGCCGTGATGTCGAGTGCTTGGCTACCCCTCACCCTAACCCTCTCCCCAGAGGGGAGAGGGGACGATTGGACCGCGGGCTGTGCAGCTATCGCCCCCTCGCCCCTTTGGGGAGAGGGCTGGGGTGAGGGGCAGCCGAGCGCTCAGGAGTCGGAGTTCTCCGCATGATCCTTTTCCCCGCCATCGACCTCAAGGACGGCCAGTGCGTCCGCTTGAAGCTGGGCGACATGGACCAGGCCACGGTGTTCAACGACGATCCGGCCGCGCAGGCCAAGTCGTTCGAGGACCAGGGGTTCGAATACCTGCACGTCGTCGATCTCAACGGCGCCTTCGCCGGCAAGAGCATCAACGGCGACGCCGTCGAGGCGATCCTCAAGGCAGTGAACTTTCCGGTGCAGCTGGGCGGTGGCATCCGCAGCATCGCCCACATCGAGGCCTGGCTCGGCCGCGGCCTCGCCAGGGTCATCCTTGGCACCATCGCGGTGCGCGATCCGGCGCTGGTGCGCGAAGCGGCGCGGCTGTTCCCGGGCCGGGTGGCGGTCGGTATCGATGCGCGCGGCGGCAAGGTGGCGGTGGAGGGCTGGGCGGAAACTTCCGAGCTCACGGCGATCGAACTGGGCCGGCGTTTCGAGGGGGCAGGGGTGGCGGCGATCATCTATACCGATATTGACCGCGACGGCGTGCTGAAGGGCATCAACTGGCCCTCGACGCTCGAGCTCGCCGAAGCCGTGTCGATTCCGGTGATCGCGTCGGGCGGCCTCGCCTCGATGGACGACATTCGCACCATGACCGAGCCGCGCTACCAGATCCTCGAAGGGGCTATCTCGGGCCGCGCCCTCTACGACGGGCGCATTGATTCACGTGAAGCAATGGCACTGCTGAAACAGCGAGCCGCCTGATGGCAAAGCTCCGGAACAAGCCCGTGCTGGTCAGGCGGGTGCGCCTCTGGTGGTATCCGCTGGCGCTGGCGCCCATCCTGGCGCTGGTCTATGCCGGCTTCACCGGCATCCTCCCCACCTTGTTCGGCCTCGCCGGGCTGTTCGCTTTCTTCTTCTGGGTGTTCTCCTTCGGTTTCGCCATCTATGCAAAGCTGAAGCGCCCGCCTTCGGATCTCCGCCAATGACCCTCAAGACCCGCATCATCCCTTGCCTCGATGTGAAAGACGGCCGCGTCGTCAAAGGCGTGCAGTTCGTCGACCTGATCGATGCCGGCGATCCGGTCGAAGCCGCCATCGCCTACAACGCCGCCGGTGCCGACGAGCTGACCTTCCTCGATATCACCGCCAGCCACGAGAACCGCGACACCATTTTCGATGTGGTGGCGCGCACCGCCGAGCATTGCTTCATGCCGGTGACGGTGGGCGGCGGCATCCGGAAGCTCGAGGATATCCGCAAACTTCTGCTCGCCGGCGCCGACAAGGTGTCGATCAACTCGGCGGCGGTGAACGACCCGGATTTCATTGCCCGCGCCGCCGACAAGTTCGGCGACCAGTGCATCGTCGTTTCGGTCGATGCGCGGCGGCGGCAAGTGCAGGCGCCGGGGCAGCAGAATATGGACGAATGGGAAATCTATACCCATGGCGGGCGCAACCCGACCGGGCTCGACGCAGTGGAGTTCGCCGCAAAGATGGTCGAGCGCGGGGCTGGCGAGCTGCTGGTCACCTCGATGGATCGCGACGGCACCAAGTCGGGGTTCGATCTGAAGCTCACCCGTGCGGTCGCCGACGCGGTGCATGTGCCGGTGGTTGCCTCGGGCGGCGTCGGCTCGCTCGACGACCTGGTCGACGGGGTGAAGGAGGGGCACGCTTCGGCGGTGCTCGCCGCCTCGATCTTCCACTTCGGCACCTACACGGTGGGCGAAGCCAAGGACTACATGGAGCGCCACGGCATTCCGATGCGGCGTGATTCCAACGCGGGAGAGTTTCTGTGAGCTTCAGCCTCGAAGACCTGGATAAGCGCATCGCTGCCCGTGCCGGCGCCTCGCCCGATGAAAGCTACACCGCAAAGCTCTTGGCCGGCGGGGTCGAACGCTGCGCCAAGAAGTTCGGTGAGGAAGCCGCAGAGATCATCATCGCCTCGGTGACCAAGGACAAGAAGGGCACCGAAGGCGAAGCCTCCGACGTGATCTACCACCTCTTGGTGCTGCTCCGCGCCGCCGGCGTGCCGCTCGCCGACGTGATGGCGCAGCTCGAGCGCCGCACGGCCCAATCGGGGCTCGAAGAAAAGGCGTCGCGCGGGAAGGCTCAGGGCTGATGGGGGTCAAGAAGCTCGAGCTCGCGCCCTACCACTATTTCAGCAAGGCCGAGTGGAGCGGCTTTCGCGCCGACGAGCCGATGACGCTCGACGCCGATGACGTCAAGCGTCTGCGCGCCCTGACCGACCCGATCTCGTTCACCGAGGCCGAGGAAATCTACCTGCCGCTGAGCCGTCTGATCTCGCTCTATGTCGAAGCGACGCAGCAGCTGCACCGCGCCTCGACCAAATTCCTCGGCGCCGACGGCCGCAAGGTGCCGTACATCATCGGCGTTGCCGGCTCGGTGGCGGTGGGCAAATCCACCACCTCGCGTATCTTGAAGGCGCTGCTCAGTCGCTGGCCGAGTTCCCCCAAGGTCGACCTCGTCACCACCGACGGCTTCCTTTACTCCAACGCGAAACTCGATGAGCTCAAGCTCGCCGACCGCAAGGGCTTTCCCGAAAGCTATGATCGCGGCGCGCTGATCCGGTTCCTTTCCGACATCAAGTCGGGCAAGCCCGACGTGAAGGTGCCGGTCTACTCGCACCTCGTCTACGACGTCATCGACGGCGAGTTCATCACCATCGACCGGCCCGACATCCTGATCGTCGAGGGGCTCAACATCCTGCAGCCGGGCGAGCTGCCGAAATCCGGCAAGCCGATCCTGTTCGCCTCCGACTTCCTCGATTTCTCGATCTTCATCGATGCCGACGAGAATGACCTGACCACCTGGTTCATGGAGCGCTTCCGGCGCCTCCGCGAAACCGCCTTCGCCGACCCCAAGAGCTTCTTTCACCGTTTTACCAAGATGAGCACCGAAGAAGCCGAGGCGTTCGGCATGTGGGCCTGGAAAGAGATCAACCTCCCGAACCTTCGCGACAACATCCAGCCAACCCGCAGCCGCGCCGACCTGGTGCTGACCAAGGGCCCGAGCCACGCGATCGAACGCGTGGCGCTGCGGAAGGTTTGAGAGTTCCGCTAAGGCGTGGCACGATCTCTCCGTGGTCCTCCACCGCGTGAGCGGGGGAGGGGGACCAAGCGAAGCTTGGTGGAGGGGGCGACCAAGTGCGCGGATCGATCGTCACGCTGAAGCGTGCCAAACGCTTGAGGCGAGAGATGACGCTGCCAGAGATCATTCTCTGGGGCGAGCTACGTCGCAGGCAGTTGGCAAAGCATTTTCGGCGCCAGCATCCGGCCGGTCCCTACATTCTGGATTTCTACTGCTCCAGCAGAAAGCTGGCCGTAGAGGTCGACGGCGCAGCGCATGACTTCGTGCAGCAGGCGCTGCACGACGAGCGGCGAGACGCCTGGCTTAACGAGCAGGGGATACGAGTGCTGCGGTTCAGTGCTGCCGACGTGCTGGATGATCGTTCGATCGAAGCGGTGCTGATCATGATCGGCCTGGCCCTGTCGGAGGTGGAGTAGCCTGTTCGTTTGGCCGCCCCCTCCACCACGCTGCGCGTGGTCCCCCTCCCCCGCTACGCGGTGGAGGACCAAGGAGAGATCGCGCCTAAATCCCGATGCTCTTCTCAGCCGCCAGCGCCTTGAGATCCGCCACCGGCCGGGCGCCGATATGCGAGATCACCTCGCTGGCGGCGAGGCACCCCGCCTGCAGTGCGGTGCGGAAGTCGCGTTCCCGCGCGATCGCCAGCAGGAATCCCGAGGCGAACAGGTCGCCGGCGCCGGTGACGTCGACCACCTCTTTCACCGCGTAAGCGGGGACGGTGATGATCTCGCCCTGGTGCACCACCATCGCGCCCTCGGCACCCATGGTGATGGCGGCCAGCTCCGCGTCCTTGGCGATTGCCTGCACGGCGCCGTGGAGGTCCGTCTGGTACAGCGACTTCAGCTCTTCGACATTTCCAAACACGATGTCCATGGTCTTCGACCGGATCAGGTCGAGGAACTCGTCGCGGTAGCGGTTGACGCAGAACGGATCGGAGAGTGTGAACGAGGCGGCGCGTTCGTGCTTGTGCGCGTAGTGCGCCGCCATCACGAAGGCCTTCTTGGCCTCGGTCGGGTCCCACAGGAACCCTTCCATGTAGGTGACCGTGGCGCCGCCGATCTCGTCTTCCTTGATGTCGGCGGTAGTCAGCTGGTGGCAGGCGCCCAGATAGGTGTTCATTGTCCGCTCGCCATCCGAGGACAGCAGGATCATCGAGCGGGCGGTCGCCGGGCCATCGGCGAGGCGCGACACGCCGTAGTGCACGCCGATGCGTTCGAGGTCGTCGGCGAACACGTCGCCCAGCTCGTCGTCGGCCACCTTGCCGACGAACGAGGCGCGGCCCCCGAGCGAGGCGACGCCGGCCGCTGTATTGGCCGAGCTGCCACCGGAGATCTGGCGCTTCTCCGCCGGCATCCGCTCATAGAGGTAGGCTGAGCGTTCGGCATCGACCAGATGCATGATGCCTTCCGACAGGCCTTCGCGTTCGAGGAAGCCGGGATCGATGGGAGCTATGACGTCGACGATGGCGTTGCCGATGGTGAGAACGTCGAACCGGGCCTCGGCCATCGGCGATCCTTCAATGAATGGGGGAAAAATGAGCCGCGCCGGGAATAAATGAGATTGCGCTCCCATGCAACGCCAACCTCAGGCGGGGTGCGGCTTGCCGAAGCGTTGCGCGTGCCGGCGGGTCAACGCTCGGATCAGCGGCTCGGCATTGGCGGCGGAAACCCCGAGCAACTGCTCGTCGAGCAGCAGCATCGAGAGCCCGTGAACGAAGGCCCAGGCGCTGATCGCTGCTTCGCCGGGGGAGTCGGGATCCGCCTTCGCCGCCGCCACCGCCAGGCTTTCATAGGCGGCATCGGCGGCGCGACGTAAATCCTTGTCCTCGAACCTGCCAAGCTCGGATGAGAACATCAGTCGATAGAGCCGCGGGTAGCGCAGGGCGAACTGCACATAGGCCTCGGCCATGGCCCCCAGTTGGTCCTCTGCTGCCACCCCCTCCTTGGCGCCGTCGACCGTTTCACGGAACAGCGCGAACCCGGCTGCCGCCACCGCCTGGATCAGCGCCTGCTTGTCGCGGAAATGCCGATAGGGCGCCGCGGCCGAGACGCCGACCCGGCGCGCCAGTTCACGCATTCCCAGCGCTTCGGTGCCACCCTCGATCAGCAGTTCCAGCGCCGTTTCCACCAGCGCCCGGCGCAGGTCGCCATGATGATAGCGGTCGGATGGTTCAGATGTTGACATTGCTCACATGCGGGATTATCTGGATGAGAACAGTGTTAACATGCTGCCTCCCACTGGTCGAGGCACATTCCGCCAGCCCAGGAGCGACATGATGACCGACCTGATCCTCGCCATTGCCCACCACCTTGCCGTTTTCACCCTGGTGGCGATCTTCGCCGCCGAGTTCGTGCTGTTGCGGCCGGGCATCGAAGGCAAGCGCCTCGGCCAGCTCGCTTCGCTCGACCGCGCCTACGGCGGGATGGCGATGCTGGTCATCGTCGTCGGCATCCTCAGGGTCACCTTCGGCTCTGCCGGTTGGGAGTACTATGTCGGCAACTGGGTGTTCTGGGCCAAGATGATCGCCTTCCTCGGCGTGGGGCTTGCCTCGATCGCGCCGACGGTGGCGGTCCTGCGCTGGGTGAAGGCGGCCAAAGCCGATGCGGGGTTTACGCCTGCCGCAGCGGAAGTCTCCAGCGCCCGCCGCTTTCTCTATCTGCAGGCTGTGCTGCTGGTGTTCATCCCGAGCTTTGCCGCCGCCATGGCGCGCGGCTATGGGGTGTAACGGGTCTCAACACTATCAGTCGGTGCCTTCTCCCCTTGCGGGAGAAGGCCCGGCTGCCGGGGGGGTCCGCTTCAGGTCCCCTTCGGCGGCGGCGTCTTCGGCTCGAACCGGCACCACTCGGAAATGATGCAGCGCCAGCAATCGGGTTTGCGCGCCTTGCAGATATATCGCCCGTGCAGGATCAGCCAGTGGTGCGCGTGCAGCAGGTACTGGTCCGGCACGATCTTCAGTAGCCCGGTCTCGACCTCGAGCGGCGTCTTGCCCGGCGCCAGCCCGGTGCGGTTGGCAACCCGGAACAGGTGCGTGTCGACCGCGATGGTCGGCTGCCTGAAGGCGATGTTGAGCACCACGTTCGCCGTCTTCCGCCCGACGCCCGGCAGGCTCTCCAGCGCCTCGCGATCTTCAGGCACCTTGGAATCGAACCTTTCGATCAGCTGCTGGCTCAGCGCAAAGACGTTCTTGGCCTTGTTGCGGAACAGCCCGATGGTCTTGATCTTGTCCTCGATCTCGGCGACGCCGAGCCCCACCATCTTCTCCGGCGTGTCCGCCAGCTGGAACAACAGCTTGGTCGCCTTGTTCACTCCGGCATCGGTCGCCTGTGCCGAAAGCACCACGGCAACCAGGAGCGTGAAAGGGTTGACGTAGTCGAGTTCGCCCTTCGGTTCGGGCTCGGCTGCCGCAAAAGCGCCGAAAATGGCTTCGACATCTGCTTTCGGCAGTCGCTTCACTTTTTGCTGCGCCATTTCCGTCATCCTGATTCTGAGCCTATAGTGATGCCCAAGATGACGACCCAAACGCAAGCGAGGCCGCTGTTCGCGGCAAAGCTGACGCCCCATCGATCGCTGGGACGCAAGGGTTTTCGCGTCGTTATCGTTCTGCTGGCGCTGCTTGCCACCATCCCCGGCATCATTTTCTTTTCGATGGGCGCCTGGCCGATCGTCGGTTTCCTCGGCCTCGATATTGCGCTGATCTGGTGGGCGATGCGTTCGAGCCAGCGCGACGGCAAGCGCTACGAGGAAGTAACGCTGTGGCCCGACCAACTCGAACTGAAGCAGGTCGACGGCACCGGCAAGGAGACGCTGAGCCGCTTCAACCCGTATTTCGTCAAGCTGGTGGTCGACCGCGATTACAATGAGCGCACGGTGGCTCTGCATTTGCGCACCCGCGACCGTGACATCGTGCTCGGCCAGTTTCTCAACCAGGACGAGAAGTCGAGTTTTGCCAAAGCCTTCGGCACCGCCCTGAAGCGGGCGCGGGTTTGATCGTCTGGCCAGTTTAGGACTCAGCGCCTCCACCCCACCGGTGTCATCCCTGCGCAAGCAGGGACCCAACGCTCAGCCAGCACCAGTGGAAAGATGGGTCCCTGCTTGCGCAGGGATGACATCGAGTATTTGGAGGTGCCATGCCTCTGAATACCCCTGTCCCACCGTCAAAACCGGGTCGCAACGGCGGCTCGGCGCGCCTATCTTCCGCTCATCATGAGCAAGCACGAAACCATCATCGCCAACTCGGACTACGAGACCGTCCAGGCCGCCATCGCTTATCTCAGCGAGACGCTGCCCGACGAAACCGATCTGCCGCGCTTTGCCCGCGCCCTCGGGCTGACCGAGCGGCAGCTCACCGATCTGTTCCGCCGCTGGTGCGGCCTGAGCCCCAAGAGCTTCGCCCAGGCCGTGGCGCTCAATCACGCCAAAAAGCTCCTGGCCGATCAGCAGAGCGTGCTCGACACCACCTATGAGGTGGGCCTCTCCTCGACCTCGCGGCTGCACGATCTGTTCGTCACCCATGAAGCCATGCCGCCCGGCGCCTTTCGCGCCCGCGGCGAAGGTCTCGAGATGGTCTGGGGCGCTGCTCCCTCGCCGTTCGGCACCGCGGTGCTGACCATGACCGAGTATGGGCTGAGCGGCATCGGCTTCGCCGACGAGAATATGTCGATCGAGGAAGCTTTCGACGATCTGGCCAACCGCTGGCCCAATGCCAGCTATCGGCGCGACGACAAGGCAGTGGCGCCGGTCGCCGCCCGGGTGTTCGACCCCAACCGCTGGGATCCCGAGCAGCCGGTGCGCGTCGTCCTGATCGGCACCGATTTCGAGGTGCAGGTCTGGGAGACGCTGCTGAAGATCCCGGTCGGCAAGGCCACCACCTACCAGAAGGTCGCCAATCATATCGGCCGACCGACCGCAGCCCGCGCCGTCGGGGCCGCGGTGGGCAAGAACCCGATCAGCTTCGTGGTGCCGTGCCACCGCGTGGTGGGCACCAGCGGCGCGCTGACCGGCTACCACTGGGGCGTGCCGCGCAAGCGGGCGATCCTTGGCTGGGAGTCGGGAGTGGTGGGAGCTTAAGGCTGACTGGAGCAGACGGCCCCTCCCAGCCTCCCCCATCAAGGGGGAGGTGAAGAACAGAGGCTCTGTCTTCGATCGTGCCAAGCACACTGGCAGGGCACCTCCCCCTTCATGGGGGAGGATGGGAGGGGGCCGTCTCTATCGGCTCCGCCGCCTAGATCGCCACCTTCTCCGCCAGCTTTCCATCGGCGCCGATCTTGTAGATCACCGGCTCACCGGTGCCGATTTCGCGCTTCAGGATCTCATCGGGCGTCAGGTTCTCGATCGCCATGACGATCGAGCGCAGCGAATTGCCATGCGCCGCGACCAGCACGGTCTTGCCGGCCTTGAGGAGCGGCACGATCTCGGCCTCGTAATAGGGCAGGGTGCGAGCCGCCGTGTCCTTGAGGCTCTCGCCGCCCGGCGGCGGCACGTCGAACGACCGGCGCCAGATCAGCACCTGTTCTTCGCCCCACTTGGCCCGCGCATCATCCTTGTTGAGACCGCTGAGGTCGCCGTAGTCGCGCTCGTTGAGCAGTTTCGACCGGGTGATCGTCACCTCGGTGATCCCGAGTTCTTCCAGGATCAGGTCGAGCGTGTGCTGGGCCCGACGCAGTGCCGAGGTGAAGTAGACGTCGGGCGTATAGCCGGCCGCCTTCAGCGTCTTGCCGGTGTGGCGGGCTTCGCCGACCCCCTGCTCGGTAAGGTCGGGGTTGCGCCAGCCGGTGAACAGGTTCTTGAGGTTCCAGTCGCTCTGGCCATGGCGAACGAGGATCAGCGTTCCGGTCATCTGAGATACCCTTGTCAGTTGAAGCCGAGCACGTCGGCCATGGAGTAAAGACCCGGCTGCTGGCCGCGGGCCCAAAGCGCCGCGCGCACCGCACCGTCGGCGAACAACGCCCGGTTGTCGGCGATGTGGTTGAGCTCGATCCGCTCGCTCGGCCCTGCGAGAATTACCCGGTGCTCGCCGATGACGTTGCCGCCGCGCAGCGTCGCAAAGCCGATACTGCCTGCCTCGCGCGGCCCGGTATGGCCGTCGCGCACCCGCACCGAGTGGCTCTTCAGGTCGACGTTGCGGCCGCGCGCCGCCGCCTCGCCGAGCATCAGCGCCGTGCCCGAGGGGGCGTCGACTTTCTTGTTGTGGTGCATCTCAAGAATCTCGATGTCGAAGCCCGGCAGCGCCGCGGCTGCCTGCTTCACCAGCCCCAGCAGCAGGTTTACGCCAAGCGAGAAGTTACCGGATTTGACGATGCGCGCTGCCGCTGCCGCTTCGCGGATCGCCGCGTCGTCCGCCTCGCTGCAGCCGGTGGTGCCGATGATGTGGACGAGCCCTCGCTTCGCCGCCTCCCGCGCCAGCGCCACGGAGTTGACGGGCGCAGTGAAATCGATGATCGCATCGGCACCCGCGAGCGCGGCCGCGACATCGTCGGTGATCGCGACACCAAGCGCCTCGATCCCAGCCAGTTCGCCCGCGTCCTTGCCGATGCCCGGCGTACCGGTGCGATCCAACGCGGAAATAACGGTAATGCCCGGGTTTGCGGCAATGGCACGGATGTTTGCCGCGCCCATCTTGCCGCCTGCGCCAGCGATGGCGACCTTGAGATCAGACATGCCTGCTCCTAACCCGAACCCCGTCGCCTATAGCCCAGCCGGCGCGGTCATGCCAGCCGGGTGCCGCCCGCCATCTCGGCGAGGATCGCCTGTGCGGCGCTCACCGGATCGGCCGCGGCGGTAATCGGCCGGCCGACCACCAGGTGCGAGGCGCCGGCGGCGAGCGCTTCGGCGGGACCAGTCACCCGTTTCTGGTCGCCATGTGCGCTACCCGCCGGCCGGATCCCCGGGGTGACGATGGCAAGGTTCGGCCCGACGATCGAGCGGACCATCTCGGCCTCGTGTGGTGAGCTGACCAGCCCGCCGATGCCAGCGTCGCGAGCCTGTTGCGCCCTGAGCGCGACGAGCCCGGCGGTGTCGCGGGCAAAGCCGGCCTCGGCGAGGTCGGCATCGTCCATCGAGGTCAGCACAGATACGCCCAGTACGCAGAGCTCCGATCCGGCCGCGCCGCGCACCGCCGCGCGCATGCACTGTGGATAGGCGTGCACGGTGACCATGGTGGCGCCGGTTCTGGCGATCGCCGCGACGCCCTTTTCGACCGTGTTGTCGATATCCAGCATCTTGAGATCGAAGAATACCCGCTTGCCGGCGTTGAGCAGCGCTTTGCCCAGGTTGAGGCCGTCGCCGCCATAGAACAGCTGGTAGCCGATCTTGTAGAAATCGACTGCATCGCCGAGTTGCGTGATCAAGCGTTCCGCCTCGTCTCGAGTGTCGAGATCGAGCGCGACGATCAGGGTGCCTGCCATCAGATGTCTCCGGATTTTCCGGTCAGTGCCATAGCGGAGCGAATCGGGCAAGCAAAAATGCCCGCTTGCGCGTGATGCTATGCCGCCATAGCGTCCACGCAACACGATGGAATCATAGATCAATCATGCAGCAGCAGGCGCTTTCCGCCATTGTCGCCTGGGTGCGGCTCGAGCGTGCCACCGAGGCTTTCCATGCCGACCTGAAGAAGCGTTTCGGCATCACTGGGCTGCAGCTCGCCGTGCTGCGTATCTGCGCCGAAAGGCCGCAGCTACCGCTCGCCGCATTGCGCAAGGCGCTGGTGATGCACCCAGCAACGCTCGGCCAATCGATCGACGAGCTGCGCCGCATGGACCTCGTCACGGTAAAGACCGATCCGCGGGATCGCCGTGCGCGGCTGGTCGGGCTGACCGAGGCGGGGACCGAACTGTTGTCGCGGGCGCCGCTGGCCGGCCCGACTCGCTTGCGTGAGATCGACCACGAGGTGGCACGGCTCGACCGGCTGAAGCTGGCGCTCGAGGATGCAGTGGAGCTGTTCGGATTAGGGGAGTGGGCGCCGGGCCGGAAGGACGGCGCCTAGGCGCTTCGGAAACACCGGCGGTGCCCACTGCGTCCCCTCGCCCCTCTCTGGGGAGAGGGTCAGGGTGAGGGGCAGCCAAGCACACCGGCAAATCAGTGGTCCCCATCAGACAGCGGACTGCAGCGCACTTGGGGCCCCTCACCCCGGCCCTCTCCCCAGAGGGGCGAGGGGGCGCTGTGGCGCAGCCGACGTCTAGAGCCCCTCGATCCTCGCCGGCAGATCCTCCATCGCGATCCAGTCGGTCAGCAATTTGCGATCACTTAGCCGCACCACGAAGACATTGCCGCCGCCCGGGTTGCCGATGCGGCGCTGGTCCTCGGATCGTGCGATCATCCGCCCGCCGAGATGGCACTTCAGCAGTGTCCCGACGGCGCCATGGCCGGTAAAGCCGATCGGCTTGGTCGCATCGTGCCCATCCAGCACCTCATTGAACCCATTAACCACCCGCCGCTGCGCGTCGCGTGCCGTCTCCCAGCCTTCCACCGACTCATCGGGACGGGCGAACAGCGCATCGGCCAGTGCCTCGAAGCGCGCCGTGGGAACAAAACCGGTACTCCGACGGTCGTTCTCATCGAACTTATCCCCGCTGTCCACAGGGGCTTTGCACCGCGTCGCAAGAATGGCCGCCAGCTCGAGTGCCTTGGTTTCCGTGCTCGAAACGAGGCGCGTCAGGTCATTCACCAGTGGGTGGTTCGCAAAACGTTCTGCGCGCTGGCGACCGAGCGCGGACAGCCCCCAGCGCGGTGTCGCCACATTGGGGTCGATCACCACTTCCGGGTGGGTGACGTAGAGCGCATACATCTCAGATGCCGCCGCGCGAGAAATGCGTCAGCTCGCGCACCATCTGGCCGACCTTCCACTTGATGTTGCCTTCGTTCGGCGCGCCGTCCTCATCCAGCACATCGGGGTAGGGGCCCAGCCCAAGCAGCGTCGGCACCACCAGGGCGCCGATCTTGCTCAGCGAGTCGCGCAGATGCGACAGCGCGAAGATCGTCGCATACTTGCCGTCGCTCATCCCGCCGATGCCGAACACCGCATGCTTGAACGGGTTCGGCTTCTCGCGGCTGACCCAGGAGACGAGGTTGGCGATCAGCGGCGTCACCCCGCCATTGTATTCGGGGCTGATGATCAGCACGATATCGTGCTCGCGGAACATCTGCGCCAGGCGTTTGGCTGCCTCGGGCGTCTCGCCGGCATCCTCGATATCCTGGTTGAAGATCGGCATCTCGAACTCGCGGAGGTCGAGATCGGTGACGACAACGCCGGCTTCGCGCAGCTTCGCCGACATGTGGCGGCGCAATGGCTCATTGATCGAGTCCTTACGCAGCGAACCACAGATGGTAATGGCAGTCTTGGGGGGAGGGGCTTCGATGGTCATGCGCTAGAGCTAGCCGATCTGGCGCTGCGCCGCAAAGGCCCCCTTACCCGCCGCTTCGCAGCGACCTCTCCCCCAGAGGGAGAGGTGAAGCTGTGGCATGATCGTGCCCCACGACCACCTCTCCCTGGGGGGAGAGGTCGGCCCGCAGGGCCGGGTGAGGGGGCCTTTATGCCGCGTATCTCACCTCAGTCGACCGCCCTAGTTCTCGAACAGGCTCTTCAATTTGGCGAAGAAGCCCTCACTGGTCGGAGAATTTTCCCGCGTCGACTCGCGTTCGAACTCCTCGAGCAGCTCGCGCTGGCGTTTGCTGAGGCTCTGCGGCGTCTCGACGTCGAGCTGCACGTAAAGATCGCCAAAATCCTTGGAGCGCAGCACCGGCATGCCCTTGCCCTTGAGCCGGACCCGTTGGCCGGGCTGGGTGCCGGACGAGACCTTCACCCGGGCCCGGGCCGCGTCCAGCGTCGGCACTTCGAATTCGCCGCCCAGAGCCGCGGTGGTCATAGCGATCGGCACGCGGGCGTAAAGGTCGGCGCCGTCGCGCTGGAACAGGTCGTGCGGCTTGATCGAGATGAAGATGTAGAGGTCGCCCGGCGGTCCGCCGCGCAGCCCCGCCTCACCCTCATTGGCGAGCCGGATGCGGGTACCGTCCTCGATGCCCTTGGGGATATCGACACTGAGCGTGCGGTTCTGCTGCCGGCGGCCCTGGCCACCGCAATCGGTGCAGGGCTGCTCGAGGATCTGGCCACGGCCATTGCAGATCGGGCAGGTGCGTTCGATGGTGAAGAAGCCCTGCGCCGCGCGCACCTTGCCCTGGCCATTGCAGTGGCGGCAGGTCGACATGCCGGTGCCCGGCTTGGCGCCCGAGCCTTCGCAGGTATCGCAGGTGGCGAGCGTCGGCACGTCGATGTCGACGGTGCGGCCGGCAAATGCCTCTTCGAGACTGATTTCGAGATTGTAGCGCAGATCCGAGCCGCGCAGCCGGGACTGGCCACCGCGGCCGCGGCCGCCCATGAAGTCGCCGAAGATATCCTCGAAGATATCGGACATCGACGAGGTGAACTCTGGCCCGAACCCGGCCGGCCCGCGTCCGCCATTCTCGAACGCAGCATGGCCGAAGCGGTCGTAGGCGGCCCGCTTCTGCGGGTCCTTCAGCGTGTCGTAGGCCTCGCTGATTTCCTTGAACTTATGTTCCGCCTCGGTATTGCCCGGATTGCGGTCCGGATGGAACTGCATCGCAAGCTTGCGGTAGGCGCCTTTCAGCACCGCTTCGTCGGCGCCCTTGGGCACCCCGAGCACTTCATAAAAATCGCGTTTCGCCAATCGGCCTTGTCCTTGGTTGCCTGCGCCCCGCATCAGGCATTCGGCCTAGATAAGTACTCTGATGCCCGACGGCAACACTATCGAGGCCAAGCTGTCGACGTACGTGCCCGGTGTGACTTTTCCACCAGAGGTCGGGTCAGGCGCCGAACGCCGCCGCAAGGTTCCGGCCGAGCTGGCCCTGCGCGAACATCGCCTTGTTGACGATGCGATAGAGCCCGAAGAAGCCGTGCGTCACGCCCTCGTAGGTTGTCATGTCGACCCAGACGCCGGAACGGCGCATCGCATCGGCCAGTGCCTCGCCCTCCGAGCGCAGCGGATCGGCATCGGCGAGAATGATCGTCGCCGGCGGCAGTCCGGCGAGGTCGGTGCGCCCGGCAATGTTCATCCGGGCGTCGTGCGCCTCGTCCTTCTTGCGGAACAGCTTGCGCGCCGCCCATTCGAGCGTCGCGGTGGAGTAGGGGAAAGTATGGGCGTGCTGGATGTGCGACGGCAGGTCGAACAGCATCGCCGCCATCGGCGTCACCAGACCCAGATGGATCGGCAGCGGTTTATCTTCGGCCCGCGCCCTGAGCGCGATGTTGACGGCCAGGTTGCCGCCCGAGCCCTCGCCGACAATCGCCGCGCGCCTGGCATCGCCGCCAAGGGATTCGGCATGTTCGAGCAACCAGTTCCATGCCGCGTAGGCGTCCTCGTGCGCGGCCGGGAAGCGGTGTTCGGGTGCCTGCCGGTAATGCGCCGAAACCACCACTGCGCCGGTGCGCGCGGCAATGGCGCGCGGCGTCGCGTCGTAGTTGTCGACATCGCCCAGCACGAACCCACCGCCATGCAGGAACAGCACCATCGGCCTCAGGCCCATGACGATATCGTTCTGCGGCACATAGATGCGAGCGCGGATCTCATCGGTGGGGCCGGGGATCAGCCGCATCTCCATGCCGACGCCCATGTCGTCGACCTGGTCGCGCAGGATCCGGCGCAGCGCCATGTCGAGGGTGGGCAGCGCACGCGCTTCGGGCGAGCGGCACTCGTCGATGCGCTTGCCGCCCATCGACTGCAGCACGTTGAGTACGTGGCGCATGTCGGCGTCGAGCCGCTCTTCAGGCGCGGCATCCGCTGCATGGAGATCGCCGTTTTCGGCGAACCTCCGCACCTCAACCGATGACATTGATAGTCCTTTCGAAGTCCGCCCTCAGCATCCGTTCCCCGGCCCTGGGTTTCGGCTGCTGCCTCTAGGCGCCCTGCTGCTGACAGTTGGCGCCACCTTCAGCCCGCCCAACATCGGCGGCGGATGTGAAAACAGTTGGGCCGACCTGCGGCAAGATTGCGGACAAATGGCCCTGATTCACGTGAAACGAAAAGGGCCCGGCGACTGCCAGGCCCTTCTCAAAGTTAGTTTTGTGGATCAGGCCGACCGCTTGTCGTCCTTGACCTCTTCGAACTCGGCGTCGACCACATCGTCGTCGGCCGGCTGTTCGCCGCCTTCGGCCTTGGCCTCGGCTTCCGCCTGGCTCTGCTTGTACATCGCCTCGCCCAGCTTCATCGAAGCTTCGGCCAGCGTCGCGGATTTCTCCTTGATCGCGTCGGCGTCGTCGCCTTCGAGCACGCCCTTGAGGTCGGCGATCGCCGTTTCGATGGCGGCCTTCTCTTCGGCCGTGACCTTGTCGCCGTAGTCCTTCAGCGACTTCTCGGTCGAGTGGATCAGCGATTCGCCCTGGTTCTTGGCTTCCACCGCTTCACGCTTCTTCTTGTCGGCGTCGGCGTTCTGTTCGGCTTCCTTGACCATCCGTTCGATATCGGCGTCCGACAGCCCGCCCGAGGCCTGGATGCGGATCTGCTGCTCCTTGCCGGTGCCCTTGTCCTTGGCCGAGACGTTGACGATGCCGTTGGCGTCGATGTCGAAAGTGACTTCGATCTGCGGCACGCCACGCGGCGCCGGGGGGATGCCGGCGAGGTCGAAATTGCCGAGCAGCTTGTTGTTGGCAGCCATCTCGCGTTCGCCCTGGAACACGCGGATGGTCACCGCGTTCTGGTTGTCCTCGGCGGTCGAGAAGGTCTGGCTCTTCTTGGTCGGAATGGTCGTGTTCCGATCGATGAGTCGGGTGAACACGCCACCCAGCGTCTCGATGCCCAGCGACAGCGGGGTCACGTCGAGCAGCAGCACGTCCTTGACGTCGCCCTGCAGCACACCGGCCTGGATGGCGGCGCCCATGGCAACGACCTCGTCAGGGTTCACACCCTTGTGCGGTTCCTTGCCGAAGAACTGCTTCACCGTCTCGATGACCTTGGGCATGCGGGTCATGCCGCCGACCAGCACCACTTCGTCGATCTGCGCGGCCGAAACGCCGGCATCCTTCAGCGCCTGCCGGCACGGCTCGACGGTCTTCTGGATCAGGTCGTCGACGAGGCTCTCGAGCTTGGCGCGGGTGAGCTTCAGCGTCAGGTGCTTGGGACCAGACGCATCGGCGGTGATGAAGGGCAGGTTGATCTCGGTCTGGGTCGAGCTCGAGAGTTCGATCTTGGCCTTCTCAGCCGCTTCCTTCAGGCGCTGCAGTGCGAGCTTGTCGCTCCTGAGGTCGATGCCCTGATCCTTCTTGAACTCGGCCGCCAGGTAATCGACCAGACGCATGTCGAAGTCTTCGCCGCCGAGGAAGGTGTCGCCGTTGGTCGACTTCACCTCGAACACGCCGTCGCCGATCTCCAGAACGGAAATATCGAAGGTACCGCCGCCCAGGTCATAGACCGCGATGGTGCCGGTGTTCTTCTTGTCGAGTCCGTAGGCAAGCGCTGCCGCCGTCGGCTCGTTGATGATGCGGAGCACTTCCAGCCCGGCGATCTTGCCGGCATCCTTGGTGGCCTGCCGCTGCGAATCGTTGAAGTACGCCGGCACGGTGATCACCGCCTGCGTGACGTTCTCACCGAGATACGACTCGGCGGTTTCCTTCATCTTGGTCAGGATCATCGCCGAGACTTCCGAGGGAGAATACTTCTTGCTCTCGACCTCGACCCAGGCATCGCCGTTGTCGGCGTTGACGATCTTGAAGGGCACCAGGCCCTTGTCCTTTTCGACCATCGGGTCGTTGTAGCGCCGACCGATCAGGCGCTTCACGGCGAACAGCGTGCCTTCCGGGTTGGTGACCGCCTGGCGCTTGGCCGGCTGCCCGACGAGGCGCTCGCCGTCCTTGGTGAAGGCAACCATGGAGGGCGTGGTGCGTGCGCCTTCCGCGTTCTCGATGACCTTCGGCGTCGAACCGTCCATGACGGCAACGCAGCTATTGGTCGTACCGAGGTCGATTCCGATGACTTTACCCATACTTACTGCCTCTTTCCTGGCGAACCCGGATGAAACCCCATCCGGCAGTTCCTGATCCCTCGCGGGTGTCCGGGTTCCCGTGTTGAAATTGACCCGTGACCGGGCCTTGAGCGCTATATAGGAGGGGGTTTTTGGGGGTGCAAGCGCAGTCCGGGCACAAAGTCCCGGCTTTTGGCGGGAACTGACCCAGATCGGTCGGCTTTTCGTGCCCGGTGTACAGAAACGTACCGCAACGGGCGCAGCAATCCGATTGCCGTCAGGTCGCGTCGCTCAGTGTGTATTCACCTAGTTCGCACAGGTCGACTGCCGGTTCGATGAACTCGGAATCGTCCTCGAGCACGAATTTCATGTCATAGACACAGCGCTCGCGGCCGTCGCCGATGGTGACCTCGACATAGTTGCCGGCCGGCAGGTACTTGTCGGCGAACACGTCCTCTTCCCAGGTGTCGACATCGGCCGGCGAGGTGAACAGGCTCTTCACCGCATAGGACGAATTGTTGGTCAGGGTGAAGGTCAGGTCTTCCGCCAGCGCCGCGCCCGGCAGCACCACCAGCAGCAGGGCGGCAGCCCCGCTCAGCATCGTCAGTTTCAACATAGCCCCCAGAAAGCGGGATCGGTACGCGCAGGAAAGCTTTCGGCTCGACCCCGCGATCACCGAAACCCTGGCGCACGGGATGCTGGCGCCGGCTTTCGCTTAGCATTTTAGTTCATTATGCCTCAAAGGCCGGCTATCGCCTTGGTTAGAGAAACCTCACCAGCCGCTTCTGGGGGGCGCGGCGCGCCGACCCGGCTTGTCGTTGCCGCCCCGGTTATGGTCTAAGAAGCGCTCGTTGCCGGCTTGGGGACACGACTATCTTGGGGAACGCGACTATGCTGAGGTTCCTTCTCATCGTCCCGGTCTGTGCGGCCCTGACCCTGCTGCCGCGCGCGGCCCTGGCCCAGGAAGTGCCGGCCGAAGCGCAGATGGACATGTGGTGCGGCACCGCCTTCGAGCTGATGACCCGCGACGCACCGGCCGATGCCACGCCCGAAAAACTTGCTTCCGCCAAGGTCTATGCCGATGGCGGGGCGTTGCTGCTGCAGCGTGCCATCCCGATCTACCTTGAAGCCGGCTACACCGACGAAGCGCTGGCCGACTATCGTAGTGACCTCGAAGACTCCATCGGTCGCGTCGTCAACGGTTCCGGCAGGGCCAGCGACAGCGCCGCCTATTCATTTCAGGATTGTTCGGCCCTCATCGGCCAATGAGATAGATAAGACCCGCATGGCCCTCACGCCCCGTTCCGACGACCTCTTCCTCGTGGTCGACCTGCAGTATGATTTCCTTCCGGGCGGCAAGCTTGCCGTTGCCGGTGGCGACGAGATCATCATCCCGATCAACCGGCTCGGCCGCCGCTTCGAAAACGTCGCCATGACCCAGGATTGGCACCCGGGCGGCCACATCTCGTTCGCCTCGAGCCACGCCGGCGCCAAGCCCTTCGAGATCATGGAGCTGCCCTATGGCCCGCAGGTGCTGTGGCCCGACCACTGCGTCTGGGACACCCACGGCGCCGAATTCTCTACCGATATCGAGCTGCCGCATACCCAGTTGGTGATCCGCAAGGGTTATCACGAGGTGGTCGATTCCTATTCCGGCTTCCAGGAGGCCGACCGCAAGACCAAGACCGGGCTCGAAGGCTACCTGCGTGAGCGCAAGTTCAAGCGGCTGTTCATCGCTGGCCTTGCCACCGATTTCTGCGTCAACTGGACGGCAGTCGATTCGGCCAATGCGGGCTTTGAGACCTACGTGATCGAGGACGCCTGCCGCGCCATCGACACCTCGGGGTCGCTGGCCCAGGCCTGGGCCGATATGAACGCCGCCGGGGTCAAGCGGATCCTCGCCGGGGAAATCGCCTGAGGAAGACATGCTGCGGGTTGCTGCGCTGAAAGGATTGCTGATCGGGCTGCTGGCCCTGCCGGCTGCGGCGGGCGAGCCCTCGGCCGCCGCCGATCGGCTGCTCTGGTGCGGCAGCGCCTTCTACTGGCTCTCGACCGACGCCTATGATTCCGGCAACGACGCCGAAGGCGACCAGTATGGCGCCTGGTCCGACGATCTCGCCAGCCGCGCCGATATGATGCTGGAAGCCGAAGGCAACGACGACGCGGCGATCACCGCGTTGCGCGATGCTTATGACAGCCGCGTCGTCGCCGAGATGGGCAAGCCCGGCGCCAAGTACGACGTGACCAGCTGCCCGGACCTGGTGGTTTCGTCGGCGAACTAGCGCTTTGTCACCTCTCCCCCGAGGGAGAGGGGACGACAGGGGCGCCGCCGGGTTAAGCGACCATGCACAGACACACCTGCCGGTGGCTCGCCGCCGTCAGCGGCCCGCGCTCGAAATCGCCGAACCGCTCGATCAGCCGCAACCCGCCTGCCTCCAGCAGCAGCGGCAGTTCCTGCGGAAAAATCTGCCGCAACTCCAGCGGGGTGTGCCGGAAATCGCGACGCTCGGCGGTCGACCAGTACCAGTCGGTGCGCATCACCTGGCTGATCGGATCGTAGCTGATCGTTTCCTCGATCGTGACCTCGCCCAGCTTCGGATGCGCAAACACCCCCAGCAACTCGCGCTGGTCGGCTGGCAGGCTGAGCAGCCGTGGGCTCGGCACGAACACGTCGAAGACCAGCCGGCCGCCCGGAGCCAGGTGCTGGCGGATGGTCGAGAAGGCCCGGTCGAGATCGGCTCGGCGCGTGAGGTGCATCAGCGAGTTGGCGGCGATGACGATGGCGTCGAAATGCCGGCCGAGGACGAAGTCGCGCATGTCGAGTTGCACGAAATCGGCCGACACACCGCGGTCCGCCGTGGCGGCGCGAGCCCGCGCCAGCATGGTCTCGCTGAGGTCGCCGCCCACCACCAGCGCGCCGCTCTCCGCCAACGGCACGGTGAAGCGGCCCGAGCCGCAGGCGAGGTCCAGCACCCGTCGTCCCGGTCCACCTGCCGCTTCGACATAGAAGCGCGCCATCGTCGCGTCCGGTGGTGAAACCAGATCGTAGAGCTCGGCATCGTCGTACAGGCTGTCCATGGGGCTCCTCCTCCGCGACCGGGCAACAAAAAGGGCGCCGGAGCGCCCTTTGAAAAACTCACCGATCTCGGTGAAATCAGACGCTCTTGTCGATCGTGCCTTCGGCCGGGGCGCCGTTGGCGCCGCCGCCCTTGGCGACGCCGACCATGGCCGGACGCAGCACCCGGTCGCCGATGGCAAAGCCCGCCTGCACCACCTGCACCACCGTGCCTTCCGGCCGCGACGGATCAGGAACCTCGAACATCGCCTGGTGCTTGTGCGGGTCGAACTTCTGGCCTTCCGCCTCGATCGGCTTGACGCCGTGCTTGGCCAGCAAACGCTGCATCTCGCGCTCGGTCATCTCGATGCCCTCGATCAGCGATCTGATGGTCGCGTCCGAGCTGTCGCGCGCCTCGGCCGGCAGCACCATCAGGGCGCGGCTCAGCGAATCGGTGGCGGTCAGCATGTCGCGGGCAAAGCCGGCAATGGCATAGGACCGGGTATCGGCGATCTCGCGCTCGGTGCGTTTGCGCAGGTTTTCCATCTCGGCGATGGTGCGCAGCAATTTGTCGCGCATGTCCTGGTTCTCGGCCTTGAGGGCCTCGATCGGATCCGGCGTCGCCGCCGGCTCGGACGTTTTCTGCTCAGTGGTGCCCGTGGTCTCGGTCGCGGTGGGAGCGGCCTTGTCGTCCTCGGGCTTGTTCGTATCGTCGTTCATTGGGACCTTGGATTTTGTCGCATCGCGTTTGCCCCGCATATCGGCCAATGAGCGATAAGATTCAAGCCTCGGAAAGGTTCCGCGCCGCTTCGCCTCAGGCTTTGCGGGCCATCATCGCCGAGACGACATTGGCAGTGTAATCGACCACCGGCACGATGCGGGCGTAGTTGAGCCGGGTCGGGCCGATGACCCCGAGCACCCCGACCACCTTCTGGTTGGCATCCTTGTAGGGGCTGAGGATCACCGACGAGCCCGACAGCGAGAACAGCTTGTTCTCCGAGCCGATGAAGATCTTCACCCCTTGCGCCGTCTCGGTATCGCCGAGCAGCTCGATCAGCCCGTCGCGGCTTTCGAGCTCGTCGAACAGCTGCCGCACCCGGCTCAGCTCCTCCGACGCCATGGTGTCGTTGATGAGGTTTGCCCGGCCGCGCACGATCACAGTTGGGGGTGAGGCGCTGCCCGAGCCGGAAAGCGTCGCGAGCCCCGCGTCCACCAGCTTTCGGGTCAGCTCGTCGAGCTCATGCACCGTGGCCTCGCGCTGCGTCTGCAAGGCCTTGCGCGTCTCGTTGAGCGTCTTGCCCACGGCGAAATGCGCCAGGTAGTTCGAGGCCTGGGTCAGGGCGCTCGCCGTCAGCCCCGGTGGCAGCGGTAGTACCCGGTTCTCCACCGAGCCATCCTCGCCCACCAGCACCACCATGGCGCGCTCGGCATCGAGCCGGATGAACTCGATATGCTTCAGCACCAGGTCGGATTTCTGCGCGATCACCACGCCGGCGCCGTGGCTGAGCCCGCTCAGCAACTGGCTGGCCTCGGTCAACAGATCTTCGACCTGGCCATGCACTGCCGGTCCGTGGATCTGCTTGGCGATCGCGGCCTTTTCGTCTTCGTTGACCGCACCGATTTCCAGCATGGCGTCGACGAAGAAGCGCAGCCCCTGCTGCGTCGGCAGCCGGCCGGCCGAGGTATGGGGCGAGGCGATCAGCCCCAGGTCTTCGAGGTCGGCCATCACATTGCGGACCGAAGCGGGGCTCAGTCCGACGCTCAGCATGCGCGCCAGATCGCGTGAGGCCACCGGCGTGCCAGTATCGAGATAGCGCTCTACCAGCTTGCGGAAGATGTCCTGGCTGCGTGCGTTGAGCACCGCGAGCACGTCTTCGGGAGCTTTTGTGCGATCTGCCATATTCACCATTTAGGCGGAAAGGCCTGTGCCGCCAAGTTGCCGCTGCTTGTTCGAGGGGGCGGTCAGGGTTAAGAGGCGGTTAACAGCATTTCCAAGAACGAGTGATTTGACCATATGCGGCCCTCCGGACGCCAGCCAGACCAGATGCGGGCCGTAACGCTCGAACGTAACGTCGCCCCCAAGGCCGAAGGCAGCTGCCTCGTCACCTTCGGTTCGACCAAGGTGTTCGTTACCGCCTCGGTCGAAACCACGCTTCCCTCCTGGCGCCGCAGCTCCGGCATGGGCTGGGTGACGGCCGAATACGGCATGCTGCCCCGCGCCACTGGTTCGCGCACCAAGCGCGAAGCGGCGCAAGGCAAGCAGTCGGGCCGCACCCAGGAAATCCAGCGCCTGATCGGCCGCTCGCTCCGCGCCGTGGTCGATATGCAGGCCCTGGGCGAGAACCAGATCACGCTCGATTGCGACGTGCTGGAGGCTGACGGCGGTACCCGCACCGCCTCGATCACCGGCGCCTATGTGGCGCTGGCCGATGCGATCAAGTGGCTCGAGGCCCGCGGTCTCACCAAAGGCCCGGTGCTGCGCGATTCGGTCGCGGCCATTTCCTGCGGCATCTACCGCGGCACCCCGGTGCTCGACCTCGACTATCTCGAGGATGTCGAGGCCCATACCGATGCCAATTTCGTCATGACCGGCACCGGCAAGTTCGTCGAAATCCAGGGCACTGCCGAACAGGTGCCATTCAGCCGCGACGAGCTCGATAGCCTGATGCGGCTGGCCGAGCAGGGCATTGGTGAATTGACCACCATGCAGCAGGCGGCATTGGCATGACCCTGAAAAGTGGCGACGGTTTTCGGATGAAGGTCATGCCGCAAGGAAAGACCGGCTGATGGCAGGCAAGCTCACATTGCGGCGCGGCGACCGGCTGGTGCTGGCGACCCACAATGCGGGCAAGCTCGCCGAGTTCAAGGAACTCCTGGCGCCATTCGGCCTCGACCTGGTCTCGGCCGGCGAGCTCGGCCTGCCCGAGCCGGAAGAGACGGGCACCGCCTTCGTCGAGAATGCCCGCATCAAGGCGCATGCCGCTGCGGTGGCTGCCAACAATATCGCGCTGGCCGATGATTCCGGCCTCTCGGTCAATGCCATCGGTGGCAAACCGGGCGTCTACACCGCCGACTGGGCTGGGTCCTCGGCGCATGGCGGGCGCGACTATATGGTCGGCATGCGCCGGGTCGAGGATGCCTTGCAGGCGGTCGGCGCCATTACCCCGGGCGAACGCCGCGGCAGTTTCAATGCCACGCTCTGCCTTGCCCATCCCGATGGGCGCGAGGTGATCTACGAGGGCAAGGCCGAGGGCACGCTGGTGTGGCCGCCGCGCGGCGACAAGGGCTTTGGCTTCGATCCGGTGTTCATGCCCGACGGCTACGACATCACCTTCGGCGAGATGCCGTCGGAGGCCAAGCACTCCTGGGCCCCGGGCAAGGTGGGCCTGAGCCACCGGGCGCGCGCCTTCGCCAAATTCGTCGATGATGCATTGGGAGGCGGCGTTGAGCACTGAAACGTTCGGTCACAACTCCGTCGACCCCCGCTCCAACGGCCTGTTCGGCATTTACGTCCATTGGCCGTTCTGCGCTGCCAAATGCCCGTACTGCGATTTCAACTCGCACGTGCACCGCGGCGAGTTCGATGAAGCGACCTATGTCGAATCCTATGCCGCCGAGCTGGCGCATTTCGCCAAGCAGACGCCGGGCCGCACCGTGCAGTCGATCTTCTTCGGCGGCGGCACCCCGTCGCTGATGGATCCGCGCTCGGTTGAGGGCATTCTCGACGCAATTGCCAAGCACTGGGTCATCGATCCGCGTGCCGAGATCACCCTCGAAGCCAATCCGACCTCGGTCGAGGCCGAGCGCTTCCGCGGCTATCGCTCAGCCGGCGTCAACCGCGTGTCGCTCGGCGTGCAGTCGCTGCGCGAGGGCCCGCTGGCCGAACTCGGCCGTCGTCATACGGTGGACGAGGCCATCGCCGCGGTGCGGCTGGCGCAGTCGATCTTTCCGCGCTCGAGCTTCGACCTGATCTATTCGCGGCCGCGCCAGACGCTGGACGAATGGCAGGACGAGCTGACCGAGGCGCTGTGGCTGGCCGAAGCCGGGCACGTCTCGCTCTATCAGCTCACCATCGAGATGGGCACGCGCTATTACGACCTGTTCCGCGCCGGCAAGCTGAAGATGCCGGACGAGGACCTGAGCGCCGATTTCTACGAGATGACGCAGGAACTGACCCAGCAGGCGGGCCTGCCGGCCTACGAGATTTCGAACCACGCCCGTCCCGGCCAGGAGAGCCGCCACAACCTGATCTATTGGCGCTATGGCGAGTATGTCGGCGTCGGCCCCGGCGCCCACGGCAGGCTGCTGATCAACAACCAGCGCCACGCCACGGCGACCGAGAAGATGCCGTTCGACTGGCAGAAGCGCGTGCAGGCGCGCGGCCACGGCATGGTCACCGACGACATCCTGACCTGGGAAGAAGAAGGCGACGAACTGCTGGTGATGGGACTGCGGCTGCGCGAGGGCATCGACCCGCGCCGCTTCCACAAAATCTCCGGCCGCGCCATTTCCGAGCGCCAGATCAACGAGCTGCGCTCTATCGGCTTCGTCGAGACGCTCCCCAACGGCTTTATTCGGGTCACCGACAAAGGCTGGCCGGTGCTGGATGCAGTGGTCGCGGATCTCGCAGCATAGATCGGATTCTTGTCCGACCGCCCGGCGTGGGCAATTGGTCACCAAAAGCGTCATCAAACTCGATGTCATCCCTGCGAAAGCAGGGACCCATCCATCCACCTGCGCGGGCTGTGAGCTGGGTCCCTGCTTTCGCAGGGATGACACCGGTGGGGAGGAGCGCTTTGGGTCAGGCCCGCCGGAAGGGTGGCTGACTTCCCGGGCGCTCTAAGCCCGTAGTCGCGTCACTGTCGGCGCCGATTGCTCGGCGTGGAACAGCGTGCTCACCGACTCGCCGCTGTTGATCCGGCGCATCGCCTCGGCCAGCGCCGGGGCGATCGACAGTACTGCCAGCTTGGGGTGGCGGCGGGCCTCGGCGATCGGCAGCGTATCGGTGCAGACGATCTCCAGCACATCCGGCTCGGCCGCCAGCCGGGCGATCGCATCGTTGGCGAAGATGCCGTGCGTGCAGGCGATGCGCACCGAGCGGGCGCCGTGCTGCCTGAGCTGCCGCAATAGCTCGATCATCGAGCCGCCATTGGCGATTTCGTCGTCGAGCACGATCACATCGCGTCCCTCGACCTCGCCGATGATCGCGGTGATCCTCACTTCGGTGTCGCTGATTCGCTCCTTGGCGCCCGCCGCCACCGGCACGCCGAGGCGTTTGGCGAAGGCCGCCGCATTCTTGGCGTTTCCGAGGTCCGGCGACACCACCACGGCGTTTGCTGTGTCGTAGCGCCCGAAATAGTCGGCCAACTCGCCCAGCGCATGCAGGTGATCGACCGGTACGCTGAAGAACCCGTGCACCTGCGGCGAGTGCAGCGTCATGGTCAGCACCCGGTTGGCGCCGGCGGTCTGCAAGAGGTCGGCGACCATGCGGCCGCCGATCGAGATGCGCGGCGCATCCTTCTTGTCGGAGCGGGCATAGGCATAATGCGGGATGACTGCGGTGATGCGGGCCGCCGAAGCGCCGCGCGCCGCGTCGAGCATCAGCAGCAGTTCGACCAGGTGGTCCTGCACCGGCGCACTCAGCGTCTGGATCAGGAACACATCCTGCTCGCGGCAATTGGCCTGCAGTTGCACTTCGATGCAGTCATTGGAAAAGCGCTTCACCCGGGTGGGCAGCAGCGGCACGCCGAGCTCGGCGCAGATCTTTGCCGCGAGGTCGGGATGAGAGCTACCACTGAAGATGGCAATCTGGCTCATCGCGGCTGTCCTCGCTGCGTGGGATCGAGGCCGGCAGCTTATGGCAAAATGCGTTATCGCGAGCAAGCGTTGGCGCTGAACAGAGATTGCTCACCGCCTTGCTGCCGTCCCTAGGTTGCAGCGCATTGCACTCCCGCTCGTAAACCGCTTTACTAAAGCGTTGCACATCCCCGGAACGCGCCGATGCACCTGCCCGACGACCTGATCCTCAACGCCGAGGACGAAGTTTCCATTCGCCAGCATCTGACGCTGGTGGCGCTTGCCAAACGTCCGGCGGACCTGGTGATCGAGGTCGGCAGGCTGCTCTCGGTCCACTCGCGGCATTGGCTGGAGGACCAGGAAATCGTCGTCTCCGGCCGGCGCATCGCCTTCGTTGGCCCGCGCGGCAGCTACAAGGGCGAAGTGCAGGCGCGGGTGAGTTACCCGAACCTCAGCGCCGTGCCGGGCTTCGGCGAAGTGCACAAGCACATCGAATCGACCCACATCACCCCCGAGTTCGAGGCGGCCCTGGTGCTGCCGCGCGGCAATACCTGGACCTGCGAGGCGAGCCACGAGTTCGCCAACGTCAACGGCCCCAAGAACCAGGAGTTCTGGCAG
>NZ_DASZAW010000007.1:0-51960 GCF_035944845.1 Devosia sp. | reverse complement strand
ACGAACGGACCAAGCTCTCTTACGGTGCTATGCCCAGGGGGTGACGGTCCCGCCCATCCGATCCCCGGCCGGCGGCCACCGACCGGGGATCACCGAACCTGCTACGAGTCGGCGAGAATCAACATGCAAGGGGGTCTGGAGGGCAAGATCGCTCCACCACTCCCTCAGCCCCCAGCACGCCCCAGATAGCCGAACTGCTTCAGCAGCCCGTCGATGGTGCCGTCGGCGACGAGGGCGTCGATAGCCTGGTCGATCTGGCTGCGCAGGAAACTGTTGCGGGCCGAGACGAGCGCCCCGACATGGGTTTCGGAAGCCGGGATGGGGTCGTTGGCGATCACGTGCAGTTCGGCCGCCTCAGGTCGTTCCTGCTGCAAACGCGCCAGCACCGGCTGCCACAGGATCATGCCGGCAATGGTGCCGTCGAGCACGCGGGTGGTCATCAGGTTGGGGTCGGCATAAGGCAGCCGCACCCAGCGCTCGGGCTTGCTGCGCTGCTGCGCCCAGGTGATGTAGTTCATCTCGCCCATCGAGGCGATGGCGGTACCCAATCGCTGGTCTTTGGGGATATCGCCGAGGCGCTGCCAATCGGGGTTCTTCACCGCGAGAACGAAGGGGATGGTGGCGTAGGGACGGGTGATCGAGAAGCTCTCCGACGCCGGGGTATTGGGCGACACCGAAACGCCCATGAACATGTCGCAGTCATTGTTCATGGCGAGGTTGAGTTCGTCCATGAAGCCGTCGCCGGTGAGCGGGAAGCCACCAAAGCCCTCCATCACCTTTACCTCGAGGAACAGCGCCTCGCCCAACGCCTGAGCCACGGCCTCGTCGAACTGGCGGCTGAGGCTGGTGCGGTCGAAACAGACCTGGATGGTGTCGCCGGCCTGCCGGCGGGTGTTGTCGAACTCTTCGGGCGGCACGCTCGAGGTCTGGGCCAGGGCCGCGCCAGTCGAGAACAGCAGCAGCGCCGGGGCGAGCAATTTCAGCATGATAACTTCCTCGAGCGTTTTCACAATTTAGGCGCACCGGAGAAGGTGGTGTGCTCGACCTTCGACCACCCACCGGCTGTCATCCCTGCGAAAGCAGGGATCCATTTCGCCTCCCGTGCCAGCTGCGAGTTGGGTCCCTGCCTTCGCAGGGATGACATCGAGGGTTAGGCGATTGCAGTGGTTCGACCTATCCGTGACCTAATAAAGAAAGGGGCCGGCGGCCCCTTTCGCAGTCGTTCCGATCAGCTCACTCAGCTGGCCGCTTTGGGCAACTTGAAGACGAAGATCGAGTTGCCCGAACCGGTCGGCAGCGGGATCTCCGGGAAGGCCGAGGAGATCGAGCTTGCGGCATTGGAGTAGCCGGTGGGCACCACGAGATACTGCTCGCCGTCGATCTCGTAGGTCGAGGGGTAGCCGCCGACCGGGGCGTTGAGGCGCTGCGACCAGACGACCTCGCCGGTCTCCTGATCCCAGGCGTTGATGTTGCGGGCGGCGTCGCCACCGAACACCAGGCCGCCGGCGGTCGCCAGCACCGACGAGGTCATCGACGGACGGCTGCGATACTGCCACTTGTGGTCGCCTTGGGTGGTGTTGATGCTGACTGCATCGAGCAGGCCCGCATCGGTGATGCCTTCAGGCAAGACGCGCGGGCCGAACTTGACGGCGCCCACGGCATTGCCGGCGGTGAACTCGACCTGGGTCGGGGCCACGGTGTTGCAGGCTTCGGTCAGCGGCACGTAATAGGCCTGGGTGAGCGGGCTGTAGGAGCCGGTCATCCAGAGCTTGCCACCCGACACCGAGGCGCAGACGAGGTGCTCTTCACCAACGGCCTGCGAGATCAGGTCGGTGTTGATCTGCACCGTGCCATCGGCATCGACGCCGGTCACCACGTTCTGCTTCACCGTATCCTTGTGCCACAGGTACTTGCCGGTATCGCGATCGAGCGCGAAGACGATGCCGTTCTTGCCCGCGGCGGTGATCAAGAGGTGCTGCGTCTTGCCGTCTACTTCCTGGTCGACCAGGACGCGCTCGAACGGGCTGTCGAGATCCCAGTTATCGCGCGGCAGGTGCTGGTAGTACCACTTGAGCTTGCCGGTCTCGACGTCGAGGGCGAGCGTCGAGTTGGTGTAGAGCACGCTGCCATCGCCCGAGCCGCGGATCAGCTCGGAATAGGGGCCGGGCATGCCGATGCCCCAGAAGGTGGTCTTGGTTTCCGGGTCGTACGCGCCGGTGGTCCAGGGCGTGCCGCCCCAGCGGTTTTCCGGCGGCACATCGCCCCAGCTCTCGCCCTGCTTGGGGTTATCGGGATCGTCGATGGTGTTGAAGCGCCAGAGCTCGTCACCGGTGTTGATGTCGTGCGCCATGATGAAGCAGCCGCCGGCGGTGCCGGCGATCGAGCAGCCGGAAATGGCCGAGATGATCTTGCCGTCGGCGATCAGCGGGCCAACCGTGTAGCTGTAGCCCTTCTGGGTATCGAGGACCTGCTTCTCCCACACCGGCTTGCCGTCCTTGGCATTGAGCACGACGATCTTGGCATCGACGGTGGTGAGGATGACCTTGTCGTCATAGAGCGCGATCGAGTTCTTCTGCCGGCGCGCCTGGTTGATCTGGTAGCTCCAGGAGGCAGGCAGTTCGGTGAGCGTCGGGCGATATTGCCAGATCAGGTCGCCGGTCTTGGCGTCGAGCGCTTCGACGATGTTGTTGTTGGTCTGCAGGAACATGATGCCGTCATGCACGAGCGGCGCGGTTTCCTGGATGCCGGCTTCGGCCATCGGCCAGGCCCAGGCGAGCTGCAGCTTGCCCACGGTATCCTTGTTGATCAGGTCGAGCTGGCTGTAGCCCTGGTTGTTGTAGTTCCCGCGGAACATCAACCACTCTTCCTTCGGCGGGTTCGCCAGCATGTCGGCGGTGACCGGCGCGTAGTTCTTGGTGCGCTCCGGGGCCGGCGCAGCCGCCGCATCCTGTGCAAGGGAAGGACCGGCAAACAATGCCAATGCGGTCGAAGCGACCAACACGGACTTCAAAAGTTCGATTTTCATCGAGACCTCCTAAAAGCGGCACACCTCAGCAGTGCGCCAGATAACTCAGTTGGCAGCGGGCGCGGCGACCGTGGGGAGCGTCTTGCCCCAGGTGAAGGCCTGCGGAACTGCGGGAGCGGTTGCGGCGGGGGCTGCTGCTGCGCCGGGGGCCGGGCCACCGGGCAACTGCTTGCCCCAGGTGAAGGCCTGCGGCACGGCCGGCGCGGCGGCCGCCATGGTATCGGCGGGAGCCGCCGGGGTGGCGGCTGCAGCAGCGGCGGCACCGGCCTGGGTCTCGGCCGGCAGCGAAATCGCCGCAAGCTTGTCCGGATCGGTGGTCAGCGGTTCGTCGCCCGGCTCGGCGCCGTTGAACTTCATGATGTAGGCGATGATGTTGAGATAGGTCTCATCGCCGAGCTGGCCCGGCGCCGAGGGCGGCATGGCAACATGGATAAAGTCATAGAGGCCGCCGGCCGTCGCCCAGTTCTGCATCACGTCGGAGCCAGCCAGACCCGGGGCATCGGGGCCCTCGAGCTGCTTGCCGTGACATTGGGCGCAGTTGGAATTGTAGGCGGTCTCGCCTGCGGTGGCCTGTTCGGCAGTGAAACCTCCGGCAAAAGCCGGCCCGGCGGCGACAGCCCCGGCCAGAGCCGCGACGACTGCCAATGGGGTGATTTTTGAGGACAATTCAGTCTCCCGAGATTTGGGGCAAGCGCGTCCCAGAGAGCCGACTCCGCCAACACGCAAGGCCTCAGCCTCTGACATGTCAGTGGGTCGCGCTCAACCTCACTTGAAGGGAAAATGGTTCGGCGCGCACTGCCAAACTCAAAATAGTTCTACACAAAATAGTTAGGGAACCAACTCTTGCGAGAATCGTTGGTAGCCTTTTGTGCCGTATCGATCCGCAAGCCGTGCGAGTTCGCCCGAGCGCTCCAGTTTGCCGATGGCGGCTTCGACCGCCCGCTTCAGCGTCTGGTCGCCCTTCCAGAGCCCGAAGGCCATGCGGTATTGCGGAAATTCCGCCGCGGGCAGGGCGAACACCTCGACACCGGCGGGCAGGACCAAGGCCGCGAGGCCCGAGCGTTCGGTGACGCCGAAGCTCGCCGCGCCGCTGTCCAATACCCCGGTGAACTGCAGCGCAGAGCGCGCCGGCATGGTGCGCCAGCCGTTGCGGCGTAACCAGCCCGAGACTTGCAGCCGATCGAGCCCGCTGCTGCCGGCAAGCACGGCGACAGTCGCGCCGGCTTCCGGCAGTTCGGGGCTCTTGCCCACGCCGACCCAGCCGGTTTCGATCGGGGTGGGGATGGTCTGGAGGAAGCTGCGGGTCTGCACGGTGTCGGCGACGCCGCCGGCGATGATGTCGCACTGGGCGCGGGTCAGCGCCCAGTTGCGCGGGTTGAAATCCTTGCCGATCGAACTGAGGGTGTTGACGGAAAGCCGCAGCCCCAGATCGGCGGCCACCTTGGCCGCCAGCTCGATGTCGAAGCCGGGCTCGTTGGGGTCGCCGGTGACGAGCGGCGGATAGCTCGGCGGCACGCAGAGCTTCAGCACCCCGGTCTTCTGCCGATCGGCGAGCGAGGTATCGGGCGGCAGATAGCTCAGCGCCGTCAGCAGTGCCACGACGATCGCGAGGTTGATCGCCGGCTGCATCCAGCGATTGCGGACCCGCCTCATTGCCGCGCGAAATCGATGATGGCGATGAGGAAGAACCCGACCGCCATGGCGACGATGATCCCGATGCCCCAGCCCGGGGTGAACTGGTTGAAGTTGATCAGCACGCCGCGCAGCGCATCGACCGCGTAGGTGATGGGGTTGATCTGCACGAGGAACACCAGCCACTCGGGATAAGTCACTGCCTGCTGGGCCCGGGTGAGCGCCGGATCGAGCGGGAAGATCGAGGACGAGGTGAAGTAGAGCGGCAGGATCACCGTGTTGGAAAACACTCCGAACCCCTCGAAACTGCGGACCCGCGCCGCGAGGATCACCCCGAAGCTGGTGAGCCCGAAGGCGAGCGTGAACATCAGCGCCAGTGCCAGCGCCACCTGTTCGAGGCTCAAGGTAACATCGGCAAAGCGGGCGAGGATCAGCACCAGTGCGCCGTGCAGCGTCGCCACGGTGGCGCCGCCCAACACCTTGCCGAACAGGATCAGCCAGCGCGGCATCGGCGACACCAGCACTTCGCGCAGGAAGCCGAACTCGCGATCCCAGATCACCGACACCGCGAACTGGATCGAGGTGTACATGATGTTGAGCACGATCACCGCCGGGAACAGGAACTGGAGGTAGGTGAACGGGATGACGAAGCGGACTTCGCCATAGACCTCGCCGCGGAAATAGGGATTGAGCCCGACGCCGAGGATCAGCAGCCAGATCAGCGGCCGGCTGATGCCGCCGATCAGTTGCGCCCGGTCGCGCGTGGCGCGGGTGATCTCGCGCAGCCAGACGCCGTAGAGGCCGCGCAGCGCCATCATGGTGCGGTTCATCGCCGGCCTCCGCGCCGCCCGGCGGCCTTTTCGGCATTATGGGTATCGTCCGCCCGATCACGCAGCTGCCGGCCGGTCAGCGACAGGAAGACGCTTTCGAGCGTCGGATCCTGGAACTGCACCTCGGTGAGCTGGTCGCGGAACGCGGCGAGGAAAGCGTCGACCTCTGCGCCGTCATCGGCGGGGAGCGCGAGGCCATGCGCGCCGAGCGGTTGTGCATCGGGCCGGCGCGCCGCGATGGCGCTCAGCGCCGCCGCGTCGCGCGGGATCACGTGCAGCCAGCGATGGCCATGCTGCGTCTTCAGCGCCTCGGGCGAGCCCTGGGCGATGATCTTGCCGTGGTCGATGATGCAGATGGTGTCGGCGCCCTCGACCTCCTCGATATAGTGGGTGGTGGTGAGCACGGTGAGGTCGCGGTCGCGGCGCAACTCATCGAGGTAGCGCCAGATGCGCACCCGGGTCTGGGCGTCGAGCCCGGCGGTCGGCTCGTCGAGGAACAGGATTTTCGGCTCGTGCAGCAGGGCGCGGGCGATCTCGAGCCGCCGCCGCATGCCGCCCGAAAAGCTGCGCACGATCTCGTCGCGCCAGTCCTCCAGTTCCACCAGCGCCAGCACCGCGGCGCTGCGCTCCTTCCGCTGGCGCGACGGCATGCCGTAGACGAGGCCGTGGAACTCGAGATTCTCCCAGGCGGTCAACCGGTCATCAAGGCTCGAATCCTGGAACACCACACCGAGCGAGCGCCGCGCCTCGCCCTGCTGGCGGACCACGTCCGCCCCGGCCACGCGTGCACTGCCGCCATCGGGCTTGCGCAGCGTCGAGAGAATGTTGAGCAGCGTCGTCTTGCCGGCGCCATTAGGCCCGAGCAGGGCAAAGCTCGAGCCGCGCGCGATCTCGAGGCTCACATTGTCGAGCACGGTGTTCACGCCATAGCGGGCGCTGAGCGCGTCAACGCTGATGGCGATGGCGGGTGAAACTGGACCGGCCCCAGGCTGCGGCGAAATCATGCCGCCTGATAACATCCGGCTTTCGGGCTCGTCTAATCATCTTGAAGGCATAGTGACGCAATTGCCCGGTTCCGGGACTGTGCGCTACGCCACGAGTCCGTTGCTCGATGGTCGCTAAACTGGACTGCCGAAAATCTCGAAGGCGCCCCAGTTGGCGGGATGCGCAAACGCCGCCGGTCCTTCGGACTGCGTCATCGCAACGATCGCTCGGCGAAGCGTCTCCGCCCAGTCAGCTTCGGCATCCGCCTGCCTGGCCCCGAACCATTTTACGTTCAGGGACAAGGTGGCCGCCGACGGAACGGACCAGTGCGTGACCGCTACGGATCGAGCTCCGGCCGACAGGAAACCACGTGCCAGCCCGGACAGGCCTGAAGCATCGGCCGTTCCATCCCCGGCCGCAGTGTTGCAGGCCGAAAGGATGACGAGGTCGGCATTTAGCTTCAGCCCCATGATCTCGCTGAGGCCAAGGTAGCCGTCATCGAGCACCGAAGCGACCTGCGGCGGTGTGAAGATCAGTCCTGGCTCATCGACACCATCGAGCTCCCCGGCCATCAATCCATGCGTCGCGAACAGCAGCACGCGGTAGTCGGAGAGCGGGGTGCTCTTGAGCTTGGTTTCGCTGGCATCGACCGCGACGAAAACATCGTCGCGGCCGGCGCCGCTCAAGTGGGCGAGGGCGAAAACCTCCACCTGCGTTTCAGGTAAGGGAGCCAGTGAGTTGATGCTCGTGCCACTGGCCAGGCCGGCCATCTCCGTCCTGGTCGTAAAGCTGGCCTCGGAGTCGAGCAGCGGATTGCCAAAGCCCACGAACGGCAGTGCGGCGGTTGGGCCCTGGATTGCGCGGTCGCGCAGGCTGGAAACCGTTGGCAGGTAAATCAATGCTTTGTCCGCGCCAAGCCAGCCGATCTCGGGGCTTCGGAAATCGTCGACCGTCGCGGGCGCGTGTTCGGGAACGCGTGTCGGCAGGATCGAGAAGGGTAACGACTGCAGCGGACCATCGACGACAATCACCAGACGGCTGAAACCGCTCGTTGCATCGAGGGCCGGCCCAAGCAGCTCCTGCAGCAGCCCATGGGCATCAGCGAACGGGAACCCAAGCGGCAATGTCCCATCGGCCCGCGGTTCAACGGTCTGACGAATGGCAGCAATCCTGGAGGTCAGCTCTGCGGCGGGGATCGGCGCCGACCAAAACACCGGCTCACCCGTCTGCAACACCAGGGATCCGACCAGTTCCTCGGCGCCCGCATGCAAGACCAACAGCGCTTCGTTGGGCCTGAGCAGCTCTCTCACCTCGTTCAGCGCCAGCGGTGCAATCCCGACAAGCGTGCGGCTGGGAAGATACTGTTCCAGCACTTCATCCGCAGTCGCGAGATTACCGGTCAGCCGAGCCACTTCGGTTTGCTCGAACTCCGGATCGCCGATAGCCAGGGAGGCCCGATAATAGTTGAACATCTGCAACTGCTCGCTGGCTGCGTCGCGCGCCGCCAGGGCCTGTTGCGCAGCGGGATCGACCAGCACACGCTGCCGCTGGGCAGCCTGTGCCGTGATTGCGGTACTCCCGAGCATCGCCAACTGCATCGACTCAAAGGCTTGCGTGCTCATGGCGGTGTCGTCTCGAGCGGCCAGCACGGCGAGTTCGGCGTTCTGGGCAAGCGCCGCCTGCAGCCGCTGCAGCTTGATGATCATTCTTTGGTCGCCGGTGCGCCAGTTGGCGGTCAATGTCTCGAGCGCCATCTCGTGGGCCGCGCGCAAGCGCTCCCGCCCCGCGCCGGGCCTGCCGACACCCTCATACCGGGCAAGGCGGACAAGCGATGGAACGAGTTGCTCGGCATCTTCGGCACGCGCAGCAGCGACGACATCCGGCGAGGTGCCGATAAGCTCGATCTTCTTTTCAAAGATGCGCACCGCGTGTTCGTCGAAGACCATTGCGGCATGGGCGTAGCCGGCGCGCCGCGTCAGCCGCGCCGTCCAGTCGAGTTGCTCGACATACCCTTCGTCGCCCCCGAACTCCTCAAGATGGCTGAAATGGTTGGTCAGGAGCCCGTCGTAGTAGCGGCGCTTCCGCGCCTTGTTGTCCTCGAACATGAACTGGGCAAAGTCCGCCAGCCAGCCATTCAGCGGTGATGGTCTTTGTGGGTGGATGTGCCCCAGCGCTACGACCGTTGCCAGTTGGGCGTCGGTCATCGATCGGCCGCGCAGCCGGCTGATCCGTGACAGCTCTTCTGCCGGAACCACATCCATGAGGCCAGCGGTCCCATCGACAATGGCGGTGAGAAAGTGCTGCGCGCCGCGCTCCAGCTCCGCTTCGCTCACCAGGCTCGCGGGAAGGCTCCGAAGCATCAGGAAGGCGTCCGGCGACCCTCCGATCGCCTGCGAGCGGACCCAGCGCAGCACCTGCCTACCCACTGCGGCGCTGCACTTCTTGCAGACATCCCCCATAATGTAGGCCTGTACCAGAGGCGTAGGCTCGGCTGTATTCATCACTCGCATGTTGCCGGGAGCGATCGTTGCTTCTTCGCCCAGCCGATCCTCGATGGTGGCGATGATACGTTGCTCCATCGCCGCGTCGTCACCCGACAGTTCGTCCAGTTCCAGCAAAAGCGCTGTGTGGCTGTCCCTGTCGCGATAATCCCATGACGACATATCGCCGCCGGTGGGAGCGACGCCATATCGCAGCAGGTCCTGCGCCGTTGACACCGAGCCCTTGTCCCATTCTGCCCGGGCGAGCGCCCGGGCCAGGCGGATGGCGCCGGGGCCGTTGGGAGCGGCGGTGTCGGCAAGCCGGAACGCCTCGCGCCGAAAGTCGAGGGCCACCATGCCGCGATCAAGGTCGTCATAGATGCTGGCGAAAGTATCCATCGTACAGGCAGCGGGCGGCTCGTCGGGCAGGCAGCCCGAGCTGACAATGTAGCTGGCGGCCTGCCGGAAGAGATCCGGGCGCACGAAACGAACCGTGATCAGGTTGAAGGCATTGGAGGCTGCCCCGTTGATATCGGTCGCGAACATGCCCTCGTTGAGCGAATGGATAACCGCAAAGTCCAGCAGCCGATCGCGTTCGGCCTTGGTGCCGGAACTGAGGAAGATGTTGAGCAGCGCCGCGGTCGTCGCCTTGCTGACTTCGAGGCACGGTGTGGTGCCGTAGGCGAGCAACTCGTAGGCGGGAATCAACCGCTTCAGGTCGCGGCGCGCTCGTTCCTCCACCCTCGGCAGGATCTCCCGAGCCGTCCCAAGCAGGTCCACGAGCTCGCCCGGTCCAGCCTGATAGCCGTAACTGACATCGTAGATGCGGCCGGCCAGCTCAGCGCCAATCGCTTCCAGTTGCGGGTCCTGTGGCAGCGCACTGCAATCGAGGGCCACGGGTACGACCGGTGCCGGGTCTGGCTGCGATCCTGCAAGTGTCACCCCCGACAGCCGGCGGCCGGAAATGGCGCCGGCGAACTCTGACGGCACCGCTCCCGTCTGTTTGAGAAAGCACACTCGGGCGGCGACATTGTAGGTGTAGGCGCTGCATTGTCCGTCCGATGAACAGAGGCCCTGGCACTGCGAAAGCGAGAGATTGGCAAGCCTGCTGTCATCCATGCCCGAGCGGTAGTCGAAGCCATTCAGGTCCTGGTTGGGCAGCAGTTCAAAGCCGTCGGGATTGGAGCGGCCAAGCATCAGGTGCTCAAGCTCGGTCGGGCTGAGATCGCCGTCAGGGGTATTGCCTGCCGACTCCTCGAACCTGCGCACAGCCTCTCGCGTCTTCGGCCCTATGGCGCCATCAGCTGTCCCTTTGAGCCAGCGCCCGGCGATCAGCGCCTGCTGCAGATGGACACGATCGACATATGGCAGCTTGCCGGGGTCAACTGCGACAGCCACAGGAACGGCGGCAACCAATGCCGCTGCGATGCAGAGCAGATACCGGATCATTCCTAGAACGCTCCCAGGAATTTGCGGTTGGCGACCTGTCCGGTCGCAAAGCGCTCAGTCCAGTAGCCGTAGGTGGAGTATCCCGTACTATTCTTCAGCGCGGCATAGCGGGAGAAGTAGGTCCAGAACGAACGCACTTCGTTTCCGAGGAACGTATCAAGCACAGCGAAATCACAGAGCTGCTCGTTGGCGCACAATGTCGCCCGCTCGAAGAAACTGAATACCTGGTCGGCATTCCGGCTCGCTTCTCGTGTCGCGGCAGTCGCCGGGCTCGTCACCTGTTCACCGATATTGGCAAGCATGCTGTTGCGCTGCGCTGGACTGCCAGCGAGGGCGTCGATCTCGGCGGCTGCCTCCGAATAGATCGGCCAGATAACCCGGTTGAGCTTGTCGAAGGCAGTCCGGTAGCCGGCCGAATTCCATTCGGCGACGTACTCCAGCGAGCGATCCACCCGCAATTCATGCTGCGCCTGGAAGTACTGGTAGCCGCCCACCACGATGGTGCCGAACACCACCACCTTGGCGAGCGGCGCGAAGATGTCGTCGAGGCCCCGCGAATAGCGCTGGACTCGTGGCCAGGCAAAGTCCTTGTCGACTCCCGCCTCCTCGGACGCATTGTGCTTCTTCTGATCTTCGAACTCGGCTTGCTGTTGGTTCACGGCGCGTGCCTTGCGCGTGGGGCGACGGGTCACGGGCACAATTCCGCGAGGACATAGAGTTGTGCTGCCGGCAGCGGCTTCTGACGCCTGGAAACCGCGTCGCCCAAGCAAGTCAGCGACTCCGCCGTCAGCATGAATGACGCGTCGAGCAGACCGTCGCCGCCGCTTCCCGTTGGAAGGGCGCCGGAGCGTGTGCGTTTCGTGTCGCCGCAAGCCGCCAGATTGATTATCGCGAGTGACTGGTTGGATGCCGTCAGCTTGCTCAGCTCTGCTTGCCAAGTCTGCTCGAAACAAGCAGCCAGGGCCTCATCGAGACGCACCGATGCGTTGCAGAACATGCACGGCTCAGCTGCTGTCGCGGCAGCTGAGATCATGGTTGAAGCGGCCATGTATCCTAACGTCTTCAGAAATGACAACAGCGCCCCCCAAGTTGCTGTGCGCCAATTCAATCATGGGAGCCGCAGCAACTCAACATGTCAATATAGCTCGCCGTGTTGTTGAGGCGATCGAGGCCTGAGCCCGACGGGTCTTTGTCTCCAAGGGCTCCCGTGACCACATGCTTGTTCAGATAGGAGAGCGCTTCGGCGGCCCCGCATCGACTCGGAGCCACACCAGCCTCGCGCAGAGCAGACCCCGCGCGGCCTAGTTGCCGCCGGCGACCACCATGCAGTCGTAGTGGTTCGATTGCAGTTGCCGGCACGCCGCGCGATCGGCAAAGCCGGCGAAACGGGCGCGATAGAGCATGGCAGGACCGCTGCCGGTCTGTTCGGTATAGGGCCGTGCATCGAGCAAAGCGCCGGCCAGATCGCGCTGCGCCAGATCGAGCAGCGAGAGTGCCGCGGTCTCGCTGTCGGCGGCGGCGATCTGCACCACCCACTCGCTCGAACGGCCGAACACCGCACCCTCGGTGGGCACGTCGCCAAACTCGATAGCGGCGGCAGCGATCTGCTCGGCGATACTATCCTGCCGGTGCAGGCGCGGCAGCGGCACCGGGGTGACGCTGGCGACGATCGGCTCGGGGTTGCCCCCGGATGCCATCGGGAATGCTGCTTCGAGCAGGTTCGCCATGCGATTGTCGCGGCTCTTCGCCGTCTTGCCGCCGAGCACGACGCCGATGAGCGCCTTGCCGCCAAGTTTCACCGAGCTGGCGATGTTGAAGCCCGAGGCGTCAGTGTAGCCGGTCTTGATGCCGTCCATGCCTTCGTAGCGGTACATGAGGTTGTTGTGGCCGCGCATGTTGCGTCCGCGGAAATTGAAAGATCGCTTAGAGAAAAGCGCGTACTCCCTCGGAAAGTCGCGCATCAGCGCGATGGCCAGCGTGGCAAGGTCACGGGCCGTCGTCACCTGCAGCTTGTCGGTGAGGCCCGAGGCATTGCGGAACACCGTGCTGGTCATGCCGAGCTGCCGGGCTCGCTTGGTCATCAGCTTGCCGAACTTGCCTTCCGACCCGGCGAGATAATCGCCAAGCGCCTCGGCGGCGTCGTTGGCGGAGTGGATGATCATGCCCATCACCCCCTCGCGCACGGTGAATGTCTTTCCAGCCGGAACGCCGAGCTTGGTGGGCACCGTCGCCGCCCCGTTCTTCGTCATGACGATCCTCTCATCCCAGGCGAGACGGCCGTCGCGAAGGGCCTCGAAGACCAGGTAGAGCGTCATCATCTTGGTGAGCGAGGCGGGGCGATTGATGACGTCGGCACCGTCGGCCGACAGCACCTGACCGGTGTTGGCATCGATGATGATGTGGGCATAGCCGGCCAGCGCCGGAAGTGGCTGAATGGCTCCAACAAACAGGGCCAATATGAGCAATAACAATGATCTGGTCATAGTAGGCGTCTCGCCGTGCAAGGGATGCAATGGCGAAGTGATAGAGCGGTTGGAACGCAGCAATTAAGATAAGATTGCGGCAAACGCAGCGATGACTAATTAACCGTGAACAAGCCCAATCTCCGCTCCGCTCCCTGCCGGCGAACAGCGCGGGCCCGCCTCAGCGCGCCTCCGTCGCCCGGCTGACCAGCACCACCCCCAGGCGGGAATGGCTGCCGACAAGATGGCTGGCCAGCACGTCGGCTTCGGTGATGCTGGCGAGGTGGATTTCGCTGGGGCTGGCGCGGCCATAGTCGTAGAGCACGCCGATGGCGCCGTCGGCGAACTGGCTGATGTCGGGGCAAGAGCAGTCATACGCCCCTCGAGCAGCAGGCCGCCCTCCCAGGTCTGACCCTCATCGCCGGAGAGGAAGGCGGTGAGGTCGCGGCGTTTCGTCGTCGCATTGCCGATCGCGGTGCCGTGCTTGACCAGCAGCAGGTTGCCCGAGGCGAGCCGGCGGATGGCGCGGCGGGCGTTGATGTAGCCGATGCTGCTCGGCAGCGGTTCGCTCCAGCTTCGGACGATGTCAGGTGAATTTGTCGTACTGGTCGTGCCGGCGCAGCCAGCCCATGCCCTCGGTTTCGTTGCGTCCCTTGGGCGCGAGGTCGAGCATGGCGTAGGTGCCCATCATTACCTCGACGCCGCGGCCGAAGGTCGAATAGGTGCGGTACACCTTGCCCGCCTCATCCTTGATGAAGGCGCTCACCCCGGGCCATTCTTCGCCCGTCTCGTCCCATTGTCCAAAATTGTAGTCGATGTGCCCGCTGGCCACTTCTTCGGGGGTGAAGCTGACGCGGAAATCGTAGTTGAACGCGTTGCCATTCGAGGACACCCAGCGGAACTTCCACCCCATGCGCCGGCGGTAGCGTTCGATATCGGCCAGCGGAGCCCGCGACACCGCGAGCATGGTGACATCGTGATGGGCGAGGTGCTGGTTCATGCCGTCGGTGTGGTCGGCCATGAACGAGCAGCTGCGGCAGCCCTGTTCCCAGCCCGGGGCGAACATGAAGTGCTGGACAATCAGCTGCGACCGGCCATCGAACAGCTCAGCCAGGGTGCGCGGGCCCTCGAGCGTGTCGAACACATACGGCTTGTCGACCGCAACCCAGGGCAGGGCGCCACGCTGGCTGGCGATTTCGTCGCGGAGGTGAGTGAGCCGCTTTTCCGCCTGCAACAGCTCGCGGCGGGCGACCAGCCATTCGTCCTGGGTGACAACTGTATGCTGCATTTTCAGTCTCCTTCGATGCGGTTGAAAGTGTGACGCAGCGGGGTTGCGAGCAGTCGCAGCCACGGCGCGGCGTGGAAGATGCTCATCAGCAGGTACATCAGCGCCATGTCGTTGATCGGCAGCAGCGGCAGCGTCGAACTGCAGATGCTGGGGCCGGACATGCCGACAGCGGATACCAGCGCCAGCAGCGCAAACAGCGGGGTGGCGGCGAACGCCAGCATCGGGATTTGCGGTGCGCCTGTTGGTGTCATGGCAATGCTCCTTTCCGATGCATTGCTCGTACGCCGGTCGCATCGAGGCCTGGGAGTTACAAATGTGACGCTATTGCCCAACCGGGAGCCGGCAGGGCGCCCGGCGCGGCTGCAGCTGCTAGCGCGATCGACAGTGTCTCGGTCTCGACGCCCAGGCTAGACGCCTCGGGGACCTGGGGATTGGGTAGTCGCCACCCTGCAGCGGTTGGCCGCTCACCGGCCATCGCTAAGGGTTGGACATCGGACCTGGCCGATGACAGGAGGCTATGCCTCCGGCGCCTCATCGGCCGCATCAGGCCGCCAGACCATTTCCTGCTTCATGTCGGCATCCTGCACCAGCACCTGGACGTATGGCTCATTGGTGGCCCGGGCCGCCGCGATCGCCGCGTCGATCGCCTCCTGGCGCGATTTGAAATGCGCGAAGATGCTGCCGCGATAGGTGTACTGCCAGATGTCGTCGCGGTGGTTGACGATAAAGTGGTGCTGTTTGGCCATCGCCGATCTCCTCCACCGGAGAGCAACGCCGCGAGCGGGCGGGTCGTTGCCTTGGTTCATGGCGCGTAGCCGAAAGCGTTTCGGGCTCAGGGCTGCGAGAGGATCAGCTCTACCGCTCCGTCCAGCTCGGCACCCCAGTCGGCCGGCTCCGGCGGGACAACAAGATCGGGGCGGAGTTCGGCGGCGCCGGGAAGAAACTCGTAGTGAAGTGTCGAGACACCGACGCGTAGCCCGGAATTGGGCAGGGTGAAATGCCGGACTTCCTGCCAGCTATTGGGGGCGGCGCCGGCCGGCTCGCCGACGAGCACGGCGGTGGTCGTCGTCTTGAAGTCGGCGGCGTTGGTCATCGCGGCCGAAAAGGTGGCGCGGCCAACAAGCACGTAGAGCACGCCAGCTTGATCGAGCCAGGGACGACGGCGGATCTCGTCGATCAAGGCACGGCCGGCATTGTAATCCCCGCCGGTATTGTCGCGCAGGTCGACGATGAGGCGACGCGGGTGCGTCGCGTCGAGATCGTGCAGCAGGGCGGCGGCGTGGTCCGCGAGCTGATCATAGGAGCGCCAGTTCACGTAGACGCTGCCATCGGCAAGCGGTGCGGTCCAGAAGCCCTGGGTCGCGTGCCGTCGCCATAACGGCATTTCGCCATTGAGGAGGGCTTGCTCGGCGGCGTCAGGCGCAGCGGCCAGTTCAATCGTATCGCGCTCGCCGGTCGCCGCCTCGACGGCCAGCGTCACCGATGGAACGTTGCCGATGCCGGCGGTCGCGAGAATGTCGGGGTTGGACAGCAGGCCGGGCATGCCTTCTCTGATGAACCATTCCGTCTCGCCGGCGGGAATGAAAGCGCGCAGTTGCTCGACCACCTGAGCGACAGGCACGTTGTTCACCGCCACCAGACGCGAGCCGAGGTGGCGTCGATGGGCGACGGAAATGCCGACCACTTTCAGGCCATCCTCGAACCAGAAGAACTCGACCGGCAAACGTTGCTGCGCGCGGGGCAGGGCAACCTCGGTGTGGCCGTCGCCGGGCAGCGCGGCAAGCCTGCGAAATTCCATTGCCACGCCCATGCCGTCGAGGTCGGGTATCGCCGCACGAGCGCGCGCCACCGCGCTCTCGAACTGGGCGCGCGAAACCCGATGGAACGGCGAGGCGTGCTTATGGGTGAGGATTTCTGCCAGGTGGTCGAGATCCTCCAGCCACTGGGCGGTCGTCAGATCCAGTTGCTCCTCGGGCGGCTCGAAGAATGCCTGGGCGTCGAGCAGGGTGCGCTCGGCGCTGATGGTGCCCCTGGCCTCGCCGAGGGTGAAGTTGCCGGTCAACCTGTCGCCGTCGATGACGAGCGTCAGGTCGCCTTCCCCGCCGGCGCCGCTGAAGCGGCCGGTGATGCGGCCATCGCGCTCCGTCGCGGTCGCTTCGAATGCGCCGATCGGCATGGCAATGCTCGCCTCGACCGTTGATCCCGCCCGGCGAAGCTCCATGTGGGTCGGCAGGGGCGGCTGCGACTCGATCTGGGTTTCCCCGGCGAAGCGTTCCATCGCGTTGGGCAGTTGCTGGCCGAAAGCGGCGCCGGTGCCGGCGCCCAGCACCAACCATAGGAGGGCGCCGAGCGCCCTGGCAATCGTCGTCATCTGAGGGCCTTGAAGAACGAAGAAATGCTCGCCTACCCGCGCCGCCGATGCGTCAGGGCGCGCGGCGCGTGAAAGTCAGGTGCGTCACGCCGCCGGGCGATGAGGTGGCCTCAATCGCATAGTTCTGCTCCAGCGCCTCGAGGCCATCCCACAGTCGCACGCCACGGCCGAGCAGGATCGGGGCCACCGCAACATGGGCGTGGTCGACAAGTCCTCGAGCAAGGAAATCGCGGATGACGATGGCGCCGCCGCCGATGCGGATGCCCTGACCGCGCGCCGCTTCGCGGGCCATGCTGAGCGCCTCGGCCGGCGGGGCATCGACAAAGTGATAGGTCGTGCCGCCCTCCATCTCGATGGGCGCCCGCACATGCCGGGTAAGCACGAAAACCGGGGTGTGGAACGGCGGGTTAGGTCCCCACCAGCCTTTCCAGTCAGGGTCCTCGTGCCAGCCGGGATAGCCGAACTTGCCCGCGCCCATGATCTCGGCGCCAATCCCGACGTCGTGCCGGCGGACGAAGGCGTCGTCGACGCCGCCGCTGCCGCCCGGCTCGGCCGAGCGCTCCCGCCACCATCGGGTCAAGAACATCCACTCGTGCAACCGCTCGCCGGCATGCCCGAACGGCGCCTCGCGGCTGGTGCCTTGGCCGGTGCCAAAGCCATCGAGCGAGACGGAAAAATTCTGAACGTAAACGAGCGACATCGTCATACTCCGTGGGCTTGCCTGGTTCGGTGCGCTTACTTCGTCGTGTTGCCGGCGCCCGATCGATGGCCGGACAACCAGGGCAGCGTCCAGTTCAGCGCCAGCGTCCGGCCGGGACCGTGCACGGCAGCGAACAACAGTCCGGCGACGAAGGTCAGGTGGTTGATGAAAAGCCCCATCTGCATCGGGTTGCCCGGCCAGGTGCCCGGACCGTAGAACGCAAAGCCGAGGAACAGCACGTAAGCGGCGGCCAGCACCGCGGCCTCGGTGAACAAGGCGCCGGTGAGGAACGCCAGCAACAGGCCCAGTTCGAACAGCGCGGATGCCCAGGCAAAGAACATGGGCACCGGGAAGCCGATAGCCGCAATGGCGGCTGCGGTATGCTCCATCCCGGCGAACTTCATCAGCATCGCGACGAGGAACGCGCCGCTGAAAATCAGTCGCGCGACCACAATGGCGGTTGTGCCAAGCATTCAATTCCTCCACTAAACTGGCGGTGGGCAAGGCCTTTGCTTGCCGGCAATTGCCTGTGGTGCAGCATGAACGACGCTTCCGGCAGGCACAGGGTCGATTCTTGCGGTTCAGAGCGGCCGCCTCCGAAAGGGCGTGAGGGGCGGGTCGCGCCGCAGCCGACCCCTGTGTCCAGGATATCCGAGTGGGTTTCAGGGGCTCGTAACCGCCAGCTGGCATGGCCGGGCATCACGGTAGACTACGCATGGTTGCCTCCTTGGGAGGGGCAGACCGAGGTGCGCGCCAACCGCGTCAAAGTCGTATTCTCAGCCCACGAGAGCGTGGCGGTGGAGCATGAGGGCGTCGTGCAGGACGTGCGGGTAAGCCCCGGCAGCGCCTACCTGATGGGTACGAGTGCGACCCGGCTGCAGCGCGTCAGGGAGCACAGCGACACGCTGGATATGTACCCCGATCTCGAACTGCTGATCGCCGAGGCTGAAGCACGGGGGCTGCCGCGCTTCGCCATCGAGCCGACCATGGGAGCAGCCCCGACCCCGGCGTTCGACGTCCACCCGACTTTCCTCGGCCTTGCCCACCGGTTCCGGCAGGCCTGCATGGGCGCAGTTGCGCTGTCCGACATCGAGGCTTCTACCCTGGCGTGCCGCGCGGTCGATGCCATCCTGTCCCTGCATGGGGCCGGCAGGAAGGTGAAGACCACCGGGAAACTTGACCTGAGGCGGCTGAGGGCGGTGTGCGACTGCGTCGAGGCGAACCTGGCGAGGAAGCTTTCCTTGCCGCACTGGCCGAGATCTGCGAGCTGAGCCCGTGGCATTTCGCGGTTCAGTTCAAGGCGGCCACAGGTATGAGCCCCGGCCAATACGTGCTCGGCCGACGGCTGGAACTCGCCAAGCGACTGGTGCTGACGACGGATCTGTCGGTGTGGAATATCGCGTGGTCGGCGGGCTTTGAGAATATCAGCCATTTCCGCCGGCAGTTTCGCAGCCATATCGGCTTCTTGCCCGGGGAGTTGCGACGCGCTACCGGCCGGCACCAGGCTCGGTGAGCACGGGGCCGAGCGCAGCCAACGCGCAACGTTGACCGGCAGTGCGCTCGCCGTTGGCGCTTCGCTCGATCCGATGAGCAGCTACTTTGCGACAACAGCGTCCTCGCTATGGACGACATTCGGGCCCCATTCCGCGCCGCTGGCCGCGGTCCGCCTTGCGCGCTGCGGCAGCATGAATGTGCTTCCTTCCTCTCAGGATGCCTCGCAAGCGGCATAGTCGTCATGGTAATTGCTGCTCCATGAGCGACCTCCCGCCGCCCGAGCCGACGCTCCCCGACCCACCCGGGCGTGACCGGTGGAGCGTCTGGCCGGCGATGGCCTCCGCAATGCTGCATACCGGGGTGCTGGCGTTGCTGCTCTGGCAGCCGCTGCCGGACAGTGCCGAAGCCGCAGGGCCGGCGGCGATAGACGTGGAGCTGGTGCCGCCGCCGGAGCCGGTCAGCGCCAGCGAGCCGCCCAAGGAAGAGCCCGCCGAGGAGCCAGCGAAGGAGGCTTCGGCGGCGAGCTTGCCGCCGGGAGAGGTAACCTCGGCCGAACCACCGCCAGCGGAGCAGGCAGCTGCTCCAACGCCTGCTGCGGCAGAGGGATCCCCGCCCGAGACGCCGGCCGAAACGGCGCCCCCAAAGGCTGTATCCGAGGCGTCCGCCACTGAAGCATCGGAGCCGGTGCGGGGTACGGAGACTTCAGCAGAGACAGCTCCGATACCGCTGTCACGCCCCAAGGTGAGGGGGCTGACTGCCCCAGCCAGCGTGCCGGATGGAGCCGTCTCGGCGGTCACGGCCGACACTGGCGAGACGGCGGAAGGAGCAGCCCCGCCTGGTTTGCCGGCGGAGCCCGATGTGGCAACGCTCGAGCTGGGGGCGCTGCGCCGCGCCGAACGCTTCTATCTCGAGGCGATGCTGAGTGTTCCGAGCATGGCGCGGGCGCGCGCGATGCTCGAAACGCTGCCGCCCGAAAAGCGGCTGGCGCAAACCTGCAATATCGAAGCACTGGCCCAGGTCGGCAATGCCGGTGAGGGCCTTACGCCCGACGCGGTGATGGCGGACGCCTATGCCAGGTCGGAAATGACAGGTACCCGGCTTGCAGCGAGCGGCGCGATCTTCCGCTCCGGAGACAGGTGGTATGGCCTCGCCTTCGACTGCACGCTCAATGACGACCTCACGCGCGTCACCGCGTTTTCCTATCGGCTCGGCGCCGACGTGACCGACGCGGTGCTCGCTCGACTGAACAGGACCTAGCCGGAACGGCAGGCGGCCAGGCCCGCCACCGCGCGATCGCGTCCCCTGCAGCAGTGGGCGCTGGGTTCGCCGCATCGGCCCGGCGGATCAGCTCGTTGGCGCGCCGTGCCGATAGTGGGGCTCGGGCGGATCATCGGCCAGCGGTTCAGACAACGACCAGGCGACGGCAAAGGCAAAGGCCAACGCCGCCGGCAGGATCAGTAACGCGATCCAGATCGTCCGGCGTAATACAGCAGCCACGTCACGCGCTCCCCAAAGCGACCTCTGCCGCTTTGCACGCCGTGCCGTCCGGGAGCCATATGGACTGAGGTCGCTATCGGGTGGCCGGCCCCGCGACGCTGGCCCCGATCTGGCAGGTCCAGCGCCGGATCAGCTTGCTCATGCTGATGCGGGGTCCGACCGATTTTCACCGCGGCCGCATCGGCCTCGACCACCTGACGCTAAGCTCGGCCGAGGCGTCCAAGAATATCGGCCACCATCGTGCGCGCTTCCTCTGCGGCCGCGAGGATCGTCCCCGACTTGCGGGTGACTGCAAGGTCCAGGCCCGGATAGTAAAGCCCGCCGGCACCCATGCCGTTGACGTGGTTTGGTTGCCGGTTCGCCGTCAATGCGCCGGGCACCTTGAGCCAGCTGAAATCGCCATCAAAGCCGGTGCACCAGATGACGGTGCTGATGCCGTGTCCCGCAAGGTCCAGCGACCTGATGGGCGGTGACGGGAGATGTGCCGCCACGACTTCGGCCGGGTCATCGGTTGCGGGCGGCGCCGCAATGCCGGCGCGCGCGATATGGTCGTCGATCCGTGCGCGCAGGGCGGTGGCCGCTTCATCAGCAAAGCGGACATTCTCGGCGGCGTCATCCCCGAAGGTCAGCATCAAGCCGTCGACGCCCACGAGCCGCCGAGCAGAGTGACCCCTTGCGCGCTGAGGGCCTGCAGGCTGAGCGTCTCCAGCGCGCCTTGCAAGCTGCGGGCAGGCACAGCGCCCGACGGGAGAACGAACTCTTCGCGTCGCTGCTCCAGCGCGCCGGTCTCGACCAGCCAAAGGGCCAGGTGCCTCCCGCGATAATCTCGCACGAGCCGGCCTGTCTTGCTTGTCGCGAGAAAGACCTGTCGACCCGCGTCGGCCAGGTCTTTGGCAATCTGCCCACCCGACTGGCCGCTGCCGACCACCAGCACGGCGCCCGGTTCGAGAGCCGTGGCGGACCGATAGCTCGATGCGTCGATCTGGGCGATTCCCGCCGGGATCTGTCGTGACAGGGCCGGGCGTCTCGCCCGATTGAGGCTGCCGCTGGCGGCGACCACGTTCCGCGCTATCAACTGTCGGACATCGGTTCTGACGGCGAAGTTGTTCGCCGGGTCAGGCGTCACTTCTACGACTGCCTCGCCCAGTTGAATCGGCAGGTCGTGCCGAGCGGCATAGTCCTCCAGCAGGGCGACGAACTCGTCGCGGCTCATGGCGCCTTCCGGCTCGGTTCCCTCATAGCGATCACCGGGCAGCATCGAGAGCACATTTGGCAGATTGAAGTGGAAGGAATCCCAGCGTTGCGAGCGCCAGGTTTCGCCGATACGCCCACGTTCGATCACCACATGGGGAACGCCTGCGACGCGGAGGCCGTGGCTGACACTGAGGCCAGCCCAACCGGCGCCGACCACGACCACGTCCAGGATTTCGCTCACGTCGGTTCCCGCAGAATCGCAATCCGGCTACGATCGATTGTTGCTTGATCTCTTCGTGCCCGTCATTGCCTTGCGGCAGCAGCTTAGCTTGCGCCCGGGGTGGTGTCAGCCCGCGCTGGAGCCGGGTACGTGATCGTCGGACATCTGGTTGGTGGCTGAGGCGGGCAGCCCGGCTTTCCTCGCGCCCGCGAGCGCCAGCAGAGGCGCCTCAGGCCTTCAGCACGATCACCTTGGTGTTGACCGGGGTCTTGTCATAGAGGTCGAGCATGTCCTGGGTGATCAGCCCGATGCAGCCGCTCGAGATGCCCTTGCCGATGGTTTCGGGCACGCTGGTGCTGTAGAGCGTGTAGAGCGTGTAGACGCCGTTCTGGTAGAGATAGAGGGCGCGGGCGCCGAGCGGGTTGTCGAGGCCGGGTTTCATGCCGCCGGCATATTTGGCGGCTTCCGGCTGGCGCTCGATCATCTCCTTGGGCGGCGTCCAGATCGGCCATTCGGCCTTGCGCCCGATATAGGCATCGCCGCTCCACAGGAACCCGGCGCGGCCGACGCTGACGCCATAGCGGGTCGCATAGCCGTCGCCGGCGATGCGGTAGACATAGTGGTTGCGCGGGTCGACGATGATCGTGCCGACTGCTTCGTTGCTCGCGTATTTCACGGTGCGGCGGTAATATTTCGGGTCAATCTTGCTGATCTTGGCGGCGGGGATCGGGAACCGCTCGTTCGGCCGCGGGCCGTAGACCTTTTCGGCTTCAGCCAGACTCATCCCCGCCGGGGCGCATCCGGCCAACGCCAGGGCGCCGAGGCCGGCCAGCGAGCCGAATAGCATGGCGCGGCGGCTGAAGTTCTCCGGCCGAGCGGCCGCATCGCCTTCAAGCACGGAAATCCTGTTGTCGATGGTCATGGCCTATCCCCCATTGCCCGCGTCCTGGCGGTCACGCTGCGCAATCAACCTGTGCGCCACCCGGCGACCGCAAAGTCTTCGGCGGCGACGACCGCCCGGAAACTTCCAGCTTGCTGGCCGCCCCATAGCCCTTGCTAAGCAAATGCGAACCACAACTATGTTGGCAATGCGGCGACCGCGACAGATTGTGGTAGAATTTCCGGGCCTGTTGCCGGAGCCAGTCAGGTCTCGCAGCCAGGCGCCACGGCACCCTCCCTCGACACGCGACTTTGCCAGCCGGCGGCCCGCGCCTCTTTCTCGGTGCAGGACCAGCGTTCCATGTGCGGCAGGCCATGACGCCGGTGCAGCATGGCGGGGGAGAACCCGGTTCCAAGCTACGAACGCGTCAACCCGATGCTGTTCGAGCGCGGGGCAGCGGCGCGCATTCAAACCTTGTGGCTGCATGGCAATTCCGACCAGTACTATGCGATCGAGCACTGCCGGGAGAACTTCGAACGATTTCGATCGGCTGGTGGCGAGGGGAGGTTCGTTGCCGCGCCGATGGGCCACGCGCTGCTGTTCAAGCCGGCGCTATGGGCCGGCCAGCTCGACCGCTACCTGGGTGAGCTAACGGCCTGACCCCGCGCCGACCCGGCAGCCGGCCGATGATGCGCGCGATGCTGCGCCACCCCTGCGCATGACCCATGCGGCTGGCCGCTCGATTGTATCTTTCCCGGACAATCGACGCGATATCAGTACGTTTTCGTACAATTCCGGACGGGCTGATAAAACTATCAGTTTTCACAAATAGATAGTAACCAGTAACACCAATGAAGGGGCAGTTTTCGACGAGAGTTTCAGCGCTTGAACTGACTTGACTTGCGCGTAAAGTACTGGTGCGAGAGGGTGGCCAATACAATGTTTCGCATCGATTTGGCATTGAAGCGTGGATTCCGTTCCGGCCGGATGGGCGCGTTGCGGTCGGTGGTCGCGGCGGCCACGTTGCTGGGTGGGGCCGGCGCGGCATGCGCAGCAGAGGTGATCGTCGGGCTGACCGCTTGGCCGTCGGCTCAGGTGACCGGTCACATCATCGGAGAGCTCGCGGCCGAAAAGTTCGGCGACACGCCGGTCTTTCTCGAGCGCGGGTCGGTCGGGCTGCTGACGGCGATCGCGAAAGGCGAAGCCGACATTTACCCCGAACTTTGGTCGCCCAACCTCGATGCCGCGGTGCAGCGGGTGGGCGGGAGCCTTACGATCAGCCCGCGCTCGGTCGCCGGGCACCAGGGCATCTGCGCCACCAGCGCCGCCGTCAGGCAGACCGGCATCAGGTCGGTGGCCGATCTCACGAAGCCCGAGATCGCCGCCGCCTTCGATACCGACGATGACGGCAGGGGAGAACTGTGGATCGGCGATGGCTCGTGGTTCTCGAGCAATGTCGAACGGGTCCGTGCCCGCAGCATCGGCTACGACCAGACAATGCAGTTGCTCGAAGGCGCCGAAGCGGTGGCCATGGCTGCGGTCGACGCTGGCAGCGCGCTCGATCGGCCGGTGGTGTTCTACTGCTATTCGCCGCACCACGTGTTCGTGCTGCACGACATCGTCGTGCTGGAGGAGCCGGCTTACGACGCGGCGCGCTGGAGCATCGTCGCCCCGGCCGACGACAAGGACTGGCTCGCGCATTCGCGCGCCGAAACCGGCTGGGACAAATCGAGCCTTTCCATCGCCTTTGCCACGCGGTTGACCACCGAGCGACCGGAACTGGCCGAGATGCTGGCGCGTATGCAGTTCGAGCCGGGCGACATCGCAGCGATGAGCTATGCCGTGGAAGTCGACGGCAAGTCGCCCGAGGCGGCCGCCGAGGAGTGGCTGGCCGCCAATCGGGCCCGCGTCGAGGGGTGGTTCAAATGAGCGGCGGGGTGTCGCGGCGCCGGCTGCTGGCGCTGGCCGGGGCAGGGCTGGCAGCCGGCCTCGTCGGCGCGGGGCCGGCACGGGCGCAGGCGGTCTACTCGCAGATCTACGACGCCAAGCGCAAGAAGTGGATCGACTATGATCCGAGCCGCGCCCAGCAATATTACCAGGCCTATGGCTCGGTGCCGGCGGAGTTCAAACGCCAGCTCGTGCCGTTCCGCACCGCCGAAAAGCCCGGCACCATCATCATCGATGGCGACCGGCATTTCCTCTACCTGGTACAGCCGGATTTTAAGGCCATCCGCTATGGCATCGGGGTCGGCCGCGACGGCTTCGGCTGGGCCGGCATCGTCAGCATCGGCCGCATGGTGGAGTGGCCGTCCTGGACCCCGCCACCCGAGATGATCGCCCGCGACCCACGCTCGGCCCAATGGGCCAACGGCATGCCGGGCGGCCCCGACAACCCGCTCGGCGCCCGCGCCATGTACCTCTACGAGGGCGGCAAGGATACGATTTATCGGATCCACGGCACGGCCGAGCCCTGGTCGATCGGGCTCAACATCTCGTCGGGCTGCATTCGCCTCAACAATGATGACGTGACCGATCTCTATTCGCGGGTCGCCATCAAGACCAAAGTCATCGTCCTGATGTCGGGGGCCGCGCTCTATCGCGGCGTCTAGCCGAGCCGGAGGCTCATGATGCTCAAACCGCTACAGGTTCTCGGCGCGCCGGCACTGCTGCTCCTCGTGGCTGCCTGCGCCTCCACCGCGCCGCCTGCTGCAACCATCCGCTCGAGCGCGCTGACCGCGCCGGCCGACCTGCAGTTGCTTTGCGCCGGCGAGGCGGCGACGCGCTTCAGCGTTGCTGCCGACAAAGTGCTGCCCTCGGCGTCGCGCCCGGGCACCGTGGCCGGCACGTTCGAGGTGGACGTGCGGCTGCCGATCGGCGGGGCGCGCTGCATCATCGATGACAAGGGCAGCATCGTCTCGCTCGAACGCAGCTAACGAAATCAACGGTCTAGAGGACGTACCTAGTCAAAAGAGTCAAAAGGAGGAACCGAAATGCATCGACTGGCCAAATCACTGCTGAGCGGCATCCTGATGCTCGCCGTGCTCCAATCGCCCATGCCCATGGCGCAGGATATCGCGCCGATGGTGATGGTGCCCGATCACCCGGTCGGGGTTCCGGTCAATGGCTGCTTCCGAGCCAACGAGAACCTGTTCGGGCCCTACCGGCTCACCTTCTGCCTCGAGCGGCGCGGAACCTACGAAGTGCGCGGCGGCGGCGTCCGCTGCGATGGCCGGCTGACCTGGCGTACCTCGGGGCGCGATATTCTCATCGACCTGCAGCGTGCCTCCTGCGGGCGCGGCCGGGCCTGGGAAGAGGCCACCATCGATTGCCGCAGCTATGGCGGGCTGCTCGGGGCGATCGGCCGGGTGATCGTCGGGCAGTCGCCGCGCATTCGGACGCTCCGCTGCACCTATCACCCCACCGTAAGGGGCGAGCGCAGCCGCACGTTCACCGCGACCCGGAACTGACGGGGCAGGGCATGATCCGCCACGACGCCACGGGCCGCGGGTCCGACGGGCCAGGTTTCGTGTAGCCGTCGCGGGCAGCATCAGCCTTCTGGTGGATTTCACGCCGGCCAGGCCGCGAGGCTGTCGCTTGACACGCTTCGCAATCGCGCTGTATCTAACCAATCAGTTAGCTAACCAATCGGTTAGATAGTGGAACTGGACATGCAGCCCGACCAGGTCAGCCTCACACTTTCGGCCATTGCCGACCCGACGCGCCGGGCCATCCTCGTGCGATTGATGGATGGCGAGGCGTCGGTGAAGGAGCTGGCCGCGCCGTTCGAGATGAGCATCCCGGCGATCTGCAAGCACCTCAAAGTGCTCGAGGGGGCGGGCCTGATCAGCCGCGGGCGCAATGCGCAGCTCAGGCCCTGCCGGCTCGAGGCGGCGCCGCTGCGCGAGGCGTTCGACTGGATCGAGGAGTTCTCGAAATTCTGGGATGGCAGCCTCAACCGGCTCGACGGGTTGCTCGAACGGCTGCAGTCGGCCGATGGCTCAGGCAAGAAGAACTGAGGCGCGTCATGGATCGCGATCCCCTTGAACAGCGCGAACTGGTGATCACCCGCCGGCTGAAGGCGCCGCGCAGTCTCGTGTGGCGCACCTTCGAGGATCCGTATTTGCTGGCGCAATGGTGGGGCCCGGAGAGCTTCACCTCCGAAATCACCAGGCTCGAGTTCAGCGCCGGCGGCGCCTGGCACGTCACCATGCGGGCGCCGGACGGCGCCGAGCGCCTGGTGCGCTACAAGTTCATCGAGATCGTCGCGCCCGAGCGCATCGTCTACCGGCCGGTGCGCCCGCCCGAGGTGGCCGGGCGGCCCAACCTGCCGCCGACCTATGTCGCGACCCTCACGTTCGAAGCCATGGGCGAGGAAACCATCTTCACCATGCGCGCCGAGTTCGAGAGCGCTGCGAACCTCGACTTCGCGATGACCGGCGGGTTCTACGCCGGCACCAACCAGGCCCTCGACAAGCTCGAGCGGCAGCTCGCGTCACGCTGACAAGGACGCGATCATGCTGCGACGGACCTTCGTGAGCTTCACCCTTATCGCTGCGGCCCTCGTCGCGGCGCCCGCCATGGCCCAAACCGCAAAGGATTTTCCGATGAGCACACCCAGCAGCACCGGCAGGGTCCCGGTCGACGGCGTCGAAATTTACTACGAGATCCACGGCAATGGTCCGCCGCTCGTGCTGCTGCATGGCGGCGTCACCCCGTCCACCACCTTCGGCGCACCGCTCGAGGCGATGGCGAAGACGCAGCAGGTGATCGCCATCCACCTGCGCGGCCATGGCCACAGCAGCGACAGCGAGGCGCCCTGGAGCGGCGAGGTGATGGCCGACGATGTTGCCGCGGTCCTCCGGCACCTCGGCCTCTCCAAGGCGCGTGTCATGGGCTATTCGCTCGGTGCCGCGGTGGCGCTGCAGGTGGCGATCCGCCACCCGGACCTGGTGGAAAAGCTGGTGTCGGTCTCGGTGGCCTTCAGCACCGAGGGCGACTATCCCGAGGTGCGGCAGGCTTTTGCCGAGATGACGGGGAAAGCCGCCGCCATCGGCCAGCAACTCGCCGCCTCGCCGCTGGCCGCGCTCTATCCCGGCGTCGACTGGGAGCGGGTGATGCGCAAATCCGCCGCGATGAACCAGCCCGAGCGCGACTGGAGCGAAGCGATCAAGACCATCAAGGCGCCGACGCTGCTGGTGTTCGCCGATGCAGATTCGATCCGGCCCGAGCACATGGTGGCGTTCTGGAAGCTGTTGGGCGGCGGCCAGCGCGACGCCGGGCTCGACGGCTCGCAGCGCCCCGCGAGCCAGCTCTCCATCCTCCCCGGTACCACGCATTACAGCGTGATCGAGGCGCCGCTGCTCATCGAGGCGGCGACGGCGTTTCTGAGGCAGTAGCGCCCGTCACTTGCCGCCCAGCGCGTCGCGCAGGGCGAGGCCTTCGGTGACCCTGAGGTCGAGGTCGGCTTCGATGTGGTCGATATGGCGAAGCAGCAGGCGGCTGGCTTCGGGGGCATCGCGGCGCTCGAGCGCCGCGAGGATGTCGCCATGCTCGTTATGGCCGCAGCTGGAGGCGCCGGTGCGGCCGTAAAGGGCGATCACCAGCGAGGAGCGGGCCACCAGCTCCTCCATGAAACGGGCAAGGATGGCGTTGCCGGCAACGCTGGCCAGCAGCAGGTGGAAATCGCCCGAGGCGCGAATCTCGGCGCGTCGCGCGGTGGCGCCGCGCTCGTGCAGCAACTGCGATTCAAGCGCCAGCCGCTGGCGGAACGCCGCGATGTCGCTCGAGGTCAGGCGCCGCGCCGCTTCGAGCGCCAGCGCCGGTTCGATCAGGCGGCGGGAATTGAATACCTGGCGCGCCTCTTCCGGAGTGGGGTTGGCAACGAAGGCGCCACGGTTGCGCTCGGCTTTCACCAGTCCTTCGAAGGTGAGCATCTGCAGCGCCGCCCGCACCACCGTGCGGCTGACGTCGAACAGGGCGCCGACCTCGGCCTCGCTGAGCTTGGCGCCCGGCGCCAGCCGGCGATCGATGATCGCGTCGCGCAACTGCTCGCGGATGGCAAGCGCCCGATCCTCGCCGCCGCGGAGCGGCGCGAACGGCTGGCTGCTGGTTTTCAGGTCGAACCCCATGCCGCCCATTCATAACGGGAATCGGTCAGCGGGGAAGGGTGAAACTGAATACATCCGACGCCAGGATTGCATACAATTTTGGCGACGTTCGCGAACACGTGCCTAAATAATAGACTGCGTGACAATATGCCCACAAATTGCACATGTCACCCGCTTTGATGAAGTCGAGCATTAACAACGGGTTACCGGGAGAGCGCCGGGTTGGCATGGCCCCTGCATTGCACTTCTCGCCAACGGGGGTGCCGGATGACCAAAGCGGCCGAGATCGATCTAGCCTCAGTGACCAAGCGCTATGGCGGCACGGTCGCGGTTGACGCAATCAGCCTGAAGATCCCGCCCGGCACCTATTGCTGCCTGCTGGGGCCATCGGGCTGCGGCAAGACCTCGACGCTCAGGATGATTGCCGGGCACGAGTCGGTCTCGGATGGCGATATTGCGCTGGGCAACGCCATCGTCACCAACCGGCCGCCGGCGCGTCGCGGCACGGCGATGATGTTCCAATCCTACGCGCTGTTCCCGCATCTCGACCTCGTCGACAACGTCGCCTTCAGCCTCAGGATGAAGGGGGTCGGCAAGGCCGAGCGCCGGGCCAAGGCGCTCGAAATGCTGCAGCTGATGCAGATGGAGGCCTATGCGACGCGCCGGCCGGCGCAGCTGTCGGGCGGCCAGCAGCAGCGGGTAGCGCTGGCGCGCGCGCTGATCACCGACCCCGAGGCGCTGCTGCTCGACGAGCCGCTGTCGGCGCTCGACCCCTTCCTCAAGGTCCGCATGCGGGCCGAGCTGAAAAAACTGCAGACCCGGCTCGGCATCACCTTCGTCCACGTGACGCACAGCCAGGAAGAGGCGATGGCGCTCGCCGACCTGATCGTCGTGATGAATAACGGGCGGATCGAACAGGCGGCGCCGCCACGCGAAGTGTTCGAGCGACCGGCCACCGCGTTCGTCGCCCGCTTCATGGGCGACCACAACGTCGTCAGCGGTCGCGCCGCCACCGGCATCGGCGGGCTGGCGCTGCTCGAGGTGCCCAATGGCGGCCGCTTTGCCGCGACCGGCCGCACCGCCGGGGATGGGGCGCCGATGGATATTGCCATCCGCACCGACCACGTCCGGCTGGGCGAGCCGACGCAGCAGGGCCTCGGCTTCACCGGCACCGTTTCCAACATCGAATACCGCGGCGCTTCGGTGAAGCTGTCGGTCGATGGGGCGGGGATCGAGGACTTCACCGCGATCATCGACGAGACCAGCTTTCACCGCAAACCGGTCGTCGTCGGCGATGCGGTGCCGCTCAGTTGGGACGCCGGGGACGCCATTGTCCTCGGCCGTTTCGAGGGTTGAACGAGAAACAACAACAGGGGTTATGGCTATGAACTCAACGAGAGAAACACTGAAGGCGGCCGGAATTTCCCGCCGCAACATGCTGAAGGGCGCTGCGGCGGTGGCCGGCGCGGCGATCGGGGCAGGGGCGCTGGGCGGCTTCCCGACGGTGTGGGCGCAATCCAACATCACGCTGCGCCAGTTCGGCACAGGAGTCTCGAACCTCAATGCCATCGCCGAGAAGTGCAAAGCCGATCTCGGCATCACGCTCGAAATGACCGCCACCGACTCCGATGCCGCGGCGCAGCGCGCGGTGACGCAGCCCGACAGCTACGACATCGCCGATATCGAATACTGGATCCTGAAGAAGGTGTTCCCGGCCGGGGTGATCCAGCCGATGGATGTGTCGAAGCTCACCTACTACGACAAGATCGTGCCGCTGTTCAAAACCGGCAAGCTGACGCCGGACAGCGTCATCGCCCAGGGCACCGCGCCGCACACCGTCGGCTATGTCGACGCCATGGATTCCAAGGAATTCGCCAAGGCCGAAACCGGCTTCTTCACCATGGTGCCGACCATCTACAACGCCGACACGCTGGGCATCCGGCCCGACCTCGTCGGCCGCGAAATCTCCAGCTGGGCCGACATCATGGATCCGGCCTTCAAGGGCAAGACCTCGATCCTCAACATCCCCTCGATCGGCATCATGGATGCGGCGATGATCATGGAGGCGATGGGCAACATCAAATATGCCGACAAGGGCAACATGACCAAGGCGGAGATCGATGCGACCATCGATTTCCTGATCAAGGCCAAGCAGGACGGGCAGTTCCGCGCCTTCTGGAAGAGCTTTGACGAGAGCGTCAACCTGATGGCGTCGGGCGAAGTGGTGATCCAGTCGATGTGGTCGCCGGCGGTTGCCGCCGTCCGTTCCAAGGGCATCGCCTGCAAGTACCAGCCGCTCAAGGAAGGCTATCGCTCATGGGGCGGCGGGCTCGGCCTTGCCGCGCATCTGAGCGGAGCGCAGCTCGATGCGGCCTACGAGTATATCAACTGGTACACCTCGGGCTGGGTCGGCGGCTACCTCAACCGCCAGGGCTATTACTCGGCCGCCATGGACACCGCCAAGGCGTATATGAGCGAAGACGAGTGGGGCTTCTGGATCGAGGGCAAACCGGCGGCGGGCGACATCCTCAGCCCCGATGGCGTGGTGATGGAAAAGGCCGGGGCAGTACGCGACGGCGGCTCGTTCCTCGAGCGCATGGGCCATGTCGCCTGCTGGAACTCGGTGATGGACGAAGACCGCTACATGGTCACCCGCTGGAACGAGTTCATCGCGGCGTAAGCCTCTTCACCTCTCCCTTCGGGGGAGAGGTTGACGCGCAGCGTCGGGTGAGGGGGCCTTGGCTCCGAGCGCGGGGCAAGGCCCCCTCACCCTGTCCCTCTCCCCCAAAGGGAGAGGGGACGCTCACTCAACGCTCCGTGGAGACTGTCCGTGGTCGTCGCCGAACAAGCCATCATCGCCTCCGAACCGAAACCCGCGACCCGCCGCGCGCCATTCTCGTTCGGCGCCATCGCCTCCTACCTGCAGGCGATGCCGCTGTGGCTGATCCTGGGGTTTTTCCTGCTTATCCCGATCGTCTTTCTCGCGGTGGTGAGTTTCTGGGATTACGATTTTGCCCGGATGTATCCGGCGCTCGTCCTGACCAACTATGCCGATACGCTCGGCAGCTGGGTGACCTGGAAGACCTATCTCAACACGCTGAAATTCGCCGCCATGGTCTGGGCGCTGACCCTGTTCGTCGGCTTCTGGGTCGCCTATTTCCTCGCCTTCCACGTCCGCAAGGCGACGACGCAGACCGTGCTGTTCCTCATCTGCACGGTGCCGTTCCTCACCTCCAACATCATCCGGATGATTTCGTGGATTCCGGTGCTGGGGCGGAACGGGCTGGTCAATTCGACGCTGATCGAGCTCGGCCTCATTCCGCAGCCGATCGAGTGGCTGCTCTATTCCGATTTCGCCGTCGTGCTCGCCATGGTGCATCTGTACACGCTGTTCATGGTGACGCCGATCTTCAACACCCTGATGCGCATCGATCGCTCGCTGATCGAGGCGGCGCGCGACGCCGGCGCCAATGCCTTCCAGATCCTGTGGACGGTGATCCTGCCGCTGGCCAAACCCGGCATGGCGATCGGCACCATCTTCGTCGTCACCCTGGTGATGGCGGATTTTTCCACCGTGCAGGTGATGAGCGGCGGCCAGAGCGCCTCGGTGGCGCTGATGATGAAGAACCAGATGTCGCTGCTGCAATATCCGGCGGCCGCCGCCAATGCGGTGGTGCTGCTCGCCATCGTGCTGCTGATGGTGGGTGGCATCCTGCGCGTCGTCGATATCCGCAAGGAGCTTTGAGATGGGCGACAGGCGTGGCCTCGGCTTTTACGTGCTGGCAGCCTTTTTCGGGCTGTTCGTGCTGTTCCTTTATGGCCCGATGTCGGCCATCTTCATCCTCAGTTTCCAGGGGCCGTCGGGTGGGCTGACCTTCCCGCTCAACGGCGTGTCGCTGCACTGGTTCTTCAACCTGTTCGAAAAGCAGGCGGTGGGTGATTTCGGCGCCAGCTTCACGCGCTCGCTGCTCCTGGGGTTGATGGTGATGGCCATCACGGTGCTGGTGGCGCTGCTCGCCGGGCTTGCCTTCCGCCGCCGGTTCGTCGGCGCCACGCCATTGTTCTATTTGACCATTGCCAGCCTCGTCGTGCCCTCGATCATCGTCAGCCTCGGCATCGGCGTGCTGTTCCAGCAGATCGGCATCCGCCCGAGCTGGTTCGGTTCGGGGTTCGGGGCACACCTGACCTGGACGCTGCCGTTCGGCGTGCTCATCATGTTCGCGGTGTTCAACCGCTTCTCGGCGAGCTATGAGGAAGCGGCGCGCGATCTGGGCGCCTCGGCCTGGCAGACCTTCTGGCACGTGCTGCTGCCGATGATTGCGCCGAGCCTGATCGGGGTCGGGCTGTTCGGCTTCTCCTTGAGCTATGACGAGTTCGCCCGCTCGCTGCTCACCATGGGCAGCTTCAACACCCTGCCACTCGAAATCTACGGCATGACCACCAATGTCACGACGCCGGTGCTTTATGCGCTGGGGACGGTGACGACGCTGTTCTCGTTCCTGATCATCGGCGGCACCGTTGGGATCATCGCGCTGATCAACCGCAGGCGGCTCAAGGCGTGAGCTCCGCCAACTGCCAATCGGCTCCGTTCCGGCATACGCTCGCCCGATGAACTTCGAGATTCGACCGATGACGCGCGCCGACCTCGATGCGGCGCTTGGCTGGGCGCGTGACGAGGGCTGGAACCCGGGCCTCGACGATGCCGCCCCATTCTACGCACAGGACCCCTCCGGCTTCCTGATGGGCTGGCTCGGCACGGTCCGCATCGGCTGCATCTCGGTGGTCAAATACGGCGCCGACTTCGCCTTTCTCGGGCTCTACATCGTGCATCCGGCGCATCGCGGCAAAGGCTTTGGCAAGCGGCTGTGGGATGCCGGCCTCGCCAGCGCCGCGGGCCGGACGATCGGGCTCGACGGGGTGCCGGCACAACAGGAGAACTACCGCAAGTCGGGCTTCGGCTTCGCACATCGCAGCGCCCGCTGGGGCGGCGGGCTCAGCGGTCTCGTGGCGCGGCGCAGCTATGTGCGGCCGCTGACCTCGGCCGACCTTGCAGCGGTCTCGGCATTCGACCTGCGGCACGTCGCTGCACCACGTGAGGCGTTCCTTGCCGCGTGGCTGGCGCCATCGGCCAGCCGGCAGGCGGAAGGCTATTTCGAGGAGGGCCGCTTGCGCGGCTACGGCGCCATCCGCCGCTGCGTCACCGGCTGGAAGATCGGCCCGTTGTTTGCCGAAACGCCTGCCATTGCAGAGAATTTGCTGGCGACGCTGGCCGGCACGGCCGGCACCGACCAGGTGTTCATCGATGTTCCCGAACCGAACCGGGCCGGCATCGACATGGTCCGGCGCGCCGGTTTCACCCCGGCCTTCGAGACGGCCCGAATGTATCTCGGCGAAGCCCCGACGCTGCCGCTCGAGCAGATCTTCGGCATCACCACGCTGGAGCTGGGCTGAGTTTCGCACCGGCGGGACCGGATCGGCGGAACGGTCGGACGCTGCTACGCGCCAGTGGGCAGCTCGCTCGCTTGCGACAGTGCCGCGAGCGACTGGGCCAGGGTTTCCACCCAGGCGTCGTCAGTTTGCCAGCCGAGGTGCTGGGCGGCCGCGAGGAGGGCGCCGCCGACCGGCGGCAGGCGGGGCAGGGCGGGGGCGCGGCCGACACGGGCGGTGACGGCGCGCCTGAGCGCCGGGCTGGCGAACAGCCCGCCGGCATAACTCCACGGCAGCGTCGCAACGCCGAGCTGTCGCTCGAGTGTCAGGATATGGAGGGCAAGCTCGTCGGCTGCCGCGTCGACGATAGCGCCGGCGGCGGGATCGCCGGTTTCGGCGAGGGCAAGGGCAAGGGGCGCCAGCGCTGCGATCTGCATGCGCGGTGCATCGAGCCGGGAGGCCCAGCCAAGAAACTGGTTCATCTGGTCGTCGGATGCAAAGCCCAGCTTGTCGAACATTGCCGCGACCAGCCCGGTGGCGGGGGCGCGCCCGTCGATGGCCTTGCTGGTTGCGCCCAGCACCCGGCTGCCGATCCAGTAGCCACTGCCCTCGTCGCCGATCACGTCGCCCCAGCCGCCGGTACGGTGCGAGTGGCCCTCGGCGTCGCGCGCCCAGGCCATGGAGCCGGTGCCGGCGAGGATCAGGATGCCCGGCCCGCCGGCGAAGGCACCGAGATGGGCGGCATCGACATCATTGAGCAGGCGCTGCGGCAATGCGCCGAACAGATCGCCGATGGCCTGCTGCTGTGCCGCCGAGGCCGCCTCGACTTCGCCGAAGGCGGGCAGCGCGGCGGCGACGCCGCCGAGACCTGCGGTGGCCGCAAACGGGGTGGCCAGCTCGGCCAGCGCCTCGCGCCAGTCCGGGCTCTCCAGCGGACTGGTGCCGCGGCCGCGCTGCAGCCGGAACGCCCAGCCGCTGCGGTCGGCAGTGGCGATCAGGGTCTTGCTGCCGCCCCCGTCGATGCCGACGATGATCGCCTCGTCGGCGGCACTCGCGGGGAGGGGAGGTTGGCGAGGCATGGGCGGCGCTCCAGCTTTCGATAATCCGGCGGGCCTGCCGCCGCAATGGCCCCCGCACATAGCCGAAACCCATGGCGTCCGCCACTCCGCCCGGCCAGGCGGTCAGGCCTCGCTGGTCAGCGCTCTGCTGGCTTGGTCGCCGGCGGGGGCGCGCGCCACCCACCAGAGCAGCCCGAATATGCCGACGGCAACCACGCCGATTGCCGCCGCGGCCGCCACCGCGATGCCGGTGGTCGCTGCCCCGGCGACGAGCGAGAAGGCAAACGGCGCGGCAGAGGAGGCGATAAGCCGCGCCGCGCTGATCAACCCAAGCCGCCGGCCATAGCCGACGGAGCCGAACAGCACCAGCGGCAGGGTGCCGGAGACGATGCTGTAGAGTCCGTTGCCGAGCCCGAACAGAATGGCGAAGGCCGCGACGCCGGGCAGCCACGGCGTGCCGAGCAGCAGCACGGCGAGGCCGATCGGCAAGGCCAGCGCGCCGATCAGGGCCAGCATGGGCTGCGACAGGCCGCGGCCGAACTGCAGGTTGAGCAGCCGGCTCAGCACCTGTGCCGGGCCGAACAGCAGGGTGGCCGCGGTGACGGCCGCGCCGGCGCCGAGCGCGGACAGCATCGGCACCATGTGGACGGTGACGGCCGAGGAGACGAACCCGACCAGCGCGAAGCCGGCAAGCATCAGCAGCAGCGTGCCGCGTTGCCGCTCGGGCGGAAGCAACGCAACGGTGGCGGGGGCGTCGCGCCGCCCGGCCGAGCGCAGGCGCTGGCCGCGCGCCAGCCAGAAATGGATGGGCACACAGACGAGGAGGTTGGTCGCGGCGTAGATCAGGTAAACCTCGCGCCACGAAAGCATCTCATGCAGCGCGCCGGTGATCGGCCAGAAGAGGGTGGAGGCGAAGCCGGCAATCAGCGTCAGGTGGGTGATGCGGCGCGGCGCTTCGCGCGGCGAAGCCTGGGCAAGGGCGGCGAAGGCGGTGGCATAGAGGACGAAGGCCGAGGCGACCTCGATCGCCACCAGCCCGGCGGCAAAGACGATGCCGCTGGGGGCGAGGGCGGCCAGCACCAGGGCGAGCGTCGCCGCGAGCGAACCCCAGCCCATCAGCTGGCCCGCTCCGTGCCGGTCGGCGAGCCGCCCGGCGAACGGCGCGACCAGCCCACCCACGAGCAGCGAGGCAGAGAGCAGACCGAACAGCCACGCTTCCGACCAGCCGAACGTGGCGGCCATCGCCGGGGCCAGCGTGCCGAAGCTGTAGTAGAGCGTGCCGTAGCCGATGATCTGGGTGACGCCGAGGGCCCAGATCATCCGGGCGGGTATGCCGGTCATGGTCAGGTCAATGCGATGGTGCTGAGCGTGGTGCGGGCTGTGGCGCCGCACCCGCAGCCGGCCTCGCCCTCCGCCTTTGCCACCTCGTCGGCGACGCAGCACGAGGTGGTCGACTGGGCCGGGCCGCCGCAGCAGGAGGTGGCGGGCACTGCGTCGTCGGCGAAACTGACGCTGCAGACCCCGGTTTCCGGCAGCGCCAGGTGCACCTCGCGGGCCGCGACGGAGTCGCCGGCGAGTTCGGCTACCACCGAGCGGGCCTGCTCGAAGCCGGTGGCCATCAGGAAGGTCGGGGCGCGGCCATAGCTCTTGGAACCGATGATGTAGAAGTTCGCCTCGGGCTGAGTCAGCTCGACCACGCCATGCGGTGGCACGGTGCCACAGCTATGAAAGTTCGGATCGATCAGCGGCGACAGCGCCGGCGGCGCCTCGGTGGCGGGATCGACCGCCACGCGCAGCTCTGACAGCATCTCGAGATCGGGGCGGAACCCGGTGGCGACGACGATGCGGTCGACCATGAGCGTCAGCTCAGTCTGGTTGAGGGTGCCGATAACGGCGAGCCGGCCATCGGCCGGCGCCAGCCGGTTGGCGGCGAAGGGCGCGAGGACCTGCAACCGGCCGGCATCGATCGCCTGCTTGGCGGCAAGGCCGAGGGCGCCGCGCTCGGGCAACTGGTCGTTGAGCCCGCCACCGAGCAGCCGCTCGAGGCGGTTGCGCCGCAACGCCCACAGCACGCGGGTCTCGGGCGCCTGTTCCTGCAGCTTCAGCAGCGCCAGCGCGGTGTTGATGGCGGAGTGGCCGCTGCCGACCACCAGCACGGTGCGGTCGGCGAACTTTTCCTGCGCGGTGCCGAGAATGTCGGGGATGCCATAATCGATGAACTCGGCGGCTGCCCGCTCGCCGAGCACCGGCAGGCCATCCACTCCCATCGGGTTGGGGCGGGCCCAGGTGCCCGAGGCATCGATCACCGCCCGCACCACGCTCGCCTGTTCGCTGCCATCGGCATCGACCCAGCGCAGCTCGAACGGCGCGCTTTCGCGGTTGCGGTTCGACACCTTGTCGAGGCCGAGCCGGGTGATGGCGGTAACGCGGGCCGAGAGCCTGATAGTGGGGGCCAGCACCGGCAGCGCCGCCAGCGGCGCAAGATAGCGCTCGACGAGCTCCCGTCCGGTCGGCAGGCCCGTCGGCTCGGGCGCGTCCCAACCCGCCGCTTCGAGCAGCGCCTTGGCGGCGCTGTCGATGTTGTATTGCCAGGGTGAGAACACCCGCACATGGCCCCATTCGAGTAGCGACGCGCCGACCGAAGCGCCGCGCTCGAAGACGATGGGGGTCAGGCCCCGGGCGATGAGATGCGCGGCGGCGGCAAGGCCCACCGGGCCGGCGCCGATCACCGCAACAGGGAGGTTGGTCTCGAGCTTCATCGTAAGATTCCTAGTTTCTAGAAATATCGAAATTGAGGAGTCGAGAAGGGGCTCATGCCGCTTCCGTCGTCGCCTCCGATGAGGCGGCGCAACCTTCGGCGTCGGCGCAGCATTCGTCGGCGAGGTAACCGATCAGGCCATTCATGCTGGCATAGTTGGCCCGGCAGATCAGGGTGGTCGCTTGCCGCTCCTGGCTCACCAGTTCCACCTCGATCAGCTTCTTCAAGTGATGCGACAGGGTGGAGGAGGGGATATCGAGCTTGAGCTGCAGCTTGCCCACCGGCAGGCCATGGTCACCGGCGCGCACCAGGGTGCGGTAGATGGTCAGGCGGGTCGGATTCCCGAGAGCTTCAAGCTGCGCGGCGGCTGTTTCGATGTTCATGGAAATAGAATGGCAGTGCGACGGGCAGACGTCAAGGCTATTTCTATGATTGTCGAAGTAGGTCATTGGGCATCGAGCCCTGCGATCACCACACCCACCGTGTCATCCCTGCGAAAGCAGGGACCCAGCTTGCAGCACGCGCAACTGGCGAGTTGGGGCCTAGCTTCCCTCATATGCGCTAACTGAAGGGTGAGCCCCGGCATGAGTTTGTCACCACCGTCACCCAAGAACTCGATGTCATCCCGGCGCAGGCCGGGACACATCCTGGGATCTGGCGCCTCTTGCGCAAGAACCTCGCCGCCTCAGCATGCGCCGGGGTGACACCGCGGGTGTGGAAACATCTGCGCCAAAAACCCCTCGCTCAACCTGGCGCGCATGAGCCTCGCTGGCCTGATATTGGGTGGGGTCAACGATCGAGCCCAACGGGCTGTCCGGTGCCGTCGGTGGCTGAAACGACCCCGATAGACGGTTCGGCTACCCGCGGGGCGCGACCCGCTCCGAACAGCCAGCCGGAAAGGGCCAGCGCCAGCAGCGCCCCGACCAGTTGGGCGAGGATGAAGCCGGGCGCATCGAGCGGACGGATCCCCGAGAACGTGTCGCTCAGGGCGCGGGCGATGGTGACGGCCGGGTTGGCGAACGAGGTCGAGGCGGTGAACCAGTAGGCGGCGGTGATGTAGAGGCCGACCAGCGCCGGAACCGCTGCCGGCCTGGCGCGGAGGCCGCCGAGGATCACCGCGACGAGCCCGAAGGTGGCGACGGCCTCGGAGAACCACTGGGCCGTTCCGGTGCGCGGCGCGGTCGCGAGCTGCAGCGCCGGCAGCTCGAACATCAGGTGGGCGATGACGCTGCCGGCAAGTCCGCCTGCCAGTTGTGCGAGCACATAGCCGGCGGCCATCGGCCAGGCGATCTCGCGACGCAGGGCAAAAACCGCCGTGACGGCAGGATTGAAGTGGGCGCCCGAGATCGGGCCGAGGGTGGTGATCAGGACGAACAGCATGGCGCCGGTGGGGAGGGCGTTCCCCATCAGCGCCATGGCGGTGTCGGTGGTGAGCCGCGTCGCCATGATGCCGGAGCCCACCACCGTGGCGACCAGCAGGGCGGTGCCAAGGGCCTCGGCCGCGAGCCGTCGCGCCGGCGTCATGCCGCCCCGGACGCCTTGCTGGTCGAGCCATCCATGGCGCCGATGCCGCGCAGTTTCGAGCCGAGCGCCATCCGGTCGATGCTGTCGAGCGGCAGGTTGATGAAGGCGGCGATGCGGTTGCGCATGAAGCGCAGCGCATCCTCGAAGGCCTGACGCTGCTTGAACTCCGGCCCCCCGACCGCAGCGGGGTCTTCGATGCCCCAATGGGCGGTCATCGGCTGGCCGGGCCAGATCGGGCAGGTTTCGCCTGCCGCGTTGTCGCAGACGGTGAAGACGAAATCCATCTGCGGCGCTCCGGGCCCGGCAAACTCTTCCCAGGATTTCGAGCGCAGCCCGTCAGTGGAGATGCCGGCCGTGGCGAGCGTTTCGAGCGTCAGCGGGTGGATCTGCCCCTTGGGCATGCTGCCAGCGGAAAAGCCACGGAAGCGGCCATTGCCGACATGGTTGAGCACCGCCTCGCCCAGCACCGAACGGGCCGAGTTACCGGTGCAGAGGAACAGGACGTTGTAGACGCGATCAGCAGCAGGCATTGGAGGCTTCCTCGGGGACGCAACAGGGGGAGAATTCGGCAACCAGCGGCGCGCAGAGCTCGGGGCGGCCGCCGCAGCAATCGGAAACGAGAAAGCTGGCGATCTCGCGCACCCGCTCGAGCTCGGCGCGATAGATGATCGAACGGCTGTGCCGCTCGGACGAAATCAGCCCGGCCCGGCTCAGCACCGCCAGGTGCGTCGACATGGTGTTCTGCGGCACCTCGAGCAGCCGGGCGACCTCGCCGGCCGGCAGCCCCTCGGGTTCATGTCGCATGATCAGCCGAAAAGCGTCGAGCCGGGTCGGTTGCCCCAGGGCGACAAGCACATCCATGGCGTCAGTTGATTCCATATATCGAGGATTATCGATATGATGGTCACGCGTCCAGTGAAGGTTTTATGACGGCCTCGGCGGATCAAGGCGTGCCCGGCCTCCCTCCGAGCTGGGCCCTTTTCAGGCCGATCCCCGATGCCGATCAGCCAGCGTTTGCCGCATCCGACAATCGCACCGTCGACATCGGCATCACTGCGCCACCGACGTATGGTTGCCGTCCGGAGTGCGACAAGGCGACATTCAAGCGGCTGCTCATTCTGTCATGTAGCGCTGTAGCGTCTTGCCAATTTCCTCGACCAGCTTCTTGCGCGGCATTCCAACGAGTGGTGGAATCTTCAAGATGTGGCGGCAGAGCGCGAGGCCCAACGTCTGCGAAACGACAAGTGCCGCGCGGTCCCTTGCACCGGCCTCGCCGGACAGGGCGGCGATGAGTGGCACTGTCTGCGTCTCAAAAATCTCGCGAATGCGCTCAGCCGCCTGCTCGCTCGACGCCGCCGATCGCAGCAGCAAGGGGAGACCCTGCTCCTCCCCCTCCCACAGCCGTAGGTAAATCTCGGCCAGGGTCCGCCCCAGATCCTTGCGCGCGATCTTGTGTGGGAAGGCAGCGCTTAGTTTGAAATCCGCCGCGACGGCGAAGAGCTGCTCCTTGCTGCCGAAGTAGCGCATCACCAGCGCAGGATCGACCTCGGCGGCCGCCGCGATGCCGCGGATAGTCGTGTTCTCGTAGCCTTTTTCAGTAAAGGCGGCGCGGGCCGCTGCGAGGATGGCGGACTTGGTCCGCTCAGATTTCTTGATCGGTGCTGTGGTCATAGCAGCCATGTAATTCAACGCGTGTTGACATTCAAGCCGTGCGGTCGTATTTGGCACCACGTCAACGCTTGTTGACTTTTCCGACTATCATCGCAGCGCGACCACTTTGGAGATCGCCATGACCTTGCAGTCCACGTCCTTCGGGCGGTTGCGCCCGGCTGTCAGCCGCCGGTTCGTCATCGGCGGACTCGCCGCCGCCGGCGGTGCCGCCGTCCTGGCCGGAGTGTCCAATATGCCCCCCGCGGACTACGACACCGCGCTTGCCGAGCAGCTTCGTCCCTTTGCGACCGAGCCCTACCTGCGCGAGATGGTGCGCGCCGCAACGCTCGCAGCCAACAGCCACAACACCCAGCCCTGGCGCTACCGCATCGCCACCGGCCGCATCGACATCGTCCCCGACTTCTCGCGCCGCACGCCGATCGTCGATCCCGACGACCATCACCTCTTCGCAAGCCTTGGCGCGGCGACGGAGAATCTCGTCATCGCTGCACTGCACTATGGCCAAGCCACCGATGTGGTGGCGCCGACGTCGGTCGACGGTGAAATCGCCGTGCATCTCACCGGCACGACGAGCAATGACGCGCCACTCTTCGATGCCATCACCGAGCGCCAGAGCTCGCGCTCGACCTATGACGGCTCGGCGATTGCGAACGAGACGCTCCGCGATCTCGTCGCCATTGCAGGCACCGACAGCGTCGAGGCGATTATGGTCACCGACACGCCGCAGCGCGAGGAGATCATCGACCTCGTCCTTGCCAGCAATCGCGCGCAACTCGATGACGGCGCGTTCCGCTCCGAGCTCAAGTCGTGGCTGCGGTTCAATCCAAACGTCGCGGCGCGCATGAAGGACGGCCTCCTCAGCGCCGCCTCCGGCAATCCGAGCCTCCCCGAATGGCTCGGGCCGCTGATGTACGATCTCACCGTCAAGGCCGACGGCGACAACGACAAGGTTGCAGCGCAGATGCGATCGTCCTCTGCGCTCGTCGTCTTCTCTGCGACCACCGACGATCCGGCCGGATGGGTTGCCGCGGGCCGATCCTATGAACGCTTCGCGCTCGCCGCAACACGCGCCGGCCTCCAGCACGCCTTCGTCAACCAGGCCGTCGAGGTCGCGGCACAGCGCGCACAGCTACAGTCCACCCTCGGTCTCGGCACACGCCGGGCCGACATGATCATCCGCATCGGTCGTGGTCCGACTCTTCCCCGCTCGCTCCGTCGTCCCGTCGACGACGTCCTCATATCGTGAGGCCGGCCATGCTTACGCTCTTGCCCCGTCTACTAATTGCCGCCGTTCCGGTGATCGCACTCCTCGTCGCAGCGGCCTTCGTGCTGCCCGCCGAGTTCCCATTTTTCCTGCGCCAGCTGCTGCTCGCGGCCATCGGTATGGGCGGCATCGCGCTGGCCGAGGTCGCGATGTTCCGAACACCACTCGTCGACCTCGGCCGGCGTCTCGGCTTCACTCCGACGAGCCGGCGAACGGTGATCATCTCACTCATCGCCAGCCTGCCGATGTGGCTGTTCCTTCCGCTTGCGTCGCTGGCAGCTGGAACGCCGGTTCACGTCGCGTCAAACGGGCTCGCGCTCGTTCTCGGCATCGTCCTTGTCAACGGCCTCGCCGAAGAGGTGATCCACCGCGCCTTCTTCTTCGGCCGCCTCCGCGAGCATACGAGCCTCGCGAAAGCTGCCAGCCTGGGTGCGGCGCTCTTCGGCGCCCAGCACCTCTATCTCATCGCCACCATCGGCGTGGCCGGCGTCGCGTCCGTCGTGCTCGCCCTGCTTCTCGCCTACCCGCTGTCCCGTGCCTACGAGATGGGCGGCCGATCGATCGTCGGCCCGGCCATCCTCCACACGAGCTCGAACGCCGCCTTCCTCGTGTTCGGCGACGCGTCCAACAGCGGACTGCTGATGCTCCACATGCTCGTGGTGCTGGTCTCGATCTACACCGTCTTCCTCTTCCGCCAACCCCCTGTCCCCGCGACGGCGCATCCCGCCGCCGCTCCCGCTTCCCTCTGATCTGGAGACATCAAGATGTCCAAGCGCCTCGGAACTTCGGCCACCATCGCGACGAGTGTCGCGACGCTGGCCGTCCTCCTCTACGTCGCGACCGGCCCCGCCCTCGCGACCCTCATGCTCGTCGTATCGGCCGTCGCCTTCGCCGCCTGGCTTCGCGATGACCAGCGGACCGACGCCACCGCCGCCGTCGTCCCCTACCTCTCCGTCATCGTCGTCAGCCTCTTGTTGAGTGCCGTACGCTATTGGTCGGGCTACGCAACCCACGCCGTGACGGCGCTCCCGGCCCTGTTCGTGCCGCACTACGCGTCGGCTGACGTCACGTGGTTCGTCACCACTGTGACCCTGCCGGTCTCGCTCATGCTCCTCGGCGGCTATGCGCTGCTCCGCGGTCACGCCATCGGTCGCTACATGGCGTGGTGGACCTTTGCCTTCGCTATGGCCGACGGCGCCACCCAGGTGGCCGTCGAGTTCGCGACCGCGGGCTACGACCATCGTTTCTTCCTCGGCGCGGTGCTTGCTGCTGTCGAGATCGCGCTCGGCGCCCTTGGCTGGCTCCGTCTCGTCGGTCGCTCGGCGCCTGCCCCGGAAACCATTCAGAAGCCGCTCACCCGCCAGGCGACGATTCTGTGGTCCGTCGGCTTCTTCGTGTTCGTCGCGGCCTATGGCGTCACGCTCTACAGCCAGGCCGGGTACCTGCCCGTCATCATCATCGTCGGCTCGATGTTCGGCGGCCTCTTTGCTTGGCTGCGCACCACCGCCATCGTCCCGGCCAACCGTCTCAAGGTCGTGCCGCTCTATCTGCTGATGCTCGCGCTGTTTTACATCCACGTCGGCGAAGAAGGACTGTCCGGCTTCGCCCACGGCATCGCGCTGATCAGCGGCGTGCCGTGGTCGGAAGCCTCGTTCTTCGAGATCATCGGCCTCGTCGGCCCCGCCATCTGGGTCGCCGCCGCGCTCGGCATGTGGCTGCGTCAGCCCTGGGGCAACTTCCTCGTCTGGTTCATGATCGTCGGCATGATCCTGGGCGAACCCACGCATCACATCGTTTTCCCGGTGATGGCGGCGGTGAAGCTCGGCGTCGGCTACACCTACTTCGGAGGTATGGTCACGGCCCTGTTCCCGATGATCCCCGCGATCATCCTCGCCGCCAGTATCTTCGCCGACAGTCGTGTCGCTCGCCGGAGTGAGATGTCACCGGCTGAGGCCCTGCCTGCGACCTGACGGCGAGCACACCAGGGTGGGCAAACATCTTGCCTACCCTGGCAGCCGCAGTCCTCTCAAGCTTCCGTCAATGCTTGCTATGGGCCAGAAGCCGACTTCTATTGGCGGAGCGTGCTGGTCCCGTGGTGTTTCGGCGGCTACCTCCAGCGAGTAGAGGATCGACTAGCAGCTCGCTCACCGCTGGCGGCCAATCTTGCAGAGGTCGTTGGCAGTGAGCCGCGCTCTACTTACGGTGGCGTGCTTGCCGCTGGCTTTGCGGTGCGCTGGCCGCCCCTCCGCCAGCTTCGCCGGTACCCCTCCCATGCCCCGCGGGGGAGGATCAGGGGAGAACGGTGTCCGCCTGCGTGCAGTCTCCCCGGCGCTAAGCCGCGTTCGTCACCGGGCACTGGCCCATCGGGTCGGCAGGCATCGCCGCCTTGGCGTTGAACACGTATTTGCCTTCGCACACATCGACATCGGCGGGCCGGCCGTCGGCGCCGAGCGCGTCATAGCCCTGCTTGAGGTTGCGCCAGAACTCGATATTGGGGTTCGTGGCATGGCGGGCGAGGTTATCCTCGGTCATGCGGAAGGGGTAGAGCTCGAGCTTGAAGCTGGGGTTGCCGCCGTTGAAGCTCTCGCGCGCCAGCGCATAGATTTCCTTCATCTGCTCGTCGGTCATGGCGTAGCAGCCCACCGATTTGCAGTCGCCATGCACCATCAGGTTGGAACCGGTGCGGCCATGGGCGCGGTCGAGCTTGTTGGGAAAGCCGGTGTTGAACGACAGGTAGTAGCTCGACTTGGGGTTCATCATGCCGGGGGTGACCCGGTAGAAGCCCTCGGGGGACTGATAGTCGCCCTCCTTGATCTTGGGGCCGAGTTCGCCCGACCACTTGCAGATGGCATAGGTCTTGAACAGCCTGTAGCGGCCGCCGGTGTCGGGTTTCCAGACCTCGAGCTCCGAACTTTCCTTGAACACCCTGACCAGCATCGGCGCCGCCGGCGAGGTATCCATCGCTGCGAGCACGCTGGTGGTGCGCGCCGAAAGCGGCTGCTGGTCCTTGGCGATGCCAAGGGCAGAGCAGCCGGCGAGCAACCCGGCAAGCATGGCAGTGGCAAGCAGCAGCAGGGGGGAGGTCAAACGCATTGTCGGTACCGGGAACTGGGAGGCACCAAGGATAGAAAAGGTTGGTTACTCAAGCCTTTCGAGGGCGAGCTTTGACAAGGACGTGATCGACATTGCGGGCGCAGCCCGCGACATCCTTGGGTCGGACGTCAAGGCTGAGCAGGGAAAGCCGGCCGGCGGGCCCCGACGAGCGCTCGCGGTCGCATCCATATCCGTAACTCATAGGGCAACAGCTGTCCGCCGCCGAGCAAGCCGGGCAGGGCCCCGGCGAGGCCGCTACCCGCTGCCCAGGCTAGCGCTCGAGGCAGATGGCGACGCCCTGACCGCCGCCGATGCACATGGTGGCGAGGCCCTTATGGGCGTTGCGCCGCGCCATTTCATGCAGCAGCGTCACCACCAGCCTTGCGCCGGAGCCACCCAGCGGGTGGCCGAGCGCGATGGCACCGCCATTGACGTTGATCCGCTCGGGATCGAGGCTCAGCTCGCGGTTGACGGCGAGCGATTGCGCGGCGAAGGCCTCGTTCAGTTCGATGAGGTCGAGTTCGGCCGCCGTCCAGCCGGCCTTGTCGAGCGCCGCGCGGGTTGCCGGCACGGGCCCGAGGCCCATTTCCATCGGGTCGACGCCGGCCGAGGCATAGGAGGCAATGCGGGCCAGCGGCTCGAGCCCGAGTTGCCTGGCGCGGCGGGCCGACATCACCAGCAGCGCTGCGGCGCCATCGTTGAGGCCAGATGAGTTGCCGGCCGTGACGCTGCCCTCGGGGTCGAATATCGGCCGCAGCGCCGCCAGCTGCTCGGGCGTGGTGTCGGCGCGCGGGTGCTCATCATGCTCGACCACGATGCTGTCGCGCTTGCGCCGCACCTCGACCGGAACGACTTCCTCGGTGAAGCGCCCGGCGGCCATGGCGGCTGCCGCCTTCTGCTGCGAGCCCAGGGCGAACTGGTCCTGCTCGTCGCGGGTGATCTGATACTTGCGCGCCAGGCGCTCGGCGGTGACGCCCATATGCACATTGTTGAAGGCATCGACGAGGCCATCGACCAGCATGGCATCCTGCATGGTCACTTCGCCCATCTTGAAGCCGGCCCGGCTCTGCGGCAGCAGATGCGGGGCGCGGGTCATCGAGTCCTGTCCGCCGGCCAGGACGATATCGGCGTCGCCGAGGCGGATGGCCTGGGCCGCGAGGTGGAGCGTGCGCTGGCCGCCGCCACACACCTGGTTGATGGTCATAGCCGGCACGGCGTGCGGAATGCCGCCACCGACGGCCGACTGGCGCGCCGGATTCTGCCCGGCGCCGGCCTGCAGCACCTGACCGATCAGTACATCGTCGATCGCTGCGGGATCGACGCCGCTGCGCTCGATGACGGCACGTATGGCGATGGCGCCAAGCGCCGTCGCAGGCAGGTCGGAGAAGGCTCCGCCAAAGCGGCCGATGGGGGTGCGGGTGGCAGCGACGATGACGGCGTCTTCAGACATTGCTCTCAATCCACAGGTCGTACTTGGCGAGTCAGGACCGATTGTTGTACCGTTCGGTCCACAAACTGCTTATAGCGATGCGGTCGCGGCAGCAATCAATAAACCGACCGCCGCAAGGGGAAGAGACTTGGATACCGATATCGTCTGGCGCCCGAACGCGGCATGGGTCGCGGCTGCCAACCTGACGCGCTTTGCCGACATTCATGGCTTTGCCGGCGCCTCCTATGACGTGCTGCATCGCTGGTCGACCAGCCAGCCCGGCGCGTTCTGGAGCGCAGTGTGGGATTTCTGCGGGGTGATCGGCGACAAGGGCAGCGTCAGCTATGTGCCCGCCGCCGATGGCGGCATGCTTGATGGCCGCTGGTTCCCCGAAGCGCGGCTCAACTTCGCCGAAAACCTGCTGCGTGGCGCCGATGCCGAGCCGGCGCTGATCGAATCCGACGAAGCGGGCATATCGCGCCGCATGACGCGGGGAGACCTCCGCAATGAAGTCGCCCGCGTAGCCGCGGGGCTCAGGGCCGCCGGCGTGGTGGCCGGCGATCGGGTGGCGGGCATCCTGCCCAACCGGATCGAGGCTTTGGTGGCGTTGCTGGCGACGGCGGCGCTCGGCGCCACCTGGTCGTCCTGCTCGCCGGATTTCGGCACCGTCGCCATTCTCGACCGGCTCGGGCAGATAGCGCCCAAGGTGCTGTTCGCCACGCCGCGCTATCGCTATGGCGGCAAGGAGCACGATATCTCGGGCCGCATCGCCGAGCTTGTTGCCCAGATGCCGAGCCTCACCGACCTGGTGCTGATCGATGGCGAGTTGCCCGGTAGCGCCACCCGGACGCATCAATGGGGCGAGTTCGGGGAGGCGGGCGCGCCGCTGGTCTACACCCGGGTGCCGTTCGCGCAGCCGCTCTATGTGCTCTACACCTCCGGCACCACCGGCAAGCCGAAAGCCATCGTCCATTCGACCGGCGGGGTGCTGTTGCAGCATCTGAAGGAGCACCAGCTGCATGGCGACGTGAAGCCGGGGGACACCGTCTCGTGGTACACCAATACCGCCTGGATGATGTACCACTGGGTGATCTCGGCGCTGGCCTCCAATGCCAGCGTGGTGCTGACCGACGGCGCGGCCATTCCGAAAAGCAGTGACGGGCTCGATGTCGGCCTGCTCTGGCGGGTGGCAGCGGAGGCCGGGGTCACGCATTTCGGCATCAGCCCGAAATACCTGCTGACCGTGGCCGAGGCCGGTTATCGGCCGGCCGACCGGGTCGATCTCACCCGCCTCCGCTCGGTGCTGAGCGCGGGCGCGCCGGTGGCGCCGGATCAGTTCGAGTGGCTCTATGATGCAGTGAAGTCCGACATGATGTTCGCCTCGATCTCGGGCGGCACCGAGATCATCGGCTGCTTCATGATCGGCAACCCGACGCTGCCGGTGCGGCGCGGGCAACTCACCTCGAAAGCCCTCGGCCATGCGGTGGATGTGCTCGACGAGCGCAATGCCTCGGTGATCGGCCGGAAGGGCGATCTGGTCTGCACCGAGCCGTTCCCCTCGATGCCGCTGACCTTCTGGGGCGAGGGCGGCGACAAGCGCTATCACGACACCTATTTCGCCCAGCGCCCCGGCATCTGGACGCATGGCGACCTCGCCGAGCAGACCATCCATGGCTCGGCCATCATCTATGGTCGCACCGACACGACGCTGAAGCCGGGCGGCGTGCGCATCGGCACCGCCGAGATCTACGCCACGGTCGAGAGCTTCCACGAGGTCGAGGATTGCCTGGTGTTCGGTGCGCCGACCGCCAATGACGAGGAGATCGTGCTCTGTTTGAAGCCGATCGAGGGCGGCGCCATCTCCACCGAACTCGCGGCCCGCATTCGCAAGGCCATCCGCGAAGCGGCGTCGCCGCGACATGTGCCGCATCGCATCCACGCCATCGCGGCGGTGCCTTACACCTTGAACGGCAAGCGGGTGGAAGGCGCGGCGCGCGCCACCATGCTGGGTGAAGTCGTGAAGAACCGCGACTCGCTCTCCAACCCCGAAGCGCTCGAGATTTTCCGCACGCTCAGCCGGGACAGCGCCCTGTGAGGCAACCGTACGGCGCCATAATCGGCATCGGCGAGCTGAAGCCGGTGCGTTCGACCACGGGCGCCACGACGCTCGGGATGATCGCCGAGGTGGCGCGGCTGGCGGTGGCAGACGCGGGGCTCGAGCCCGGCGCCATCGACGGGCTGCTCGTCGGCCCGCAGGTCGGCGAAACGCCGCAGCACGTGCCGGCGACGGTGGCCGAGTATCTGGGGCTCAGGCCCGCCATGGCCAATGTGGTGGATCTGGGCGGTGCATCGGGCGCCGGCATGGTCTGGCGTGCCGCGGCGGCGATTGCCGCCGGCATGTGCGAGACGGTGCTGTGCGTCCTCGCCAATTGCCGCGAAGCCGAGCCGCCGCGTTCGCCCAACCGCAACCCGATCCGCGAGTTCGACGTGCCGTTCGGCGCCTCGGGCGCCAACGCCACCTATGCCATGATCAAGCAACGCCACATGGCGGAGTTCGGCTCGGCCGATGCGGATTTTGCGCTGATCGCCGCCGCGGCGCGCGCCAATGCGCAGCGCAACCCCGACGCGATGTTTTACGGCAAACCGGCGAGCGTCGCCGACGTGCTGGCCTCGCCGCTGATCGCCAGCCCGCTGCATCTGTTCGAAATCGTCATGCCGGTGGCGGGTGGAGCAGCAGTGGTGGTGAGCTCAGCTGCAGCCAAGGGGCGGCAGCAACCGGCGGTGCATCTGCTCGGGGCAGGGGAGAAGGTGACCCATCGGGCCCTGTCGCAGGCGCCGTCGCTGACTTCGGGGCCGCTGCAACCGGCCATCGCCCGCGCGCTGGCGCAGGCCGGGGCTGAGATCGGGGAGATCGACATCCTGTCGCTCTACGATTGCTACAGCATCATGGTCGCCACGACGCTCGAAGATGCCGGGCTCGCCGCGCCCGGTCGGTTCGGCGACTGGCTGCGCGAGGCCGATCTCAACCGGCTCAACCCGCATGGCGGCCAGCTCGGCTTCGGCCAGCCCGACCTTGCCGGCGGCATGACCCATATCGTCGAGGCCGTGCGCCAGCTGCGCGGCAACACGCCGATGCGGCAGATCGCCAATGCCCGCCTGGCGCTGGTCACCGGCAATGGCGCAACGATGAGCGAAGCCACCGCGCTGGTGCTGGGAGCTGCGGCATGAACCTCTCCGAGCTGAAGGTCCCAGGGCCGACCCGCACGGCCCTCACCGCGCCGTTCTGGACGGCAGCTGCCGAAGGGCGGTTCATCGTGCAGCACTGCGCGGATTGTGCGAGCTGGGTGTTCTACCCGCGCCAGATCTGCCCCCATTGCTGGTCGCAGCGGCTCGAATGGCGCGAGGCGTCGGGGCGGGCGCGGCTCGAGAGCTGGTCGGTGATCCATCGCCCCGGCCATCCCGGCTGGGAGCCGGCGGCGCCCTACGCCATCGGTATCGTTCGGCTGGCAGAGGGCCCAAGCATGTTGAGCCATATCCTGACGGCTGACCCTCAGTTGCACCTGCCGCTGCAGGTCCGTTTCACCCAGGTGGGGGCGGAGATCCTGCCCTGCTTCGAGCCCGCAGATGAGTGACCGGCCGACACCCGCCGCCTGGCGCATGCTGGTGCTGCTCACCGGCGCGGTGATCCTGTCGATGACCACCTGGTTCTCGGCCACCGCCATCCTGCCGCAGCTGACGGCGCAGTGGCAGCTCTCGGGCCTGGCGCAGACCTGGATGACCAATGGGGTGCAGCTCGGCTTCGTTGCCGGGGCGCTGACGCTGAGCCTGTTCAACCTGCCCGATATCGCGCCGCTGCGCTTGTTGATGGGGATAGCGGCGGGGCTGGCGGCGGCGTTCAACCTGTTGCTGCTGCTGGCGCCCTCGGCCGAGGTGGCGATTGTCCTGCGCCTGTTGACCGGGGTGGCGCTGGCCGGGGTCTACCCGCCGGCGCTGAAGCTCGTCGCCACCTGGTTCATTCGCGGCCGCGGGCTCGCCATGGGGGCGATGATCGGCGGGCTGACGCTGGGCTCGGCCTTCCCCCACCTGCTGCGCGCGCTGTTCGCCGGGCTCGACTGGCGCTTCGTCGTCGCGACGGCCAGCGCCCTGACGCTTTGTGGGGCAGGGGTGTTCCTGGCGCTCGTCCGCGAGGGGCCACACCCGTTCAGCCGCGCCGTGTTCGACCCCCGCCAACTCGGCAGGGTGGTGCGCAATCGCGCCGTGGCCTTGGCCAATCTCGGTTATTTCGGCCACATGTGGGAGCTTTATGCCGCCTGGGGCTGGTTCCTCGCCTTTGCCGGCGCAGCCTCGGTAACGGCAGGCATGAGCCCGGCTGAGATTTCGCTCCTGGTCTTCGCCATGGTCGCCTCGGGCTTTGTCGGCTGCCTCGTCGGCGGCCTCATCGCCGACCGCATCGGGCGGACACTCACCACCATCATCATGATGGCGCTGTCGGGTTCATGCGCGCTGCTGATCGGGGTGAGCTTTGCCGGCCCGCTCTGGTTGTTCGTCTCGATCGCGCTGCTCTGGGGCGCGACCATCGTTGCGGACTCGGCGCAGTTTTCCGCCATGACCACCGAGGTCGGCGACCCCGACCTGATCGGCACGGCGCTGGCCTTCCAGCTCGGTATCGGCTTTGCGCTGACCATCGTCAGCCTGACCGTGGTGCCGATGCTGGCCGCGGCCATCGGCTGGCAATGGGCCTTCGCGATATTGGCGCCCGGGCCACTGGTCGGGATCATCGCCATGCTGCTGCTGCGCCGGCTGCCGGAAGCGGAGCGGATTGCACAGGGGCGGAAGTAGGGGGCGCAAAACCCGGTAGCTCCCCGCGACCCCCTCTCTTGCGAAAACTAAGGACTTAGCTGCGCTAAGCCCAAGTCTTCGCTTTCTCCCCCGCCAAGGGGGAGAGTCCCGACTGATCCTCCGGAGCAAGTGGAAGGCACGGATCATCTCCCCCTTGGCGGGGGAGAAAGCAAAATCTTAGGTTTAGCCGTTTGGCTAAGCCTTAGATTTTGCAAGAGAGCATCTGTGTTCTCGGTCAAGCTGTTTTGGGCTGAGTAGGCTCCCATAGGCGGTTCTGCGTGAGC
>NZ_DASZAW010000006.1:0-32738 GCF_035944845.1 Devosia sp. | reverse complement strand
CGGCCATGGGGGTGACGGCCAGCAGACCAGCGAGCGCGACGATGCGCGGCAGGGGTCCGAAGAGCTTCATTTCTTAACGCCTCCAAGCGGATGAAAGAATCGCCCCCCGGCGACCAGCAGAGCCGGCAGAATGAACACATCTCCGATTACTGCAAAGCCGAGAGTTATCACAAACAGCGTACCGAACAAGGCAACTTGCGGCAGCGCCGAGAACATGACGATTGCCATGCCCGAGCATAGGATCAGCGTGGCGGCAATAATGGCGCCGCCAATGCGCTCCATCGTGTGATGGATAGCGTCGAGGTGCGAACGACCTTCTTCGCGCCGTGAATGCAGATAGTGCGACAGGAAGTGGGTGGTGTCGTCGACGGCGATACCGAAGGCGATGGTGAGCGCCAGCACCGTGGTCAGCTGTAGCCCCGACCCCGAGAAGTAGAGCCAGGCCTCGGTGCCAAGCACCGGAAAGAGGTTGGGGATGGCCGCCGCCACGGCCACACGCAACGAGCGGAAAGCCCAGCCGATGAGGAACAGGTTGACGATTACCGACAGGGTCAGGTCGAGCTGCAGGCCGCGCACGATGTTGTCGGTGGCGTAGGTGGTCATCACCCGGAAGCCGCCGACTTCGGCGCCGTCGATACCCGCGGCCTTGATGTCGGCCTCGATGCCTTCCTTCAGCTTCACCAGCTCTTCGGACGAAATGATCGTCGGCATGAAGCCGGTGACCAGGGCGCGCGTACCGTCGGGGGTGACGAAACGGCCGCGCAGGTCGCCCACGGCGTTGAAGATCTGTTCGCGGGTAAAGCCGGATTCGGCATAGTGGGTGAACGCCGCAGCCGAGATCACCTTGTTCACGCCGAGGTGCTTTTCGACGATCTGGTGAACCTTCTTGACCTTCTCGAAGTCTTTGTCGCCGACATCGGCGATGCCTTCATCGAGCGGCACGTTGACATAGAGCGGGGCCACGCCGCCGACGCCCGCGTCGATCTGCTCGGCCGCGGTCAGGGCGGTCGAGTTCTTGGCCATGAAATCTTCGAACGAAAAGCGTGGCTGGATCAGCCCGTAGGGGATCAGCAGCAGGCCGGTGAGGACGATGGCGATGGCCGCAAGCGGCCGACCAAGTTTCGACGCCACGAACCAGGCCAGCGGAATCGGTGCGGTGATGGCGTAGCTCGGCTTGGGCGCCTTGAAGCCCAGCCGCACGGCGAGCTTCAGGATCAGCGGCAGGAACGTCATCAGGCAGATGAAGTTGATCAGCGAGGCCAGCGTGCCCGCCATGGAGAATTCCTGGATGCCCTGACCGGCGGTCAGCGACAGCGAGGCGAACGACACCAGCGTCGTCAGCATGGTGAGCGCGCTGGCCGGGCCGACGACCCGCACCGTCTCGTCGACCGCCTTGTAGGGATCCATGCCTTCCCGCCAGTAGGCGAGCCAGTTGAAGATGAAGAACAGGCTCTCGGCGAAGGCGATCACCAGGACGATCGTGGTGACGATGATGGTGAGGAAGGAGAACGAGCCGAACAGCGCAATGATCGACCCCATCACCCAGATCACGGCGATGAACGGCGTCGCGGCGACCAGCACGGCGCCCCAGAAGGAGCGGAGCGAGAGCAGCGCGATCAATGCGCCGAGCACGAAGCCGTAGACCGTGAAGGTGATCTGGTCGTCGACCGCGGCGTTGAGCATCTCGCTGGTCCAGATCGGCGGACCGGTTAGCTCGACCTTGACCTGATCCGACTCGTAATCTTTGACCAGCGAGCGCAGGTCGTCGATCATGGCGCGGGTGCCGCCGCCCTTGGTCATCTCGGGGTTGGGGAACACGATGATGACCACGCCGGACAGGTCCGGGTTGATCAGGTTCTTCATCATCGGGTCGTTGTTGTAGAGGTCGGTCAGCGCCTTGCTGACCTCCTCGGGCGTCTGCATGCCTTCAGGAACGGCGGGCAGGGTGGTGCCGTCGGGAGCCGGAACGCGAAGCGTGAACGCCGACATCGTCCCGCTGATGTATTCGCTGTTCGAAATATCCAGCGCCATGGCGCGGATCGTCTCTATGGTCTCGGGGTTGGTGAGACTGGGCGAATTGACGAGGAGGTAGATGTCGTTCTCGAAGGTGCCGAAGGTATCGGCGAGATGCTCGTAGTGATCGTACTCTTCGCCGGAATGCGCGAAGACCCGGAGCATGTCGCCGTCGACACTGGCGCGCGGCATCTGCGCAATGCAGAACACAGTCATCAGCAACACGAAGGCCGCGATAACACGCGGATGCTTCAGCGTGATGTGGCCGAGCGTTTCAAGCCCGAAGCCAATGGAACGATCATGCCCGAAAGCCCAGTTCCACAGTCGGCCCAGCAGTGTATTCTTCGACAATAGACTCGTTCCCTAAGACGGTGGCGCCCCGCGTCAGGCGCGGATTACTACGGATTCATGGTCGATGCGTCCAGCCGTTTGAGCGGCGCAGCACCTCACGGATGTGGCGTGGCCGGGTGATTCCGGCCCAAAGTTGCCGCAAACCCACGTCACCTTACTATGACGCGCAGCGTGACGCCCGTTGCCAATACCGTGGACATCCTTGCCGGCACTCCCGCGCCGGTTGGTCTTCGGAACGGGAATCGCCTAAAGCTTCCCTCAGGTTTCATATCTCGAAAACGGCCCCGTGGCAGACAAGACCGACGATCCGAACGGCGCAGCGCCGCTTCCCTCCGACATCGCTCCGATTTCGATCAGCGACGAGATGCGCGAGTCCTATCTCAGTTACGCGATGAGCGTGATTGTGAGCCGGGCGCTGCCCGACGTGCGCGACGGGCTGAAGCCGGTGCACCGGCGCATTCTCTATTCCATGCACGAGCAGGGCTATGTGTGGAACCGGCCGCACCGCAAGTCGGCGCGCGTGGTCGGCGACGTGATCGGTAAGTACCACCCGCACTCGAACGACGCGGTGTACTTCTCGTTGGTGCGCATGGCGCAGGAGTTCTCGCTCCGCGTGACGCTGATCGACGGGCAGGGCAATTTCGGCTCGGTCGACGGCGATATGCCGGCTGCCATGCGCTACACCGAAGTGCGCATGGAGAAGGTGACCGACAGCCTGCTCGATGACATCGACAAGGATACGGTCGACTTCAAGGACAACTACGACGCCTCCGAGCGCGAGCCGACGGTGTTGCCGGCGCGGTTTCCGAACCTGCTGGTCAATGGCGGCAGCGGTATTGCCGTGGGTATGGCGACCAACATTCCGACCCACAACCTGGGCGAGGTGATCGACGCCGTCCTGATGCTGATGGACAACCCCGGTGCGATCACCGAGGAACTGATGACCGTGTTGCCGGGGCCGGATTTCCCGACCGGCGCCATCATCCTCGGCCGCTCCGGCATACGCCAGGCTTATGAGACCGGGCGCGGCGCCATCCTCATTCGTGGCAAGGCCCACACCGAGGAGATGCGCAAGGAGCGCGAGGCGATCATCATCACCGAGATCCCGTATCAGGTGAACAAGGCGACGATGATCGAAAAGATGGCCGAACTGGTGCGCGACAAGCGCATCGAGGGCATCTCGGACATTCGCGACGAATCCGACCGCACCGGCATGCGCGTGGTCATCGAACTGAAGCGCGACGCGGTGGCGGACGTGGTGCTGAACCAGCTCTATCGCTTCACCCCGTTGCAGGGCTCGTTCGGCTGCAACTTCGTGGCGCTGAACGGCGGCAAGCCGGAGCTGATGAGCCTCAAGCAGATGCTGGTGGCGTTCCTCGAGTTCCGCGAGGAAGTCGTTACCCGTCGCACCCGGTTCCTGCTCAACAAGGCGCGCGACCGCGCCCATATCCTCGTTGGCCTCGCTGTGGCGGTGGCCAACGTCGAGGAAGTGATCGCGCTGATCCGCACCTCGCCCGACCCGACGACCGCCCGAGAGCGCCTGATGGCGCGCGATTGGCCGGCTCGCGACGTGGCGCCGCTGATCGCGCTGATCGACGATCCGCGCCACCGGATAAACGAGGACGGCACGTTCAAGCTGAGCGACGAGCAGGCCCGCGCCATCCTGGCGCTCACGCTGAGCCGGCTCACGGCGCTGGGTGTCAACGAGATCGGCGACGAGTTGAACGGGCTCGGCGGAGATATCTCGGAGTATCTGAGCATCCTGCGCTCACGCGAGCGGGTGATGGAGATCGTTCGGAACGAGCTGACCGAGATCAAGGAGCAGTTCAACACGCCGCGGCTGACCGTCATCGACGAGGCAGCCGGCGACTTCGAGGACGAAGACCTGATCGCCCGCGAGGACATGGTCGTCACCGTGACCCATGGCGGCTATATCAAGCGCGTGCCGCTCAACGCCTACCGGGCGCAGCGCCGCGGCGGCAAGGGGCGCTCGGGCATGGCGACGCGCGACGAAGATTTCGTCTCGCGGCTGTTCATCGCCAACACCCATACGCCGGTGCTGTTCTTCTCGTCGGCCGGGCAGGTCTACAAGATGAAAGTGTGGCGCCTGCCGATCGGCGAGCCGCAGACCCGCGGCAAGGCGCTGATCAACATGCTGCCGCTCGATCCGGGCGAGCGCATCACCTCGATCATGCCGCTGCCCGAGGACGAGAGCAGCTGGCAGCAGCTCGATGTGATGTTCTCGACCATCCGCGGCACGGTGCGCCGCAACTCGCTGGCCGACTTCGTCGAGATCAACAAGAACGGCAAGATCGCCATGAAGCTCGATGAAGGCGACGGCATCGTCGATGTCGCCACCTGCACGGCCAATGACGACGTGCTGCTGACCACGGCGCTGGGCCAGGCGATCCGCTTCCAGGTGGACGAGGTCCGCGTGTTCAAGGGCCGTGACTCCACCGGCGTGCGCGGTATCAGCCTGGGCGAGGGCGATCGCATCATCTCGATGGCGATTATCCATCACTTCGACGCCGACTCTTCGGAGCGCGCCGCCTATCTGAAGATGAGCCGCGCGGTGCGTGGCGAAGGCGAGAGCGAGGAAACCTCGGATGATGCCGAGGATGCGGTGCCGGCAGGCGAGCTGAGCCAGGAACGCTATGCGGCCATGTCGGCGGCGGAGCAGTTCATCCTGACCATCTCGGAAAACGGCTACGGCAAGCGCACCTCCAGCCACGAGTACCGGATCACCGGGCGCGGCGGCAAAGGCATCGTCGCCATGGCGGTGAACAAGCGCAACGGCCCGCTGATCGGCTCGTTCCCGGTGGAAGATGGCGACCAGATCATGCTGGTGACCAATGGCGGCCAGGTGATCCGCGTGCCGGTCGATGCCGGTCCGGATAACCGCATTCGCATCGTTGGCCGCTCTTCGCAGGGCGTAACGGTGTTCAACACCGCCGATGGCGAGAAGGTGGTGTCGGTCGAGCGGATCAGCGAGCCCGAAGGCGAGGACGCCGAGCCCGAGGCTGAGGAGCCCGGCGACGACAGCGCCGCCTGACGGTGACATTGCTTCGATCAAACAACGGGCGGCAACTGCCGCCCGTTTTTGTTCTCTGATGGAGACCTAGTTCCCCAAGATTGTCGTGAAAATTGCGGAAGTATGTTGCAGTATCCGCGAAAATGGCGGATATGGTGATTGCGGGTGTGCCTGTTGCAAGCCCTCTTGCGGCTGAGCACGTCCTGTGGCTGGCTGGAGCCCGGCAGCCCACCCGACTGATCCGGAGTTCCAGATGATCGATACTGCTATCCTTTTACCCTATATCGCCGCCTGCCTGCTGTTCGCCATCGTGCCCGGACCATCGGTCACCGTGGTCGTCGCCAACTCGCTGGCGCGGGGGACCAAGGCAGGGCTCCTGACCATCCTCGGCACCGAGATCGCCATGCTCACAATGGTGTTCATCGTCGCGGTCGGGCTCGACGCGGTAATGACGCTGGTGTCGGAGGCGTTCACCATCATCAAGTTCGTCGGCGCGGCCTACCTGGTGTGGATCGGCTTCAAGATGTTCACCTCGTCGGGCAAGCTCGAGATGGGCACGCCGGGCGAAAAGCTGCCGCTTGGCCGCTATCTCTGGCAGGGGGCGTTGATCAACTGGTCCAACCCCAAGACGCTGCTGTTCCTCGGGGCGTTCCTGCCGCAGTTCGTCGACATGAGCCGCCCGGCGTTCGAGCAGATCATGGTGCTCGGGCTGATCGTGATGGCTGTCGCCACGGCTTCGGACTGCGTCTACGCCGTCATCGCCGGCAGCGCCCGGCAGTTGCTGACCACTGCGCGGGTGCGGATGATGAACCGGGTGTCTGGCGTCATCCTGATGATAGGCGGCGTGTGGCTGGCGTTCCAGAAGCGCAGCTGACGGGACTGTCTCAATCGACATGGCGGTGCTAGGTCAGCGCCGCCATGCCCGACCTACCGATCCTCATATCCTTCATCATTGCCGCCTTCGTCGTGGTGATCGTCCCCGGCGTCACCGTGTCGGCGTTGGTCAGCACGTCGCTGGCGCGTGGCATGGCGGCCGGTCTCTGGATGGAGGCGGGGGTGCAGGTGGGGCGCTTCACCATGGTGCTGGTGGTGGCGCTGGCGCTCGAGGCGGTCACCGGTTTCGTCGGCGCGGCATTCGATATCATCAAGTATGCCGGGGCGGCGTATCTGATCTGGATCGGCTGGGGCTACATCACCAGCCGGCATGCCATTGCCACCGATAGGCCGACCTCCGCGCGTTCACCGCTGCAGCAAGCGGCGGCAGGCTTCTTCGTCCTGTGGAGCAACCCCAAGGCGCTGATCTTTTTCGGGGCGTTCCTGCCGCAGTTCGTCAACCCGGCACATCCCGCCTGGCCACAGGTGATCGTGCTCGGGCTGATCGAGATGGCGGCCGGGCTGATCACCGACGGCGTCTATATCTACCTCGCCGCCCGGGCGCGTGGGGCGCTGGGGGAGGAGCGGATGCTGCTGGTCAACCGCATCGCCGGAGTGATTCTGATCGGCGCTGCCATCTGGTTGGTGTTGCAGCATCACTAGCGTCAGCAGATGTGATTGAAGAAACGGGTTTCCGGGCTGCCCAACGCGATACATTGCGGTTACGCACGAAACCGAACAGAAACGATGGACGGATTCGCATGGTCGTTGCAGCAGTCTCCGCCAGGGTGCGATTGGCGGCGGAGGTCGCCTATGGACGGGCAATGGAGGCGCTGGCCGCCGACCTCGCGGTTTACTTCTCCTCGGGTGTGCATCTTCCCGTCGAAAATGCCCAACAGGCCGTAGTGCGGATGCTGGAACGGACGCTGGAGCTGCCGCTGGCGGACTATATGGAGGAGTTCGAGCTCGCGGCGCACGAGATAGATGAAGCCCTGGCCAGCGCCCTTGACTGCATCGGCAACTCCATCGGGCTGATCCGGGCTGCGGCGCTGCCGCAGGGATGACAAGTGCGCGTCAGCTTCCGCTGCGCCGAAACTTGAGGAAGCGCTGGCCGGCATAGTCCAGCTCGCCGGCCGGCTCGAAGCCCAGGCGAACCAGACCCTTCAGCCGCACGCGGCTTGGCGGCAACATGATGGTGACGTTGCGGACCTGCAGTTCTGTGCCGCGCCGGACCAGCTCTCGGAAGATCGCCGCGCCGTGCCCCCACTGGCCGGGGAACAGCACCAGGCCGAGGTCAGCCTCGTCGCCTTCCTTCTGGAAGCCACCCCAGCCGGCGAACCCGCCATCGATGCGGATGGCCCATGGGCCGTAGCCGTTTTCCTGCCATTGCGCGTCCTTGGCGCGCGCCCATTCGGCGGCGCTGTCGGCGTTCCAGTCGTCCCCGGCGAGCGGCATATGGCGGCGGACATTGGGGTCGGTGAGGAGCGCAAGCAACTCGGGCGGTGGGATCTCCGACAGCGGATGGAAGGTGATCTCGGTCATATCAGGCCCCCGGCAACCGGATCGACAGTATAGCGCCCCCGTACTGATGTCTCCCGCGCCCGGCTTGCCATAGTTGGTTTGCCGTGACAAAACCCGCCGCAACAACAACGGGGAGGGCGCTCCGCCATGGCCAGACTAGTCGGCTTCTATCCCGGCTCCTTCGATCCCTTGACCAATGGCCACCTCGACGTGATCGAGCGGGCCTGCAAGCTGGTCGATACGCTGGTGATCGCGGTGGGAACCCACCATTCGAAGAAGCCGCTGTTCAGTCACGAGGATCGCGTGGCGTTGCTGCGCGCCGTGCTCGAGCCGATCGGCAAGCGCACCGAGACCGAGTTCCAGTTCGTCGATTTCTCGGGCCTGATGGTCAATGCAGCCCGCGCCGCCGGCGCCAAGCTGATCATCCGCGGCCTGCGCGACACCACCGACTACAATTTCGAGATGCAGATGGTGGGCATGAATGCCCAGATGGCGCCGGACCTGCAAACGGTCTTCTTGCCATCCAGCCCGCATGTCCGCCACATCTCGGCCACGCTCGTGCGTCAGATCGCCGAGCTCGGAGGCGACATCAGCGCCTTTGTCCCGCCCATCGTCCTGAAGGCACTGAAGAAATAATGACCGATCCCATCAAGCGCGCCGGCATCATCCTCGGCATTCTCCTCGCGGCGGTCGCCGCCTTCTTCACCGTATCGATTGCTGCTCCACAGGCCGCCAAGGCCCAGGAGGGCAAGCCCCACTGGATCCTCGAGCTCAAGGACGGCGTCGTCGACATCGAGCTTCGGCCCGACCTTGCGCCTGGCCATGTGAAGCGGGTGATCGAGCTCACCGAGAAGGGCTTCTACAACGGCATCGTCTTCCATCGCGTCATCGACGGCTTCATGGCGCAGGGCGGTGACCCGACCGGCACCGGCATGGGCGGTTCGGACCTGCCGGACCTCGCTGCCGAGTTCACCAATGCGGAGCATTTTACCCGTGGCGTCGTCGCCGCTGCCCGCTCCAGTGATCCGAACAGCGCCAACTCGCAGTTCTTCATCATGTTCGCCGACGCACCGCACCTCGATGGCCAGTACACCATCTGGGGCAAGGTGGTTTCGGGAATGGAGTTCGTCGACAAGATCAAGAAGGGCGCCGGGGACCAGCCGGTCCAGGACCCCGACAAGATCATCTCCGCCAAAATCGAATACAAGTAAGGAAGGCCCATCAGATGGCTTATGCCGATCCCGAGAACACCCTCGTCATCGAAACCACCAAGGGCAAGGTGGTCATTGCCATGCGCCCTGACCTGGCCCCGAACCATGTCGCGCACATCAAGAAGCTGGCGCGCGAAGGCTTTTACGACGGCATCGTCTTCCACCGCGTGATCGATGGCTTCATGGCGCAGACCGGCGATCCGACCGGCACTGGCACGGGCTCGTCGAAGTACCCGAACCTGAAGCAGGAGTTCAACGCCGAGCCGCACGTCCGCGGTGTGGCGTCGATGGCGCGCGCCCAGAACCCGGACAGCGCCAACTCGCAGTTCTTCATCGTGTTCAACGATGCACGCTTCCTCGACCGTCAGTACACGGTGTGGGGCAAGGTGATCGAAGGCATGGAAAACGTCGACCAGATCAAGCGCGGTGAGCCGGTGCGTGATCCGGACTCGATGGTTTCGGTGAAGGTCGCGGCGGATATCGCCGAATGATCAGGCTGGCCGCAATCGCCGTAAGCCTTTGCGGCCTCGCCACCCCGTCGCTGGCGACGGAGTGGGTGAACTGCGTCGCGCCGGATGGCGCGGCGACGTTCGATTTCCTCGTCGGCTCGGTCGACTTCCTGTCGATCGCGGGCCTCAATGTCTCGACCGGCGAGAAGGTGTGGGCCAGCAGCGCAGCCTATGGCCCTGGCGATCCGGTTGCGGTGGGGCAGGCCTTCGAGACTGCCGATACCATCCTGATCGACGCGGTCGATGAGAACATGGCGGCCAAGGTCGCCGAGTTGCGCCTGTTCAAGGCAACCGAAGCCGACGCGATGGTCTATGGCGGCACGCTCCGCATCCCGGGCTATGGCGCCTGGGCGGTGAGCTGCACCGGCCCCTGATGCGTGTCGACGACTTCGACTTCGAACTTCCCGGCGAGAGCATCGCGCTCCACCCCGTCGAGCCCAGGGATTCTGCCCGCATGCTCATCGTGCGGCCGGGCGAGCCGCTGGAGGATGGCCGGGTAACCGACCTGTCGCGCCTGCTGCGCGCCGGCGACGTGCTGGTGGTGAACGACACCCGCGTGCTGCCGGCCGAGCTCACCGGCACCCGTATTCGTGGCGACCTGCGTGCCAATGTCAGCTTCAACCTGCATAAGCGGGTGGACGCAAACACCTGGCGGGCCTTCGCCCGACCGGCCAAGAAACTGCACCTGCTCGACCGGCTGGAACTGGGCGACAATGGCTCGATTGCCGCCACCGTGACCGGCAAGGGAGACACCGGCGAGATCACGCTGGCGTTCGACCTCGGCGGGGCGCAACTCGACGAGGCGATCAAGGCGCACGGCGCCATGCCGCTGCCGCCCTATATCGAGGCCAAGCGCCACACCGAAGAGCGCGACAAGTCGGACTACCAGACGGTCTATGCGGCCCGCGACGGGGCGGTGGCGGCGCCGACGGCCGGGCTGCACTTCACAGAGGGCCTGCTGCAGCAACTGGCGGATCTGGGCGTCAGCGTCGAGCGGGTGACGTTGCATGTGGGGGCAGGGACGTTCCTGCCGGTGAAGGTCGATGACACCGACGACCACGTGATGCACGCCGAGTGGGGCGATATCCCCGCGGCGGTGGTGGAGCGCATTCTCGCCGCCAAGGCAAAGGGCGGACGAGTGATTGCAGTGGGGACGACGAGCCTCAGGTTGCTCGAGACCGCAGCGCGGGCAACCGGCACCCTGCAACCGTTCGTCGGCGATACCGACATCTTCATCACCCCGGGCTACCGCTTCAACGCGGTGGACATGCTGATGACCAACTTCCACCTGCCGCGCTCGACGCTGTTCATGCTGGTCAGCGCCTTTGCCGGGCTCGACACCATGCGCGCCGCCTATGCGCACGCCATCGGGAACGGATATCGGTTCTATTCGTATGGAGATGCATCGCTGTTGTTTCGCGCCTGAGGAGAGAGCGAATGGACGATGATCTCGATGCAATGGACCGTGTTGCGCTGAGTGCCGAGGTGAAGAGGCTCCGAGCCGGTATCCGCGAACACCGCGACAGCACGATGCATGGGCTCTGCTGGCACCATCCACAGCTGTGGAACCTGCTGCCGGAAAGAACCGATCCGCAGATCATGGTGCCGGAGTGGCCGCAATTCATGCGCGGCTGCATCCGCTACAGGCAGTCGCTGGACGAACAACGGCCGGACGCGCCACGCAGCACCAAGGAGTTCGGTGTGTAGCGAAAGACATCATGTCGTTTGCTGCCGGCTCACGGCAGGGATATTCTGCTGTGGCGAGAGAAAATATTCCTCGCCAACAGGGAGGAGCGTCGTATGTCCAAGTACATCATGTTGCTCAACTGGACAGACCAGGGCATCAAGACAATCAAGGAGTCGGCCGGCCGCTACGATGCGGCCAAAGCAGCGGCCAAACAGGCCGGGATCACGTTTGAGGCCGTGTACATGACGTTCGGGCAGTACGATCAACTGATCGTCGCCGACGCGCCGAGCGATGAAGCAATAGCGACGTTCATCCTCAGGGCGTCGGCGCTCGGCAATGTCCGCGGGACGACGCTGAAGGCTTTTGACGAAAGCCAGTACCGCCAGATCACGGCCGCGGTCTGACTACCGCGCGAAGGCAAGGGCTCGCCGCTAGCGGATGAGGCTTTGCCTCGCCGCGGACGGACGAGCAAGGGCTCGCCGCGGACGGACGAGGCTTCGCCTCGCCGCGGGGTGACAGGAGACGATCGGACGGCTAAGTAGCCGGCCATGAAATCCGATTACTCCTTCACCCTCATCGCCACCGATGGCATGGCCCGCCGTGGCCGGATCGACACGTGGCGCGGCGACGTACAGACGCCGGCCTTCATGCCCGTGGGTACGGTGGGCACCGTCAAGGCGATGTATCCCGAACAGGTGCGCGAGACCGGCGCGGACATCCTCTTGGGCAATACATACCACCTGATGCTGCGCCCCGGCGCCGAACGCGTCGCGGCGCTGGGCGGTCTGCACGACTTCATGGACTGGCAGCGGCCGATCCTCACCGATAGCGGCGGCTTCCAGGTGATGTCGCTGGCCAAGCTCCGCAAGCTCACCGAACACGGCGTCACCTTCCGCTCGCATATCGACGGGTCGGCGCATGAACTGACGCCGGAGCGCTCGATCGAGATCCAGACATTGCTCGACAGCGACATCATCATGCAGCTCGACGAGTGCATCCCGCTGCCGTCCGAGTTCAAGGAGATGGAGCGGGCAATGGAACTGTCGCTGCGCTGGGCGCAGCGGAGCAAGGATGCGTTCGGCAACCAGCCGCACCGCTCGCTGCACGGCATCGTGCAGGGCGGCGACAATGCCGAATTGCGCGGGCGCTCGGCGGCGGGGCTGAAGTCGATCGGCTTTTCCGGCTATTCGATCGGCGGCCTCGCGGTGGGCGAGCCGCAGGAGGTGATGTTCCGCGTGCTGGGCGAGATCACCCCGGAGCTGCCGACCGACAAGCCGCGCTACCTGATGGGGGTAGGCAAGCCCGCCGACATCCTCGGCGGCATCGAGCGCGGCGTCGACATGTTCGATTGCGTGCATCCGACCCGTGCCGGGCGGCATGGGCATGCCTATACCCGGTTCGGCGTCATCAACCTGAAGAACGCCCGGCATAGGGACGATCCGCGGCCGCTCGACGAGGAGTCGCCCAACCCGAACTGCCGCCGCTTCGGCCGCGCCTATCTGCACCACCTGATCCGCACCGAGGAAATGCTCGGGGCGATGATCCTGAGCCAGATCAACCTGAGCTACTACCAGCAGCTCTGCATAGGAGCCCGCACGGCGATCGAGGCTGGTACGTTTGCCGATTATGCGGCACAAACCCGAGCGACATGGGCGGCAGGCGATATTGCCGCTGTCTAATCTGATGGAGAACAGCGTCATGGCCACCCCCCGCAAGTCCCTCCTCAATCCGCTGATGAAGTCGCGCAAGCGTCTCGATGAGACCACCATGCGCGAGCTGTTCGCCGCCGACCCCAACCGGTTCAAAACCTTTTCGGCCAAGGCGGGCGACCTGCTGCTCGACTATTCGAAGAACCGCATCGACGAAAAAGCGATGGCGGCCCTGTTCGAACTGGCGCGCGCCGCCGGGGTCGAGGAACGTCGCGACGCGATGTGGAAGGGCGAGCACATCAACATCACCGAGGATCGCGCAGTGCAGCACATGGCGCTGCGCTACATGGGCGACAAGAAGGTGGTGGTGGACGGCAAGGACGTGATGCCCGAAGTGCGTGGCGTGCTGGCGGCGATGAAGGGCTTTTCCGACGCGGTGCGCGACGGTTCGATCAAGGGTTCCGGCGGCGACAGCTTCACCGATGTGGTCAATATCGGCATCGGCGGCTCCGATCTCGGCCCGGCCATGGTGACGCTGGCGCTGGCGCCCTATACGCGCGCCGACCTCAGGGCGCACTACGTCTCCAATGTCGACGGCGCGCATATCCATGATGTGCTGCGCGGGCTCGACCCGAAGCGGACGATGTTCATCGTCGCCTCGAAGACCTTCACCACCGACGAGACCATGACCAACGCGGCGACGGCGCGCGGCTGGATCGCCGAGGCACTGGGTGAAGCGGCGGTGCCGGATCATTTCGCGGCGCTCTCGACCAACCTGAAGGCCTGCGCCGATTTCGGCATCAAGTCGGACCGGATTTTCGGCTTCTGGGATTGGGTCGGCGGACGCTACTCGGTGTGGTCGGCGATCGGCCTGCCGGTTGCGATCGCCGTCGGCTACGACAATTTCGAGGCGTTGCTGCGCGGCGCCTACGAGATGGACCAGCACTTCCTGAAGACCAAGCTCGAGAAGAACCTGCCGGTGATCATGGGCGTGCTCGGGGTCTGGTACCGCAATGCCTGGGGGTTCTCGACCCACGCGGTGCTGCCCTATGACCAGCGGCTCTCGCGCTTTGCCGCGTACCTGCAGCAGCAGGACATGGAATCGAACGGCAAGTCGATGACGCTCAGCGGCAAGCCCGTCGACTATCCCACCGGGCCGATCATCTGGGGCGAGCCGGGCACCAATGGCCAGCACGCGTTCTACCAGTTGATCCACCAGGGCACCGACGTGATTCCGGTGGACTTCCTGATCGCCGCGCAGCCGCATGAGCAGTTGCCGCCCCATCACGACAAGCTGGTGGCGAACGTGCTGGCGCAGTCCGAAGCGCTGATGCTGGGCAAGACCAAGGACGAGGTGGTGGCCGAACTTACCGCGCAGGGCCTCGACAAGGCGCGGATCAAGCAGTTGACCCCGCACAAGATGTTCCCCGGCAACCGGCCGTCGAACACCCTGATGTACCCCAAGCTGACGCCCGAGCGGCTCGGCAGCCTGATCGCCCTCTACGAGCACAAGGTGTTCGTGCAGGGGACGATCTGGGGCGTCAATTCTTACGACCAGTGGGGCGTGGAGCTCGGCAAGCAGTTGGCCAAGGCGTTGCTCCCCAAGGTGCAGGGGACGCAGAAGGCAACGGCCCATGACAGCTCCACCAAGGGGCTGGTGGACGCGTACCTGAAGCTCAAGAGCTGAAGGCGCGAAGGGGCTTTTCCGCCCCTACATTCTCCCTTCCCGTTGCAGGGCGTGCAGCGTAGCTTGCCCGCAATATGGGCTGGCGAAGCTGGGGCGCGGGAAGTGACACAAATCGAGGCGGTGGCGGAGCCGTCCTACAAGATGCCGCCGGTCGACGTCGACATCGCGAAGATCGCCGCACTGTTCGGTGAACTTGGCCTCGGGGTGCCGACGGCAGTGACTGAGCTTATCGGCGGTGGCGCGCGCTCGTTCCGCATCGACCGTACCGACGGCGCGCCGCTGGTGCTCAAGGCGTTCAAGGACGCGTTCCCCTACGCGACCGGCAAGGAAGTCTACGCCTCGCAGCTGCTGCGTAACCTCGATGTGCCGATGACTCGCTTCCTCGCATCCGACGAGAGCCGCACGCGCCTGCCGTTTCGCTACACGATTGCAAACTACCTGCCCGGCAGGCAGGTGATGACCTTCAAGGACGAGCCGGACGTTGCCGATCTCTATCGGCAGATGGGCACAATGCTGCGCAAACTGCACTCCGTGCCGGTGCCGGGCGGTTATGGCGCCTTCGGCGAGCAGGGCGTGCTCGACCCGTCGGCGACCAATAGCGAATATCTCGACCGGCGCTTTGCCTACAGCATCGGCCGGTTCCGCCACTTCGGCGGCGGCGAGGCGCTGGCGCAACGGCTGGAAGCCATCTTCGCAGCCCATGCCGATGTCATCGCCGAAAGCCGCGGCGCGGTCTTCGCCCACGACGATTTCCAGCCGCACAACCTGCTTGGTGAGCGTGATCCAGCGGGGCGGCTACAACTGACCGGGTTGCTCGACTATGGCAATGCCCGGGCCTCGGACGCCGTATGCGACCTCGCCAAGGCGCTGTTCTGCTCCGAACATGACGCACCGGGTTCCACCCCGCACATTCGCGCCGGCTATGGCGAGATCGACCACTCGAACCCGGATGCGGCGCTCTGGATCTACACACTGGTTCACCGAGTCACCATGTGGATGTGGCTGCGGCATACCGGCTACATCCGCGACGGCGAGCACAACCCGTTGATCGACGATCTCACACACATGGCGGAAGCCGGGACTCATACGACTTGACCATCACCACCGAAGCCCAGCTCGAAAAACTCAAGGCCATCGGCCGCATCTGTGCGGTGGCCCGCGACGCCATGGCGGCTGCGCTGGCGCCGGGGATCACTACGCAGGAACTCGACGATATCGGCCGGCGGATCCTCGATGCGGCGGGGGCGCGCTCGGCGCCGGAGATCACCTATGATTTCCCCGGCGCCACCTGCATCTCGGTGAACGAGGAGATCGCACACGGCATTCCCGGCAGCCGGGTGATCAACGCCGGAGACCTGGTGAACATCGACGTATCGGCCGAGCTCGACGGGGTATTCGCCGATACCGGGGCATCGTTCATCGTGCCGGAGGCCGATCCGCGGCTGGTGGCGCTCTGCCGCGACGGCAAGCGCGCCATGTGGGAAGGGATCAGGGCCGTGAAGACCGGTGCGCCGTTCGCCGGAATCGGCAATGCCATCGGAACGTTCGCGCGAAAGAATCGCTACACCCTGATCCAGAACCTCGCCAGCCATGGCGTCGGGGACAGCCTGCATGACGAGCCGGGGGAAATTTCCACCTGGCCCGACAAGTCGGAGCGGCGGGTGATCACCGAGGGGCTGGTGTTCACGGTGGAGCCGTTCCTGTCGCTGGGCGGCCGGATGGCCGAGCAGCGTGACGAGGACGATGAATGGACGCTGGTGGCAGACCCGCCGGCGCCCTGCGTGCAGTACGAGCACACCATCGTCGCGACGCGTCGTGGCGCCATTGTGGTGACCGCGGCGTAAGTGCGGCGCTGCACTGAACGGTTTCTGAAGGAGCGGTTCCAAACGCGTTCAAAATCAGTGCGCTAGGGTGAATTCAACGCTGCAGATCGCAGCACTGAACCAACCCAGGGACTACCAGAATGACCGTTCTCAACACCCTACGGCAGACCGGCCGCGCCGCGGTTCTTGCCGTCGTCCTCGCCGGCACCGCGTTGAGCGTCGTTCCGGTCCAGGCTGCCCCGCTGCAGGGCTTCTCGCTCGACGTCAAACCGCAGGGCGGCGACCAGAAGCAGCTGCAGCAATTCAAGAAGAAGAACTTCGGCCCCAACGACTTCTTCAACTGGTGCCTGACCGACAAGCAGATCCGCAAGGGGCTGCAGAACTACGGCTTCGACGACGTGCACATCGTTGACCACCTCGGCAAGAACCGCGTCCGTGTCGAGGCTGCCTATGACGACTGGTACTACTCGTTCCGCGTGCACCGCTGCTCGGGCCTGGTCGACAGGATCAAGAAGCTCTACCCGGTGTGGGAAGACGACGATTACGATGACGACGACTGGTACTGAGTACTGAGGTTGGAGCAGGGGCCGGGAACGGCCCCTGTTTCATTGCTAGAGGTCGATGCGCCGGAACAGCCACCAGGGCAGTTCGCGCACCACGCGCATGATCAGGCGCCAGCGGCGTGGCGCATACTGCACCGGCCCACCATGAACGGCGGCGCGCCGCACCAGGCGTGCCACCTCTTCGGCGGGAACCAGTCGGCGCCCGGGCGGACTGCTCGCTGTCATTGCCGTTGCGGTGGGTCCGGGTTTCACCACTACGGCCCGCAACTTCGGGTTCCCGGCGAACCGGTGGGCGATACCTTCGACCAGGGTCTCGATGCCCGCCTTGGTCGAGGCATAGATGAAGTTCTTCCGCCGTCCACGATCGCCGGCCACCGAACCGAGCACCACCAGGGCGCCATGGCCCTGCGCCTCCAGGAGGTTGGCCGCGGCCAGCGACCAGAGTGCTGTCGAGGTGTAGTTGGTGGTCATCATCCGGGCGGCGACGGCCAGATCGACGGCAGCCACCGACTGCTCGGGCATTATCGCGTAGGCGATGTGCAGGTGGTCGACACCGCCAAGTTGGGCGACGAGTGCCGGCAGTTCGGTTGTCGGATCGGCAGCGACCAGATCGAGCGTGGTGCTTTCACAGCGACTGGCGCCGAGCTTTCGTAGCTGGTCGGCGAGGGCGTTTAGACGATTGGCATGGCGTCCTACCAGCAGCAGGGCAACGCCCTCCGCTGCATAGAGCCGGGCCGTGGCTTCGGCGATGCCGGAATTGGCGCCGAGGATCAGCACGCGCATCGCCCCGGCAGCCGGGCTGTTCGATTCGAGTTGGGCCATGCTGCATGGCTTAGCAGCCATAATGAAACATGGCGTTACGGCGGCCGATGCCACAATTGGCAGGGTGCGGTGACGCCGCGGATGGGTAAGAGGCTCGTCTGCCGTTTCGTTGGCCAAAGCGGGAAATCGGAAAAACCGCTTTGTTCCCCATGCCCATCGCGTCCGATTGACACGCGGCGTCACTGTGGGAATGAACCTCTCAACCGTGGAACGGTTGCACGAACGCGTAGAAGTTTACCTATCGCGTTTCCGCCCCATTGCGGTCCCGCCGGGAACACACTGAACCCCTAGCGTTTGCTGGTATCCGCAGCAGATCGGGGGGCAATCCGATGACTGCCTTGACCATCCGTCCATCCTTGCTGGACGACGACATCGCCAGCGCCTTCGAGCGCGAGAAGAGCCTGTTCATGGCGCGCAACGAGGAGCGCTGCAGTCACCTCCTGGTGCGCTTCGGGCCCGACGAGGCCGATGAAAAGTTTGCCGTAAGCGTGGCGTTCACACTCGATGAGGCGCGCAACTGGCACCAGGTGAAGGCGACTGTGCCGTTTGCCGAGCTGCGCCGCGAGGATGGTCCGGATCGCGGCCTCATCTCCGCCTTTGCCGAGCTCGACGAGGGGATCAGTGCAGCGCGTATCGCCCGGCTGTTCGCGCCGCTGTCGGTGGTCCAGCGCATGGCCGGTGCACGCCGGGACTAACGCACTTCAATCTACGCCGCGCTTTCGGACTGGAAGGGCCAGCAGCCCTTCTGGAAGCGCCTTCTTGCAACCGATGGTGGCCGTTGTAACGGCCGGGGAGCATCAATGAAAACCTGCTGGTTCATCGTCATCGAGAGCATGGGCTCGTGGTGGGTCGATTGCGAGGGCAAGGCCTATGGCCCGTTCGATAACCGGGACGAGGCGCAGAGCCAGGCGCGGCGGATTGCCATGACCTATGGCGACGATGGGCGCCGCTCGGAAGTGTTCGCGCCGACCGACCAGGGCTCGCACCGGTTGATCTGGAAAGGTCCGGTGCCGACGGGCATGACGACGCCCGATTGAGTCCCACACCCACGCCCCCACCACCCGGCGTTATCCCGGCGAAAGCTGGGATCCGTCTATCCATCTGCGCGGGCGGCAAGTTTGGTCCCAGCTTTCGCTGGGATGATATCGCGGATGGAGTGATCGCGGTGGTTCAATTCACCTGTGTACGCCGAAGGGCCTAGCGCTGGTCGTTGTAGGGTTCCTTGACGGTGCCGACGCGGCGCGCCAGCGCCGAGAAGGACAGGGCTCCGTCATCCGAGACGGTGGCATTGGCGATCCGCAGCAGGCGGGCCGGAAAGGCCAGGGCGTCACGCTCGGCCGGGCGGAGGTTCTCGATCGAGCGGTTATCGTTGATGGCGGTCTGTTCGGCCGCCCGCATGGCGTCGTCGACATCCTGCCGGGAGACCAGACCCTTGGCGATCATGGTCTCGTGCATGGCGGCGATCGCAAGGTAGAGGCCTTCAAGCTGCAGGTTGGCGGTGTTCATCGCTCGGGTCCTTTCTCACACGAAAGAGGCGGGCCGCGGCCCGCCTCCATGCTGCGCCCATCCTCAGTGGATGAACAGCAAGATGATGATGATCAGCCAGATCGGAACACCCAGCAGCCAGAGTCCAAGTCCTCTCAGCATTGTGCTTCTCCTTAGCGAGCGCGCCGGAACACGGTGCGGAAGACCGTGCCCTGGTCGCGATGGTTGCCGCCCATCTGGGCTGCCCAGAACGAGGCTGCCGCACCGACCAGCAGCGCCGCTGCCGTCAGGAAGGCGCCGACGATGCCGGCCTTTCGCGCCGTTTCGGCAGCAGCGGCAGCATCCGCCTTCGCCTTGTCGACAGCCGCCATCACCTCGGTCACCCGGGCATTGGCCTCGTCAGGGGTGAGGCCAGTATTGGTGGCGACGAGCTGGGCGAGATAGGCCTTGTCGGGATCGCTCACCGAGCCGGCGATAGCGCCCTGCGCCAGGATGCGGCCGGTTTCGGCGCGAACTGCCGTGGTGTCGGCAACTGGCGGCGTAGTGGCCGCAGTAGCTGATGGCCGGAACAACTGATCGACGAAGTAGGCGTTCGGATCGATCGCGCTGCCTGCGTCATCGGCCACCGTTGCCGCAGCGTTGGTCAGCGTTGAAGCCGCGGCGCCCACGGCATTTGCCGCCGCGCTGATACCTCCGACGGCGATCAGCCCGCCGATGACCAGAGCGCCAGCCCAGACCAGCAGGCCATGGGCTCCATCGCGGACATCGGCCTCATCCTCGGTCGCGTCGTGGTGCCGCCGGCGCAGGCGGCCGGTGAGGTAGGCGCCGGCCATGAAGCTCGAGACCTCCACCCACAGCAGCCAGGTGGCCGCCGCAATGGCGATCCAGATCATGGGCACATCGGGCCCGGCGTGGAAGTTGACGAAACTGAGCCCGATGGCCGAACCGAAGCTCAGCAGCACCAGCGAGATCGCCGATGCGAGAGCGATACCGGCAATGATCGCCGGCCAATCGACATAGGAGCTGTTGTCCACCTTTGCGGCAGGGGCCGGCGCGACGATGACGTCTGTTTCACTGGGAATGGTCATGACCGGCCCTTACCTCAGCCCGAAGAAGGACAGCACGGCGAGGATGACGACCACGAGGCCGACGAGGTAGATGATCCCGTTCATTTTTCTTGTTCTCCTTTGACGCGAGTTCGTCACAGAAAAGTACGGAAACCGGCGATTGGTTGCCTTGATCGGCAAATTCTCCTAGCGGCGCTCAGCGGCGCGCCGATCGATCTCCTCGAGCGCTTGCTGATCGTTTTCAACGCGATCGGCGATTAACCTGCGGAGCTTGTGCAGCTCGTGCCCGGTGAGCTCTTCAGCGCCGATCAACCGGTTATCCGCCTTGCGAACCGCGAGGATCAGGTCGTCGAGCTTGGCCTGCACCGCCTCACCGTCGCGGTTCTGGGTGTGCTGCACCACGAACACCATCAGGAAGGTGACGATGGTGGTGGCAGTGTTGACCACCAGTTGCCAGGTCTCGGAGAACCCGAAGAGCGGGCCGCTGACGGCCCAGAGAATGATCAGTCCACAGGCGATCGAAAAGGTCAGCGGCTTGCCCGCACCTCGTGAGACGAGGTTGGAGAAGCGGTGAAAGAAGCCTTGGGCCATGATGACACCCTGTTGCCGGAACAGCGGGTGATTCAATCTCCAAGCCTTGCGGCGGTTCCCGCTAGAGCAGGAACCCGAGCGTGGTAGCGGCGGCCAGCGTTCCCGCGAGCGCCAGAAAGGCGAGCAGCCACAGCACGAGGCGAGGGAGTCGGCGGGCCTGTGTAACGGGAGACATCGGCGCAATTCCATTCTGGAGACAATTGCGCGATCAACGCCCGGCCGCAGCGTCCCAAGTATCGCCCGCAGGGCGATGGCTCGACCGGTCTATTGGGAGGTTAGGCCGTTGTCCGGCTGTCACCAATTCAGAAAGACATGTGCGATCGAAGAAGGGAGAAGATGGTACGCCCGGATGGATTCGAACCATCGACCATCCGATTAAAAGTCGGATGCTCTACCACTGAGCTACGGGCGCCCGGAGCGGGGCTGGGCCCCGCGTCAATCGGCGATCCGCCACGCGGTGCGGATCGGCGCGGAACATAGGCATTGTGCCCCTGCTGTCAATCGCTAACGGCGAATAGCCCTCAGTTGAGCAGCGGCACGGGCCGCCCGACATAGGTTGTGGGCTCACACGGTACGCCGACGCGGTCGAGCCGCGCGCAGAGCTCGATGGCCGAGGCGCGGTCGACCAACGGCCCGGCGACGATAAGCTTGCCGTCGGTGCCGTCCTGGTCGGCAAGCACCGGCGTGAGGCCAACCAGCATGGTGCCGACCTCAGCCAACAGCTCCTGCCACTGCGCTTCGGCGGTATCGGCGCGCACCGGGAAGCCGAGCGCGATGCCGGGCGCGGAGCCATCTGGAATCGCCAGCGGCATCGGCGCCTGAAGCGGTATCGCCTTCAGCTTCACCTCGTTCGAACCAGGGACGAGCGGGCGTTGCTGCACGGCGACAGTGCCCCCTTCGGTCTCGAAAGTCAGCGTCTTGCCCGGCGTGATCGAACCCGTGGTGGTGGAATCGATGGCTGTGGCGGCGGTGCGCGCCTCGGTCTGCGCCCGCTCGAGGATTTTCGGCACGCTGACTTCGAGTGCACCGACGCGCTTGGTCACGGCGCCGGCAGCTTCCTCGTTCATGGCAAAGCGCTGCAGCAGCTGGGTGTTTTCGCGCTTCATCTTCGAGGTTTCTTCCTCGAGAGTCGCAACCTGGGTGCGCAACTGGTTGATCGTCGAGCCTTCGAGGCGCGATGCGTGCAGCGCGCCGTAGACGTTGGGCGGGATCAGACCGGAGAGGTTGGCGCCGAGGATCGCTACAGCCCAGATGCCGAGCGCCACGATGCCCCACATCGTCACATCGGCCGGACGAAACTGGTCTGCTGCCTTCGCCAAAGGTCTTATCCCCTCAAAACCCCACGAATCAGGGGCATTGTCGAGTTTACCACTCCGTAACCGCGTTATCGGATTCCCAACAACTTGCTGCCATAAACACGGGGGAAACGATGACCCTGACGAGGGCCCTCCGGGATCACATGAATGACTGAACTGCTGTCGATCATCCTGGCCGCGGGCGAAGGCACCCGCATGCGCTCGGCCATGCCGAAAGTGCTGCATCAGGTGGGGGGCTTGTCGATCGTCGGCCACGTGGTGAATGCCGCGGTGGCGGCAGGTTCGAACCGCGTGGCGGTGGTGACCGGGCCGGGACATGACGCCGTTCGCCAGATGGTCAATGGCTTTGCGCCGCAGGTGCAGTTCTTCGAACAGGCCGAGCGCAAGGGCACCGCGCACGCGGCGAGCATGGCCCGTCCGCTGTGGCAGGATGCCGAGGGCTATGTCGCTGTCGTCTATGGCGACCACCCGCTGCTGCGTGGCGTCAATTTCGACGCGGTGCTCAGCCGGCTGACACATGGGTTCGATGCGGCGATCCTCGGGTTCGAGCCGAAGGATCCGACGGGATATGGGCGCTTCATCACCGATGGCGATCGCCTGCTGGCCATTCGCGAACACAAGGACGCGAGCGATACCGAGCGGCAGATCGGCCTCTGCAATGCCTGTATCCTGACCTTCAAGGCCGAGGTGTTCAGGGAGCTCATCGACAAGGTGAGGCCGAACAACGCGCAGAAGGAATTCTACGTCACCGACCTGGTGCAGCTCGCCAATGAGGCCGGCTACAAGGTCGGCTACGGTGTGGCCCCCGAACAGGATGTGATGGGCGTCAACGACCGGGCGCAGTTGGCGCGGGCAGAAGCGCAGTTCCAGGAACTGCGGCGCGACGATTTCATGCGCGCCGGGGTGACGCTCAAGGATCCTTCGACGGTGTATTTCTCCTACGACACCGAGATCGGCCGCGATGTGACGATCTTCCCCAACGTGGTGTTCGGGCCGGGAGTGAAGATTGCCGATGGCGTCGAGATCCGGGCGTTCTGCGATATCGAGAACACGAGCATTGGGGCCGGCGCCAGCATCGGGCCGTTCGCCCGCATGCGCGGCAATGTCGAGATCGGCCAGCAGGTGCATGTCGGCAATTTCGTCGAGGTGAAGAACTCGGTGATCCACGAGGGCGTCAAAGCCGGGCACCTCGCCTATCTGGGCGATAGCGAAGTGGGCGCCAAGACCAATATCGGGGCAGGGACCATCACCTGCAACTATGATGGCGTGAACAAGTCGAAGACCAGCATCGGCGCCAATGCCTTCATCGGCTCGAACTCCTCGCTGGTGGCGCCGGTGACGATCGGCGACGGGGCCTATGTGGCCTCGGGCAGCGTCATCACGAGGGATGTCGAACCGGACGCGCTGGCCATCGGCCGCGCCCGGCAGGAGAACAAGGCTGGCTACGCGCCCAAGCTCAAGGCGCGGGCCGAAGCCATCAAACGCGCCAGGACTGGCAAGTAGGGGACATCACCATGTGCGGGATTGTCGGGATTATCGGGACGGAACCGGTCGCGCCGCGGCTGGTGGATGCGCTGAAGCGCCTCGAGTATCGCGGCTATGACAGCGCCGGCGTTGCGACGCTGGAGGGCGGCCAGATCGATCGCCGTCGCGCCGAAGGCAAGCTTGGCAACCTCGCGGCCAAGCTGAGCTTCGAGCCGCTCGGCGGCAATATCGGCATCGGACATACCCGCTGGGCGACGCACGGTGCGCCGACCGAAGGCAACGCCCACCCGCACGCCACCGACAAGGTGGCGGTGGTGCATAACGGCATTATCGAGAACTTTCGCGAACTGCTCGCCGACCTGGCGAGGGACGGGTATTTGCCCAAGACGCAGACCGATACGGAATCGGTGGCGCTGTGGGTGACGCGCGAGCTCGACCGCGGGCTCGACCCGGAGATGGCGGTGGCGCGGACGCTGAAAGAGCTGCGCGGCGCCTTCGCACTGGCCTTCATGTTCAAGGGCGAAGACGCTCTGCTGATCGCGGCGCGCTCCGGCGCGCCGCTCGCCATCGGCTATGGCGCGACCGAAATGTATCTCGGTTCCGATGCCATGGCGCTGGCGCCGTTCACCTCGCGGCTGAGTTACCTGCTCGATGGTGACTGGGCGGTGCTGACCAAGGGGGGTGTCACCATCCGCGACGGCTCGGACGCGATCGTCCAGCGCGAAATGCTGGTTTCCGCAGCCTCGGCATTGCTGGTCGACAAGGGCAACCACCGCCATTTCATGGCCAAGGAGATCTACGAGCAGCCGGAAACCGTGTCGCACACGCTCAGCCACTATGTGGATATGAGCAGCGATCGGGTGGCGCTGCGTGAGACCCTGCCATTCGATTTTGCGACGCTGAAGCGGTTGACCATTTCGGCTTGCGGTACGGCGTCCTATGCCGGCGTCGTCGCCAAATACTGGTTCGAGCGCTATGCGCGGCTGCCGGTGGATGTCGATGTGGCGTCCGAGTTCCGCTATCGCGAGCCGCCGCTGGAGCAGGGGGGCCTCAGCCTCTTCATCTCGCAATCGGGCGAAACTGCCGACACACTGGCGGCGCTGCGTTACTGCGCCAGCCAGGGCCAGCACATTGCCTCGCTGCTCAACTCGCCGGAATCGACGATGGCGCGCGAGAGCCAGGTGGTGTTCCCGACGCTGTGCGGCCCCGAGATCGGCGTCGCCTCGACCAAGGCGTTCACGGCGCAACTGACGGCGCTGGCGAGCCTCGCCATCGCGGCGGGCGTAGCGCGCGGCACGGTGACGGCCACGCAGGAAGCCGAACTGGTGCATAGCCTCACCACGCTGCCGACTGCCATCTCCGCCGCATTGGCGCTGGAGGGGCAGGTCGAGGATATCGCCAAGCGGCTGTCGAAGGCCAAGGACGTACTCTACCTGGGCCGTGGGCAGATGTTCCCGATCGCCATGGAGGGGGCGCTGAAGCTCAAGGAGCTGAGCTACATCCATGCCGAGGCCTATCCGGCGGGCGAACTGAAGCACGGGCCGATCGCGCTGGTGGATGAGCTGATGCCGGTGATCGTCGTGGCGCCGTCGGACGAATTGATGGGCAAGACGCTTTCCAACATGCAGGAAGTGGCGGCGCGCGGCGGCAAGATCATCCTGATCACCGACGAGGTGGGCAAGGAGACGGTGGGCGACGGGGTGGCGGAAGTGCTGGTGCTGCCCAAGGTCGCAAGCTTCGTGGCGCCGATCCTTGCGACCATTCCGGTGCAGCTGCTCGCCTATCACACGGCGTCGTTCATGGGCACCGACGTCGACCAGCCGCGCAACCTCGCCAAGAGCGTGACGGTTGAATAAGCCGTTCTTCGAGCATGAGCCGGAGCTCAACGTCCTAGGCGAGCGGCTGGTTCTCTGCTCGATGAATCCGCTGACCGGGTTCTTCCGCAACGGCAACTGCATCACCGGCCCGCTCGATGAGGGCCGACACACCGTGTGCGCCGAGATGACCGACGCGTTCCTCAGGTTCTCGAAATCGCGCGGCAACGACCTCAGTACACCGATGCCGGAATATGCATTCCCGGGCCTCAAGCAAGGCGACCGCTGGTGCCTCGTGGCGCTGCGCTGGGTCGAGGCGCTGGAAGCCGGCATGGCGCCGCGCGTGGTGCTCAAGGCGACGCACCAGTCGGTGCTGAACTATGTCGAGATCGACGTGCTCAGGAAGTACGCGGTGGAGTGAGGCTGAGTCAGTCAGCCGGCACCGGCGCGCACTGACCCCCACCCCTGTCCCCTCCCCCTAAGAATGGGGAGGGAGACGATAGCCGCGATCTCGGTGTCTTGGTCTCCCTCCCCATGTTTAGGGGGAGGGGACAGGGGTGGGGGTCCACAGCCACCGGCGGCAGGTGCTGGCCCGTTCTTCAATCCGCGATCAACCGCCGCCCCAAACTCAACGAGTCATGCCGCTCGTAGCCCAATCGGTCGTAGAACTTCAGCACCCCGTCATTCTCACCCCGCACCAGCAGGTTGATCTTCGGGCACCCCATCGCCGTGAGCCGGCGCTCCAGCTCGGCCAGCAGCGCGGCGCCGTAGCCTTTGCCGGCGTGCTCCTCGGCTGCCGCGAGATAGTAGACCGAGCCGCGGTGACCATCGTAGCCGCCCATCGCCGTAGCGACGATGGCGCCATCCAACTCGCCGACAAGGAACAGCTCCGGCTGCACCGCGAGTTTGCGCTCGATGTCCTTTACTGGATCGTTCCATGGCCGGGTCAGGCCACGGGCCTGCCAGAGGGCAACGACCGCGTCGGTGTCGCGGGCTTCGAAAGGGCGGATATGCATTGGAGGTCAGCCGGCTCGGAGCAAGGGAATGGCGAGGTCTTTGCGGAACAGATAGAGCAGCGTGCGCAGCGCGTCGCCGTCACGGCCGGTAAGGCCGGGGTTACGGGTCAGGGCATCCTTGGCGTCTTCATGCGCCCATTCGAGCAAGTGCCGGTGCACGTCGGGGACGGCGAGGTGGTAGCCGGGCATGCCGGATTGCCTGGTGCCGAGCACGTCGCCCTGCCCACGCAGTTCGAGGTCTTTCTCGGCGATGACGAAGCCATCCTCGGTGCCCTTGATGGTTTCGAGGCGGGCCTTGGCGGTTTCGCTCAGCGGTTCCTTGTAGAGCAGCAGGCAGGCCGAGCGCTGGCTGCCGCGACCGACGCGGCCGCGCAGCTGATGCAGCTGTGCAAGGCCGAAACGCTCGGCATGCTCGATGATCATGATGGTGGCGTTGGGCACGTCGACGCCGACCTCGATGACCGTGGTGGCAACGAGGATCTTGGCCTCGTTGCGCTGGAAGCGCTCCATCGCCTCGGCCTTTGCCGTTGCGCTCATCCGGCCATGGATGAGAACCACCTGGTCACCGAACACCTTCTTGAGTTCGGCGAAACGATCCTCGGCGGCGACCACTTCGAGATGCTCGCTTTCCTCGACCAGCGGGCAGACCCAGAACGCCTGTGCGCCCTCGGCGATGCGGCTCTGCAGCCGCTGGATGACGCGGCCGTATTCGCCGATCGACAGCACCGCGGTGTCGATCGGCTGCCGGCCACGTGGCTTTTCACGCAGGATGCTGACCGCCATGTCGCCGAAATGGGTGAGCACCAGGGTGCGCGGGATCGGGGTCGCTGTCATCACCAGGAGGTCGGCGTGGACGCCCTTCTCGCTGAGGGCGAGGCGTTGGTGGACGCCGAAGCGGTGCTGCTCGTCGACCACTGTGAGGCCGAGATTGTGGAACTCGACGCCGCCCTGGAACAGCGCGTGCGTGCCGACGATGATACTGGTTGCGCCATCGGCGATCCCAGCGAGTACGGCGCGGCGTTCGGCGGCGGTCATCTTGCCGGTGAGCAGCACGATCCCGAGGCCCACCTGGTCGCAAAGCGGTTTCAGCGTCTTGTAGTGCTGGCTGGCGAGGATTTCGGTGGGCGTCATCAGCGCCGATTGCGCGCCGCTCTCGGCCATCGCTGCCATCGCCATCAGCGCCACGACGGTCTTGCCGGCGCCGACATCGCCCTGCAGCAGGCGTGACATGCGCTCGGGCGCGGCAAGGTCGCGGCGGATATCCTCGACTGCGAGCCGCTGGCCCTCGGTGAGGATGTAGGGCAGGGCGGCCTCGACCCTGGCGGAGATCTCGCCGGTGAAGCGCCGGGCGATGCCACGCGGCGCGACCAGCTGCGAGCGGACGATCAGCAGCGCCAACTGGCCGGCAAGGTATTCGTCATAGGCGAGGCGCATGCGGTTCTTCGACCAGAGCTGCGCGTCATCGGGGGTATCGGGGGCGTGCGAAGCCTGCATCGCAGCGCGGAAATCGGGCCAGCCGAACTCCGCAATGCGCTCGGCCGGCATCCATTCGGGCAGGTCCGGAACGGTCTCCAGCACCTGCCGGGTGAGCTTGATAAGGGCGCGGGAGCTGAGGCCCTGGGTGAGCGGATAGACCGGCTCGACCAGCGGCATATCCTCGAACTTGTCGGCTTCGACGACATAGTCGGGGTGGGTGATCTGCTTTTCGCCCTGGAAAAAGCCGATGGTTCCCGAGACGTATCGGGTCTCGCCGACCGGCAGTAGCTTTTCCACCCAGCCGCCCTGGGCACGGAAATACACCAGCTGGATCTCGCCGGTTTCGTCGTGCGCGAACACCCGATGCGGGATATGCGGCCGCCCACGCGGCGGCGGCTGGTGCCTGTCGATATGGAGCTTCAGGGTCGCGATATTGTTGTGCACGGCGTTGGCGATGCCATCCATGCGACGGCGGTCGACGATACCGGTGGGCATGTGCATCAACAGATCGAGCGCGATGGCTTCCTGCCCCTCGGGTGCACCGAAGAAGCGGGTCAGCAGGGCGCTGAGCTGCGGCCCCACGCCTTTGATGGAATGGAGCGAGCGAAACAATGGATCGAGGGCCGGCGGGCGGGGCATGCAACTCCGGTCGGGCAAATTTGTCCGGAGAGTTGTGGCAAAATCGGCTGCCGAATGCCACCGGCATGCGATTGGTGCGGTGTCCCCGTCAACAGTTGCCGACCGCTCCGCCGCTACGTGACACGGAGGCGATATCCGCGTAAACACGCCATCCACATTCCCCGAGACCCCCCGCTCATGGCCCTTCAAAAAGACGCCGGTGAAGATTCTGCTATGCGGTTGCGCCGCCTGCGCTATCGCGCCTGGCATCGCGGCACCAAGGAGATGGACCTGCTGCTCGGGCCCTACGCCGATGCGCGGCTGGCCGGGATGGATGCAACAGAACTCGATCGGTTCGAGATGCTGCTGGAGGAGGTCGATACCGACCTCCTCGCCTGGCTGATGGGGCAGGAGCCGGCGCCCGCCGACGCCGACCACGACCTGCTTGCCGACCTGCTCAGATTCCGGACCGCCAAATGACCGACCAGCGCGCCGACCGCACCATTTCCAACGTCCCCGACGGCATGCAGCCGGTGGTGCTGGCGCGCCTCGTCGAGGAGCGCCTGAGGGCAGCGCCCGAGGCGCCGGTGAGCGCGGTGTTCGTCGCGCGTGACGGGCGCCGCATGCAGCGCATGGTGGAAATCCTCGAGCAGTTGATGCCGGGGCACCAGTTGCTGACGCTGCCGGCCTGGGATTGCCTGCCTTACGATCGCGTGTCGCCGAACGGGGTGACGATCGCGGCCCGCATGACGACGCTCTCCAGCCTCGCCAGCGGCGCGGCCAAGGGCGCCATCGTCCTCACCACGGTCAATGCCCTGGTGCAGAAGCTGCCGCCACGTGAGACGGTCGCCGGGATGAGCTTTGCCGCAGCGGCGGGGCAGGTGGTCGACAGCGAAAAGCTGATCGCCTGGGCGGCCGGCAACGGCTATCTGCGCGTGCCGACGGTGCGTGAGACCGGCGAGTACGCGGTGCGTGGCGGGCTGGTGGATCTCTATCCGGCCGGCGTTGAATCGCCGCTGCGTTTCGACTTTTTCGGCAAGCAGCTCGAGACCATCCGTACATTCGACGCCGACAGCCAACGCACCACCGGCAACCTCAAGCGCATCGCGCTGGCGCCGATGAGCGAGGTGCTGCTGAGCGAGGAGGCGATACGCCGCTTCCGGGCGCGCTACACCACGATGTTCGGCGGCAACACCGTCGATGACCCGCTTTATGCGGCGGTGAGTGCCGGCCAGCGTTATCCGGGGGTCGAGCACTGGACGGCGTTCTTCTACGACGAGCTCGACCATCTCGCCGCGTACACCGACGACGCGCCGTTCGTGTTCGACGACCAGGCCAGGGAAGCCTTTGCCGACCGACAGACGCAGATCTCCGACTATTACCAGGCGCGCGAGGACGCACGGCACGAGAAGCAATCGCAAGGCGCGGCGCCCTACAAGCCGGTGCCGCCGGCCCAGCTTTATGAAATGGATCGGGCGCCCTATGCGCTGGCGCCTGAAAAGGGGGTGGTGCAGCTCTCGCCGTTCGCGACGCCGGAGACCAAGAAGGCCGATGATGCCGGCGGACGCGTGGCGCCCAGCTTTGCCGCAGAGCGGCAGGCGCAGGACGTCAACCTGTTCGAAGCCGTGGTCAAGCTGTTCCGTGCCGAGCGGAAGAAGGCGCGCAAGACCATCATTGCCTGCTGGTCGGAAGGCTCACGCGATCGCATGGCGCAGGTGCTGGCCGACCACGGCCTCGAGCATCCGCGCCTCGCCGAGAACTGGCGCGATGCCGAAACGACTTCGCCGGAGACCACGGCGCTGGTGGTGCTGGGGCTAGAGACCGGCTTCCAGACCGACGACATGCTGGTGCTGAGCGAGCAGGACATTCTCGGCGAGCGGCTGCTGCGTCCGCAGAAACGTCGCAAGGCTTCCGATGCACTGACCGAAGCCGCCGGCCTCGCGGCCGGTGATCTGGTGGTGCATGTCGACCATGGCATCGGTCGCTTCCTCGGGCTGAAGACCATCGAGGTGCAGGGCGCACCGCACGACTGCGTCGAGATCGAATACGCCGGCAACACCAAGCTCTACCTGCCGGTCGAGAATATCGAGCTGTTGTCGCGCTACGGCGCCGACGCAATCATCGAGCTCGACAAGCTGGGCGGCGTGGCCTGGCAGGCCAAGAAGAGCAAGCTCAAGAAGCGCATCCGCGACATGGCGGAGCAGCTGATAAAGATCGCGGCTTTGCGCCAGCTCTCGACGGTGCCGCCGATGGATGTGCAGCCCGGGCTCTACGAGGAGTTTGCGGCGCGCTTCCCCTACGATGAGACCGAAGATCAGTTGGTTGCCATCAACGCCGTGTTCGAGGATCTGGCGTCGGGCCGGGTGATGGACCGGTTGGTCTGCGGAGATGTCGGCTTCGGCAAGACCGAAGTGGCGTTGCGCGCGGCGTTCGCCGTCGCAATGTCGGGTCGCCAGGTGGCGGTGGTAGTGCCGACCACGCTGTTGTCGCGCCAGCACTTCAAGACCTTCAGCGAGCGCTTCTCCGGGCTGCCGCTGCGCATCCGGCAGGCCTCGCGGTTGGTGTCGTCGACCGAGCTCAAGGCGACCAGGGAAGAGCTGGAAAAGGGCACCGTCGATATTGTCGTCGGCACCCACGCGCTCTTGGCGAAATCCATCCAGTTCAAGGACCTCGGCCTCCTGATCATCGACGAGGAGCAGCATTTCGGCGTTGCCCACAAGGAACGACTGAAGGAACTGAAGGGCAACGTCCACGTGCTGACGCTGACCGCGACGCCAATTCCGCGCACGCTGCAGCTGGCGCTTACTGGGGTCCGCGACCTGTCGCTGCTGGCGACGCCGCCGATCGATCGCCTCGCCATCCGCACGTTCGTGTCGCCATTCGATCCGCTGAGCGTGCGCGAGGCGCTGCTGCGCGAGAAGTATCGCGGCGGGCAGGCGTTCTACGTGGTGCCCAAGATCAAGGATCAACCCGACATCGCCGAGTTCCTGCGCCAGCAGGTGCCGGAGGTGAGCTACGTCGTCGCCAACGGGCAGATGCCGCCGAGCGAGCTCGACGACATCATGAACAATTTCTACGACGGCAAGTTCGACGTGCTGGTGGCCACGACGATCGTCGAATCCGGTCTCGATATCCCGAACGCCAATACGCTGATCGTGCACCGGGCGGACAATTTCGGCCTCGCCCAGCTCTATCAGATCCGCGGCCGTATCGGGCGGGCCAAGCAGCGCGCCTATGCACTGTTCACCATCCCACCGGATCGGAAGCTCAACGACACCGCCGAGCGGCGGCTCACCGTGCTGCAGTCGCTCGAAACGCTGGGGGCAGGGTTTCAGCTGGCGAGCCATGACCTCGATATCCGCGGCGCGGGGAACCTGCTCGGTGATGAACAGTCCGGCCATATCCGCGAGGTCGGGTTCGAGCTCTACCAGGCGATGCTGGAGGAGGCGGTGGCGGCGCTGCGCGACGGGGATGCCGACTTCGAGGAACGCAACGAGTGGAGCCCGACGATCTCGCTGGGCATGCCGGTGATGATCCCCGAGTATTACGTGCCCGACCTGCAGCTCAGGATGCAGCTCTACCGGCGCTTGGGCGACCTTTCGGATGCGCGCGAAATCGACGCGGCGGGCGCCGAGTTGATCGACCGGTTCGGGCCGCTGCCCGAAGAAGTCGAGGCGCTGCTCAAAGTCATCCTGGTGAAGGCACTTTGCCGCACCGCCAATGTCGAGAAAGTCGATGCGGGCCCCAAGGGTGCTGTCATCACGCTTCGGCACAAGGAGTTTCCGAACCCGGCCGGCCTCGTCCGCATGGTCTCCGATCCGCAGATGCAGGTGCGGATCAAGCCCGATCAGAAACTCGTGTTCAGCCGTGACTGGCCGACAGCAGAGGCGCGACTGAAAGGAACAGCCGCGATACTGTCAAGAATGGCCCGTCTGGCCGCGGAAACGGGTGCTGCGGCAACACTCGCAGGTTAAAGCTTTCGGAATTCCTCTCGGTCATGTTATTGCCGCGTTTCGTGCCTTGAAGAGCGCACGAAGAAGGGTGGCCGGGAGAGTCACCGATGGTAGGACACCACAAGGAAATTCAATGACCCTCAAAAAGCTCGTCGTTGCTGGTTTCGCGGTTGCCGC
>NZ_DASZAW010000005.1:0-11955 GCF_035944845.1 Devosia sp. | reverse complement strand
ACGCCGCCTATTACCGCGAGGTCGGCGGCTACACCTATGACCGCGATCCGCAGCGTCCGGACTGGTACTCGATCCAGCCCGAGATGCGCTACGCCGACCCAGCCGGACGATAAGAGGCGCCATGGCAACCGTTACCCTCCGGGACATCATCAAGATCTACGGCGAGTTCGTCGCCATCAAGGGCGTCGACCTCGACATCGAGGACGGCACTTTCGTGGTGCTGGTCGGGCCCTCCGGCTGCGGCAAATCGACGATCCTCAGGATGATCGCCGGGCTCGAGACGATCTCGCATGGCGAGTTGAAGATCGACGGCAAGCTGGTCAACGACCTGCCGTCACGCGACCGCGGCATCTCGATGGTGTTCCAGTCCTATGCGCTCTACCCGCATATGAGCGTGAGCGACAATCTCGGCTTCGGCTTGCGCATCAGCGGCGTGCCGAAGGACGAGATCGCCCGGCGCCGCGGCGAGGCGGCCAAGATGCTGGGGCTCGATCCCTATATGGACCGCCGGCCGAGCCAGTTGTCCGGTGGTCAGCGGCAGCGTGTCGCCATCGGCCGCGCCATGGTGCGCGAGCCGAAAGTGTTCCTGTTCGACGAACCGCTTTCCAACCTCGACGCCAAGCTCCGCAACCAGACCCGCATCGAGATCAAGCGGCTGCAGCGCCAGCTCGGCGCCACGGTGGTGTTCGTCACCCACGACCAGGTCGAGGCGATGACGCTGGCCGACAAGATCGTGGTGCTGAACGACGGCCGGGTGGCGCAGATCGGCACGCCGCTCGAGGTGTTCGAGCGGCCGGCCAACATGTTCGTTGCCGGTTTCATGGGCGCGCCATCGATGAACATGCTGAAGGCCGAGGTCGGCCCGGACAATACCATCCGCGCCGCCGGGCTCAATGTCCCCGTACCGGCCGACCGCTTCAACCTGCCGGCTGCGGGAACGGCGGTGACGCTGGGCATCCGGCCCGAGGATATCGTGCCGGAAGGGCACGGCACGCGACCGGAGCTCGGCGCCGACTTCAGCGCCGAAGTGAGTTTCGCCGAGATGCTCGGCAACGAAAGCCTGCTGTTTGCCGAGCTCGGCGGGACCGAGATCGTCGCACGCATGCAGCACCCGCGCGCCCTCGAGCCGAACCAGCAGGTGCAGTTCCGCATCGATGGCGCGCGCGTCCACGTCTTCGACAACGAAAGCCAGAATTCGCTGCTCCGCTAGGGCGCAGCGGGAACAACGACAAGGGAGAGAGACATGTCGTTTATCAGGACTATTGCCGCCGTGAGCTTTGCAGCGGCGCTATCGATGGGCACGGCGCTGGCCGCCGATCTCGCCCTTTACTCCGACAAGACCCCGTGGAACGCCGGCATGACCAAGCTGGCCGAAGGCGCCAGCGCTGCCTCGGGCGCGACGATCAAACTGCAGGAAATCACGCCGACCGATAAGTACCAGGCGTTCATGCAGACCTCGATCGCCGGCAACAACGCTCCGGCCTTCTTCACCTGGTGGAACGGCCAGCAGCTGAGCGACCTCGTGGCAACCGGCATCGCCGCCGACCTCACCCCCTACTGGGACCAGGCGATCGCCGACGGCGATTTCTCGGCCGACCAGAAGGAACTGGTGTCGGTGGACGGCAAGCCTTACGGCGTGCTGCTCAACGTCGCCAACTGGGTGATGTTCTACAATACCGAAGCCTTCGAGAAGGCCGGCATTGCCGCTGCGCCGACCACCTGGGCGGAGTTCATCGATGCCTGCGACAAGCTGAAGGCGGCCGGATACACCCCGATCAACGGGCCGGCCTCGGGCGGCTGGATGCCGTTCATCTGGTTCAGCCAGCTGGTGCTCGGCACCAACCCCGACTCGTTTGTCGGCCTCACCGATGGTTCGGTCGCCTATGACAGCCCGGACGTGCAGAACGCTTTCAAGGTGTGGGGCGAGATGTATGCCAAGGGTTACTTCACCGACCCGCGCGAGCAGGACGACCAGAAGTACTTCGTCGACAAGTCGGCGGCGATGTTCCTTGTCGGTGACTGGCACTCGGGTTCGTTCGCCGAAGCCGGCATGGAGCCGGGCAAGGACTTCAAGACCTTCCTGATGCCGTCGCTTTCGCCGGATGTGCAGCAGTCGGTGATCGTCGAGGCCTCGCCGATCGTCGTGTCGAAGGCGGCACTCGATGCCGATCCGAACCTGGGCAAGGCCGTGCAGTCGCTGATGGGGGCCGATGCCGCCAATGCGCTCGGTTCGACCGTCCAGGTCTATAACGGCAACCTCAAGGCCCAGGCGCCCAACGCCACCATCGAGGCCAACAAGGAACTGGTTGCTGCCGCCAAGCCACGGGCGCTGGTCCGCTGGTGGGAAGCGGTGCCCTCCCAGATCCAGGGCGACCTCGTCGCCGCCATGGGCGCCTTCATGTTCGACCCGACTCCCGAGCAGGCAGCCAAGTCGATGGCCGACATGCAGGCGATCAACGCCGACTACTGGGCCAGCAAGTAACTTCCAGGGTCCTCCCAGCTGGTCGCGCTTCGGCGCGGCCGGCACCCCTGGAGGAAGGAAACGCCGGCGCTACCTGCCGCCCCCTCCACCAGCTTCGCTGGTCCCCCTCCCCCGCTCTGCGGTGGAGGATCACCGAGAGCCCGGTGGCTCTTCATGTGCGACTGGCCTGTCTGTTACCCGGAGCCCGACGATGCCCGTCACCGCCTCAGCCCTGATCAGTCCGGAAATCCTGAAGGACGCGCGCCGGCGCGAACGCCGGGTTGCCTGGCAGCAGACGCGCACGGCCTGGCTGTTCATCGCCCCGGCGGTGACCATGGTGACGCTGTTCCTGTTGCTGCCGGTGGTGTTCAACGTCATCCTCAGCTTCACCAAGTGGCAGAAATTCACCGGGCTCGACCAGTTCGCCGGCTTCAACAATTACGCGCGGCTGTTCCGCGTGCCGTATTTTTCCGAAGCGCTGGGCAATACAGCGATCTGGGTGGTGGGCGCGGTGGCGTTTCCACTTGCCGTCGGCCTGGGGCTGGCGCTGCTGCTGAGGAATATCCCGTTCCAGGAAACCTTCAAGAGCCTGTTCTTTCTGCCGCGCGTGCTGGCGCCGACGGCGGTGGGCGCCATCTGGTACTATGTCTACGCACCAACCGGCGTGCTCAACTCGGCCGTCTCCGGCATCACCGGCACGCCATTCGATTTCGGCTGGCTGTTCGATCCCGCCACCATCACCGGCTCGGTGATCGTCACCTTCGTCTGGCAGACGGTCGGCATCACCATGGTGCTGCTGCTGCTCGGCCTCGCCGCCATCCCCAAGGACCCGGTTGAAGCAGCGCGCGTCGACGGCGCCTCGAACTTCCAGATCTTCCGCCACATCGTCTGGCCGCTGCTGCTGCCGACCGTACTGGTGGTCACCATCCTCAACGTGGCGGCGGGCTTTACCACCTTCGACCTGCTCTGGGTGATGGCGAGTTCGTTCCCCGGCAAGCGCACGCTCTCGCTGGCGGTCTACATGTATTACGAGAGCTTCTCGAACGGCGCCTGGGCCTATGGCTCGGCCGTGGCCGTGGTGCTTGGCGCCATGGTGATCACCGTCAGCGCGCTGCTGGCGGTGGTGCAGGCGCGCGTCAGCAAGAACATCCGATAGGCAGATCATGGCAGTCGACATCACCGACAAGGCGTTCATCTCGGGCCTGATCGACAAGGAGAAGCGGGCGCAGCGGCAGGGTGGCCGCTGGCTGGTAATCCCGATCCTGGTGCTCACCATCGCCTACCTGACGCCGCTCTATTACCTGTTCGTCACGGTGTTCAAGACCACCCAGGAATACGCCACCAAGGGCGTGCTCGAGCTGCCGGAGGGCCTGGCCCCGATCGTCGACAACGCCGTGCAGGCCTGGACTATCGCCAATCTCGGCCAGGCGGCGATGAACTCGTTCAGTTATGCGCTGATCGGCGGGGCGCTGGCCGTGGCCTTCGCCGCGGCGGCAGCCTATGGGATGACGCGGCTGCACCTCATCGGCTCGAACGGCTGGTTCATGCTGATCTTCACCGGCACGCTGTTCCCGTTCCAGATGTACCTGGTGCCGCTGCTGTTCGGCTATCAGCGGGTGGGCCTGATCAATACCTGGTTCGGCATGCTGCTGGTCTATGTGGCGATCTGCATCCCCTTCCCGCTGCTGGTGCTGCGCAACTCGTTCTCCGCCATCACCCGCGAGGTGGACGAGGCGGCGCGCATCGAAGGGGCCAGCGAATGGCGGGTATTCACCTCGATGATCGTCCCCAACGCCATGGGGCCGCTGATCGCGCTGTTCCTCCTGCAGTTCACCTTCATCTGGAACGACCTCCTGTTCTCTTCGATCCTCGCCAACGGCATCGAGGTGCGTTCCATCATGGTGGCGCTGCAATCGCTGCAGGGCACCTATTCGACACTCGGACCCAACGTGGTGATTACCGCGACGCTGATTTCGAGTATCCCCACGGTCTTGCTGTTCATCGCCCTGAGGAAGTACTTCATGGCAGGGCTGCAGCTGGGGACCAAGTGACAATGAAAGCGCCCAAGGCGACGGCCGAGTACGGCAGCGACGGCGGCTACAGCACGCGCCAGGATGGTGGCTCGATGGCGAGCCAGGTCTATGACCGGCTGATGCAGCAGATCCTCGACATGCAGTTGCCGCCGTTCCAGGAACTCTCCGAGGCGCGGCTCGCCGCCGAGTTCGGGGTCAGCCGCACCCCGGTGCGCGAAGCCTTTGCCCGGCTGGCGCGGCGCGGGCTGGTGGAAATCCTGCCGCAGCGCGGCACCATCGTATCGCCGTTGAGCGAGAACCTGATCGCCAAGTCGCGCTTCATCCGGGAAGCCTTGGAGCGTCCTCTCGCGCGCCTGGCAGCGGAGCGGCTGACGCCGGAAATCGCGGCGCTCCTGAAGCGCGAGATCGTGCTGCAGCAGGCCTTTGCCGGGCTCGGCGCCGACCAGGACTTTTTGCAGTCGGACGACCGCTTCCACTCGCTGATCGCCAAGGCGGCGGGGTTCGAAACCATCTGGGATGACGTGCGGGAAGCCAAGTTCCACATGGACCGTATCCGCCGGCTGTCGCTGCTCAGCCAGGAGCACATGTATTTCATCGTCGGCGAGCACGAGGAAATCCTGGCGCGGCTGCAGGCGCACGACGTCAAGGGCGCCGACGACAGCATGACCGTGCATCTCGCCTCGGTGATGCACGAGCTCGACGTGATCCGCGCAGCGCATCCGGAGTATTTCGTACGCGAGAGCGCCGGGGCGGAGCACTAGGCAATCGCCGTTTGAAGGCATCGGAGTCCTGGTTGGACCCGACCGTTACCACCCACCGGATGTCATCCCTGCGAAAGCAGGGACCCAACTCTCCCGTGGTGCGGGCCGAGAAATGGGATGACAGGCGGTGGGGCCGATTGCAGTGGTTTCGCTAGCCCGACGCTGCACGCTCAAGGGTAGCCGCGAGCAACTGCCGTGACTGCAGCACGTCCCTCTCCATCTGGGCGATCAGCTCTTCGACGCTGGCGAAGCGTTGCATGTCGCGCAGGCGGTGCAACAGGTGGAGTTCGGCGCTGAGGCCGTAGAGCTGCTCATCGAGATCGTGGATGTGGGCTTCGACGCGGAGCGAGGCGATATCGGGGAAGGTCGGGTTGGTGCCGACGCTGACGGTCGCGCCATAGAGTATCTCGCGGCGCGACAGCCGCACGAGGCCGCAATAGACGCCTTCGGCAGGGAACGGGTTGCCAAGCACCAGCTCGATATTGGCGGTGGGAAAGCCCATGGCGCGACCGCGTTTTTCGCCGTGGACCACCGTCCCGCTGATGACGAGGCCTAGCGGATAAAGCTCAGGACGCGTTGGAGAGTGCAAGATACTGGCTCTGGTGGAAAACCAGCGGCTGGATGTGCGGGAACAGTTCGGTGTGCCTGACCTCGAGCAGAATGATCTCGTGGTCGCCGCCCTCGAGACGGTGGGCGATGGCGCAATCGAGCCAGAGCGCCGCGCCCTTGATAAACAGCGCACCGTCTGGTGTGGCCTCGAACTCGACGCCCTGGAAACGATCGCCGTGGCGCGATGACAGCTGTCGGGAGAGCCGCTCCTGGTTGGAGCCGAGGACGCTGAGGCCAATGCGCGGCAGGCGGTCGAGCCGCGGCCAGGTGGACGACTGCCGCGCCACGCAAACCGAGACCAGCGGTGGGTCGAGCGACACCGAACTGAACGAGTTCACCGCCATGCCGACGGGCTCACCAACGTCCATGCCGCACATGGCGACGACGCCGGTCGGGAACATCGAGAAGGCCCTCCTGAGGGCCAGCGTCGCCTCACTCATTTGCACCGGGATCTCCATATAGTCAAATTTGATTAGTTGGACTGAAGCTAGTCAATTTGTTAGGGGGAGACAAGCACCTTCCGCCCCGACACCCGGTTTCAGGAGCCCTCATGTCGAACATCACCCGTCTGGTGGTCCTGGGCGCCGTGCGCCAGTTCGAGCCGGTGCACGGCTACTTTCTGCGCCGCGAGTTGATGACCTGGCATGTCGACGAATGGGCCAACATCCAGCCTGGTTCGATCTACAACGCGCTCAAATCGCTGAAGCAGGACGGCTACATCCAGGAGAACGGCACCGAGGCGGCCGGCAAGCGCCCGGAGCGGACGATCTACCAGACCACGCCGAATGGCGTGGTCGAACTGATGCGGCTGCTGCGCCAGACATTGTGGACGGTCGAAACCTTCGACACCAAGCCGGTGATGGCGCTGACCTCGTTCATGTTCCTGTTGAGCCGCGCCGAAGTGGTGGCGGCGCTGAAGGTGCGCATCGCCGAGATCGATGCGAAGGTCGCGAGCAACGGCTTCGACATCGGCGACGTGGCCAAATCGACCACCACGCCGGCCTATGTGCGCGAGATCTTCGAGCTCTCCTCGCTGCGGCTCAGGGCCGAGCAGGAATGGGCCCGCGGGCTCTACGACCGCATCCTCGCGGGTGCGTATACGTTTGCCGACGAAGTTCCGGCCAAGCCGGCGGGAGACCGCTGAAGCACTTCTTGATTGCTTGAACTGCCCCTCACCCTGACCCTCTCCCCAGAGGGGGCCCGGACGAGGGCGTAGCCCTCGCCGGTAGGGGACGCATTTTGCACGAGCAGCGCCACATCGCCCCCTCTCCCCTCTGGGAGAGGGTCGGGAGGGGCAGTCGCGACGCTTACCTTCGACACGGTCCCGAGCCCCTAACCGCATCACTGCAGCTGGCGGTGGCTGGCGCCGGGATGATCGGGGCGGAGGATCGGGCTTTCGGTGCCCACCAGCCGTTCGCGCAGGCTGTCGCCTTCGTAGTCGGAGGCGGCGACGCCGCGAGCTCGAAGGATCGGCATCACCTGCTCGACGAAATCCAGCGTCGAGGTGGGTTGGATCAGCGGGGTGAACAGGAACCCGTCGAGGTCCGCGCCTTCCGCCATTTCGCACATGATGTCGGCGATCTGGTCCGGGGTGCCGACGAACGGGTTGGTGCGCACGCCATGGGCGTGCCAATCCTTCAGCACATCGCCGACGGTCTTGTCGCCGAAGCGCGCCACCTGGGTCTGCGACAGCTCGGTATGGAGCGCGCTCATCTTGGTCGCGGGATCGTAGGACGACAGATCGAGGCCGGTGAACCAGGCGTAGGAGGCGACCGCGACGTCCGGGGTCTGGGCGTCGAGAATGGCCTGGTGCTTCGCGCGCGCCTCTTCGATGGTCGGCGCAACGACGCAGGAGAAGGCGCTCATCAGCTTGATCGAGTTGGGGTCGCGGCCATTGGCGGCAGCCTCGTCGCGGATGGCTTTCACCTGCCCCGCGAGCTTTTCGATCGAACCGCCGCCGAGGAAGATGCACTCGCCGTGCTTGCCGCCGAACTGCTTGCCGCGGTCGGACGAGCCGGCCTGGAACAGCACCGGGGTGCCCTGCGGCGAATAAGCGGTGTTGCCGAAGCCATGCGAGCGGAAATACGGGCCGTCATGGGCGATGCGGTGCACCTTGGCCGGGTCGGCGTAGCGCCCTTGTTTGTCGCGCTCGAGCGCATCGCGCTCCCAGGCGCCTTCGAACAGCTTGTAGACGAGGCTCATGAAATCGTCGGCCATGTTGTAGCGCTCGTCATGGGCTACCATCGGCACGCCGAAAGCGGCGACGGCGGTCTCGGCCGTGCCGGTGGTGACGACATTCCAGCCGATGCGGCCGTTCGACAGATGATCGAGGGTCTGCATGCGCCGGGCAAAGGCATAGGGCTGCTCGAGCAGGGTCGAGCCGGTCATGACGATGCCGAGCTTTTCGGTGGCGCCGATCAGCGCCGCACCGACGATGGCAGGGTCGAGCCGCGGCAGGTCGAGCCCCTCGGTGGTGCTGATGTCTGGGCGCGTGCCCTTGACGTCAGCCCAGCCCCAGGCGTCGGCGAGGAACAGGAAATCGAGCTTGGCGTCCTCGCAGATGCGGGCGATTTTCACCCAGTAGTCGAGCCGGTCGAAATTGTGCCGCTCGCTGTCCGGGTGGCGCCAGGTGGACGTGCCGGAGTCGTTGGTCTGGGCGTTTTCAAACAGCCCAAAGCGTAGCTTCTTCATCGCAATGTCTTTCGTCAGAGTTGGGTCCGGATCGGGCGCCTCAGCGCCCGATGACGTCCTCGTCGCTCCACCAGAGGAGGCGTTTGCGCAGCAGGGCCAGAAGGGAAACCAGCAGCACGCCGAGCAGGCAGAGCAGGGCGATACTCGCCCAGGTCACGGGCAGGTTGGCCTGGGCGGCTGCGATGGTCACCAGCGAACCCAGCCCTGCCTGCTGGCCGGCGGCCACAAACTCGGCCACCGCAGCGCCGACCACCGCCAGTGGCATGGCGATGCGGAGGCCGGCGAAGACGAAGGGCATGCAGCCGGGCAGACGGAGATCACGGAAGATCTCCCAGCGGCTGGCATGGAGGGTCTTGAACACGTCGAGCGCCTTCTGGTCGACATCCCTGAGGCCGGCCAGCGAGTTGACCAGCATGGGGAAGAACACCACGAGGCCGGTGACGATGTATTTGGGCAGCATGCCGAAGCCGAAAGCGACGACCAAAGCCGGGGCGATGGCGACGACCGGGGTCACCATGATCACCACGATCAGCGGCATCACCGCCTTCTCGACGATCGGCAGCTCGCTCATCGCCACGGCCAGAAGGAAGCCGCAGATGATGCCGGCGCCGGCGCCAATGACGATCTCCTGACAGGTCACGAGCAGGTTTGCCCAGTACATGCCGGGGTCGCTGGCGAGGCTGTTGCCGATCGCGTCAAGCGTCGGCAGCACGTAAGGATTGTTGAGCGCCACCAGTTGCCAGAGCACGGCGACGATGACGAAGGTGACCGCGGGCGGTCCCCAGTCGAAGACGATACGGGCCATGGTGAAGCCGGGTGCGGCGCGCCGGGGTGCAGTTGCAACGGTGTCAGACACGGGCAGCCTCCATCACCTTGCGGAGCGCAGAGCGGACATAGCCTTCGAGATCGCGGAAGGCGTCGGTGGCGTAGAGCGCTTCGTTGCGCGGGCGCGGCAGATCGACATCGATGATCTCGGCGATGCGGCCCGGATGCGAAGCCATCAGTACGATACGATCGGAGAGGATGATCGCCTCGGGCACCGAGTGCGTGACGAACAGCACCGACTTGCGGTTGGACTGCCAGAAATCGAGCAGCCCCATGCGCTGCTGGTCGCGGTTCATCTCGTCGAGCGCCGAGAACGGCTCATCCATCAACAGGATCTCGGGATCTAAGACGAAGGAGCGGGCAATGGCAGCGCGCTGCTGCATGCCGCCCGAGAGCTGCGCCGGATAGCGATCGAGCGCATGGCCGAGGCCGAAGCTCTGCAGGATCTCCTTGGGATCGCGGAGCTTGCGGCCGGCATTGGCGCCGGGGTTGATGCTGATCGGCAGGCTGACATTGTCGAGAATGGTGCGCCAGGGCAGCAGTGCGGGAGACTGCGGCACAAGGCCGATGGCCTTGTCCTTGGCAGCTTCCCGCACCGACTTGCCGTTGATCGAGACGCTGCCGCCATTGGCTTCGGAAAGCCCCGCGACAACCTTGAGCAGGGTGGACTTGCCGCAGCCGCTCGGCCCGATCAGCGAGACGAACTCGCCCTTCTTGATCGACAGCGACACGCCGTTGAGCACCGTTACCCGGGACTCCTCGCCGCCGAAGCTCTTGGTGACGTTCGTCACCTCCACCCCGATTTCCTCGTGGGCGGGGTAAGCGCTCTGGGAATGAGAGGCTGCAGGCATCGTCGCGATCACTTGTTTTCGGGCCAGATCAGCTTGCCATCGGCATAAAGCGAGGCAACGAGATCGGGATCCATCATCTCGGCGAGCGGCGGTGGGTTCTTCAGCCCGCCGAACTGCTGCACCATCTGGTACTCGGGTTCCCACTCGGCGATGGTCTGGACGCCCGGCGCGCCATACTGGCTGGTGCGCACCCACTCGGACTCGACGCCCCAGGTGCGAGCCTGCTGATCCCTGGGGAAGGCCGAACCCTGGTTGTTGTCGGCAGCGAGCTTGCTGATCATATCGACGCACTCGTCTTCCTCAGCGAGGCAGAACTCGAGCGCCTTGAGGCTCGCGCGCATGAAATCGGCGACCACCTCGCGGTGCTCGGCGAGGAACTTCGAGTTCACTTCCATGACGTTGTAGGTGCCGGAGAGGCCGAGATCGGCGGGCAGGAACTGGTTGAACGGCAGGCCCATGGCCTTCAGCGTCTGCGGCTGGTTCGAGGCATAGCCGACAATGGCATCGACCTGGCCGCGGGTGACCACGGTGGGATCGTAGTTGGTCATCTTGATCAGCTCGACCTTCGACATGTCGACGCCTGCGGCATCGAGCATCGCCGCGGCGATCGGGGTGATGTTGATGAAGTAGCCCAGCCGCTTGCCTTCGAGGTCCTTGAGGCTTTTCACCGCCTCGTTGGTGAAGATCGAGAAGGGCGAGGTGCTGCCATAGGTGGCGACGGCGGTGAGGTTGCGGCTGTTGGCAGCCGCCAGCATCACATCGGAGGCCGAGCCCAGAGCGGTGAACTGCGCCTGGCCCGAGGACACCAGCAACTGGCCATTGCCGCCCGCCGCATTGATATCGACAGTGAGGCACAGCGCATCGAAATAGCCGAGTTCCTTGGCGAGGAACACGTCGACCTGGCCGGCGCTGGCCGAGTAACCGTAGCCCGAAATGTAGGTGATGGTGCCGGCGGCCTGGTTGCGGGCGCACTCTTCGGCGCTGATCAGCACGTTGGCCGGCAGTTCGTCGGCCGCCTGCACGGCGCCGGCGGCAAGGGTCAGCGCCAACGAGGCGCAGCTCAGCAGCAGGCCAGCGCGCACGCGCCCGGCCCGGTTGGTTTCACGAGACAAGGAGTCCTCCCAAAGTCACGTCCGTTACCTCCAACGGACGCACATTCGTAACCAATCAAATTTGACTATGCAAACTTATTTAGTTGGGATGGGGATAAGTCGGGGCGGATGGGGTGCGATGGTTGTGGATTGAGTTGGTAGTGGAAGTGGTTAGGAGGGGGCGACGTTCTGGCAACGGTGCGCGGGCACTTCGCCGCCAGAGGCAATCGCGTATGGCCGCAACTGGCACCGTTTGCCTTCTCCCCTTGTGGGAGAAGGTGGCGCGCAGCGCCGGATGAGGGGTCCGCGCAACGCAGTGTAGCGCGCTCGGAGCGCAAGTGACGAGCGACTGGAGTACGCGGAGAGAACCCCTCATCCGCCCTTCGGGCACCTTCTCCCACAAGGGGGCTGTTGCACAGTAGGCGGCGGTTGGAGGTTGAGCTGTAGGCTTGGACTGTGCGGCGGCTCGGTCGGGATTTGGCTGCTCAGTAGTGGGTCTGGGCAGTGTTTTGGCGGTCACCGGACGTGGCTAGGCCGTGATGGCAGCCCATCGCCTGAGGTTGAAGGCGATGGCGCTCAGGGTAACCTGAGCACTGGCCTTGAGCAGCCCGACGTAGCGGATGCGGGTGAGCT
>NZ_DASZAW010000004.1:0-63589 GCF_035944845.1 Devosia sp. | reverse complement strand
TCCCCCGCCGAGGGCCTTTTGACAGGATACTCCAATGGCTCGCCGCTGCGAACTCACCGGTAAGGGCGTGATGACCGGGAACAAGGTGAGCCATGCGCTCAACCGTACCCGTCGCCGCTTCCTCCCCAACCTCCTCAACGTTTCGCTGCTGTCCGATACGCTCGGCCGCACCGTGAAGCTCCGGATTTCGGCGAACGCGCTGCGTTCGGTCGAGCACCGCGGTGGCCTCGATGCGTTCCTGCTCAAGGCAGATGACGCCGAGCTGTCGCCCGTCGCGCTTGCCGTGAAGAAGGAAGTCCGCGCCGCTCTCGCGACGGCGTAAGCGTCCTGCCTTTCAGTTTTCGCCGCGCGTCCCGAAAGGGGCGCGCGGTTTGTTTTGAGGACGATTTCTCATACATCACCGGTGTCATCCCCGCGAAAGCGGGGATCTCCGTTTAGGATCGTGCCCGTCGCACGAAAACAGAGGTTCCCGCTTTCGCGGGAATGACACCGAGTCTAGAACGTCACCTAGAGCGTAAAGCTCTAACCCTCCGCCCCGGTCTGATGCCGGTCAGCGGCTACCATAGAGGTGCAGGATATGCTCGCTCGCTTCGTCGCGGCCATTGCCGCCATGGTCGTGGTCATCACCGCGTCCAACATTCTCGTGCTCTACCCGGTCGATGCGACGCTCGGACCGGTCGATCTCAAGGATCTCCTCACCTGGGGCGCCTTCACCTACCCGTTCGCCTTCCTCGTTACCGACCTCACCAACCGCTATGATGGCGCCGCCCGGGCGCGTCTGGTGGTGCTGGTCGGCTTCATCGTCGCGGTGGCGCTGTCGTTCTACCTGAGCTTCAACCCGCTGCCCTGGAACCTTGGCGGCTCGCCGGCGACAACGGCGCGCATCGCCACGGCATCGGTTACGGCGTTCCTTATCGGGCAGCTGCTCGACATCTCGGTGTTCTCGCGCCTCAGGGCGAGCCGGAACTGGTTCCTGCCGCCGCTGGTCGGCTCGCTTGTCGGCTCGCTCCTCGATACGGCGATCTTCTTTTCCATTGCCTTCGCACCGGCCTTCGGCTTCGTCGACGGCCTTTATGGCGCCCAGGACGGTTCGCTCGGTTTTCCGGCGCCGTTCCTCAGCCTCGGGGCCGAGGTGCCGCTGTGGTTCTCGCTGGCGGCCGGTGACTTCCTGGTGAAGTTCCTCGCGGCGCTGCTGCTGCTCGCGCCCTATCGCGCGCTGATGGGCAAGTTGATGCCGCTGCCGCCGCTGCAGGCTGCGGCCTAGCGCGCTTCGCGATTGAGCAGGGTCGACCCGCGCCGGCACCAAAGCTCTTCGTGCGCCCTAGTCCGGCCAGCCGCTCAGGTGCTCGTGGACGATCCACCAGCGATGGTCCACGCGGTTGAGCACCGTGGTGCCGCGGCCGGAGCCGGAGATCGACTTGCCGTCGGCAAGCGTCTCCCAGTTGAAGCGGTAGATGCAGGCGGCGGCGCTGTCGCCCTCGGCGATCCATTCGAGCTGGTCGAGCCAGTAGTGCTCATCGGGGCCCATCGCGCTCCAGGTCGCCTCGAACGCGGCGCGGATGGCGGAGATGCCGCGATGCGTGCCGCTCGAGAACCAGAATGTGGCGTCCGGCGCGATGAGCTCGGTCAGCAGGTCGAAATCCTGGCGGTTGATGCGGTCAGCGTAGGCCTGAAGCACGTCTCTTGCCGACATCCCGTCCTCCTCATCACTCCGGCAGGCTGAACTCCAGCAGCAGGTTGCGTTCCCAGTCGTTGAAGTTGTTGTCCGACACCAGGGTGATGCGGGTGGTGCCATCGGGTGCCGTGTGGACGGCGAGGGCTTCCATGTTGTCGATGTCGCCGCCGGCGGCATGCAACAGCTGCTCACCTTTCATGTGGGCGCCCGCCTTTACTTCGGCGGCCGGGATGCGGACCAGCCGCATCTGGAAGGCGAGGAGCGCGATGCCGCGCTCGAGCACCAGCAGGTCGCCGTTCGGCATGAAGGCGCAGTCGGTCGGGTTGGTGCCGTCGCCCGAGATGTAGCTCAGCGGGCCCTTGTCGTTCTGCCCGAGAAGATAGGCCGAGTGCTGGCCATCATCGTCGATGATGCCCTCGGTCAGGAGCAGCGTCGAGCCTGATATGGGCGAGGTGGCGGGGGCGATGCAGACGGCCTCCAGCGTCTCGTTGGTGCGGGTGTCGGTCAGCCATCTGGGGATGTTGACCTCGCGGGCGGCGCCGTGCGGCACGCCGTCGACCAGTGCAAAATCGGCCACGCGGGTAAGGTTCTCGAAGCCGACACGCACGGCGCTCGGCTTGCCGTCGCGCTCGATCACCGCCAGCGCTTCTGCGTCGCGCGAATAGGCGCGTGGCAACTCCTTGCCCTTGGAATTCTGGATCGGCTCGACCTTGACGCCGATCAGCCCCATCGGCCGCGCCGCTTCGTCGTAGAGCAGCTGCCCGGAAACGAAGTTGCCGCGGTCCGAGACCATCACCAGGCGCCCGTCGGGCCCGGTGAAGCCGAGGCCGGAGAGGCCGCCGAAGGTGTCGGTCTGGCTCTGCATCTCAATGCCGCCACGCCAGATGAGGCCCTGGACGCGCTGGCCGATGCCCGCTGACGCGAAGGTCGAGAGCGGCACAGAGGTGACCGTCTCGTCGTCGGCCCGAACCCCCAGCCCGCCCGCCACCAGCAGGGCGGCGCCTGCGCTTGCGATCAGCAGTGCCGCTCCGGCGAGACGCGAGGCACGCCGTGCAGCGATCATCCGTAACGGCTCTTGCGGAAGGCGCCCGGAGCTTCCTCGTCGAACAGCGAGGCGAGTTCGTCGGTGAGCGCCCCGGCCAGTTCTTCGGCATCGAGCAGCGTCACGGCGCGCCGGTAATAGCGGGTGACGTCGTGGCCGATGCCGACCGCGACCAGTTGCACGGAAGAGCGGGTCTCGATGTCTTCGATCACCTGGCGCAAGTGGGCCTCGAGATAGTTGCCGGCGTTGACGCTCTGAGTCGAATCGTCGACCGGCGCGCCATCGGAGATCACCATCAGGATGCGGCGATTTTCGGACCGGGCGAGCAGGCGTTTGTGCGCCCATTGCAGGGCTTCGCCGTCGATGTTCTCCTTCAGCAACCCCTCGCGCATCATCAGGCCGAGATTGCGCCGGGCGTGCCGCCAGGGCTCATCGGCCGCCTTGTAGATGATGTGGCGGATGTCGTTGACGCGGCCGGGATTGGGCGGACGACCCGCCTCGAGCCAGGCCTCGCGGCTCTTGCCGCCCTTCCAGGCGCGGGTGGTGAAGCCGAGGATTTCGACCTTGACGCCGCAGCGCTCGAGGGTGCGGGCGAGAATGTCGCCGCAGATCGCCGCAATGGTGATCGGGCGGCCGCGCATCGAGCCGGAATTGTCGAGCAGCAGCGTCACCACGGTGTCGCGGAAATCGGTGTCGCGCTCGACCTTGAAGCTCAGCGCCTGCAGCGGATCGGTGACCACGCGGGTCAAACGCGCCGTATCGAGCAGGCCTTCCTCGAGATCGAACTCCCAGCTGCGGTTCTGCTGCGCCATCAGCCGGCGCTGCAGCTTGTTGGCGAGCCGCGCCACGGCGCCGGCGAGGTTCTCGAGCTGCTTGTCGAGCAGTGCACGCAACTGGTCGAGCTCTTCGGGCGGGCAGAGATCGGGAGCCCGCACCACCTCGTCGAACTTCTGGGTGAAGATCTTATAGTTGAAGACGTTCTGGAACTCTTTGGCGTTGGCGCCGGGCGGCGGCGGATTGGGCTGATCCTCGCCCGACTCGGAGCTGTCGTCCTCGTCGGTCTCGGAGAAATCCATCTCCGCGCCTTCGACTTCGCCTTCCTGCTCCGATTGACCAGGGGTCTGGTCCTCGTCGGCCTCGGCGTCCTCGCTCTCCCCCTCGCCCTGCTCGGGGTTCTTCTCATCGTCCTGGCCGCGCTCGGGTTCCTGGTCGTCGCCCTGTTCGCTGTCGTCGCTCTTGCCGTCATCGAGATCGCTGTCGGGCACGAGGCTCAGGTCGCGCAGCAGCTGCCGGGTGGCGCGGCTGAACAGCTCCTGATCCTCGAACTTGGTGAGGAGCGTCGTCAGCGAATTGCCGGCGCGCTCCTCGATTTCCTTCTTCCACAGCTCGACGATGGCATTGCCGGAGGGCGGAATGGAAACGCCGGCGACGCGTTCGCGCAGGATCAACCCGAGCGCCTCCGCCAAGGGGGCATCGGCCTTGTCGCTGACCTCGGCGAAGTTCTGGCGGAACAGCCGATCTTCCAGCATTTCGTGGATATTGCCGGTCATGCCGGGCATGCGGATGCAGCCCAGCGCCTCGACCCGGGCCTGCTCCAGCGCATCATAGGCAGCGCGGGCTTCCGGTTCGGCCGGGGCGCGCTTGCGATGCGTGTCAGGGTCGTGGCTGGCGAGCCGCATCGCCATGGCGTCGCCCTGGCCGCGAGCAATGGCGATGTCGCGCAGCGTCGGCAGGCGCGGCAGGTTGGCGAGCCGTGCTTTGTCGGCGGTGAGGATGGGGCGATCGGCCGAAAAGCTCACCTCGAGGTCACGCTTGCCACCAATGGCGCGCACCGCGGCGCCCATCGCCGATTTGAACGGGGCGGTGGTGTCGGGCTTGTTCTGCTTGGAGCGCGGCGGAGGGGCCATCAGAGTTCTCGTTAGCGAGGCTTGGTCAGGGACATCAGCAAGAACATCGGGCGGGTCAGCTCGGTGGCGCGCCATTCGGGATGGGCGTCGAACTGTTCGTCCGAAGGTTTCCATTCGTTGACGGCACGGTATGCGAAGCCGGCGCCAATCAGGATGTTCAGCATGGTGCCGATGGTGCGGTGATACTTGACGATGCCGTCGACGATCCAGTTGGTGACGCGACGGCCTTCGACCAGGTAGTCGGCAATGGCAAAGGCCTGCCGGCCGTCAGCGGCGGTGACCCATTCGGGTTCGGCGCGCGCCGCATAGATCGGGTGTTCAACCGAGAAGGCCATTTGGCCCCCCGGTGCGAGTGCGGCGTACAGCATGGCGCTGATGCGACCGAAGTCCTCGACATAGTGCAGCGCCATGGAGCTGACGATCAGGTCGGCGCTAGCGGGCGGCAGCACCAACTCGTCGAGGTTGCCGCGCCGATAGCTGACGGACGGATTGCTGGTCTCGGCCAGGGCCCGGGCCAGCATCTTCTCGCTGAGATCGATGCCGAGCACCGAAGCCGCGCCGGCGTCGCCAAGCCAGCGGCTCAACTGGCCGAAACCGCAGCCCAGATCGACGACGCGCTTGCCGGCGATTTCCGGCAGCAGGGCGCGCAAGGCCGGCCACTCGCTCGTGGCCTCGAGGCCATCGCGCGAGCGGGGGAACTGGCTGTACCCGGCAAGGAATTTCGGGTCGTCGTAGATGTTCTGGGCCAAGTCGTCCGTCCCGGCTAAAGCGCCCGCCGTTTCAACGAAACGCCGAAACGCTCTAGATCACTGATTTGGCACGCTTTCGAACCGGAAAAGTCGGCAACTTCTGCTGAAAGCGCTGTTAGGCGGTCACCGCCAGGTTGGCAGCCGATTCCGGCAGGTCTTCGCCGAACACGCGCTGGTAGAACTCTGCCACCACGGGGCGCTCGAGTTCGTCGCACTTGTTGAGGAAGGTCAGCCGGAAGGCGAAGCCGACATCGCCGAAGATCTCGGCGTTTTCGGCCCAGGTGATCACCGTACGCGGGCTCATCACCGTCGACAGGTCGCCGTTGATAAAGGCCTGGCGGGTCAGATCGGCCAGCCGGACCATGTTGTTGACGGTCTTCTTGCCCTTCTCGCCGGTATAGGTCTTGGCCTTGGCGAGGACGATCCCGACTTCCTTGTCGTGCGGCAGGTAGTTCAGCGTGGTGACGATCGACCAGCGGTCCATCTGGCCCTGGTTGATCTGCTGGGTGCCGTGATAGAGGCCCGACGTGTCGCCGAGGCCAATGGTGTTGGTGGTGGCGAACAGCCGGAAAGCCGGGTGCGGGGTGATGACACGGTTCTGGTCGAGCAGGGTCAGCCGGCCCTGGGTCTCGAGCACGCGCTGGATCACGAACATCACGTCCGGGCGGCCGGCATCGTACTCGTCGAACACCAGCGCGATGTTGTTCTGCACCGCCCAGGGCAGGATGCCATCACGGAACTCGGTGATCTGCTTGCCGTCCTTCAAGACGATCGCGTCCTTGCCGACGAGATCGATACGCGAGACGTGGGCGTCGAGGTTGACGCGCACCAGCGGCCAGTTCAGGCGCGCCGCGACCTGCTCGATATGCGTCGACTTGCCGGTGCCGTGGTAGCCCTGCACCATGACGCGGCGATTGAAGGCAAAGCCTGCAAGGATGGCCAGCGTGGTGTTGCGGTCGAACAGGTAGTCCGGATCCAGCGGCGGCACATGCGGATCGGTTTCCGCATAGCCCATCACCTTCATGTCGCTGTCGATGCCAAAGGTTTCGCGGACGGAATATTGCTTGTTCGGCAGATTGTTGAATTCAGGCATTTCACGAGGCTCGCGGAAGGAAATAGGTCAAGACGGCTGCCTTGGCGGTTGCCGGCTCTATAGCAGCATCGGGTGCGGCGCGGTAGGGCTCGACGACAATCGGACGACGGGCTGCCGGATCGCTGTCGTGACGGCTTTCTTCGCAGCGGCGGGGACTTCGCTGCTCGTCATTGTCGGCGCAAATGCGGCCATAACAAATATTCATCCGGTCATGGTCGGGCGTGAGCAGCGCGCCAGGCAGCGGCGGGCAGAGCGTAGATCGCCGCTTCGAAGGTTTCGTTCCCGTCGGCAAGCGTCGCATAGTGGTCGAGGGAGAGGCCGATCCGCTGCATCACCGCAATGCTGCGCCGGTTCGGCACGTCGGCTACCGAGATGACGCGAGGTGCATCGAGCACCTCGAAGGCGTAGCCCATCCAGGCTGTCGCGGCCTCGCTGGCGTAACCGCGACCCCAGAATTGCCGCGCCAGCCGCCAACCGATCTCGAGATCGTCGGGATACCAGGGCTCGACGGAAAGCCCGCACATGCCGAGGAACACACCGTCCGCTGCACGTTCGACCGCGACCTTGCCTACCCCGGTGGTCGCGAATGAACGTTGCGCCGCACTGGCGATCGTGTCGGAATCGGCGCGGCTGAGGGCGTGACCGCCCAGGTATCGCATGACCTCCAGATCGGCGTTGAGCGCCGCATAGTGTGGCAGGTCGGCTTCGAGGAAGGTCCTAAGCTTCAGCCGCTCGGTGCACAGGATGACGCGACCGTCCCAGACCGGCTGCCCCTCAGCTGTTCCCTCGCCCATCACCGGCCCTCAGCGCGCGACGAAGCCCTTCGACTTGAGGTGAGCGTAGGCTGCGATGATGGCCCGTAGCCGGTCCTCGGAGCTCTTGTCGCCACCATTGGCGTCGGGGTGGTGCACCTTCACCAACGCCTTGTAGGCAGCCTTGATCTCATCGGACTTGGCGTAGCCCTTGAAACCGAGGGTCTCGAACGAACGGCGGTCCTGCTCGTGCAGGGGCTTGACCCGCTCCTGCTGCGGCTCGCGCTTCTGGTGGCGGGCGTAGCGGGCAAACACCCCGAACGGGTCGTTGACGCGTTTTGCCGTCGGGTCACGCGGGGCGCCGCGCGGCATGCGCGGCCCGGTGCCGGCGCCCGGCTTGGCGCCGAAACCCCAGCTCGGGCGGCCATCGGTTTCCTTCTCGGCATGCAGGTGGTTTTCCATCTCCTCGGGCTTCATGCCCGCAAAGAAGTTGAACACCTGGTTGTAGTGGCGCACGTGCTCGAGGCAGAAATGGTGGTATTGGCCGATGGCGCGATTGCCCTTGGGTGCCTTGTAGAGGCCAGGCTGGTCGCACCCCTCCCATCCGCAGGCCGGAACTTCGGGCTGCGCTTCGGGTTCCGGGTGCCGAGATCGGATCCGGATGCGGTCAAAATACTTGGAATCCAGCTTCATCAATCCTAGTTACGGGGCCTCGGCCACGCCTCAAACTGAACCGGTATCCATATGTCCGTTCGCGACACGATTGCAGAAAAACTTTCGGTCAAATTCGCTCCGACCCATCTTGAAGTGATTGACGAGAGCGAGAAACATAGAGGGCACGGTGGTTATCGGGAGGGCGGCGAGACGCATTTCCGGGTCCGGATCGCTTCACCGCTGTTCACGGGACAGTCACGCCTCGCACAGCATCGTGCCGTGATGGAGGCGCTCGACGCCGAGCTCAAGGCCGGTGTCCATGCGTTGGCCGTCGAGATTGTGGCCTCGACGCACTGATCTTCTCTGTTCGGTTTGGATGCGGCAGATATGGGTGCAACTGCCCGATGCTGCAACCGGCGCTTTGCTTTGCGGCCAAAGCCGGGCGAAGCCGTGGCAGCTTGCCGCTTTGTCTCCGAACTATCGCCCAAGGCGTTGCCTAGCACTGATCCTCGCAGACAGATGTGGAGGGCGACATGTCCACTTTGAAGACGGCGGTCCTCGCGGCCGCCTTTGCGCTATGCGCAGTACCCGGTGCCTTCGCCGCGGGCAGCAGCCTGCAGTTGATCATCGGCGGCGAGGCCTATGACGGGCCGCCGAAGTTCGAGGTGACGTTCGACGGCAAGGTGCTGGGCGAGGGGGCGGTGAACGCCGCCATCGACACGGCGACCACTGGCCGCTTCGCCGACGCCGAAGACAAGACGCCCTACGTGCAGGCCTTCGACTTCGATATCCCCGAAGAGCTGTTCAAGCCCGGTGGTGAAGTCCGCGTGCGGCTGGTGAACGAGGCCTATGGCGGTGACGGCTCCAACCGCGACCGCAACCTCTATCTCGCGGCAGTAGCGGTGAATGGCCGGGCTGTGACGGTGTCGGGGCTATCGACCCAGGGCACCACCGCCAATACCGAGAACGAGTTGCTGGGCGAATTCCTGGTGCTGAAGGACGGCAATGTCGAAGGCGTCTCGCGGGCGCCGACCGGCGGCTGGCCGCTGCCCGACGCCACCATCGCTGCAGCGCAACCGGTGGTGGAGCCGGTGACGACGGAAGTTGCGGCGGTGGCCGAGGAGCCTGCCGCGGCTCCGGCAGTGAAGGCGCCAGCCGCGGTAACTGCCCTGAAATTGCCGGAGGCGGCCAAGGCCGACAAACCGCTCGCCACTGCAAGCCTCGCTGCGGCGGAGCCAGCAGGCGCCGCGAGCCCCAGCTGCAACCGCGATGAACTCTACAACGTCGTCGGCTTCAACGAGAGCTCGAACGACCTGACGCCCAGGCTGATGCAGCGGCTCGACCAGATCGTTGCCGATATCGGGGAGCAGAAGTGCAAGGTGCTGGTCACCGGCTACTCGAGCCGCGCCGGCAACCACGCCACCAATGCGCTGTTCGCCATCGAGCGGGCGCAGAACGTGCTCGCCTATCTCAAGCAGGCCGGGTTGAAGTTCGAAAAGGTCTCGGCCACCGGCGCCGGCGCCACCGAGCAGTTCGGAGATACGTTCTACGCCAACCGTCGGGTGGTGATCTCGGTTGCGCCGTAAGCCAAGCTACATCTTGTCGGCCAGCTGCTGCAGCCGGTCGGCAAGGTTATTCAGCTCCCAGTCGCGGGCGAGCGCCGCGGCCTTGCCCCAGGTCGGCCTGGCGTCGGGAATGGGCCCGAGCGGCGCATCCGTCACCATGGTGGCGATGCGCTTATAGAGTCTCAGGTCATCGGCCTGGGTGGGGAAGCGGTTGTCGGCGATCATCGCTTCGAGATCGGGGTAACGCTGCAACAGGCTGGCCGCCGTGGCCTCGCCGACCCCCTTGGCGCCGGGAATCTTGTCGGACGGGTCGCCGCGCAGCGCGATGAAATCGGGGACCTGGCGCGGCTCGACCTTGTAGCGCTCACGCACACCGGCAGGGTCGATACGGGCAATCTCGCCCCCCTTGATCGGCGCGAGAATGGTGGTTCGCTCCGAGGCCAGTTGGTAAGCGTCGCGGTCGCTGGTGGCGACCAGGGCGGTGCCGCCGGAGGCTTCTTCCATCGCCACGGCGGTGGCGAGGAAATCGTCCGCCTCGAAGCGGCCGGCCTTGCCAAAGACGAAGCCGCACGCGGTGACCATCTCTGGCAGGACCTCGAGTTGCTCGACGATTTCGTCCTCGAAGATGCGGCCGCCTTGATAGGGGGCGAACTCAAGGGCTCGCCAGTTGGGTTCGGCCAGCGTGTCCCAGCCGACCACCACGGCGCGCGGTTGCTCGGCTTCGTGCAGCCGGATCAGGTAGTTGGTGAAGCCGACTATGGCGCCGCCGCCGCGATCGCCGGCCCGACGCACCGTCTTGGGCAAGGCGTGATAGGCGCGGTGGGCGAACGAGTCGCCGTCGATGACGAGCAACGGGCGGCGATCGGACATGGCTTTTCCTCGGCGATGGTCGCGCAGCACGAATCGATGCCGGCGCGTGAGCGCATTCAGGCGGCAGAATACATGTCGGAGGAAGCCGGCGTAGCGCGATCTCGCCCTCCGCCCATACTGATATGTAGCGCAGAAGGGGCTTGCTTCAAGACCCCGGCCATCCCGTAAAAGGCGTGTCCTCGTCCCTCAGAACGGAGACAACAGATGCGTAGATCCGAACATCAGGTGCTCATTGCCGGTGGTGGCCCGACCGGCTTGATGCTGGCCGGTGAACTGGCGCTGGCCGGCATCGACGCAGCGGTCGTCGAGCGCCGGCAGAGCCGCGAGGTGGTTGGAGCGCGCGCCGGGGGGCTCCATCCCCGGACGCTCGAAATCTTCGACCAGCGTGGCATCGGCGAGCGGTTTCTCGCCGAAGGGCAGGTGGCGCAGGCGGTGGGATTTGCCGGCGTCCGCCTCGACCTCAGCGGCTTTCCGACGCGCCATCCCTATACGCTTGGCCTGTGGCAGAACCATATCGAGCGGATCCTCGGCGGCTGGGTCGACGAGTTGGACGTGACGGTCTATCGCGGCACCGAGGTCATCGGCTTTACCCAGACCGATGCCGGTGTCGACGTGGCGCTCGGCGATGGTGAGACGATGCGGGCGCAGTATCTCGTCGGCTGCGACGGCGGGCGGAGCCTGGTCCGCAAGGCCGCCGGCATAGAATTCCCCGGGTCCGAGCCCACCACCAGCAACCTGATTGCCGAAGCCGAAATGGCCGAGGAGCCGCCGGAACTGGGAATTCGCCGCGATGCCACCGGCATCCACTCGATCGGACGCGCCGAGTATGAAATCCGCGACGGCCAGATCATCTTCGCGAAAAGCGGTCCGGTGCGGGTGCTGGTGACCGAGCGGGAGGTGGGCAAGAGCGGCGAGCCGACGCTGGACGAGGTGAAAGAGGTGCTGATCGGTGTCTACGGCACCGACTACGGCATCCACAGCCCGACGTCGATCACTCGCTTCACCGATGCGGCGCGACAGGCCGCCGCCTATCGGCACGGGCGCGTGCTGGTGGCGGGCGACGCGGCGCACATCCATCCGCCCGATGGCGGCATGGGGTTGCAGACCGGGGTGCAGGATGCGGTGAACCTTGGCTGGAAGCTGGCGCAGGTGATCAAGGGGAACGCGCCCGAGAGCCTGCTCGACAGCTATCATGACGAGCGACACCCGGTGGGCGCCAAGGTGTTGCGTTACACCATGGCGGCGGTGGCGCTGCGCCGCGAGGACGACCGCACCAAGGCGTTGCGTCAGACGATGGCCGACCTGCTTGAGCTCGATGAGCCACGTCGGCATGTTGCTGCAGACCTCACCGGGCTCGGCATCCACTACGATCTCGGCGAGGGCCACCCGTTGCTGGGGCGCCGCATGCCGGACCTCGACATCGAGACCGCCAGCGGCCGGCAGCGGGTGTCCGACCTGTTGCACGCGGCGCGGCCGGTGCTGCTCAACCTTGCTGCGCCAGGCACCCTCAAGCTCGCACCATGGGCGGATCGGGTCGAAGTGGTGGATGCGACATCTGCCGGGCCGTGGGCGTTGCCGGCGATGGGTTCGGTCACAGCGCCGGCGGCCCTGCTGATCCGGCCCGACGGCTATGTGGCCTGGGTCGGGGACGAGTCAGGACAAGGGCTGGCGGAGGCGCTTGCCATGTGGTTCGGGCCCGGAACGCCTCACGGATGAACTGGACGCCTGCGGCCATCGCCTCCGTCCCCCTTGAGGCCAACTCAAGCTGACGGCGTCTTCGATGCCTTCTTCCGACACCAGAAAATAGAAACCATCGCCCCTCGCTCGATAGCATCCAGAACTGTTCGCGATGTCTCCGGTCCATACACCCACAAGGGGGAGGGGAGGCGACGGAGTTAGTGGTGGTTCCTGACCGCTTCTAGGTAGGCGCGCACGGTGGCCGGGTCGACGTTCTTTTCAATGAAGGCCCGGCCGATGCCATGGGTGAGGATGAAGGTGAGGGCGCCGCGCACTACCTTCTTGTCCTGGGCAATTGCATTCATCAGGTAGTCGGTGTCGGGCAGTTCGCCTGGAATGTCGTTGATATGGGTCGGCAGGCCCGCAGCGCCGAGGTGCTGGGCGATGCGTCCGGTATCCTGGCTTGGAGCGAGGCCCAGGCTGGCCGAGAACCCGTGCGCCAGCACCATGCCGATGGCAACGCCTTCGCCGTGCAGCAGGCGATCGGAATAGCCGGTCGCCGATTCGAGTGCGTGGCCGAAGGTATGGCCGAGATTGAGCAGGGCGCGGACCCCGGTTTCCTTCTCGTCTTCCAGAACGAAACGGGTCTTGGCGGCGCAGCAGCGCGCCACCATCTCGCCGCGCAACGCGGCGTTGCCAGCAAAGATGTCGCGGCGGTTGTCCTCGAGCCAGAAGTAGAACGGCTCGTCGTCGATCAGCCCGTACTTCACCACCTCGGCATAGCCGGCGGCGAGCTGGCGTGGCGGCAGGGTGTCGAGGGCATCGAGGTCGGCGAGCACCAGCCGGGGCTGATGGAAAGCGCCGATAAGGTTCTTGCCGTGCGGCGAGTTGATGCCGGTCTTGCCGCCGACGGAGCTATCGACCTGCGCCAGCAGCGAGGTCGGCACCTGGACGAAATCCATGCCGCGCCGGGCAATGGCCGCGGCAAAGCCGGCGAGATCGCCGATGACGCCGCCACCCAGCGCGATGATCAGGTCACCACGCTCGAGCCGCGCCGCGAGAATGGCGTCGACGGTTTCGCCCAGTCGAGCGAAGGATTTCGTGCCCTCGCCATTGGGCAGCACGACGGTCGCATACTTCACCTCGGCTGCATCGAGCGAGGCGGTGAGCCGGGGCAGTTGTGCGATGGCGACTTCGGTGTCGGTGACGATGCCGAAGCGGCGGCCGGGGAACTTCGCCTTGAGCAGGGCGCCGGCATTGTCGATCAGCCCATTGCCGATGAGGATGTCGTAGGCGCGCTCGCCCAGCGGGACGTGGACCTTGGTCGGCTCAGTCATTGCTCTGCTCGGCGGTCAAATGTGCCAACACGGCATCGATCACTTCGCTCGCCACCTGATCCTGCGGCACGTCGCGCGAGACGATGGTGACGTCGGCCTCGGCATAGACCGGATAGCGCACCTCGATCAGCTTCTGCAGCGTCTCGCGCGGATTGGCGGTCTTCAGCAGCGGCCGGTTGGAGCGGCGGGAAACGCGCTGGAACAACAGCTCGAAATCGGCCTTGATCCAGACCGAGATCGCCGCGTCCTTCACCAGAGCGCGAGTCTCGGGGTTGATGAAGGCGCCACCGCCAGTGCCCAGCACGATGTTGTGGTCCTTCAGCAGCCGGGCGATCACCTTGACCTCGCCGGCGCGGAAATCGGCTTCGCCGTGGGTGCGAAAGATGTCCTCGATGGTCATGCCGGCGGCCTTCTCCACCTCCTCGTCGCTGTCGACGAAGTGGCGGCCGAGCCGGGCGGCGAGGCGGCGGCCAACGGTGGTCTTGCCGGCGCCCATCATGCCGATCAGGACGATCGGGCGGCGCCCGAGGAGCCGTTGCAGATCCTCGCGCCGGTCGTCGCGGGTGGTCGTGCCGTCGCGTGACATCGCATTTCCCTGTTCGGGCGGTTTGAACCGTTAGGGCGGCATAAAGTCAATGCCCGCTATGGTCGGAGCGCTATGGTTAGCGCGCCCTTGATCGCATCCGGCAAACAGGGGACACTGACCCGTAGCGTGACAAAAGCGGATTGCCATGCCGACTCTCATACGCCTGATCGTCATCCTGCTGGTCCTGGTCGGGCTTGGCTACGGCGCCATGTTCGCGCTCGTCGCGATGGTGCAGCCGCGCGACAAGGAAGTCACCGTCCGCATCCCGGCGCGCGATCTGGTGCCATCGGCACAGCGCGACCCGCTGGTGCGGCGCGAGATCAACACCACGCGCCAGCCCGAGGCGCCGGCGACGACGCCACCGGCCGCCGAGGCGCCGGCGCTGTCGGTCGAACCGACCACCGAGGTCCCTGCCGACGACGGTGAGGTGGTGACGCGGCAGCAGGGGATCGAATGAGCGGCGGCCATCTGGTCGACGCGTTCCTCGAGATGATGAGCGCCGAGCGCGGCGCGGCCAGGAACACGATCGAGGCCTACCGCCGCGACCTCGGCGACTATGTCGGGTTCCTGGCGCGCCGTGGCACAGGGCCGACTGCGGCCGGGCGTCAGCAGGTGACGGAATACCTGGCCTTTCTCGAAGCCGAGGGGATCGCCGCCTCCTCAAGTGCGCGCAAACTCTCGGCGATCCGGCAGTTCCACAAGTTCCTCGCCGCCGATGCGATACGCGGCGACGACCCGACGCGAATCATCGCTTCGCCCAAGGCGCGTCGGAGCCTGCCCAAAGTGCTGTCGATTGCCGAGATCGATCGGCTGCTCGGTCTTGCGGAAGCCGAAATCGAGGCGCCGGAGGCGAGTGACGCCAAGCGCGCCATGGCGGGGCGGCTCTACCTGCTGCTCGAACTGCTCTATGCTACCGGGATGCGCGTCTCGGAACTGGTGGAGCTGAAACGCGCCGCGGTGATGCGCGACGCGAGCTTCCTCACGGTGCGCGGCAAGGGCGGCAAGGAACGGATCGTGCCGCTCACCGATCGGGCGCGCGACGCGGTGAAGGCTTACCTGACGCGGCTCGAGCCAGGCATCTGGCTGTTCCCGGCCGGCGGCGAGAGCGGCCACCTCAGCCGGCAGGTATTTGCGCGTGAACTGAAGGGCCTGGCCGGGCGGGCGGGAATTTCGGCGGCTCGAGTGTCGCCGCATGTGCTGCGGCACGCCTTTGCCAGCCATCTGCTGGCGGGTGGAGCGGACCTGAGGGTGGTGCAGACGCTGCTCGGGCATTCCGACATCTCGACCACGCAGATTTACACCCACGTACTCGACGAGAAGCTGAAGTCGCTGGTGGAAGCGCACCATCCGCTGGCGGGGCAGGACTAGGCTTCGCCGGGCGCGTTGACCGCAGCGCCCACGGGCGATCGAGCTTACCCACGTTTCCGCTCGGTCATCCCATCCAGTCGCAGCAGCAACTCGTCCAGCGCTCGCAGTACGTCGCTCATCAGTATCGGCTTTGCCGGCGCGGCAGCCGGGACATCCTTCCAGGTCGCGCGCAACTCGTTGAGACGATCCTTGCGGCGACGGCGGGCGGCCTTGGCTTCGGCGAGGGTGCGGCGGGTCGCCTGATCCGAGGCGTCCAACGTGAACAGCTTCTCGCAGTGCGGACACCAGGCGGCGCCATCGGGGCGTACCAGCTTGGCGTTCTCGAGGAACTGGCCGCTGCAATGTGGGCAGCCGACGCTCACCAGCGCATAGGTCGTCATGGTCGAAGTGCGGTTCCGGTCGTTCGCGCCAAGCGTTGTCATGAAAGCGTCATTCAATGGTTAATGCGGCATGACGCGGCTGTGGAACGCGGACCGTGCACTCACCAGTCGCCCGGTCCGCGCTTGACTCAACCGGGTCGCATCGCCACTTTCCGGCCACTTTGGGGCGCGAGTTGACGCCCTCTCCATAAACTGGCGGGTTGGATGCAGTCCTATCTCGATTTCGAAAAGCCGGTCGCCGATCTCGAAGGCAAGATCGCCGAACTCAAATCCCTCGCCACGTCCGACCAGGCCGTGTCCATCGATGAAGAGGTGACGCGCCTGTCGGCGCGGGCCGACGAGGCGCTTGTCGATATCTACAAGAAGCTCAGTCCGTGGCAGAAGACGCAGGTGGCGCGCCATCCGCAGCGCCCGCATTTCTCGGACTACATCAAGTCGCTGATCTCCGAGTGGACGCCGCTCGCCGGAGACCGCAAGTTCGCTGAGGATCCGGCGCTGCAGGCCGGCTTTGGTCGTTTCAACGGGCAGCCGGTGGCGATCCTCGGACAGGAAAAGGGCTCCAACACCGAGAGCCGGCTGAAGCACAATTTCGGCATGGCGCGGCCGGAGGGCTATCGCAAGGCCGTGCGCATCATGGATATGGCCGACCGCTTCGACATCCCGTTGGTTTCGTTCGTCGATACTGCGGGCGCGTATCCCGGCATCGGCGCCGAGGAGCGCGGCCAGGCCGAGGCGATTGCGCGCTCGACCGAACGTTGCCTCGAGTTGGGTATTCCCAACCTCGCGATCATCATCGGCGAGGGCGGCTCGGGCGGCGCCATTGCCATCGCCACGGCCAACCGCGTGCTGATGCTCGAAAACGCCATCTATTCGGTGATCTCGCCGGAACCGGGCGCAGCGATTCTGTTCCGCGACGCGGCGCGCGCTCCCGACATGGCGGCAGCGCAGAAGATCACCGCGCCGGACTTGCTGTCGCTCGGCGTGATCGACGGCATCATCCCGGAGCCGGCCGGCGGGGCGCATCGCCATCATGCAGAGGTGATGGCCTCGACCGCCAAGGCCATTACGCAGTTCCTGACCGACTTCCCGGGCACACGCGGCCGACTGGAGGTTCGCGAACACAGGCGCGACAAATTCCTCGCCATCGGGACCAATTTGGGTTGATCGCCGCCCGGGGGCGAGGCATGAAGCCAATAGTAAACGGGCTGTTAACCAGGTCGGAATACCACTTGGTAACTGTCCGCTCGTAACCCGATTGTTCGGGCAGACAAGCATTTCGGGTACCTGACTTTGGGCAGAACGCTTCGTTCCATCCTTCTCGTCGGCGCCGCCATCAGCGTGGCCGCGCTGCTGGCTGGCTGTGGTGGGCTGAAGCCGGGCAACGCCAAGGCGATGGCGCCCTTGAAGCAGGAGACGATCAGCCGGCTTGCCGGACTTGGATCGTCCCCCAGTGCGGCGATGATGGTCCGCATTTTCAAGGAGAGCTCGGAGCTCGAGGTCTGGAAGCAGACGGCCAACGGCAGCTACAAGCTGTTCAAGAGCTACGAGATCTGCGCCTGGTCGGGTGTGCTCGGCCCCAAGATCAAGGAAGGCGACCGGCAGTCGCCCGAGGGATTCTATACGGTCACCCCGGGCCTGATGAACCCGAACTCCAATTATTATCTCGCCTTCAACACCGGCTTTCCCAACAAGTTCGATCGCGCCTATGGCCGTACCGGTTCGGACCTGATGGTGCATGGCGATTGCTCGTCGCGCGGCTGCTACTCGATGACCGACGAGTCGATCGCCGAGATCTACGCGCTGGCGCGCGAAAGCTTCAAGGGCGGGAACGCGTCGTTCCAGCTGCAGATCTATCCATTCCGCATGTCGGCGCAGAACCTTGCCAAGCATGCCGACAACCCGAACATGAGCTTCTGGAAGGACATCAAGGAAGGCTATGACCGCTTCGAGATCTCGAAGGCGCCGGTCTCCTGGGATGTCTGCAACAAGGAATATGTGTTCGATGTGCCCGGCGGCACGGCGCTCGACGCACTGGGCAGTTGCCCGGTGACGGTGGCGCAGAATGTGCCGGCGACGGTGAAGGCCAAGGCGGCTGCCGACGATGCGGCGATGGCGCAGGAGGTTGCCAACCTCGCCAACAAGGCGGCCAAGGAGGCGGCCGAGGCGCAGAAGGCGGCTGACGAGCGCGCTGCGGCCAAGGCGCGGGGCGAGGCGATCGGCAGTTTCTTCGGGGGCATGTTCGGCGGCGAAGCGGAGCCCGGGGTGGTCGACCCGAGCAAGGTAGCGCCAGTTCCGCTGCCACGGCTGCCGCGGGCCTAGCTCGGCACCTTGCGATGCGATCCCGTCGCTCCCATGTTGGCATGGTCATCGCGATCGGGGTTTTGCTCCTCTCGGTGCTGCTGGTCGGGCGCTTCATGCTCACCGAACGAGTGGGAGTTCGCGATATCGCCACCGAGCGCGTCCATGACCGCACGCAATTGGTTGCCGAGCTGACCGAAGCCGGGTTTGCGCTTGGCGACGCGGCGCATATCCGCATCTTCAAGCGCGAGCACAAGCTGGAGCTGTGGCTCAGGCGGGCTGACGGGCGCTTTGCGCTGTTCCGCGACTACGACATCTGCAAATTCTCGGGTGAGCTCGGCCCCAAGCTCAAGGAAGGCGACAAGCAAGCGCCCGAAGGTTTCTACCGGGTGGCGACGAGCCAGTTGAACCCCAATTCGCGCCATCACCTGAGCTTCAACCTCGGCTTCCCCAATGCTTTCGATCGGCAACTGGGCCGCACCGGTTCGGCATTGATGGTGCATGGCGGCTGCTCGTCGGTCGGCTGCTATGCCATCACCGATGCCAATGTCGACGAGGTCTATGCGGTGGTCGAAGCAGCGCTGAACAATGGCCAGGACGCAGTCGACGTGCACGTCTTCCCGTTCCGCATGACCGCCACGGCGCTGGCCGCCGAGGGCGGTAACACCTGGGCGCCGTTCTGGCGTAATCTCAAGGCCGGCTACGACTTGTTCGAGGCCGCGGGCCGCCCGCCCAAGGTCGGAGCCTGTCGAGGCGAGTATCGCTTCGGCGCAGATGCGGAGGGGCCGGAATGCGCCGTTATCGCCGCCTGGTCCTGATCGACCGGCTGATCCCGTTCCTTGCCGCCATCGTCGGGCTCGTGGCACTGGCCGGGGCTGTCGCGGTGCAGCTCAATACCGATGCCAAGACCAAGGCGGTGGCCGAGGCCGTGGCGGCGCTCCGCAGTTCGGTCGATGAACTGGGCAAACGAGCGGAGGCAGCGGCGGCGCCCGTCGACGATGGCACGGCGGCGGGCCTGCTGGCTCTGCAGGACCGGATGGTGAAGCTCGAGGGTGAATGGACGGCACAACAGGCCGCCGCAGCGGCGGCTCCCGCCGCTCTGCCGGGAGCCCCGGATGCAAGCACGGCGACGGCCGAGATCGACCCGAACCTGCCGACCACCGACTGCATCCCGCTGGGCACCCGCTTCATGGTGACGCCGGGCGAGAGCTACCCGATCTGCCAGTCGAAGGCGGTGATCAAGACCGGATTGATCACAGCCGACACGGTGACCATGGACGGCGTCGGCCAGGTGGTGGAAACCGGCTTCGGTTCCATTGCCGGCACCAGCTGCACGGTGATGGTGTTCTCTGCCGATGAGGCCGGCTTTGCCGAAGTGCGGGTAACCTGCACTTAAGGTTTGGGCTTCAGCGGCCAGTACACGGGCCTCTCAGTGCCGCCTCCCTCCCCCTTGAGGGGAGGGATTGAGGGAGGGGGTGGTGCAGTCGGCACCGAGGTTCCCCTCGCCACCCCCACCCCCCGCCCCTCCCCTCAAGGGGGAGGGGAGCAGATCGCGGCTCAGAAATGCTGCAAGTTTGCGGGTGCGTGCGCTCGGTCGACCGGCTAGAGCTAGCGCCGGGCGTTCGCCCCACACCACCTCGAGTCCATCGTGTCTTCACCTGCCGCCATGTCAGCGCATCAGTCCGCCTCGCTCAAGCGCATGGCGCTGGGGATCTTCGCCTACACGCTGTTCTCGGTGCACGATGCGCTGGTGAAGGCGGTGATCATCGCGCTGCCGGTGGTGCAGATCCTGTTCGTGCGCAGCCTCGTGGTCACGCTGATCTGCCTTGCCATCGGGCGGCGCCAGTTGGTGCTCGATCTCATCAGATCCGGCAACAAGCCGATGCTGCTGCTGCGCGCCGTGCTGACGCTGGCGGCCTGGTGCATGTACTACTCGGCTGGCCGCGAGCTGCAGCTCGCCGAGATGACGACGCTCTACTATTTCGCCCCGGTGCTGACCATCGTCCTGGCGGTGATGTTCTTGAAGGAACAACTGACGCTGGCGCGGGTCGGCGCCTCGGCCATCGGCTTTTTCGGCGTGCTGGTCGCCAGCAATCCGACCGGGCTGAGCTTCGGGCTGCCGGCGCTGATGGTACTGGGGGCGGCGTTCTTCTGGTCGGTGGCGATGATCCTGATGCGCACCATCTCGAGAACCGAGAGTTCGATGGTGCTGATCTTCTCGCTCAACCTGCTCTACACCTTGGTGATGGGGGTGGCGTCGATCCCGTTCTGGACTGCCATGGACCCCTTGCAGATCGCCATTGTGGTGGCGACCGGCATTGTCGGCGGCACGGCGCAGTATGTGCTGGTGGAGGCGGCGCGCCTGGTGCCGGCAAGCGTCCTCGGCACCGTCGAGTATTTTGCCCTGATCTGGAGCTTCGTGTTCGGCTTCCTGTTTTGGGGCGAGCAGCCCGCCGAGGTGGTGTTCCTCGGCGCGGCGCTGGTAATCGTCGCGGGGCTGGTGCTCGCCTGGAGCGAACGGCGACCGCGACGACCGGTGGTGGATATGCCTTAGGCAGCAGGTCGCGCCTCAGGCTTTTGCCGGGGCGGCGCCATCGAGCCCCGCGGTAGCTGGACGGGGCCGCAGCCCCGTCCAGATCAGGACCACTGCGAGCATCGTCACGCCGACATTGACTGCCAGGGCCAGGTGGATGCCGGCGATCAGCCCGGCCTGGGTGGCGGCGATAGCGCCGAAGATCGGAATTCCGATGGTGATGCCGACCTGCTGCGTCATCGAGACGAGACCGGTGGCGAGCCCCTGTTCGCTGTCGCGAACACCGGACGTGGCCGTGACCATCGATGCGACAATCGCGGTGACGTGGCCGAAAAAGCCGATGAACAGCGTCGGCACCAGCACCCACAGCCACGCCGGATCGGGGCCGAGCAGCAGCAACGGCGCGGTGAAGCTGGCCTGCACCAGGAGCCCGATGGCAAGTACGTTCCGCACGCCGTTGCGGGCGATGATACGGCCGGCGATGATGCCGGCGACGATCGAGGAAAGGCCGGGGATGCCGAAGATCAGGCCGGTGTCGAACGCCGACAGATGCAGGGCATCCTGCAGGTAGAGGGTGACGAGAAAGATCAGCGCCGGCTCCATCGAAAAGACGACCAGCGCCGAGAGATTTCCCCATTTCACCGTCGGCCGGGCGAGAATGCTGACGGCGACCAGCGGCGCCTTGCTGCGCAGCTCGATGATGAAGAACAGTGCCAGCAGGACGAGGCCGCCGACCAGCACGTATGGGTTGGCGCTGGTGACGCCGTAGACCAGGGCCAACAGGCCCAGCGTCACGGTTGTCGCCCCCGGAAGGTCGAGCCTGACGCCGACCGGCGCGCTGCTGGCACGAAGCACGAAGGGGGCAACGGCAAGAATCAGTACGGCGACCGGCACGTTGATGAAGAAGGCCCAGCGCCAGCTGAGGGCGCCGACCAGAGCGCCGCCGACCAGGGCGCCGACGGTGAAGCCGCCGGAGAGCAGCGCCCCATTGAGGCCAAGGACGCGGGCGCGCTGCCGTTCATCGCTGAACGAGGTGATGAGCAAAGCGAGCGCGGCAGGTGTGGCGATGGCGGTGGCAAGGCCCTGCAGCGCGCGGGCCGTCAACAGGATCTCGGGGCTGGTGGCGAAGCCGCCGAGAACCGACGCAATGGCCAACAGGGTGATCCCGATGAAGAACATGCGGCGGCGGCCGAAGAGATCCGCGATGCGGCCGAACAACAGGGTGAAGCCAGCCGCCGGCAAGGCGTAGGCGGTGGCGATCCAGGCCAGTTGCGAGAACGGCAGACCGACCGCCTCGCCGACTTCGGGCATGGCGACGTTGAGGATCGAGAAATCGACCGACAGCATGAAGCCGGTGCCGAGCAGGAGCAGGACGACCAGCCATTGCTGCCCGGTCATGGGGGGAGGAGCGGTGTTGCTCATCGGTTGTCTCCAGGTGGTGTGCTGCGCAACGGCGCGGCTCCGCCCTTGGCGATCCGCGGGGCCGGCAGCGAGCAGTTTCGGGGGTGGGGGCGAGTAGAGGAGAGCGAAGGCGTGGGCTAGTTCCGCCTCAGCGGCAGCAAGACCCGGCCTGGTTCAAAGTCTGCCGTCCACCGGCGCTTGCGCCGGTGGACTATTGCCTGCAGTTGCCCACGGGAGTGGGGCGGCTCAGGCGGCCGGTGCAGCGAGTTCGATCAGCTCGGTCCGGCCGCTCACTATCAACTGCTTGAGGCTGCCCTGAATCAGCGAGGTCCAGGCATCAGAGCAGGTATCGTAGCACTCGACGGCGGGCGCGATGCCCTGGTGGGTGAACACCACTTCGGTCTTGCCGCCCCTGTCGGCGATATCGAACATGATGGTGGTGCCGACCCACTCGGTCTTGTCCTCGACAAAGCTGAGCGTGCCCTCGACCACCTGCCAGGCGACCCGCTTGTTGGGCACCAGTTCGGTCACCACCTGCTTTGAATAATGGAACTCCTGGTAGCGGTAGCTGAACACGTCGCCGAGGTTACTGGTGCCGCCCTCGAACTCGCCGCTCCACCAGGCGCGCGGGTCGGTGATGGCGGCAAAGGCCGCCTCGGGGCTCTGGTCGACGGTGAACGAGGTGGTGAAGCTGTCTTCGGCCATCTTGGCATCTTTCATCAGGGTGGCGGGGTCTTCGGCGGTGATCCCGGCGCCGCTGTTCGGGTAGCCCTTGCCGGAGGTAATTAGGGCTTTGAGGCTGCCGCGGATGTAGGTGCCCCAGGCATCGTGGCAGACGTCGTAGCACTCGTGGTCGGGCAGCAGGCCGTGATGGGTGAAGGTGAGCCGGGCGCCTTCACCGACCGCCTCGATATCGAAGGCGATGGTGGTGCCGATCCATTCGGTCTTGTCGGCGATGAAGTTGAAATGGTTGTCCAACACCCGCCATGCGATGCGCCGGCCCGGCGCGGACTCAACCACCTTGAGGGTGCAGCGGTGGAGGTCGCGGGCATGGTAGTACCAGACATCGCCGAGCACTGCGGTGTTGCCCTCGACATCCTCGGACCACCAACCGCGCACGTTGTTGATGGCGGCAAAGACGGCGTCGGGGCTCGCCTTGACGGTGATCGAGGTGGTGTAGCTCTTGTCGGTCATTCTCGTTCTCCTTGGTTGAGTGAGGGGTCAGCTGGCGTTGCGCAGCTTGATGCGGGCCCAGAGGCGGCGGGCATCGCCATCGAGGGCATCCTCGACATCGGTGCGTTCGAGCCCAATATCGGCGAGTTGGAAGGCATCGAGGCTGGCGAGCTTGAGGATGGTTTCCCGGCGGGCCGGCCAGGTGGCGAGGCGGACGGCCAGTTTGATCAGGCTGCCGGCGATGCCGACTTGGCGGGACTTGTCGTCTGCGATTTCATAGAGTTCGAGGGTGGTCATGGCTGATCTCCGTCGGTTGCTTTTCGGTGAGCAGAACCTAGGCGGGGGTCAGTCGAGGGTGAGAGTGACAAGTGTGACGGGATTTGAATGGACTCGCTGATCACTGCTGCAGCGCTGGCGCTCGGGGCCGGTGATCCGCTCGGCGCGCTGAAGCGTGTGGCGCTGCGTGACGACGCGCCGGCGCTGGCATTGCGCGGTATCGCCATGGCGCAGCTGGGCGATCTCGAGCGGGCCAAGGCGCTGCTCAGGGCAGCCGGCAAGGCGTTTCACGCCCGCGAGGCTGTCGCGCGCGCCCGTTGCGTGGTGGCTGAAGCCGAGATCGCGCTGGTGTCGCGCGAACTCTCGTGGCAACCCAAGGCGCTGGAGACCGCGCAGCGGACGCTCGAAGCGCAGGGCGACCGCGCGAATGCGGCGCATGCCGCCAATCTGGCGGCGCGCCGGCTGCTGCTGATCGGCCAGGTGGATGCGGCGGAGTCCATCCTCGCACAGGTGGAGTTGCCGGGGCTGCCGCCGGCGACGGTGGCAGTACATCAACTGGTAACGGCCGGCATTGCGGTGCGGCGGGTCCAGACCGGACCGGCGCGGCTCGCGTTCGAGCGAGCGCTGGCAGCAGCGCGCCAAGCCGGCATTCATGCGCTGGTCGCCGAGATCGAGGCCGATGCGCTGGTGCTGGAAGGGCCGGCGGCGCGGCTGATCGGCGATGGTAGCGAGCGATCGCTTGACCTTGCCGGGGTGGAGCAGGTGCTGGGGTCGACAGCCGTGGTGGTGGATGCGACGCGCAGCGTCGTGCGGCACGCCGGAGCGATCGTCACGCTTGCGACGCGTCCGGTGCTGTTTGCTCTGCTGCGGACGTTGGCCGAGGCATGGCCGCGGGATGTATCGCGGGCGCAACTCGTGGCCGCGGCCTTCCGGGGCAAGGAAGCGGACGAGTCGCACCGCGCGCGGCTCAGGGTGGAGATGGGCCGGCTGCGCGCCGAACTGGTTGAAATTGCCGAGGTCAACGCCACCATGGCCGGGTTCACACTGGTCCCGGGCGCGGCGGCTGAGGTGGTGGTGCTGGCACCGCCCGTGGAGGATCAACACGCCGAGGTGCTGGCGCTCTTGGCCGATGGCGAGGCCTGGGCCAGTTCGGCGCTCGCCATCGCGCTCGGCACCAGCCCGCGTACCGTGCAGCGGGCGCTCGAGCAGTTGGCGGAACAAGGCAAGGTGCAGTCATTCGGTCGCGGCCGGGCGCTGCGCTGGATCACGCCGCCGGTGCCGGGTTTCCCGACGGCTTTGTTACTCCCGGGGCCGCTGCCCGGCGACTAGACCAAGGGTATCGAAATTGCACGAGAGGCTAGTCCGATGAAGCATGCGCATGCCGAAATCCTTCGCGAATACGGTCCATTCCCGGGTGCCGACGATGTGGCCGGGGTCACTTTCGACGGCACCAATGTGTGGTTTGCCTCGGGCGATCGGATCAACGCCTTCGACCCCGAGAGCGGCGCGCCGGTGCGCAACATCGACGTCGCGGCCCATGCCGGCACGACCTTCGATGGCGAGCACCTGTATCAGCTCGCCGAGGACGTGATCCACAAGATCGACCCCCGTACCGGGCAGGTGGTGAAGCGCATCTCCTCACCTGGCGGCGGGTCCGGCCTCGCCTGGGCCGAGGGCTCACTGTGGGTCGGGCAGTATCGCAGCAAGCAGATCCTGCAGGTCGACCCCGAAACCGGCGCCGTGCTGAGAACCATCAATTCCGACCGCTTCGTCACCGGCGTCACCTGGGTGGAAGGCGACCTCTGGCATGCCACCTTCGAGGACGGCGCCAGCGAACTGCGTCGTGTCGACCCGCAGTCGGGCGAGGTGCTCGAGCAACTCGACATGCCCGCCGGCATCGGCGTTTCCGGTCTTGAATCCGATGGTCGCGACCGGTTCTTCTGCGGCGGCGGCCGCACTGCCAAGGTGCGGGCGGTGCGGCGTCCAAAGCGCGAGACAGCGGCGGTCTGAAGCCGCAGCCGCCGGAGCCGGGCGCCACGACCTTACCGAAACCGGCCGGTCCTCACGAGGGGCCGGCCGGTGGTGCTGTTTGCCGGCAAGCTCGGCCCGGTGCTCCTGATGCCTGGCCTTTCGATGACCTCAGCCGCTCGCTGGGCAGATCGAGCTCGAGCGGTCGGCGCGAAACCAACGGCGGTTTCGCACCTAGACGCCAGGCGGCAGTGCCGAGGGGCATGAATAGTCAAGGCAATTTGGCTTCCTGCTGATTGTCTGCCACTATCGGCGCCAACAAGTGCGTAACCGAACCTGAGGCTTGAGGAGGAACTCCATGATGCATCATTTCCCGAACCAGATCGTCGGTGGGCTGGCAGCGATAGTCATGAGCGTCGCCGCGACCTCGGCTGTCCAGTCGCAGGAATTCATCAACGTACTCGCTGGCGGCACCTCGGGAGTTTACTACCCCCTCGGCGTCGCCCTCTCCGAAATCTACTCCGATGGCATTCCCGGCAGCCGGGTGCAGGTGCAGGCCACCAAGGCCTCGGTCGAAAACCTCAACCTGCTGGCACAGAAGAAGGGCGAGATCGCCTTCGCGCTCGGCGATGCTGTCAAGCTCGGCTGGGAGGGCAATACGGAAGCCGGCTACCCGACAGCGCTGACCGGCCTCCGCGCCATCGCCGCCATCTACCCCAACTACGTGCAGATCGTCGCTTCGGGCGATGCCGGCGTCGCCACAGTGACCGATCTCAAGGGCAAGAGCGTCTCCGTGGGCGCCCCGGCCTCCGGCACCGAACTCAACGCCCGGGCCATCTTTTCCGCCGCGGGCATGAGTTATGACGATCTGGGCAAGCTTGAATACCTGCCCTATGCGGAATCTGCCGAGCTCATCAAGAATCGCCAGTTGGAAGCCACGCTGCAGTCCTCCGGCCTCGGTGTCGCCTTCATCAAGGATCTGGCCTCGACCCACGAGATCAACCTCGTCGCCGTTCCGGCCGATGTGGTCGAAAAGATCGGCGCGCCTTACGTGCCGTCGGTGATCCCCGCCGGCACCTATCAGGGGCAGGACACGGACGTCCCGACCGCGGCCATCGGCAATATCCTCGTCACCCATGACGGTGTCAGCGACGAGACCGCCTATCAGATGACCAAGCTGTTGTTCGAGAATCTCGACCGCATGGTCGCCTCGCACGCCGCCGCCAAGGACATCACCCTCGAAGGCGCCATCACCGGCCTGCCCATTCCGCTGCATCCGGGCGCCGAGCGCTACTACCGCGAAAAAGGCATCATCAAGTAGTGGCGGCTTACCTGCGTCGGTCCGGAATTAGTCCGGACCGAGCCCCGGTGGGGCAGCGATGACAGATAGTGCCGCGCCGCACGGCGACGCCGTTTCATCAGGCGAGGAGGTGACCGAGGGTCTGCCGCCAGGCTTCGGCTCGGGCCTTGCCGGCCGCATCGCCTTCGGCATCGCCATTGCCTTTGCACTGTTCCAGCTCTGGACCGCTGCCTATGGGACGCTGCCCAGCCAGGTCGTGCGGGCCATGCATGTCGGCTTCCTGCTGCTGCTCGGCTTCGTGCTGATCAGCAACCTCGTGGCGAAGACACCGCTCACCAGGGGCCTGTTCTGGCTCCTGGGCATCGCCGGGTTTCTGACCGGCGTCTACAACTGGGTGTTTTACGCCGACATCATCCGTCGGACCGGCTTCATGACGCCGCTCGACCTGGTCGTCGGCGGCGCCACCGTGGTGCTCGTCTTCGAGGCAGCGCGCCGCCTGATGGGCTGGCCGCTTGCCGTCATCTCCGGGATATTCCTCGCCTATTGCTTCTTCGGCCAGTACCTGCCGGCGCCGCTGATCCATCGCGGCTACTCGGTCGAGCAGATCATCGAGCATTTCGGCTTCGGCACCGAGGGCATCTACGGCACGCCCATCTACGTCTCGGCCGCCTACATCTTTATTTTCGTGGTCTTCGCCGCCTTCCTGGAGCGGGCCGGAATGATCGCGCTCTTCAACGATTTCGCCCTGGGCCTCGTTGGCGGCCTGCGCGGTGGCCCGGCACAGGTCTGCGTGCTGTCCTCGGCGCTGATGGGTACCATTTCGGGGTCCGGCGTCGCCAATGTCGTCGCCAGCGGCCAGTTCACCATTCCGCTGATGAAGCGCTTCGGCTTCCGCTCCGCCTTTGCCGGCGGCGTCGAGGCGACCTCGTCCATGGGCGGCCAGATCATGCCGCCGGTGATGGGCGCGGTGGCCTTCATCATGGCCGAGACGCTGAATGTCCCCTATGCCGAGATCGTCAAGGCCGCCATCATTCCCGCGGTGCTCTATTTCGGCGTCTGCTTCTGGACCGTCTATCTCGAGGCCGGCCGCGCCGGCCTGAAGGGCATGGACAAGGCCAGCCTGCCCAATCCCTGGACGGCGCTACGCGCCAACTGGCCGCTGCTGCTGCCGCTGGCGGCCCTCGTCTTCCTGCTCTTTGCCGGCTACACGCCGATCTTTGCCGGCACCATGGGGCTCGCGCTGGTTGCTGTGCTCATCCTGGGCACGCCGATCGCCGCTCGTATCGGGCCAGTGGCCTTTCGCATTGTCTTCTGGATCGCGCTGGGGCTCGCCGCTGCATCGTTCCTCAGGTTCGGCGTCAACTTCCTCCTCGCCGTCATCATCGCGCTCATCGTCGCCTGCATCTTCGTCAAGGGGGGGCGCGAGACGCTCGTCATCTGCCGCGACGCCCTGGCCGACGGCGCTCGCAATGCCCTGCCGGTCGGCATCGCCTGCGCCATCGTCGGTATCGTCATCGGCACGCTGACGCTCACCGGTATCGCCTCCACTTTCATCGGCGCCATCATCGCCATCGGCGAAAACAACCTGTTCCTCTCGCTTGTCCTCACCATGCTGACCTGCCTCGTGCTCGGCATGGGCATCCCCACGATCCCCAACTACATCATCACCGCTTCGCTCGCCGGCCCGGCGCTGCTGGAACTGGGCGTGCCGCTGCTGGTGAGCCACATGTTCGTTTTCTATTTCGGCATCATGGCTGATCTGACCCCGCCCGTGGCGCTTGCGTGCTTTGCGGCCGCACCCATGGCAAAGACCTCCGGTCTCAAGATTTCCATCCAGGCCGTCAAGTTAGCCGCCGCCGGCTTCGTCATCCCCTTCATGGCCGTCTACACGCCCTCGCTGATGCTGCAGGATGGCGGCTGGATGGCCGCCGCCTACGGCTATCCGGTCGAGGTCGCCTACATCGTCTTCAAGGCCTGCCTGGCTGTCGGCCTGTGGGGCGTCGCTACCGTCGGCTTCCTCTTCGTCCGCGCCGGCCTTCTGACGCGGCTGGTCGCCTTCGGCGCAGGAGGCGCCCTATTGCTGGCGGTGCCCCTTACCGACGAGATCGGCTTCGTCCTCGGCTTCGCGGTGATCGCCTGGCAGTGGTGGCGCGGCCGCCCAGCCTCAGCACAGGCTCTCTGATGCTGTGCATCGCCACCTTCGGCAACCTGCTTGCGCTGGCCACCACCACCTTTACGCTGAGTTGGACTCACTCTGTCGAACACACCGAATGGCGCGAAACCTGGCAGGTGGCGGGGAACCAGCTGCAACTGACTGAAGCCCGAGTCGAGGGCCCAGGCGCCGGTATCGATGTTCCTGGCGACGCGCGCATGACGCCGACTGGATGGGTTTACAAACCCAGCCTGCCGCCGCAGCCCCGTTTGCTGCTGGCCGCCTCCGGCATGACGCCATCCGGCTGGACCTTGTGTGCATCCGGTGAGTGCCGCGAACTGGGCACTCGCTCCGGCAAGCCGATCGAAATCTGGGCCGCAGCAACCTGCAGTTCGGAAGCGGAATAGGACGGGTCAAGCTGCTCTCCGAAAGACACCCCGGTGACAATTTCGCGGGGCTGCGCGGTGACGCGACTATGATGATTTCTTGCAGCTGGAGACCACTGCTCGAAGTCCGCAGGCCGGTGACCCGGGTGGATGGCGAGCTCTGGCGAGGCGATCGACGCCGCGTGAGGTTGGCGCTAGGCTCGGGTGTCGAAACCCGGGAGCCGTGGATGCCAAAGCTCGACATTGCGAGTGTGCCTATACACAAGGGCACCGGATACCCGGCGCAGTTCAACGCGTTCAGCGCCGACCGCCTCCGGCAGCGCCTCGGCGACGCCGGGGGACTTGTGGATTTCGGGGTCAACCTGACCAGCCTGCCGCCGGGTAACTGGTCGAGCCAACGCCACTGGCACAGCCGGGAGGACGAGTTCGTCTATGTGCTGGAAGGCGAGCTGGTGCTGGTCGAAGACGGTGGCGAGACAGTGCTGCGCGCTGGCGACTGCGCCGCGTTCCCGAAGGGCACCGGCAACGGGCATCACATGATCAATCGTTCCGAGGCGCGGGCCGTTTACCTGGAACTGGGGTCGCGTCACCCTGATGACCTCACCACTTGCTCGGATATCGATATGATGAGCGCCAATGCGGACGGGCGCTTCGTGCACAAGGACGGTACGCCCTACTAGAGCAGTTCACGACCAGGCTGCATTTGCAGCTTGCGCATACCGGCCGCATCCCGCGCCGGCGGGCAACGATCTCCAGCGGCGTACTTTGCAAGCAACGAAAAAGGCCGCCCGAGGGCGGCCCTTTGAACGCTTGTCCTTCGCGTTCGGCTAGAACGCGCCGTGGCAGTGCTTGAACTTCTTGCCCGAGCCGCAGGGGCAGGGGGCGTTGCGGGAGACGCCGACCAGCAGCTTGGGATCGATCGGCTTCAGCGCCGGATCGGCCTCGATCACGCCGGCGCCGGCAGCGGCACCCGCGGCGGCGAAGGCGGCCAGCGACGGAGCCGGGCCGAGGGCCCGCGGCATGGTGCCGGTGATGTCGCTTTCGGCGTCGTTCTCGCCGGTGGTCGGATCGATGTGGATTTCGTCGAGCCCCTCGAGGTCGGCCTGCAGCGGCGTGGGCTGGCGCATCTGGATTTCGACATGGCTGAGCTGGGTGGTGACCAACTCGCGCAGGCTCGCCAGCAACTGTTCGAACAGCTCGAAAGCCTCGCGCTTATACTCGTTCAGCGGGTCGCGCTGGGCGAGACCGCGCCAGCCGACCACCTTCGACAGGTGATCGAGGGTGACGAGGTGCTCGCGCCACAGCCCGTCGATCGACTGCAGGAGGATGGATTTCTCGACCTGGCGCATGATGTCGGGCGAATAGCGCGCCACCTTGGCGGCGGCGAACTCGTCGGCGATCTTGACGATGCGCTCGCGCACCTCTTCGACGTCGATGCCTTCCTCATGGGTCCAGGCCTCAACCGGCAGGTCGACATTGAGATAGGTCTTGCCGGCCGCGACCAGTTGCTCGACCTGCCACTGCTCGGGATAAGCGCGCTCGGGGATGGCCTTCGAAATGATGTCGTCCACCACCTGGTGGCGCATCTCGTTGACCGTCTCGGCGACGTCCTCGCTGTCCATCAGCTCGAGACGTTCGGTGAAGATCGCCTTGCGCTGATCGTTCATCACGTCGTCGTACTTGAGGATGTTCTTGCGGATGTCGAAGTTGCGGGCTTCGACCCGGGCCTGGGCGCGCTCGATGGCCTTGGTGACCCAGGGGTGGGTGATCGACTCACCCTGTTCGAGGCCGAGCTTCGAAAGCATCGAATCCATCGATTCGACCGGGAAGATGCGCATCAGGTCGTCCTGCAGGCTCAGGAAGAACTTCGAGTGGCCCGGGTCGCCCTGGCGACCGGCGCGACCGCGCAACTGGTTGTCGATGCGGCGGCTCTCATGCCGTTCCGTACCGATGATGTAGAGGCCGCCGGCGGCCAGCACCTTGGCCTTGTCTTCGGCGATGGTGCGCTTGATCTCGGCGATCTTGGCATCGCGCTCGGCGCCTTCGAGGCCATGCGCTTCCTTTTCGATGCGCATTTCGAGATTGCCGCCGAGCTGGATGTCGGTGCCGCGGCCGGCCATGTTGGTGGCGATGGTAACGGCGCCGGAAACGCCGGCATCGGCGACGATCTGGGCTTCCTGCTCGTGGTGGCGGGCGTTCAGCACCGCGATGTCCTTGATGCCCTTGCCGCGGAGGATCTCGGCCAGCATCTCGGACTTCTCGATCGAGGTGGTGCCGACGAGGATCGGCTGGCCGCGACCGCGCGCATCGACGATCAGGTTGGCGATCTCATCGAATTTCTCCGCGGCGGTGCGGAAGATGGCGTCGTCCTCGTCCTTGCGCTTGATCGGCACGTTGGTCGGGATGGACGTGACGGTCAGGCCGTAAATGTCGCCGAATTCCTCGGCCTCGGTCGCCGCCGTGCCGGTCATGCCGGCGAGCTTCTTGTAGAGGCGGAAGTAGTTCTGGAAGGTGATGGAGGCCAGCGTCTGGTTCTCGGCCTGGATCTTGACGTGTTCCTTGGCTTCCAGCGCCTGGTGCAGACCTTCCGAATAACGGCGGCCCGGCATCATGCGGCCGGTGAACTCGTCGATGATCACCACTTCGTCGTTGCGGACGATGTAATCCTTCTCGCGCTGGAACATCTTGTGGGCACGCAGCGCGGAGTTGAGATGGTGGACCAGCGCCACGTTCTCGATGTCGTAGAGGTTCTCGCCCTTGAGCTGCCCGTTCTCGACCAGCGCGGCCTCGAGCTTTTCGATGCCCTGGTCGGTGAAGGTGGCTGAGCGCTGCTTTTCGTCGATCTCGAAATCGCCTTCGCCGAGCAACGGGATCAGTGTGTCGGCCATCTCGTAGAGCGAGGAACGGTCGGCCGAGGGGCCGGAAATGATCAGCGGGGTGCGGGCTTCGTCGATGAGGATCGAGTCCACTTCGTCGACAATGGCGTATTCGTGGCCGCGCTGCACCATCTGGTCGCGGCTGTATTTCATGTTGTCGCGCAGGTAGTCGAAGCCGAACTCGTTATTGGTGCCGTAGGTGATGTCGGCGGCGTAGCTGGCCTTGCGCTCGGCATCGTCGAGACCGTGGACGATGATGCCCGTGGTCATCCCGAGGAAGCGATAGATCTGGCCCATCCAGGCCAGGTCGCGGCGCACCAGGTAATCGTTGACGGTGACGAGGTGCACGCCCTTGCCGGGCAGCGCGTTGAGATAGACCGCAAGCGTTGCCACCAGGGTCTTGCCTTCACCGGTCTTCATTTCGGCGATGGAGCGGTTGTTGAGCACCATGCCGCCGATCAGCTGCACATCGAAGTGGCGCATGCCGAGCACGCGCTTACTCGCTTCGCGGACCGTTGCGAAGGCCGGCTCGAGAATATCGTCGAGGCTTTTGCCGGCGGCGAGCTGATCGCGGAATTCCTGGGTCTTGGCCTTCAACTGCTCGTCGGTGAGCTTCTCGAACTCGGGCTCCAGCGCGTTGATCGCGGCCACCCTCGGGAGGTACTTCTTCACCTGTCGATCGTTCGCCGAACCGAAGATCGCCTTGGCGATTGCAGCCAGTACCATTCGTGTCGTCCTTTGATTGTTCAGGGCCGGGTGGCGCTAAGGCGCTTCATCTCATCCGGCAGGCGGCGGGTCCTCACCCGTCAACACTCTTTGAAGTGGTGCGACATGTAAGAGCGGGTGTTTTGCTTGTCAACGTAACGCAAATGGGCCAAACCTGCGCCGCCGCGGGCCGGGGGCTCTGCGCCATCCGAGGAGAATTCCCAATGAACGTCCATGCCCCGCGGGGTTTCCACAAAGTTATGAAGACCCTGGCCGGTGCCCTGCTGCTCGGCACGGCGCTTGGCTTCGCCCCCGTCGCCGCCCTTGCGCAGGATGCTGCTGCCCCTGCCGCCGCCACTCCCGCAGCGCCCGAGACGGTGGTAGCGACCATCGGCGACCAGACGATTACCGAGGCAGACCTGGCGTTTGCCGCCGAGGACCTGCAGCAGGAACTGCAGCAGGTGCCGCCCGAGGAGCGCCGCGCTTTCCTCGTCACCGTGCTGATTGACATGAAAGTGATGGCCAAGGCGGCGAAAGCCGACGGCATGGCCGATACCGACCTGTTCAAGCAGCGCCTGCAGTATCTCGAGGAGCGCGCGCTGCGCCGTGACTACTTCACTCAGAAGGTCGCCGCCGCGGTGACCGAGGACACGGTGAAGGCGGCCTACGCCGAGTTCACCAAGGACTTCAAGCCGGTCGAGGAAGTACACGCCCGCCACATCCTCGTCGCCACCGAAGAGGAAGCCAAGGCGGTCAAGGCCGAGCTCGACGCCGGCAAGCCGTTCGAAGTGCTGGCGATGGAAAAGACCACCGACCCGTCGGGCAAGCAGAACGGCGGCGACCTGGGTTTCTTTTCGAAGGGCATGATGGTGCCGGAGTTCGAGGCCGTGGCGTTCACGCTCGAGCCGGGCAAGATTTCCGATCCGGTGCAGAGCCAGTTCGGCTGGCACATCATCAAAGTCGAGGAAAAGCGCATGAGCGCGCCGCCGCCGATCGAGCAGGTGCAGCAGCAGCTGGGCCAGCAGGTGATGTTCAAGGCGTTCGACGAGGCCGTCGCCGCGCTGAAGAAGGATGCCAAGCTCGAAATCCCGGATGCAGCGCTTGCCGCAGCAGTCAAGAAGCAGTCCGAGCCGCAGGCCGAAGGCGCCGCCGGCACCGCGCCGTAACCGCCTTTTCGGATGCCAAGCCAATTGGAACCCCGGCCGAGGCCGGGGTTCTGTCATTTTGAGCGTTCATGCCGCCCCGGGGGCATCCCTGCTTTCGCAGGGCTGACAGCCGGTGGCTGGGCTTGAACGAGCCCCCTGGTTCGCCGGGTGCGGCTCAATCCTGTGACGACTTGACGAGGCCGCGGACCAGGATCGAGGTGACCTTGTCGATAATGTCGGCCTGGTCGGCGAGCCGGTCAGTGAGCAGCAGTTTCCATGCATAAGCGGACATCAGGTCGGAGGCGGCAAGGCTGTCGGCATCAGGGCGCATCTCGCCGCGCGCCTTGGCCTGTTCGAAGATCGCAGCGGTGTGCCGGGTGCGCTCGATCGAATAGGCCTGCAACGCCTCGGCCGCCTTGGGGTCAGCCTGGGCTTCGGCGATCAGTGACTTGTAGACCCCGCCGGTATTGCCCGACCAGAAGCGCACCAGCTCGGTGAGGAAGGTGCGGATATCGCCTTCCAGCGTGCCGGTATCGGGGTCGGGCATGCGTGAACTCTTGAGCCGGGTGTAGACATCGAGCAGCAGGTGCGCCTTGGAGGGCCACCAGCGATAGATGGTAGGCTTGCCGGCGCGGGCCCGCCGCGCCACCGCTTCGATCGAGAACCCCGCGTAGCCCGCCTCGCAGAAAATCTCCTCGGCCGCAGCGAGGATCGCCTCGTGGCTGTCGGGGTTACGGGCGGCGCCGATGGATCGGCGTGGCTGGCTGTCGGTAATGGACATGGTGCTTGATGCCCTGGAACTCTTTGATCTGGTCACGCTGTCGAAGCGGAAAAGACTGCAACCTTCCCTCAAGACGCTCTGACGAGGATGCATGGCTGGAATACACGAAACAGCGGCACATATCCACTTGAACGTTACGTTCCGTTTCGATATGTAACGAGCCGTACCGTTCATATGGGGTTTTCGAATGTCCATTCAATCCGCTGCTGCCGCCGTCGCCGTTCCTGCCAGGCCGGCCGGTCCATCGCTCGCCGCCCGCACCCGCATGGCGTTGCTGGTGCTGGTCGCCGTCTATCCGGTCATTACCGCGATCATCTATCTGGTGGCGCCGTTCACCGAGGGCTGGCCGGTGTGGGAGCGTAACTTCGTGGTCGCTCCGCTGATGGTGATCGCCATGGTCTATTTCATCATCCCGACCATTCAGTCGCGCTTCGGCCGGTTCATTGCCACGGGTCGGTGGAGCGCTTCGCCGCTTCCATGAAGCGTCGAACCCTTCCCTTTCCCAGCCTGACGCGCTTTCGAACCGGAACAGTCTGCAACTTTTTCGGAAACCGCTTCGAGCAAATGAACGACTTGCTTCACGGCTAGGGTTGAGGCAAACGGATGGGCCTATTGTCGCCGTATAGGACGCAACATGGCCCATCCCGTTTCTCCCCTCGCGCCCAAGACTTACCCGGAACTGCCGGATGTCGCGGGAGTTCGGTTCGCGACGGCCGAGGCCGGGATCAAATACAAGAATCGCACTGACGTTCTGCTCGTCGCAATGGACGAGGGGACTGTCGTTGCCGGTGTGCTGACCCGATCGAAATGTCCTTCGGCGGCGGTCGACTGGTGCCGGCAGAACCTCGGCGGCGGCAAGGCCCGCGCATTGCTGGTCAATTCGGGCAATGCCAATGCCTTTACCGGCCAGAAGGGCAAGGCCTCGGTTTCCCTGTCGGCCGATATTGTCTCGAAGGCGCTCGGTGTTGCGCCGAGCGAGATCTTCCTTGCCTCCACCGGCGTTATCGGTGAGCCGCTCGATGCGCAGAAATTTGCCGGCGTAACCACCGAAATGGCAACCCGGCTGGCACCCGGCCCGTGGATGGACGCCGCCAAGGCGATCATGACCACCGACACCTTCGCCAAGGTGGCGACCGCCACCGTCGAGTTCGACGGCGTGCCGGTGGTGATCTCCGGCATCGCCAAGGGCTCCGGGATGATCGCGCCCGACATGGCGACGATGCTGAGCTTCGTGTTCACCGATGCGCCGATTGCCGCAAACGTCCTGCAGGGGCTGCTGCAGCCGGCGATCGACACGAGCTTCAATGCCGTCACGGTCGACAGCGATACCTCGACCTCCGATACCTGCCTGGTGTTTGCCACCGGCAGGGCCGGCATCCCCGCCATCAACTCGGCCGACGACCCGCGGGCCGAAGTGTTCGCCGAGGCTCTCGCCGATGTGCTGCATGAGCTCGCCATCCAGGTGGTTCGCGACGGCGAAGGCGCGACCAAGATGGTGAGCGTCACCGTCGAGGGGGCGACGAGCGACAAGAGCGCGTTCCGCATCGCGCAGTCGATCGCCAACTCGCCGCTGGTCAAGACCGCCATCGCCGGCGAGGACGCCAACTGGGGGCGCATCGTCATGGCGGTCGGCAAGGCCGGCGAGCCGGCCGATCGCGACCGGCTCGAAATCAGCTTCGGCGATATCCGCGTTGCAACGCAGGGCGAGCGCGACCCCGCCTATGACGAGGCGGCGACCAGTGCCTACATGAAGAATGAAGAGATCGAGGTGCGGGTTGGGCTCGGACTCGGCGCCGGCACGGCGACGGTCTACACCTGCGACCTGACACATGGTTACATCACCATCAACGGCGACTACAGGTCCTGATGGTTCCACTCAGCGTCAGTCAGATCGAAGGTGCAACACTGACAGCCTGGCCGGCGCTGCGGCAGGCCCAGGATGGCTTGTGGTTGTGGCGCTACGCGCAGGGCTACACCAAGCGCGCCAATTCGATCCACTGCCTCGATCCGAGCGATGGCGGCTATGCCGAGTTGCGGTTAATGCGGCTGGCCGAACTCTCCAAGCGCCATCGCATTGCGCCGGTGTTCCGGGTGACCCCGCTCACCGCACCTGAGATCGTTGAAGTGCTCGACGGCCTGCTCTGGGAAGAGTTCGAGCCGAGCCTCGTGATGGCGATGGAAATGCCGAATGAGGATTTCCCGCTCGACTTCCAGGCTCGCTACTTCGAACCGACCGATCCGCAATGGATGCGGGCGCAGGCGCAGATGTCGGGTTACGATCAGCCGACCATCGACGTGCTGGCCGAAATCCTCGGCCATATCGCCTGCGAGGCGCGTGGGGTGCTGGTCTACCACAAGGCCGGGCTACCGGTGGCGGCGGCGCTTGCTGCGGTGGCCAGTGGCATCGGCATCTACCTCAATGTCGTCACCCACCCCAATGCTCGCGGCATGGGCTATGGCCGGGCGGTGATGGGGGCGGCGCTCAATTGGGTGCGCTCGAAGGGCGCCACGCATTCGGCCATCCAGGTGCTGGCCGACAACGCTCCGGCGCTCAACCTCTACAGCTCGCTAGGCTTCGGTGAGGTTTACCCCTATATCTACCGGCGGGCGCCGGACTGGGGTCGGGGGTGAAGATCCAGCTGGTTGTGGCTTGCGCGCTGATCGATGCCGACCGGCGGGTACTGATTGCCCAGCGGCCGGAAGGCAAGCAATTGGCAGGCCTGTGGGAGTTTCCCGGGGGCAAGCTCGAACCGGGCGAAAGTCCAGAGGCGGCATTGATCCGCGAACTGGAAGAAGAGCTCGGTATTTCCACCCAGACGGCGTGCCTTGCTCCGTTAAGCTTTGCGTCCCACTCTTACGAAAGCTTTCACCTTCTGATGCCACTTTACGTCTGTCGTAAGTGGCAAGGAGTGCCGCAGGCTCGCGAACACGCCGCCTTGAAGTGGGTGCGCCCGCAACAACTGCGCGACTATGCGATGCCGCCGGCCGACGAACCGCTGATCGCACCCTTGTGCGATCTGCTCTGAGGATGGACGATGAGAGGCATTTGCGATCGGGTTCGATGCTTTCTCGGCGATGAGAGCGGCGCGACGGCAATCGAGTACGGTCTGATCGCCGGGTTGATCGCCGTGGGCGCGCTCGTCGCCATGACGCTGACCGGCACCAGCGTCACTTCCATGTTCGACTATGTGTCGGACCGCTCGGTCGACCAACTCGACAACATCAACGACATCTAGAGACTTAGGCTTTTCCCAGCACGTCCTTCAGGCGGACTGTCGCGCTGCCCGGGCGCAACGGCTTCTGCTGGCTTTCGTGCGGGGCCCAGCCGCTCATCCAGATGATCTCGAGCGTGGCGCGGACGCGTCCGTCCGGGTCACCCGCCAGGTCGGCATAGGCAGCGCTGGCCGCAGCGAGCAGGGCCTTGGTCGCCATGCGGCCGGGGCGGTCGGCCAACGGGTTCTGCGCGCCCAAGCCCTTGAGCTCGCGCATCAGCCGCAGCAGGTCGCCATAGCGGATCGGGTAGGTTTCGAGGTCGGTGACCGGCAGGGCGTAACCTGAGCGCTGCAGCAACCCGCCGGCATCGGCGAGCGGGATGAAGGGCGCGACCCGGGCGAAGGCCCCGCCCGAGGTTTCAGCATCGGCACGCAGAAACGCCTGCCGCAACTCGGTCAGGCTGTCGCCACCCAGCGCCGCGGCGATCAACAAGCCGTCCGGCCGGAGATGGGCGCGGATGCGGGCGAGAAAGCCCGGCACATCATTGATCACCTGCAGGTCGAACAGCGACACGATCAAGTCGTAGCCCTGGCGCGGCAGCAGCAGCGCCTCCGGGTCGACCAGCGGCGCATTGGGCGAGCCCAGCACCGTCGAGATGCGCTCGAAGGCGAAGGCGCCGCTGGCCGAGCGGCCCATCAGGGGCAGGCGCGATCCGTCCGGCGACATGATCAGCGCCTGCTCGAAATCGCGCGACACGGTGATCAGTCGCGAGGCCAGGTCGTCGAGCGCCAGCTGGGTGACGAAATCGTCCGGCTCGGTCGGCCTGCGGCTGAGATGTTCGGCGATCAAGGTGCGGTCGAAGACCTTTGGGGGGAGGGCCATGGTGGGTTCGCACGGTTCGATTGGTGACGGGAGCAACAGGAAAGGCTCGCAAGCTGTCCCGATCCCGCTTTAGACTGCCGGGTTATGGAATTGGGGCAGGGCAAAGTCAAAGCCGGAACGGCCGCCATGGCGCGGCTGGGCAGCGCTTTGCTCGATCTTGTCTATCCGCCGACCTGTCTCGACTGCGGGACGCCGATCGCGGCGCATGCGGCGCTTTGCGCGGGCTGTTTCAGAAAGCTCCGGCCGATCAGCCGGCCTTATTGCCCAGTGCTGGGCCTGCCGTTCGAAGTGTCGCTCGGCCCGGACGTTCGTTCTGCCGAGGCAATTGCCGATCCGCCGCCGTTCGACCGGGCTCGTTCCGCCGTGCTCTACAACGAAGTGGCCCGGACCATTGTCAGTCGCCTCAAATATGGCGATCGCCCGGAGCTGGCCGAGTTCTGCGCCCGACTGATGCACCCGGCGGGCGTGGATTTCTGGGGCGAGTCGCCAGTCCTCGTGCCGGTGCCGCTTCATCGCTGGCGCCAGTTCGAGCGGCGCTACAACCAATCGACGGAGCTGGCCCGGGCGCTGGCGCGTCGTACCGGACTTAGCGTCGACACCGGCCTCGTCAGTCGCCGTCGGCGGACCCGACAGCAGGTGGGGCTCTCCGTCGACGCCCGTCACCGCAATGTCGCCGGCGCCTTCACCGCGCATCCCGATGTGCTGCGCCGACTCAAGGGCCGAGGGGTGGTGCTGGTCGACGACGTCATCACCACCGGCTCGACCGTCAAGGCGATCACGCGTGAACTGAGGCGGGCCGGGGTGAGCAAAATCGATGTGATCTCGTTCGCGCGCGTTGTGACGGGCGCCGAACTCCCCATATAGAACTCAACAAACCCCAGCGTTTTTGTAGGCGAGATGAAAAAGGTAGAAATCTATACGACCCAGTGGTGCCCCTATTGCCATGCAGCCAAGTCGCTGCTGGACGAAAAGGGCGTGAGCTACGAGGAGGTCGATGCCGACGATCCCGACGTGCGGATGGCGATGGTGCAGCGCGCCAATGGCCGGCGCACCGTGCCGCAGATCTTCGTCGGCGAGACCCATGTGGGCGGCTATGACGACATGGCGGCGCTCGACCGGCGCGGCCAGCTCGATCCGCTGCTAGCCAACTAGGACTCACCCGATGCGCGTCGCCGCCCTGCAGATGACCTCAGGTACCCAGCCGGGCCCCAACCTCGACCAGCTCGAGCGGTTGGCCGGCGAGGCGGCCGGGCAGGGCGCGACGTATCTGTTGTCGCCCGAGGTCTCGGTGGTGTTTGCCGAGAACCGCGACGGGCTGAAAGCGGTGGCCGGACCGTGGGAGAACAACCCTGCCATTGCGCGTGTCGGCGAGATCGCCAGGCGGCTCGGCGTCAGCCTGCATCTTGGTTCGCTCGCTGTGGCGCTGCCTGACGGGCGCTTCGCCAACCGCTCGGTGCTGTTCCGCCCGGATGGCTCGGTCGGCGCGAGCTATGACAAGATCCATCTGTTCGATGCGACGCTGCCCGGCCTCAGGACCTATCGCGAGAGCGAGACCTATGCCGGAGGCGACGCCGCGGTGGTAACCGATGCGCCCGGTTTCAGGCTCGGCATGACCATCTGCTACGATGTGCGCTTTCCGGCGTTGCACCGGGCGCTGGCGGAAGCCGGAGCACAGGTGCTCGCCGTGCCGGCCGCGTTCACGGTGCCGACTGGCGAGGCCCATTGGGAAGTGCTGCTCAGGGCCCGGGCCATCGAGACCGGCTCGTGGGTGATCGCTGCGGCGCAAGCCGGCGCGCACGAGAATGGCCGTTCCACCTGGGGCCATTCGATGATCATCGACCCCTGGGGGCGGATCGTTGCCCAACTCGGCGGTGAAGGTCCCGGCGTCGCCATTGCCGACATCGAGCTATCAGCAGTGGATGAAGCGCGCGGCAAGGTTCCAGCGCTTGCCAACGCACGCCGGTTTTCGCTAACCCTCGGCGCTTCGGGCCCGACGGTATTCGCCCGAGAGGACGTATCGGCGTGATCAGCTATTCGCTCATCTGTGACAGATCCCACAAGTTCGACGCCTGGTTCAAAAGCGCCGAAGCCTATGACGAGCAAGCCGGGCGCGGCATCGTCACCTGCCCGATCTGCAATTCGGTGAAGGTGGAGAAAGCGCTGATGGCGCCGGCGGTGTCGCGGATGAACTCGGACAAGGTGTCGCTGTCGAGCGGCCATCCGCAACAGGCCGAGATCCGCGAAATGCTGCGGGTGATGCGCAAGAAGGTCACCAGCGAGGCCGACTATGTCGGCGACAGGTTCGCCGAGGAAGCCCGCAAGATCCACTTCAAGGAAGCCGATCCGCGCGGCATCTATGGCGAAGCGACCCGCGACGAGGTGGCCGAACTGATCGACGATGGCGTCGATTTCCTGCCGCTGCCGCATGTGCCGGACGAAGCGAACTAGGCCCGCAGATACTCCCGCAACAGTAGACGCGCCCGGTGCAGCCGGGCTTTGACCGATTCTCGCGTCGTGGCGAGGTGATTGGCGATCTCATCGATCGTCAACTCCTCCATGTCGCGCAGCAGCACGACCTCGCGATAGTGCTGCGGCAGCGACTGGATGGCGGCTGCGAGGTCGAGGCGCAGTTCTAGCTCCGGGCGGGTCGACAGCCGCATGTCGTCGGCGACCGTTTCGATCGGCTCGCCGGTCAGGTGCCGCGCCAGCCGGGCGCATTCCCGCCGAACCACAGCGTAGAGCCAGCTGGAGAAGGCCGATACGGCCCTGAGGCTGCCGATCTTGCGGTGCAGAAGGCAGAGCGCGTCCTGCACGGCGTCATCGACATCGGCGGTCTTGCAACTGGCCCGGGCGTAGCGCCGGAGGTCGGGTTGCGCGACCGCCAGCAGCTTCGCGATGGCGTCACGATCACCATCTCGCGCCGAGATGATCAACTGCTCGCGGGCGCGTTGCCAGGTCACGATCGGGGGTCTTTCACTGGTTTCCGGCCAAGCATCGCACAGGCCGGGCAGTAGCCGAAGAAGCCGGTCAGGATGACATAGATGCCCATCAGGGCAAGGCCATAGCCGAGCCAATCGCCTGGCAGACCAACCAGCCCATAGCCGATCATTGCCGCTCCCGCGATCACGCGGACAACTTGCTCCCAGGCGAAAACATTCTTGCGGTACAGCATCTGGTTCTCCGATCGCCGCCCATGAAGGGCGGCATATCGAGAAGAGGCGCCGAGCCGCCAAAACGGTTCGCGATCGAGCGATTTTCTTGCAGGAGGGGTGGTTTCGATCAAATCCGATCTGCTGAACGCCAGCCGAACAAGCCGGTTCAGTCACCGTTCAAGCCACCAGATGCAGGTTGGCCTCCAGAAACGGCGCTTCGGGCGCCACGACGGAGGATAGAATGCACCATTCCACCCTTACACCCGCGGCCACCGCCACCGGCGGCGCCATCCGCGCCGTGATGAGTGACGCAGCTTCGGCCGCGCTGAAGGCCCTGAAGCCGTTCGATGTCGCCATCGAAGACGCGCTCGACCGCACCTATGGCGTCGGCCGCTGGTTCCTCTTCTGGGACGAAGACCTGGCGGGTCATCCGATCCGCGGCACCATTACGCTCGCTTATGGGCGCGAGACGCTGGTCATCGGCTGATCGGTGCGTCAGGCGGGCTTTGCCGCCAGCACCATGTAGTTGACGCCCAGATCGCGGCTCGGCCGCCACTCGTCGGCCAGCGGATGGAACACCACGCCGGTCTTGTCGATGACCTTGAGTCCGTTGCGCGCGCAGAGCGCCGAGATTTCGTCCGGCGTCAGGAATTTGCTGAAGTCATGCGTGCCCCTGGGCAGCCAGCCCAGCACGTATTCCGCCCCCACGATGGCCAGCGCATAGGCGCGCGGCGTGCGGTTGATGGTGGCGGTGAACATCAGCCCGCCCGGTCTCACGAGGCTGGCGCAGCTCTTCATGTAGAGCGGCACGTTGTCGACGTGCTCCACCACTTCCATGTTCAGCACCACATCGAACCGCTCGCCCGAGGCATCGAGCGCTTCAGCGGTCACGGCGCGGTAGTCGATCGCGAGCCCAGACTGCTCGGCGTGATGCTGGGCGATGCGGATGTTCTTTTCGCCGGCATCGATCCCCACCATCGTCGCGCCGAGCCGGGCCAGCGGCTCGCTCAACAGCCCGCCGCCGCAGCCGATATCGAGGATGCGCACGCCTTCGAGCGGCCGGCGCACCGTGCTGTCCTTGCCGAAATGGGCGATGACCTTGTCTCGCACATAGCCCAGCCGCACAGGGTTGAACTTGTGCAACGGCTTGAACTTGCCCTTGGGATCCCACCATTCATCCGCCATGGCGGCAAACTTGGCGATCTCGTCGGGGTTGATGGTGGTGTCGGTCATACCTGATATATCCGCCGCTCAGGCACCGGCCGCAAGGGGACGCATCGGCGCAGCCTGGCTTTGTGGCTCCGAGCCATGGAACAGCTCCCAGAACCAGTCGTCGCCCTCGGCGACGAGCACCGCCGAAAGCCGGTAGGGCAGGCGGTTCGAGCCGCCGGCTCGCTCCACCACCGCATGACCCTCGCCGAAAAGCCAGACGCGCTGGGTGTCGCCGCCGCTATGGAGCAACGGAAAATCCCACCATACCGTGTAGTCCCGCCCGTGGATGCCCGCGAACAGGGCTGCGATCGCCTTGCTGCCGTGGGCGATCTCGTTCGCCTCCGAACCGACAAGCAGCGCATGCGGCACAAACAGGTCGGCGACCGCCGCGTCCCTGTCTCGCATTCGCCGATTGATTACCTCCAGCGCCTGCCGCGCGATCTCGACCGTCATAGCGCCCCCTCCCATATGCCCCAACCTATAGCCGGCGGCTCGGAGTTGATAACCCCCGCCATTTATGGCATGTCCCCGGCCGAATTCTGAGCGTACCGGCGGGTTCAGCCGGGCAACAGTCGGGGTAGGGGCCTTGGGCCGTATCGTAGTCAAGTTCGGCGGCACCTCGGTCGCCACGGTCGAGCGCATCCGTCAGGCGGCGCTGCATGTGAAGCGGGAAGTCGATGCCGGCAACCAAGTTGCCGTGGTGGTTTCGGCGATGTCGGGCAAGACCAACGAGCTGGTCGGCTGGGTCAACGAAGCATCGAAACTGCACGATGCGCGCGAGTACGATGCGGTGGTCGCCTCGGGCGAGCAGGTGACGGCCGGGCTGATGGCGGTGGTGCTGAGCGAGATGGGCATTCCGTCGCGCTCGTTCCAGGGCTGGCAGGTACCGATCAAAACCGATGACGCGCATGGCGCGGCCCGGATCGTCGAAATCGATCCGACCGAACTCGAAAAGCGCTTCGCCGATGGCGTGGTGCCTGTCATCACCGGGTTCCAGGGCGTTGCGCCGTCGGGCCGGGTCACGACGCTCGGTCGTGGCGGCTCCGATACCAGCGCCGTGGCGGTAGCCGCCGCGGTGAAGGCCGATCGCTGCGACATCTACACCGATGTCGATGGCGTCTACACCACCGACCCGCGCATCACCCCCAAGGCCAAGCGGCTCAGCAAGATCTCGTTCGAAGAGATGCTGGAAATGGCCTCGCTCGGCGCCAAGGTGCTGATGATCCGCTCGGTCGAGATGGCGATGGCGCACAAGGTGCGGCTCACCGTCCGCTCAACTTTCGACGATCCGAATGCGCCGCAGATCGCGCCGGACGGCACGCCGGGGGTACCCGGCACAATCGTATGCGATGAGGAAGAGATCATGGAAAAGCAGATCGTTTCGGGCGTCACCCTGGCGCGCGCCGAATCCAAGATCACGCTACGCGACGTGAAGGACCGGCCGGGCGTCGCCGCGGCGATCTTCGGGGCACTCAGTGACGAATCCATCGTCGTCGACATGATCGTGCAGAACGTCTCCGAGGACGGCTCGACCACCGACATCACCTTCACGGTGCCCGATGCCGAGCACGACAAGGCAGTGAAGGCGCTGAAGGCGGCAGGCGAAGCCGGCCGCTTCGAGTACCGCACGCTGACCAGCGCCAAGGGCGGCGCCAAGGTTTCGGTGGTTGGGGTGGGTATGCGCAACCATGCGGGCGTCGCGGCCTCGATGTTCAAGGCACTGGCCGACAAGTCGATCAACATCCAGCTGATCACCACCTCGGAAATCAAGACCTCGGTGCTGATCGATGACGAGTATGCCGAACTTGCGGTTCGCGCGCTCCATACGTATTACGGGTTGGACAAGCAGGACGCCTGAGACGCCTAGACCCCGGTCACGGCGCCGCTGGCGATAGGGCGGCGCCGGGCCGCCAGGCGGGAACGATGGCCATAGCGATCAGCGGGCCGCGCGTGCTGTTGAAGCAATTGCGCGAAACCATGGCGGAGCCGCTGGCTTCGCAGGCTCGGCTCGACAAGATCGTCAGTCTGATCGCCGACAACATGCACGCGGACGTCTGCTCGTTCTACGTGCTGCGCGATGACGGGGCGCTGGAGCTGTTCGCCACGCGCGGCCTCGCCTCTAGCGCGGTGCATATGACGACGCTGCGACTGGGCGAAGGCCTTGTCGGCCTCATCGCGGCGCAGGCCGAGCCGCTGAGCCTCGATAACGCACCCGCCCACCCCGCCTTCGCCTACCGGCCGGAGACCGGCGAAGATCCGTTCCAGGCCTTTCTCGGCGTGCCGGTGCTGCGCGCCGGGCAGACGCTGGGCGTGCTGGTGGTGCAGAACCGCGATTCGCACGCCTATGGCGAAGACGAGATCGAGGCGATGCTGACCACGGCGACGCTGCTCGCCGAGATGATGTCGACCGCCGATTTCGATGCACTGATCAAGCCGGGACAGGATATCGACCTCAGGCGGCCACGCAGCTTCGAGGGGAACGGCTTCACCGACGGTGTGGCGCTCGGCAAGGTGGTGCTGCACGACCCGCGCGTCGTCGTCACCAACTTCGTCGCCGAGGATACCGAGGTCGAACTGAAGCGCCTGTCGGATGCGCTCGACCGGATGCGGCTATCGATCGACCAGATGCTCAGCCATGGCGACATGCAGTCGTTCTCCGATCATCGCGAGATCCTCGAGAGCTACCGGATGTTCGCCAATGATCGCGGCTGGGTCGATCGGCTGACCGAGGCGATCAATAACGGCCTCACCGCCGAGGCGGCAGTGGAGCGGGTGCAGAACGATACCCGCGCCCGGATGATGCGGTCGACCGACCCCTATATCAAGGATCGGCTGCACGACCTCGACGATCTCGCCAACCGGCTGCTGCGCGTCCTCACCGGCGACGGCGCGACCGGCAAGAAGGACCTGCCCGAGAACGCGATCCTGGTTGCCCGCAACATGGGGCCGGCCGACCTGCTCGAATACGACCGGACCCGGCTCAGGGCGGTGGTGCTGGAGGAGGGGGCCGCCATCTCGCATGTGGCGATCGTCGCCAAGTCGCTGGGATTGGTGGCGGTGGGGCAGGCCGAGAATATCGTCTCGATGTCGGAATCGGGCGACGACATCATTGTCGATGGCCCGCAGGGCACAGTCTACCTGCGGCCGACCCCGGATATGATCCAGGTCTATGTCGACAAGGTGCGGCTGGGGGCCAAGCGCCGCGCACATTACCTCGAGCTCAAGGACAAGCCGGCCATCACCAGAGATGGCCACGAGATCACGCTGCTCCACAACTCGGGCATCGTCGCCGACCTGCCGATGCTGCAGGATACCGGTGCCTCGGGTGTCGGGCTGTTCCGCACGGAACTGCAATTCATGATCGCCTCGCGGCTGCCGCGGTTGAAGGAGCAGGTCGAGCTCTATGCCGAGGCGATCCGGCTCACCGAAGGCAAGCCGATCGTCTTCCGCCTGCTCGATATCGGCGGCGACAAGGTGATCCCGTATTTGCGCTACGAAGCCGAAGAGAACCCGGCCATGGGCTTCCGCTCGCTGCGCCTGGCGCTCGACCGGCAGGGGCTGTTGCGCATCCAGATCCGCGCGTTGCTGCAGGCCGCCAATGGCGGGCCGATGAAGATCCTCGTCCCCATGGTCACCGATGCATGGGAGTTCCGGCAGACCCGGCTGGTGGTCAACAAGGAACTCGAGCGCATGAAGCATGCCGGCCAGACGGTGCCGAGCAAGCTCGAACTGGGCGCCATGATCGAGGTGCCGTCGCTCTTGTGGGAGCTCGACCAGGTGCTGCCGGAGGCGGATTTCGTTTCGATCGGCTCCAACGACCTGGTGATGTTCTTGACCGCCGCCGATCGCGGCAACAAGCGGGTCGCGAAGTCCTACGATCCGATCGCACTGCCGCGGCTACGGGCGCTCAAGCACATCGTCGACATGGCCAAGCGCTACAACGTGCCGCTCACCATGTGCGGCGAACTCGCCGGTCGCACCGTCGAAGCCCTGGCGCTCCTGTCGATCGGCATGACCAAGCTGTCGATGAGCCCGCCTTCGATCGGCCCGATCAAGGAAATGATCCTCGGCACCGAGCTCACTCCGATTCGCAATTCCATCTCCGCCGCCCTGCTAGAAGGGGCGCACGGCCCCAGTATCCGCGAGCTGCTGCTCGAGTGGGCCGGCCGGCAGGGGCTGGTGATCTAGCCTTCGATGTCCTCTGAACCGGAAGGCCCCCTCACCCGGCGCTACGCGCCGACCTCTCGCCCAGAGGGAGAGGTGCGATGGGGCACGATCTGGCCGCATCACCACCTCTCCCTGGGGGGAGAGGTCGGAAGGCGCAGCCTTCCGGGTGCGGGGGCCTTGACCCGGCAGCAATACGGAACTAGCGCAGCCTGATGGCTTCCCTTCCCCAAGACAAGCTCGATGCGTTGACCAAGCGCTTTGATTCGATCGAGGCAGCCTTGTCGTCTGGTCCCTCGGCCGAACAGTTCGTCAAACTGAGCAAGGAGTATGCCGAGCTCGAGCCGGTGGTGCGGCCGATCCAAGCGTACCAGAAGCTCTTGGCCGATCTCGAATCGGCGGAAGAGCTGGCGAATTCCGGCGACAAGGAAATGGCCGAGATGGCGGCTGCCGAGATCGGCGAGCTGAAGCCGAGGATCGAGCAGGCGGTGGCCGAAATCCGCATCCTGTTGCTGCCCAAGGATGCCGCGGACGAGAAAAGCGTCATCCTCGAAGTGCGCGGCGGTACCGGCGGTGACGAAGCGGCTCTGTTCGCCGGGGACCTGTTGCGGATGTACCAGCGTTATGCGGACCTGCAGGGCTGGAAGTTCAGCCTGATGGAAGAAAGCCCGGGCGAAGTCGGCGGCTACAAGGAAGTGGTGGCCAACATCACCGGCAGGGGCGTCTACGCCAAGCTGAAGTTCGAAAGCGGCGTGCACCGGGTGCAGCGCGTGCCGGCGACGGAAACCCAGGGCCGCATCCACACTTCGGCGGCGACCGTGGCGGTGCTGCCGGAAGTCGAGGCGATCGACATCGACATCAAGCCCGAGGATATCCGGATCGATACCATGCGTTCGTCCGGCGCCGGCGGCCAGCACGTCAACACCACCGACTCGGCGGTGCGCATCACCCACCTGCCGTCGGGCATCGTGGTGACGGCGAGCCAGAAGAGCCAGCACCAGAACCGCGCCACTGCCATGAAGGTGTTGCAGGCCCGGCTCTATGAAGAGCAGCGCAATGCCCGCGACACCGCGCGGTCGGAAGCGCGCAAGGAACAGGTGGGCTCGGGCGATCGCTCGGAGCGCATCCGCACTTACAACTTTCCGCAGGGACGGGTGACCGATCACCGGATCAACCTGACGCTCTACAAGCTCGACAAGGTGATCGCCGGCGATGCGCTGGATGAACTGATCTCGGCGTTGATCACTGAAAACCAGGCGGCGCAGCTCGCCGCGATGGAGGGGATTTCCTGACACTGAACGTGGGCGCAGCATGGCGGGGGATACGCGACCTGTTCCGTAAGGCCGGCATCGACACGGCGGAACTGGATGCGCGGCTATTCGCCGAAGCGGCCTTCGAGATGGATCGGCTGGAGCTGGTCAATCGCGAGCGTGAGGAAGTCCCGGCCAAGCAGCTCAAGGCGCTCGAAGCCTTTGCCGCCCGCCGCTTGAAGGGCGAGCCGGTGGTCCGCATCCTCGGCGAGAAGGAATTCTGGGGCCTGGCCTTCAAGCTCAATGCGGCGACCCTGGTGCCGCGGCCGGAAACCGAGCTCCTGGTCGAGCGCGGCCTCGAGGTGATCGGCGCGCTGGACGGAGCGAGGATCCTCGATCTCGGCACCGGCACAGGCTGCATCCCGATTGCCCTGCTCACCGAATATTCCGATGTCAGCGCGGTGGCGGTCGACCTTGCCGCCGAGGCCCTGGAGATGGCGCGCTTCAACGCCAACCGGCACGGTGTCGGCAAGCGCCTGAGCACGCTCAAGGGCTCGTGGTTCGATCTGCTTGAGCCGGGCGAGCGCTTCGACCTCATCACCTCCAACCCGCCCTATATCGAGACCTCTGTGATATCAGGGCTGATGCCGGAGGTGCGCGAGCACGATCCGCGTCTGGCGCTCGACGGCGGGCCGGATGGACTGGCGGCCTACCGGGCGATCGCCGCTGAGGCAGGTTTGTTCCTCAAGGCCGACGGCGTGCTGCTGCTCGAAATAGGTGCCAATCAGGGCGCTGCCGTCAGCGACATCCTGGTCGGCACCGGCTTTGCCGAAGTGGAGGTCGTCCCCGATCTGAGCGGGCTCGATCGCATGGTGGTGGCGCGGCTCAACGCCAGCCCTTGAGTCTGCGTTAGGGGCTCCCATATTTTGTGCTTGGAAAGGCAGGGCGAACCATATAGGTTCCGGGTGCTGTCAACGGCGCGATCAAGATCGTACCAAGGTGACGGCCACCCGCTCATCGGCGAAGCTGCAATTGGCAGTGTTCGACTCTCGGACGAGGAACCGAGACGCCTTGATGAGCAAGAAGTGGTTCAGCACACGATAGCTCAGGTACCGCTGGAACGAGACCGCCCGCGCTTTGATACTGCGCCTGCGGCCCCCGGTACCGATGTCCCCATGTTGCCTTCAGTATTCTTTTCCAAGGCTTGAAAAGAGACGATGAGACCAAACAACCAGCAGAACAACAAGAACCGCTCCCGTGGCCGGAACAACAATGGTGGCCGCAAGCACGGCAACCCGTTGAGCCGCAATTACGAGAGCAACGGCCCGGACGTGAAGGTGCGCGGCAATGCCTCGCATATAGCGGAAAAGTACCTGCAGCTCGCCCGCGATGCACAGTCCTCCGGCGACAGCGTCATGGCCGAGAACTACCTGCAGCACGCGGAGCACTATTTCCGCATCCTCAGTGCGGCGCAGCCGCAGAACCAGCAGCGCGACCAGTTCGGGCAGCAGGCGGAAGAGGACGATTACGACGACGATTTTGCGCCGATCAACGATCGGTTCGCGTCGCCCGAGCCGCGCCAGTTCAACCAGCAGCCGCAGCAACAGCACGACCAGCAGCAGCAGCCGCAGCAGCAGCCGATCCCCGGCAGCGAGCCGGTGGTGATGGCGGTTGTCGAGACCGCCGTCGCTGCCCCCGCCCCGCAGGCGGCCGCCGAAGGCGAGGCACCGCAGGCCGAAGGCGAGCCACGCCGCCGCGATCGCCGGCCGCGTCGCCGGTCGCGCGGGCAGGGTGGCGAAGGTGGGGCCGACCCCGCCGGCGCCCCGCAGCCCGATGTCGGCGAGTTGCCGGCCTTCCTCACGGCCGGAAACCAGCCGGCCGAGTGAGCCGAAAGAACGCCTTGGAAAAAACCATGAGGCCGGGAGCAATCCCGGCCTTTTGTTTTGCCCTGGGCACCCCATATCAGCGTTGAGACCAGGGAGCGCCGCCGAGCGGGCCTCGGGTCTTGATCTGGTTCGAGCAAAGCCGCAGCGGTTTCGTTTGAGCCAAATCAACGCTTCAGGCGTTGGATGCGTGCCTCATCGAGGGCGATCCGGCGTGCCAGACGAGGAGAGTTGAATGAATATCGAAAAATACACCGAGCGCGCGCGCGGCTTCATCCAGAATGCGCAGCAGCTGGCGCTCGGCCAAGGCCACCAGCAGTTTTCGCCGGTGCATCTGCTCAAGGTGCTGCTCGACGACGAAGAGGGAATGGCTGCCGGGCTGATCGCCAAGGCGGGCGGCGACGCGCGGATTGCGCGGGCCGAAACCGAAGCGGCGCTCAAAAAGATTCCGAAGGTCTCCGGCGATGCCGGCCAGCTCTACTTGAGCCGTGAACTGGCGCGCGTCTTCGACACCGCCGAAAGCGCAGCGCAGAAGGCCGGCGATTCCTTTGTGACGGTGGAGCGGCTGCTGCTTGCCCTGACCGTCGAGAAGGATACCGATGCAGGCAAGATCCTCGCTTCGGCCGGCGTCACGCCACAGGGGCTGAACGAGGCGATCAACGAGATCCGCAAGGGTCGCACCGCCGATTCCGCTTCGGCCGAAAACAGTTATGACGCGCTGAAGAAATATGCCCGCGACCTGACCGAGGCGGCCCGCGAGGGCAAGATCGATCCGGTGATCGGCCGCGACGAGGAGATCCGCCGCACCGTGCAGGTGCTGAGCCGGCGCACCAAGAACAACCCGGTGTTGATCGGCGAGCCCGGCGTCGGCAAGACGGCCATCGTCGAAGGCCTCGCCATCCGCATCGTCAACGGCGACGTGCCGGAATCGCTGAAGAACAAGTCGCTCCTGTCGCTCGACATGGGCGCGCTGATTGCTGGCGCGAAGTATCGCGGCGAGTTCGAGGAGCGGCTGAAGGCCGTGCTCAACGAGATTTCGTCGGCCGATGGGCAGATCATCCTGTTCATCGACGAGATGCATACCCTGGTCGGCGCCGGCAAGACCGATGGCGCCATGGATGCCTCGAACCTGTTGAAGCCGGCTTTGGCCCGTGGCGAGCTCCACTGCGTCGGCGCGACGACGCTCGACGAGTACCGCAAGCACGTCGAAAAGGACGCGGCGCTCGCCCGCCGGTTCCAGCCGGTGTTCGTCGACGAGCCGACGGTCGAGGATACGATCTCGATCCTGCGTGGGTTGAAGGAGAAGTACGAGCTGCACCACGGCATCCGGATTTCGGATTCGGCGCTGGTGGCGGCATCGACGCTGTCCAACCGCTACATCGCCGACCGGTTTCTGCCCGACAAGGCCATCGACCTTGTCGACGAGGCGGCGGCGCGGCTGCGCATGGCGGCGGAATCGAAGCCCGAAGAGCTCGACGAACTCGATCGCCGCATCATGCAGCTGAAGATCGAGCGCGAGGCGCTGAAGAAGGAAACCGACGAAGGCTCGAAGACCCGGCTCGGCCGCCTCGAGCAGGAGCTTGCCGATCTCGAGGAGCAGGCCAATGCGCTGACGGCGCGCTGGCAGGCCGAGAAGGAGCGCATGCAGGGCAGCCAAAAGCTCAAGGAAGAGCTCGACAAGGCCCGCACCGATCTCGAACTGGCGCAGCGCACCGGCAACCTCGCCAAGGCAGGTGAACTCGCCTATGGGGTGATCCCCGATCTCGAAAAGCGCATCAAGGCAGCCGACGACCCCGATGGCGACGGCAAGGTCGACAATCCGATGGTCGAGGAAGTGGTGATGCCGAGCCATATCGCCGGCGTTGTCAGCCGCTGGACTGGCATCCCGGTCGACCGCATGCTGGAAGGCGAGCGCGAGAAGCTGCTCGGCATGGAAAAGGAACTCGGCAAGCGGGTCATCGGCCAGGCCGAAGCGGTGGAAGCCGTGGCGAAAGCGGTGCGCCGGGCCCGGGCCGGCCTGCAGGATCCGAACCGGCCGATCGGCTCGTTCATGTTCCTCGGGCCAACCGGCGTCGGCAAGACCGAGCTCACCAAGAGCCTCGCGCAGTTCCTGTTCGACGACGAACATGCGCTGGTGCGGCTCGACATGAGCGAGTTCATGGAAAAGCACTCGGTCGCCCGGCTGATCGGCGCCCCTCCGGGCTATGTCGGTTACGACGAAGGCGGGGTGCTGACCGAGGCGGTGCGTCGCCGGCCCTACCAGGTGGTGTTGTTCGACGAGATCGAGAAGGCACATCCTGATGTGTTCAACGTGCTGCTCCAGGTGCTCGACGACGGGCGGCTGACGGACGGGCAGGGGCGGACGGTCGACTTCCGCAACACGCTGATCATCATGACCTCGAACCTGGGGTCGGAATACCTGATCAACCTCAAGGATGGCGAGTCGGTCGAACTGGTGCGCGGCAAGGTGCTGGACGTGGTGAAGGCCTCGTTCCGGCCGGAGTTCCTCAACCGGATCGATGACATCATCGTCTTCCACCGGCTGCAGCGCGACCACATGGGAGCCATCGTCGACATCCAGCTCGGTCGCCTGCGTGGGCTGCTCAAGGAGCGCGACATCTCGCTCGAGCTCACCGATGCGGCGCGCGAGTGGCTGGCCAACGAGGGCTATGACCCGGCCTATGGCGCGCGTCCGCTGAAGCGGGTGATCCAGCGCGAAGTGCAGGATCGGCTGGCCGAGGAGATTCTCGCGGGGACCGTCAGCGACGGGCAGACCGTGGTGATCGACGCGGGCGAGGGCGGTTTGCGGCTCAGCTCAGCTGCGCCTCAAGCGCGGGGCATAGACGCCGCAGCGTAACTACGAAGGGCCGGTCCAGCGACCGGCCCTTTTCGTTGGGGCACAGGGCGTTTCGCGCGTGAGTCACACTGGCGCGGGCGTTGAGCTCAGTCCTGTACCTACTGACCCACTGCAATCACCCCACCTACGATGTCATCCCAGCGAAAGCAGGGACCCATCTCGCCGCCAGGCGCCAGCTGATCGTTGGGTCCCTGCTTTTGCAGGGATGACACCGAGGTGGTGGAGGAACCGTGCGGCCCAACGTGGTTCAGCGAAGGCCAGCAACGTTCCTTACCGTGTGCTCTCGGGAATCTTCGGCGCCACCCCGTTCATCATGTCGACCAGCACCTGGTAGACGAAATCCGGATCGCCCGTCGGCTGGTGCGGGTCGATGAGGTCGTGGCCGAGCCCGAGCGCCAGCGGCAAGCGCACCGCGTTCACCTCGGCGCCGTGCTCCTGCCAGTGCAGCACCAGCTCCTCGATCTTCAAGTTGCTCACCGCATCGTCGGCTTCGTTGAGCAGTATGCCGAGCCCCGGCGACAGCGGAGGCTTCGCCGTGGCGTCGTCCATCAGGGCGATGCTGAGGCGCAGGGCCTGGGCCAAGCCGCGGGTGGCGTAGCGCGGGTAGGCGTAGGTCATCCCGGGTGGGTTGTCGCGCGTCGCCGGATCCCACCAGACCATGGCATTTGGCGCGTTGAGCAGCAGCGCGGTTGCCGCATGGTTGGCCCAGCCGGGCACCAGGTTGGGGCTGAGGAACGGCGCGATGGCAATCGACTGGTCGGCATCGGCGCGGTGCTGGCCGATCCAGCCGGCGATGCTGCCGCCGGCCGACAGCCCCGATATCACCACCTCGTCGCCCAGCCCCTGGGCAATGTCCGTCGCCTCGTTGCCGACGGCGATCATTTCTTCGGCGGTGAGGTTGGCGAGGATCGTGCTCATCTGGTCGGCGTCGCCATGCTGCGGAATGCGCGGCAGGTAGACGTTGTAGCCCAGCGCGAACAGCCTGGCGCCGAGCTCCGCCGCCTGGGCCGGGCAGTTGGTGAGGCCGTGGAAGAATACCACGACGCGCTCGACCTTGTGGCCATGCGTCAGGAGGTTGGAGAGACAGCGTGGATTGAGTGGCAGCCTGGCTTCGTCGGTCCGTACCGCTTCGATCCGCGCTAGCGCCTCGTCGTAGCCGACGACCGGTCTACTGGCTGCGGGGTTGGCTCTCAGACTGTCGGTATCGAGCGGCAGCAGGGTCAGAACGGCGAAGGCGCCGCCCAGCGCAACGACGAGAGACAGGGCGAGCGCCGCCGCCAGCCGCGGTGCGGTGCGCCAAAAACCGCGCCGGTCATGCCGTGGAATGGTTTGGGGATGCAGGCGGTGGAGGACGAACACCAGCACGACGCCGACCATCGCGAGCGTCAGGGTCGAAGCAAAGCCGGTGCTGAGCTGGGTGATGATGGTGCGGAGCAGCACGTTGCTGCCGCGGCTGGCGTAGGTCTGCGGGTCGAGGCTGCCATGGCGCTGCAGGTCGGCCAGGGTCAGCACCACGGGATAGGAAAAGAATGCCACCAGCACGCCGGCGATGGCGCCGCGCAGCATGGTGTAGCGGCGCGGCCGGAGCAGCAGCAGCGACCAGAACAGCATGCCGGTCAGCCCGACGCCGACGAACAGCGTCAGCCAACTGACGCTGCCGCGCGGGCTCAAGGCAAGGTCGGTGATGACGAGACCGGAGAGCGGCACCGACAGCACTGCGGCGACAGCGAAGGCAAGGCCGGCGATAACGATCCACCGGCCGTGGCGTGGTGGGGGCGCTCTGCGATCCTGCTCGATCATTGCTGCGGACGATCCCCCGTCGCCGTCGGGACAACAGTGGTCTCAGTATCGGTGGCTGCATCTAAACTTGGCCGATGCTGATTGGCGACGATTTTAGTCGACTCGCAGAGCTGAACGGTCGACTTTCCTATTGAGCACAAGCCATTGTCGGGGGACGACGTACTCTTCGGGTGGTTCAGGGGGGCGGCATGGAGGGATCGACGATCGCATGGCTGCTGCTGGCGCTGGAAATCGGCCTGCAGCTGTTCTTCGTCGGCCGCGCCTTGCTCAGGCCCTATCGCGAACCGGTGTCGCGGCTCGCCTGGGTGATGGTGATCGTCGTGGCGCCGCTGATCGGGATGATCGCCTATATCCTGGTGGGCGAAACCAATATCGGCCGAACCCGCACCGCCCGGCTGCGCAAGGCTTTCGAGACGTTGCCGCCGCCGCTCGGCACCCCCGATGCCGAGGCGCAGTTGCCCGAGGGGATGCAGGCGCTGTTTCGCGCCGGAACTTCAGTGAGCGGTTATCCGCCGGTTGCCGGCAATCGCGCGCAACTGCTCGAAAGCTCGGACGCGGCGATCGAGGCGATGGTTGCCGATATCGACACCGCCACCGACCACGTGCACCTGCTGTTCTACATCTGGCTGCCTGACACCAACGGGCTGAAGATCGTCGCGGCGCTGCAGCGGGCGGCGGGCCGCGGCGTCGCCTGCCGCGTGATGGCCGACGATGTGGGCTCGCGCGCGATGATCCGCTCCGAGCACTGGCGCGCCATGCGCGAGGCAGGCGTGCAGCTGGCCCGGGCCATGCCGATCGGCAACCCACTGGTCGGGGCGTTGTGGGGGCGGCTCGATATGCGCAACCACCGCAAGATCGTGGTCATCGACAACGCCATCACCTATTGCGGCAGCCAGAACTGCGCCGATGCGGCCTTTCTGCCCAAGGCGAGGTTCGCGCCCTGGGTCGATGTGATGGTGCGGCTCGAAGGGCCGATTGCCCGGCAGAACCAGCACCTGTTCGCCTCGGACTGGATGGGTCATGGCGAAGACGACCTGACCGAATTGCTGCAGCGGCCATTGCCGCCAGCCCAGCCGGGGTTCGTCGCCCAGGTGATCGGCACCGGCGCGACGGTACGTCCCTCGGCGATGCCGGAAATCTTCGTCTCGGTGATGAACGCGGCGCGGCGCGAGCTGGTGATCACCACGCCCTATTACGTGCCCGACGAAACCATTCAGGCGGCACTGTGCGCCAGCGCCTATCGCGGTGTCGAAACCACCTTCATCGTGCCTGAGCGCAACGATTCCTGGGTGGTGGCTGCCGCGAGCCACAGCTACTACGCCGAGCTGCTCGAGGCCGGCGTGATGATCCGCGAATATCAGGGCGGGCTGCTGCACTCCAAGACCATGACGGTCGACGGCCAGCTGGCGCTGATCGGTTCGGCCAATATGGATCGGCGGAGTTTCGAGTTGAATTTCGAGAACAACATGCTGATCGCCGACAGATCGCTCACCCAGGCGTTGCGGCAGCGCCAGCAGAGCTACATCGAAGCATCGGTGCTGGTGCATGCGGCCGAGGTTGAGGCCTGGGGCGGCACGCGGCGGATCTGGAACAATACGGTGGCGATGCTCGGGCCGGTGCTCTGAGCAGTCAGCGGCAATGGTGCTAGATTGCGGGTTCAGTATTGATCGGTTGGCGGCAGCGCTCTGGCAAGTCCAGCCTTGGTCCGGGGCGCGGATGAGCGAGCGGCAGCTGGAGGAGAGACGTGCAGGTACCGGCGTGGCTGAAGCGGCTCCTCGATAGCTTCTCCGAAATGGGGCTGGTGGTCGGCTCGATCCTGTTTTCGCTGGCGCTGACTCCCTCCCTGCTGCCGCGCCAAGCGCTGATCCAGGGCCTGCTGTCGGGCTGCGCCTTCGGCATCGGCTACGGCATCGGCGTCGCGCTCGAGTGGCTCTGGAACTATATGGGCCTGCGGCTGCCGGCCTCGAGATATACGCATTGGCTGAAGATCGCGGTGACCCTCGGGTGCCTGGTACTGATGGCGGCCTGCCTCTACCAGACCACCGGTTGGCAGAATTCGGTGCGCGAGATCATGGGGATGCAGCCGGTCGAGGCCGGCCTGCCGATTTGGATCTTGTTGATCGCGCTGCTGCCGGCGGCGATCCTCATCGCGACCGGCAAGCTCCTCGCCTACGGGGTCGGTTTCTTCTCGCGCTGGCTGGTGCGCTATGTGCCGCGGCGCGTGGCGCTGGTCGGGAGCCTGGTGGTGGTCGGGATCATCGCGACCACCCTGTTCAACGGCGTGCTGCTGCGCGGCGCGCTCAGGGCTGCCGACGGGTTTTTCCTGAGGCTCGATGGCGTTGCCGGCCAGTTCGGCACGCCACCCACCGACCCCAACCGCTCGGGCAGCGCCCAATCGCTGATCGACTGGAGCAGCATCGGGCGCGACGGACGCATCTACGCCGACTCGGGTCCGACCAGGGCCGAGATCGAGGCGATCATCAGCCGGCCGGCAATGGAACCGCTGCGGGTTTCGGTGGGGCTCCGTTCGGCCGAAACCACCGAAGCGCGGGCGCAACTGGCGCTCGACGAAATGCTGCGGATCGGCGCGTTCGACCGCTCGGTGCTGCTGATCGTCACGCCGGTCGGCACCGGCTGGGTCGACCCGGCCGGGATGGATACGCTCGAGTATCTGATGGCCGGCGATGTTGCGTCGGTATCGCTGCAGTATTCCTACCTGCTGAGCCCGCTGTCGCTGGTGGTCGAGCCGGAATACGGCACCGAGGCGGCGCAGGCGCTGTTCAACGCGGTCTACGGCTACTGGACCAAACTGCCGCGCGACAAACGGCCAAAGCTCTATCTCAACGGCCTCAGCCTCGGCGCCCATGCCTCGCAGGCCTCGACGCCATTCTTCGATGTGCTGCAGGATCCGTTCCAGGGGGCGCTGTGGGTTGGCCCGCCCTTCACCAGCGGCATCTGGCGCTGGGCCACCAATAACCGGCAGGCCGGCACGCCGGAATGGCTGCCCAAATTCGGCAACCAGACCACCATCCGCTTCACCAGCCAGGGCGGCGGGCTCGATATCGCGGGAGTGCCGTGGGGGCCGATGCGCATCGCCTTCCTGCAGCATGCCAGCGATCCGATCGTGTTCTTCAGCTATGCGTCGCTGCACCGCGAGCCGGACTGGCTGAAAGGCGAGCGGGGGCCAGACGTGTCGCCGATCCTCAACTGGTACCCGGTCGTCACCTTCCTGCAGCTGGGGATGGACATGGCGTTGGCGCTCGAGCCGCCGCCGGGGCATGGCCACGATTACGCGCCGGCCGACTATATCGATGCCTGGCGCGCGCTGATCGAACCGTCTGGCTGGGACGATCGGCAGATTGCCGGTCTCAAGGCGGCGATGGTCGAACGCTTCGCCCGCCTCGCTGACCAATCGGCCGTGGCAAAATGAGAGCCGGCGGCAGTTGGGTCCATGGTTGCCTGCACGATCTGGATACGATAAGAACAAAAAGAGAACAACGGGAGTTATCAAGTTGAAGCAGCGGTACCAGATCGACTACCTCGAGTTTCCGTCCACCAGCGCACAGCAGAGCCACCGCTTCTTTGCCGAAGCGTTTGGCTGGAGCTTCACGGGCTATGGCCCGTCCTATGAGGGGATCGACGATGCGGGGATCGACGCGGGCATCGACGCGAGCGAGGGGCGGACCGAAAAACCCCTGGCGGTGATCCGTACCGAGGATCTTGAGCTGGCCGAGCGCGAGGTGCTGGCGGCGGGCGGGGTGATCACCAAGGCGGCATTCGATTTCCCCGGCGGACGGCGCTTTCACTTCCGCGAGCCCGGCGGCAACGAACTCGCGGTGTGGATCGAGAAGGCGTAGGCTGGCGACGCCGCAAGGTCATGTGTCGCGCTTTCGAAAGGCTGCAACTTTCCTGAAAGCGCTCCGCCAGGGAGCCGGGGATGAACGACGTCAAATCGAGTGCTGCGCCGGCCACCTTCTGTCCGGCCGAAAGCCGCATCTATGTGCTGGTTGCGGCGATCCTTGCGTCCTCGATGGGCTTTATCGACGGCTCCGTGCTGTCGATCGCCACCCCGGCGATCCGCGCCGATCTCGGCGCCAGCCTTGCCGATGCGCAGTGGATTTCCAACGCCTATATGCTGTTTCTCGCCTCGCTGCTGCTGATCGGCGGTGCAGCGGGGGATCGCTTCGGGCTGAGGAACATCTTTGCGCTCGGCATCGTGCTGTTCGTTGCAGCATCGCTGGTCTGCGCGGTGGCACCCAACCCCGGTTTCCTGATCATCGCCCGTGCCGTGCAGGGGCTCGGCGCGGCGCTGATGGTGCCGGGGAGCCTCGCGATCATCGCCAAGGCTTATCCGCGCGAAGAGCGCGGCAAGGCCATCGGGCTGTGGTCGGCCTTCTCGTCGCTCACCACCATCCTCGGGCCGGTCGTGGGCGGGTTCGTGCTCACCACCATGGGCGATTGGAGCTGGCGGCTGGTATTCGCCATCAACCTGCCGCTCGGCGGCATCGCGCTGGCGCTGCTGTTCCTCAAGGTCCCGGTCGATCAACCGGAAGCAGGCCGGCGGCTCGATCTGGTCGGCGGGGCGCTGATCACCGTGGCGCTGCTGCTGATCGCACTCGGGCTCACCGGCACCGGCGGCAATGCGCCGGTGTTGAGCCACGTGCTGGCCTATTGCGGCATCGGCCTCATTGCGCTCCTCGCCTTCCTCTGGTGGGAAACGCGCAGCAGGGCGCCGATGCTGCCGCTCTACCACTTCAGGAACGTCGCCTTTTCGGGCGCTCAGGGACTGACCTTCGCCCTCTATTTCGCGCTCTCGGCGGTAACCTTCTTCCTGCCGATGACGCTGATCGGCGGCTGGGGCGTCACCGCTGCGGAGGTGTCGATCGCCTTCCTGCCGTTCGGCATCGCGCTCACTGTGCTCTCGCCCTATGCCGGCAGGCTTTCCGACAAGGTTGGGCCGGGGCCGATGATCACGCTCGGTGCGGTGATCGTCGCCATCGCGTTTGCACTGCTCGGGCTCCTGGCGCCGCTGCAGAATGTCTGGCTCGGGGTGCTGCCGCTCACCATCCTGATGGGACTGGGGATGAGCGCCGTGGTGTCGCCGCTGTCGACGGCGGTGATGACCTCGGTCGAGGATCGCGATACCGGGCTCGCCTCCGGAGTGAACAATGCAGTGGCGCGCGTTGCCGGCCTCCTTGCGGTGGCGCTGATGGGCGGTGTCGCGGCCTTCGTGTTCGAGCGCTCGCTCGGCGGCTTTGCCGAGCTGCCACTGTTTTTCGGCATGCAACCCGACGCTCCGCTCGCCACCGATGCCGAAACGGCGCGGCAGGGCGCCAACAACGCCGCCTTCGCCGCCATCGCCTACAGCAATGCCGGGTTGGCGCTGCTCTCGGCAGTGATCGCCTGGTTCACCCAGGAGAACAAACTGAGGAAGAAGACGGCGTAGCTGCCGCGACCACTGGGCATGGCAGCCAACCACCAGGTCACCCCCCGCGAAAGCGGGGACCTCTGTTTGAGATGGTTCAGCGCTCACCAAAACAGAGGTTCCCGCTTTCGCGGGAATGACCCTGTGGAGAAGCCCTGCAGGTAAAGTACCCGGCTGCGCGTTCGGCTTAGTTCAGTGCCGCAACCGTCATCGGGGCGGCGTCGCGCTTCATCAGGTCGCGGATCTGCGCGATGGTCTGCTCGAAATTGCCCTCGTACTGGGCGGAGAGCGACTTGTCGCGCGGCAGCTTGACGCTCAGGGGGTCGACGAAGCGGCCGTTGACCTTGATCTCGAAATGCAGGTGCGGGCCGGTGGAGTTACCGGTCGAGCCGACATAGCCGATGATCTGGCCCTGGCGCACGCGCACCCCCGGCTTGATGCCGTCGGCGATGCGGCTCTGGTGGCCATAGCCGGTCTCAAAGCCGTTCACGTGCTTGATTTCGACATACTTGCCATAGCCGGAGACCCACTGGGCCTTCTCGATCACGCCGTCGCCCGAGGCATAGATCGGTGTACCGGTCTTGGCGGCGAGATCGACGCCGGTATGCATGCGGCGCGACTTGAAGATCGGATGCACGCGATTGCCGAAGCGGCTGGCGAGGCGACCGCCGCCCTGCAGCGGCCGGCGCGTCAGGAAACGCTTTCCGGTCTCGCCGTCGGGATCGTAGAAGTCGACGGTGCCGTCATCGGTGCGGAAGCGGAACAACTCGCGCGTCGTGGTGCCGAGCTTCAGGCCGACATAAAGCAGGTCCTGATGACCGTTGGCATCCTTCTCGGTCTCGAGAATCTCGATCGAGTCGCCGGCGCTGATGCGCTTCGTCAGGTCGATGTCGTAGGCAAACATGGCGACGATGCGCGACGTGATGGCATCGTCGATGTCGTGCTTGCGCGCCGTCTCCCAGATCGAGCGGTAGACCGAGGGCAGGTTGTTGACGTTGATTTCCTCGGTGTCTTCTTCCGGGAACTCGATCTTGGGCGGTTCGAGCCCGAGCACGTAGCTGCCGCGGTCGGTGAGCGCGGCAGTCGCGGCGTGCTTGATTTCGCCGCTCTTGGGATCAGGGAAGTAGATGCTGAGCCGGTGCGGGATCAAGGTCTGCGAGTTGCGGGCCGGCCCCATCAGGATGCGCAGGCGCGCCCCACCCGGCACGTTCGCCGACGACAGCACATTCTTCAGCGTTGCCGAGACCATGTCGTAGGTCTGGTTGTCGAAGCCGTTCTTGAGCAGCGGGTCCTTCAGCGAGCCGCTCTCGCGGACCGTGACCACGCGCTCGGAGCGGCCGAGCCCGGCGTCCTCGGCCAGTTTGGTCTTGGGCAGGATCGAGACATTCTCGGCGATGCCCGAGAGGCCGCCATCGGTCACCACGCCCAGGTCGCGCAGGCCAGTGTCGGGCTGCGCGTAGGCCAGCGCCACCTCGCCTTCGCCGCCACCCTCGGCAAACAGGTTTTCGACCGTCGAGCGGACGAAGTCCGAGGCGCTCTTGTCGGAGATGGCCGGAGCCGGAACGAAGCTCGCGGGCAGGGCTGCCGTCTTGATCTGCACCTCGCCTTCGACCTCGGCGCCATAGATGTCGGGGTTGGCGACATCGTCGCCATCGGCCACCACCGGCTGGCTGGCGTCGATCATCGCCACCGGATCGTAGTCGGGAATATCGTTGGACAGCGCCGTGGCCGCGGTGGCGAGCGTGGCGCGGACCCGCACGAAGGGTTGCTTCCTGATCAGGGCGCGGCCGTCGACATTCTCGCGAATGGAGGCCTCGACGATCTCGAGCTCGGAGCGGGTCTTGGCCACCGGGCGCACGCGATCGCCCTTTACCTGCGAGTCGACCGCCGTCTCGGTCGGCTTGGTGATCAACTGCAGCGCTTCATAGGCGGTGGAGAAGGTGTCCTGGCCTTCGAACGAAACATAAAGCGCGGCGCCCATCAGCAGCACGGACGTGAGGCCGGTCATCACCGTGCCGGTCAGCCAGGCGAAGCTCAGCTCACGGCCATGCGGAATCTCGCCATCGGTGGATTGCACGGTCAGCGCCGGACCATCCTCGAAGCCGCTGGCTTTGAGAAGCGCGGCGGTGCGATTGCGTTGTGCTGGGTTCAACCCTGTTCGCCTGCTGCCTATTGCCGAAGTCTCGGCGCCCCATTGGTCACAAGTGCCGCGCGCTTGGGCGCGAGTCAACTCATTGGCTCAGGCCTAGGTGCGGGGACAATACGGCAAAACTAGGCCTCGGTGGGTTGGAGGAGGCACCGGTTCCGACAATGCACCGAACAAACCGGCCACCCGATTCACCGCGGGAGCGGAAGATTCGCGCTTGCCTGGACCTCCAGGAAGGATTTCCACAGGGGGTGAATCACTGTCCGGGGGGTCTTGAACTCCCAGATTGCGAACACCAGATGACAGTCCTCGCGCGCACGTGCTATATACCCGGCTAACGGGTTGGACGGTGGTCCGGACGGGTGTCCGCGAAAAATGTCAGATTCGTCATTTTGGGCTGTTGACACCTCGAAGGGGTCGCCCCTATAACCCGCCCATCGCTGCAGACCGCGGTGCCGGAAACGACGCCAAAGACTGAAGCAAGCCTCTGAAATCACTAAGTGATTGGCGATTTCAGGTTTTCAGAATTCGGTCTTCCGAAAGTTGAAAATGGGGTGTTGACAGACGAAAACGTCTCGAATACAACCCGCCCCGCTGACGACGCCGAGCACTAGCTGCTCCCACTGATCAGCGATTACTGAAAGGGCAGAACTGCTGCCGGGCAACCGGAGAGAGGTTTCTGTTCTCTAAGGAATTCGGGAGCTTGAGGCTTCCACCGACGCCGCCGGCGAGAGCCGCATCCGGGGTCAGATCTTTGACATTGTGAAGATTGGAAGAAAGAGAAACGTGGACGGCGAGGTTCTTGCGGTCCGGTCGAAAGACTGGGCAACACGACACAATCGACGGTACGTTTCTTAGAGGTACATACCATTGCCGATGAACTTTAAGTTCGTTGGTTTAAGGTGTGTGTCCTCGTCAATTTGCATCGCAAGGTGCAAACGCAAAACGTGCAAATG
>NZ_DASZAW010000003.1:0-35485 GCF_035944845.1 Devosia sp. | reverse complement strand
GCAATCTAACGAAGATATCTCCTCCCCCGATGTCCAGCTGATTGATGCCGAAGGCGCCAACCGTGGCGTCGTGCGGACGCGCGAGGCGTTGTCCGAGGCGCAGGAGCAGGGACTCGATCTCGTCATCATTTCCCCGAACTCAGTTCCCCCCGTTGCCAAGATGCTCGATCTGGGCCGCTTCAAATATGCTGCCCAGAAGAAGGCCGCCGAAGCGCGCAAGAAGCAGAAGGTGATCGAGGTCAAGGAAATCCAGCTGCGTCCGAACATCGATACGCATGATTACGAGACCAAGATGAAGGCGGTGCACCGCTTTCTCGAGGACGGCGACCGGGTGAAGGTCACCATGCGCTTCCGCGGTCGCGAGATGGCGCACCAGGAACTGGGCATGCAATTGCTGGTCAAGGTGCAGGCCGAGCTCGAGGCAAAGGCGAAGGTCGAATCCTCGCCGCGCTCCGAAGGCCGCCAGATGGTGATGGTGCTGGCGCCGAAGTAAGGGCGACAGCAGTTTGAGTTGAACGAGGGCGGCCTGAGGGTCGCCCTTTGTTTTTTGGGGATTGAGTCTTCGGGGATGGAACCGAAGCAGACGGCCCCCTCCCATCCTCCCCCATAAAGGGGGAGGTGCCGCGCCGGAGCGTATGGCACGATCGAGGACAGGGCCTCGACTCTGCACCTCCCCCTTTATGGGGGAGGCCGGGAGGGGGCCGTCTCTCTCAGTCAGCGCGCCCCCGCCTCACCACCCCAGCCAGCGCCACCAGCAGCCAGCCGACGATCAGCCCGCCCCCGCCCAGTGGCGCAGCCATGGGGAACAGCGGCCCGCCGAGCAGTGAGCGCGCCGCGAGATCGCCGGCGAACAGCACCAGTCCGACCAGCAGCACGACGCCTGCCGCTGCTGCGACCCGGCTCGCCGCCAGGAGGCTCAAACCGATCAGCACCGGGGCATGCAGCAGCAGGAAGTTCGCGGCGATGCCGAGATTGTCGTCGCCGGCATGACTGGCGCGCGCCGCCGCGGCGACGCCCAGTGCACCGCAAAGACCAGCGGCCACCAGCAGCAGCCGGGAGGACAGGATGGGGTTCGACATTGGATGCTCCAGGCTGATCCGAGACATTGGCAGCGTTACGCACCGATTGCGATGACGAATGCAAGCAGGGCGCCAAGCGGCGCCCTGCTTTTTTTCGATCTCGAGAGAGTGGTGGCTTACGCCGCCAGCTTCAGCCAGGTCGGGGCGATGGCGGTGCCCTGGCCGAGGCCGTAGCCGAAGCGGATGTTCAGCATGCCCACCGGCTCGATCAAGCGGGCACCGTCGAGGCCGCCGACATTTTCGACCGCAAACCCAGAGGCCCTGACTAGTTCGGCGACAGCTTCGAGCGCAGCGACGTCATTGCCGGCGAGGAACACCGGGACATTCCGGGTAGCGCTGACCGGCGTGTCGAACAGGCTGGCGAAGATGGTGTTGTAGCCCTTCACCACCTTGGCAGAGGGCGCCGCCGCCTGCAGTTGCTCAGCCGCCGACGTGGTGTGGCCGATGGTGAGGCCGGAGAAATCCGCCTTCAGCGGGTTGGTGATGTCGACGACGATCTTGCCACTCAGCGGCAGCTTGCCGGCGAGCTCGAGGGCGGCGCCATAGGGCAAGGCCAAAACGACGATATCGGCGGCGAGCACGGCGTTCTGGTAGTCGGTCACGGTGGCGCCGACCGAGGAGGCGAACTCGGCGGCTGCGGCCGGGTTGGAAGCGCCGAGCACCAGCTCGGTCTTGCCGGCGAGACGCTTGGCGAGACCCTTGCCCATATTGCCGAGGCCGAGAATTGCGGTGGTGGTCATTTTGGAAAGCTCCATCCTCAGGATTGCGATGACCCCTATCTACGCGCCAGCATGGAGGTATAGAATTGCCGCCAATCGCGCTTCACTGTTGCACTGGAGTATCGAATGGCCGAGTTGACCAACCTCGAAACCTTCGTGGCGGCGGTCAAATCCGGCAGCTTTGCCGGGGCGGCGCGGCGGCTCGGCATCTCGCCGGCCATGGTCGGCCGCCGCATCCAGGCGCTGGAAGAGGACCACGGGGCCCGGCTGATCGAGCGCACGACGCGGGCGCAGCGGCTGACCGAGCTGGGGGAGAGCTTCTTTGCGCAGGCCGAGGCAGTGCTCGAGGCGGTGGCCGAGCTCGAAGACCTCACCCGCACCGAGCCCGGAAAGCTCTCGGGCCGGATCCGCGCCACCGGCCCCGCGACACTCGGCATCCACCGGTTGGCCGGGATCGTCGCGCGGTTTTGCGAGGACAATCCGGCGGTGACGGTGGAGCTCAGCCTCAACGACCGCCGGGCCGATCTCATTGCCGAGGGGTACGACGTGGCGGTCCGGGTCGGGGAGTTGCAGGCCTCGACGATGATCGCGCGCCGCATCGGCACCTACCGATTCCGCTGCGTCGCCTCGCCCGGTTATGCGAGCCAGTTCGGGCTGCCGGCGACGCCCGAGGCGTTGCGCGAGCATCGCTGCATCCTCAACCTCAATATGAGCCCGCGCAACCGCTGGCCGTTCGTCGGACCGGGCGGCACTTCGGTGATCGCCGAGGTGGAAGGCGGGCTGCAGATCGACAATGGCGAGGCACAGCTGGCAGCGGCGCTGGAAGGTGCGGGGATCGTCTATCTGCCGGTCGACCTGGTCGCCGAACCGCTCAGCAATGGCCGGCTGCTCGAGGTGCTGCCGCACTGGCAGCGCATGACGCTGCCGATCCACCTGGTCTATCCGTCGCGCCGGCTGGTTCCACGCCGCTTGAGTGCCTTCATGGACGCTATCGCCGGCGGCCTCAAGGACAGCGAGGCGTGAGCCAATACTGTTCTCGCTCCGCGATTAACTGTTCTCGCTAACCACTGCGACATGCGCTCGCCGGGAATACTGGCCGGATCCGCGGCATTATCGTAAAATGCGGTCATGCAGGTGGCATTCAGTACCGTGTCGGCGTCCGAATACCTTCGGGATATCCTCGATCGCGAGACGGTCACGCGTGAGGCGATGGCCGAATTGACGCGCGTCGAAGGCAAGATCGCGGCGCTGTGCCATGCCTGGGGCAGCCGCCACATCGTCGACGTCACCCCCGGCGGCGGCTTCGAAAAGGGGATGGCCAATCGCAGCGGCGTCAGCATCGACTATGTGGTGTGGATCCACGCCCAGTCGGAGCACCGCATCACCGAGATCTACGAGTCGATGTACGGGGCATTCCGGCGGCTCGGCCTCGCCCCGGTCCGGCGCGATGTCACGCTGGCGCTGAACCTGGGCAACATGGTGGTGGACCTGCTGCCGGTAAAGCGCCTGTCGATGATCTCGGACATCCACGAGATCTACTCGGCCCGCCGCAGCATCGCCATTACCACGAACCTGCATCAGCACGTGCTCGACAGTCACGGGGCGGGCTGGCAGGACGAGGTGCGGATCCTGAAGCTCTGGCGCGACCAGAACGGGCTGGATTTCCCATCGTACTACCTCGAACTGGCAACACAGGCGGCGCTGCGCCGCCGACCGGCCGACACACTGGCCGACAATGTCTGGGCGGCGCTCGGTTTCTTCGAGCGCCTCTTGGTGCCGCGCGCCATGCTCGACCCGGCGAACGCCGCGAACATCGTCTCCGACGAGCTGACCGCGGCGCAGAAGCGCTCCATTGCACTCGCCGCGGAGGCGGCGCGCAGCGGCCGGCCTTGGTCGGAGATCGTGCGGTAGCGGATAACCGCAGCAGACGGCCCCTCCCATCCTCCCCCACAAGGGGGGAGGTGCCTCGCCGGTGCATTGGGCACAATCGAAGACCGAGCCCCGACTCTTCACCTCCCCCTTCATGGGGGAGGCCGGGAGGGGGCCGTCTCTATCAGTCAGCACCCAGCAATCTCCCCTTAAGTCACAACACGCTATGATGGCCCTTCACCTCTGAGGGAGGGGGCCGTGTTCGACCACAAGGAAACCCTGTTCCACGTCGCCAGCCAGCTGGCGCGACGACTGGCCAACCATCTGCGTGAGGCGCTGGAGCCGTTCGGGTTGCATCCGGCGCAGTTCACCGCGCTGAGCGAGATTGCCGAGCGCGAAGGGCTGACGCAGGCCGAGCTGGTGACCCGGCTCGAGCTCGAACAGCCGGGTGTCGCCCGCACCCTCAGCGGCCTCGAAGCCGATGGCTGGATCGAGAAGGCCTCGATCGGCAAGGGCCGGGCGCAGGGGCTCTATCTCAGCCCCAAGGCCAAGAGCGTGCTGCCGGATGCGGCGGCCGCCGCGGCGCGGGCCGACCGGCAGGCGCTGGCGAGCCTTTCAAAGACCGAAGCTGCGCACCTTATCGACGGGCTCAGCGAACTCGCCGCCGCCAACCGCGGCTAGCGCCTTTCACGACTGGACTGCACCAGAGGAGTTGGTTGGGACCCATTTCTCAGCCCGCGCCCGTGGGTAGTTGGGTCCCAGCCTTCGCTGGGCAATCGCAGTGGTGCATTGAGCCTAACGCTCCGCCACCACCCGGGCCGCCGCCGGTGCAACATCGGCAAACGGCTTGGGCAACAGCACAAACACCGCCAGCGCCAGGAGCCAGATAGCGCCACGCAACTGCGCCTTGCTGACCCTGAACAGCGGTCGGCTCGCCGGCCTCGGCGCAAACAGATCAGTCATTGAACGCTTCCCGGAATTGCGCCCTCAGCGGGGCGCTTGCCGGGATCAGGGCAGAACGATATTACGCGCCGATGACAGCGGTGGCCGCGCCCCCTTGCGCCCGCCCTGCTTTCCCCCTATACACCCGCCTTCTCGACGGGCCGCCCGGCCAAAAGGCATGCCGTGGCGATCCCGAATGCGGGCTCTGATGAGCCGCCTCTAACCAGGACAGCAAAATGCCAAAGATGAAGACTAAATCGGGCGCCAAGAAGCGCTTCAAGATGACCGCGACCGGCCGCGTCAAGGCCGGCGTCGCGGGCAAGCGGCACCGTCTCCTTAGCCACGACGCCGACTACATCCGCTCCCATCGGGGGACCAAGATCCTCAAGAAGGGCGATGAGAGTCTGGTCAAGTGGTACATGCCGTATAACCGTTAAGGAGCGCCGATAGATGTCACGCGTTAAAAGAGGCGTTACCGCCCACGCCCGTCACAAGAAGGTTCTGAAGGCCGCTTCCGGTTTTTACGGTCGCCGCAAGAACACCATCCGCACCGCCAAGGCCGCCGTCGACAAGGCCGGCCAGTACGCGTACCGCGATCGCCGGGTCAAGAAGCGCAACTTCCGCGCGCTCTGGATCCAGCGCATCAACGCCGCAGTGCGCGACCACGGCCTGACCTACGGTCGATTTATCGACGGCCTCAGCAAGGCCGAGATTGCCGTCGACCGCAAGGTGCTCTCCGATCTCGCGATCACCGAGCCCGCAGCGTTCGCCGTGCTGGTTGCCCAGGCCAAGAAGGCCCTGGGGTATCTCGAGAAGCTCGAGACCACCACGCACCAGCGCGTTTCCGCGTAAGCGTAGTCGGCAAGACCACCCTCGCCTTTTCTGAGGCCCTAAGCTAAGCCTTGCGCCGCCCCGAAACCGGGGATGGCGCGGGGCTTTTGTTTTTGGTCCCAACGCCGCCCAGAACACGATGTCACCCCGGCGAAGGCCGGGGCCATCCTGAGATCTCAAGATGGATACGGGCCTTCGCCGGCATGACAGCGGTGTGAGCGGCAACGAAGCGAACGACAAATGGAACAACACATGTCTCTCGACGCTCAGATCGCCACCCTTCGCGCCGAAATCGGCGCTGCCGTCGCCGCCGCCGGCGACGAAGGCGCCATCGAAGCCGTGCGCGTCGCGGCGCTCGGCAAGAAGGGTTCAGTCTCGGCCCTGCTCGCGACGCTGGGCGGCATCGCACCGGAAGAGCGAAAAGCCGCCGGCGCCGCCATCAACGGTTTGAAGACCGAAGTGACGGCGCTGATCGAAGCCCGCGCCACCGAACTGAGCAAGGCGGCGCTCGATGCGCGGCTCGCTGCCGAACGGGTCGACGTCACCCTGCCGGTCCGCCCCTCGCCCACCGCCGAAGGCCGCATCCACCCGGTGAGCCAGGTGATCGACGAGATCACCGCGATCTTCTCCGACATGGGGTTCTCGATCGCCGAAGGGCCCGATATCGAAACCGACTGGTACAATTTCACCGCGCTCAACTTTCCCGAGGGACACCCGGCGCGCGAGATGCATGACACCTTCTTCATGGCGCCGTCGCCGGATGGGGTGAAGCGTGTGCTCCGCACCCACACCTCGCCGGTGCAGATCCGCACCATGCTCAAGGGCAACGAGAAGCCGGCAGCGCCCTATCTGACACCGGCGATCGATCCGCCGATCCGCGTGGTGATGCCCGGCCGCACCTATCGGCACGATTCCGACCAGACGCACACGCCGATGTTCCACCAGGTCGAGGGCCTCGTCATCGACAAGTCCAGCCATATCGGCCAGTTGCGCTGGGTGCTGGAGGAGTTCCTCAAGGCGTTCTTCGAGGTCGACAACGTGACGCTCAGGTTCCGGCCGAGCTTCTTCCCGTTCACCGAGCCGTCGATGGAAGTCGACGTGCAGTGCGACCGTTCGGGCGCCGAAGTGAAGATCGGCGAAGGCACCGATTGGCTGGAGATCCTCGGCTGCGGCATGGTGCATCCGAACGTGTTGCGCAATTGCGGGCTCGATCCCGATGTCTACCAGGGCTTTGCCTGGGGCATGGGGATCGATCGCATTGCCATGCTCAAATACGGCATGAATGACCTGCGCGCCTTCTTCGATGCCGACAAGCGCTGGCTCGATCACTACGGCTTCCGGCCGCTCGACCTGCCGACGCTGTTCGGCGGGCTCAGCAGCTGATGCGTGCGCTCCAGCGCTGCCACGTACTCGGTGTCATTCCCGCAAAAGCGGGAACCTCCGTTTGCGACGCAGGCAAGGAAAACAGAGTTCCCCGCTTTCGCGGGGACGACCCAGTTACAGAGGCGGCAACCGCATGAAACTCTTCGTTGCTTTCGCCGCCGTTCTGATGGCGTCCCCCGCAATCGCCGAGGAGATGGTCGCCTGCACGCCGGAGCACTATTACAACTCGAGCGAGACGCTGCCGCTGATCATCAGCATCGACAAGGCCCGTGCTGCCGGGTCGCGGGTGACGCGGATCGACCTCGAGACCGGCGCCTATCGCGAGCATTTCATCGGCTCGGACAATGACACCATCGAGGCCGGCAGCCTCAAGGTGATCAATCCTGGCTCGCTGCAGGAGCGCATCGATTTCGTGGCGCTCGACAGCAGCACCGGGTTTCTGCTGCGCATCAGCCTGATCGATGAGAACATGCCGTTCGTCCGGGTCGACACCGAAGGCACCGTCGCCTCCGGCCATTGCACCTATGTGACCGAGCTGCCGCGATGAGCCTCCCCGTGCTGACTGCCGCCGCGCTCGGCGATCTCCGCGCACTCGGAGGCGTTCCCGCGACAGCGGGAACCTGCGTTTGCGATGCCGGCCGAGCAAGCAGAGGTCCCCGCTTTCGCGGGGATGACCCGGTGAAGGAGCGGCCATGCCCGTAGTTGTCCCTTCCAGCTACACCGATGCTGTTCGTTTCTCGTTCGGCGACAGCCCGGCGCTGGCCGATGAGTTGCTGGCATTGGTGCTCGCCGGCGCCAAGACGGCAACCTGTGGTGCAGTCCGTGACTACGGCCCGGGCAAGGAAGCCATGCCTGAGGTCGGTCGCCGCGATGTGGTGCTCGATGGTTCCGGCAAACCCGCCGCCGTGATCGAGACCGTGTCACTCGAGGTCCGTCGCTTCGCCGATGTGCCCGAAGCCTTCGCGCTGGCCGAAGGCGAGGGTGACTTCGCCGCCTGGCGAGCCGGCCACGTGGCCTATTTCGAGCGTAATGGCGGCTGGTCGGAGGACCTCGAGCTGGTCTGCGAGCGCTTCAAGCTGGTCGAGGTACTGCCCCGATGAGCCTGCAGCCACCTATCGCGCCGGGTCAGTCGGACCTCTGCACCTTCGTCGTCACCGACATCGAGTCCGACGGACATAACCCGCTGGAGAGTTCGATGCTGAGCTTTGCCTCGGTAGCGGTCGACATCTCGGGCACAGTGCTGAGCGAGTTCGAGGCGGTGCTGACGCCGCGCGCCGACCGCAAACCCGACCCCAACACCATGGCGTGGTGGAAGACGCAGCCCGAGGCCTGGAAGCATGCCACCCAAAACCCGGAAGATCCCGGCATCGTCATGCCGCGCTACGCCGACTGGGTGGAGAGCCTGCCCGGCTTCCGCGTCTTCGCGGCCGCGCCGATGATCTTCGATGGGCTGTGGATGGACCACTACCTGTCGGTGTTCGCCGGCACCCGCGTCATGGGTGGACCATACAAGAGCCGGCAGATCTTCCGCGGCGGCGGGGTCTGCCTTTACACCATGGCCGGCACGCTGCGCGGGGCCGAGTATACCAGGTGGGGCATGCAGCGCGTGCCGCCGGCCTGGTACGGCCATATCGAACATACCCACCGCGCCATCGACGACGCGCGCGGCTTTGCCAACGTCCTTGCCAAACTCTTCGAGATCAGCGGGCAACTGCCCAGGATCGAAGCGACCGAAAGCATCTACAAATGAAGTTCACTCTCGACTGGCTGAAAGAACACCTCGACACCACCGCCTCGGCCGAGGAGATCGGCAAGGCGCTGACCATGGTCGGGCTCGAGGTCGAAGAGATCGTCGATACGGCCGAAAAGCTCCGGCCGTTCGTCGTCGCCCATGTGGTCGAGGCGAAGCCGCATCCGAACTCGGACCATCTCAACCTCTGCAAGGTCGATGCCGGCACCGGCACGCTGATCGACGTGGTGTGCGGCGCGCCCAACGCGCGCACCGGGATGAAATCGGTGTTCGCCTTCCCCGATACCTACATCCCGGGCAAGGATTTCACCCTGAAGGCCGGTGTGGTGATCCGCGGCGAGCCGTCGAACGGCATGCTCTGCTCGGCGGCCGAGCTCGAGCTTTCGAACGACCATGACGGCATCATCGAACTGCCTGCGGATGCGCCTGTCGGCGTGGCCTATGTCGATTACGCCAAGCTCGGCAGCACGCTGATCGATATCTCGATCACCCCCAATCGCGGCGACGCCACCGGGGTCTACGGCGTGGCGCGCGACCTCGCGGCCTTCGGCGCCGGCAAGCTGAAGCCGACCGATATGTCGCCGGTACCATCGCAGGGCCCGAGCCCGATACCGCCGCTGCCGCACCAGTTCGCCGCCGGCGAACCCAAGGCGATCCGCAAGTTCGCCGGCCGCTACTTCAAGGGCATCAAGAACGGCCCGTCGCCCGATTGGCTGCAGCAGCGGCTGCGCGCCGTGGGCCTGAGGCCGATCAATGCGGTGGTCGATATCACCAACCTCGTGTCGCTCGGCTGGGGCCGGCCGCTCCACGCCTATGACGCCGACAAGATCGTCGGGCAGGCAGTGCTGCGCAACGCCAGGCCGGGCGAAGAGTTCGACGCGCTCGACAACAAGCTCTACGCGCTCGATGAGACCATGACGGTGATCGCCGACGACCAGGGCCCGCTCTGCCTCGGTGGGGTGATGGGCGGCATTCGCTCCGGCACCACCGACGCCACGGTGAACGTCCTGATGGAATGCGCCAGCTGGGATCCCGATCTCATCGCGCAGACCGGCCGCAAGACCGGCATCGTCTCGGACGCCCGCTACCGGCTGGAGCGGTCGGTCGATCCCGCGCTCACCGAGCCCGGCCTCGAACTCGCCACCCGGCTGATGCTGGAGCTGGTGGGTGGCGAAGCGATGGAGCCGGTGATTTCGGGCGAGGACGTGTTCCCCAACACGGTGGTCGAGTTCCCGCTCAGCGAAGTCGAACGGCTGACCGGCCTCGAGACCTCGCCGAGCGAGATCGAAGCCATCCTCGGGCGGCTCGGCTTCAAGCTCGAGGGCGCCGGTTTGACCCGCAAGGTGCATGTCCCCTCCTGGCGGCCGGATATCACCATGAAGGCCGACCTCGCCGAGGAAGTGATGCGCATGGTGGGCGTCGACAACGTGCCGGTCGATCCGCTGCCGCGGCTCAACCACGTGGCGCCGCGCATGCTGACAGTGCTGCAGAACCGCCGCCGCCTCGCCCGCCGCACGCTCGCGGCACGCGGGCTCGACGAAGCGGTAACCTGGTCGTTCATCCCCGAAGCGGAAGCGCAGCGCTACGGCGGCGGCGCGGCCGAGCTGAAGCTCGCCAACCCGATCGCCTCGGAACTCACCGACATGCGGCCCTCGCTGCTGCCGGGCCTGCTCGGCGCCGCACAGCGCAACACCAATCGCGGCCTGAGCGAGCTGAAGCTGTTCGAAGTCGGCCAGGTGTTCCACTCGGTGCAGCCCGAGGGCCAGCGCACCTATGCCTCGGGCATTCGCCTCGGTGGGTCGCGCCACTGGCAATCGAGTAATGGCAAGGTCTCGGTGTTCGACGCCAAATCCGATATGGCGGCGCTGCTCGACGCCATGGGCCATGACATCGACAAACTGCAACTGGTGGCCGAACCCGCCCCGTGGAGCCATCCGGGCCGCGGTGGGCGCATCCAGCTCGGCCCCAAGCTGACCATCGGCTGGTTCGGCGAAATCCACCCGAACGAACTCGAAGCGTTCGACCTGGCGGGTCCGGTGGCGGCGTTCGAGCTCGATCTCGACGCGATCCCCGAACCGCGGAAGAAACCGACCCGCTCCAAGCCGGCGCTGAAGCTCTCGGGCCTGATGCCGCTGAGCCGCGATTTCGCCTTCCTCGTCGACCGCTCGGTGCCGGCGGCGACGATCCTCCGTGCCGCCAGGAACGCCGACAAGACGCTGATCACGGAAGTGTCGGTGTTCGACGTGTTCGAAGGCAAGGGGATCGCCGAGGACAAGAAATCGGTCGGCATCGCCGTGACGCTGCAGCCCAGCGACAAGACGCTGACCGACGAGGAGATCGAGAAGGTGGCGGCGAATGTCGTTGCCGCAGTGAGCAAGGCGACAGGCGGCGTGCTCAGGACCTGAAGGCGGACCGATGACGGCTGACGGCAATGGCGAGGTGATCGGCGAGGCAGCCCCAAAGGGGCGGCCGGTCGCCGAAGCGTTGCCGGTCGGCCTGCCGCTGGCGCCGCTCAGCCCTTCCGCCGCCAGCGAGGCGCTGCTGCGCCGCGCCATGCTGGTGGTGGCGATCGGACTCTCCTCAGTCCTCGGCTACTTCACCACCTTTGCGCTGCTCGCCATTGCGCTGGCGGTGTTCGCCTTCTTTGCGCTGCGGCGGGCGACGGTAACGATCCCCTTCGACCTGCCGGCAAAACTCTTTCTCGGCGCCTTCACGCTGCTGTTCATCAGCGCCGTGGTGACGATGCGGCAGCCATCCGACCTGCTGCAGACGCTCAACTTCTCGGCCATGCTGCTCTATGCCCCGCTGGCGCTGTTGTTCCGCCGCGCCGCCGGGCCGGCCAACAGCCGCAAGCTCGCGGATTTCGCCTTGTTCGGCAGCGCCGCCGGGCTGTTGATGGCGCTCTACTTCAACTATGTCGAGGGCATGCAGCGGGCCGGGCTGGGCTCGCCGATCACCGATCCGATCCGGCTGTCCAACACCGCGCTGCTGCTGGGCTTTTTCGCCATGATCGGCGCTGCCGCCGCCACCGGCCGGCAGCGCTTCATCTACCTGCTCGGCCCGTTGATGGCGCTGGCGGTGATCTTTGCCTCGGGCTCGCGCGCTGCACTCGTCGCGTTTCCGGTGCTGCTGTTCGTCGCCGCGGTGCTGCTGGTGCGGCACAAGCTCCTGGCCGCGGCGGTGAGCGTTGCGGTGCTCGCCGGGTTCGGGCTCATCGCCTATTTCGCCGACCTCGCGGGCGCCCGCTCATCGTCGATGTTCGATATTCTCAGCCGGCTGGCCGGCGGCGACAATCCGGCCGACCTCGGCACCACCATCCGCTTCATCCTCTATCGCGCCGGCGCCCAGGCCTTTACCGATGCGCCGCTGTTCGGGCATGGCTGGGGGCAGCTGATGACGGCGATCGTCCCCTATCTGGCGGTCTACGAGCTGGTGCACGCAGAGCTGCCGCACCTGCACAACGACGCGCTGAACTTCGCTGTCGCCTCGGGCCTGTTCGGCCTCGTGGTCTACCTGCTGCTGCTGGTGCTGCCGGTGCTGAGCTGCATCTTCAGCCCGCATGACAGCCAGTATCGCACCCGGCTCTATGGCTGCAGCCTGCTCTCGGTCAGCTACCTGGTGCTGGGCCTGCCCGACACCATGCTGAGTTTTCCGCTGCACAACACGCTCTACGTGGTGCTGACGGCGGTGCTGCTGAACTATTGCCGGGACGAGCGGGCCTGAGAGCTCCGCCAGCGATCGCATAAGTGGATGGCTTGGTACGGGAAGAGTACCCCCCACCCTGTCCCTCCCCGCAAGGGGGGAGGAGACCAAAACACTGACGCCAGTGAGAGCGTCTCCCTCCCCCTTGCGGGGAGGGGACAGGGGTGGGGGTGCGTTTCCCGCGCCGGCCCATCGTATACTGTTGCCCTGCGCTCAGCGCCCCGGCCGGCTGTCGATCAGGCCGCCTTTGGCGGCGGCGTCGATGGCGGCGATCTCCTCGGCCGAGAGCTCGAGGTTGTCGAGCACGCCGAGGCAATCCTTGAGCTGCTCGAGATTGCGGATGCCGATCAGCGCCGAGGTGACTTCTTTCCGCCGCAGCACCCAGGCGAGCGCCAGCTGCACCATGGTCTGCTTCCGCGCCCGGGCGATCTCGCCGAGCTTGTCGACTGCTTCGAGGATGCGCGGCTCGAGCCGGTTGGCCGAGAGCGAATAGTTCTCCGAGGCGCGGGTGCCCGAGAGGTCGCCCTTCAGGCTGTTGTACTTGCCCGAAAGGATCCCCTGCTGCAGCGGCGAGAAGGCGATGATGCCGACGCCGAGTTCATCGCAGGCGGCCATGGTGCCGTCTTCCTCAATCCAGCGGTTGAGGATCGAGTAGTTGGGCTGATGGATCAGGCAGGGTACACCCATGTCCTTGAGGATGCGCACCGCTTCCCGGGTCTGCTGCTCAGGGTACATGGAAATGCCGACGTAGAGCGCCTTGCCTTGCCGGTGCAGCTGCGCCAGCGCCCCCATCGTCTCCTCGAGCGGGGTCTCGGAATCGTAGCGGTGCGAGTAGAAGATATCGAAATACTCGATGCCCATGCGCTTGAGGCTCTGGTCGGCCGAAGCGAGGATGTACTTGCGCGAGCCGCGGTCGCCATAGGGGCCTTCCCACATGGTCCAGCCGGCCTTGGAGGAGATGATCATTTCGTCGCGATAGGGGCGGAAATCGCGCGCCATCACATCGCCGAACAACTCCTCGGCAGCGCCCGGCGGCGGGCCGTAATTGTTGGCGAGGTCGAAATGGGTGACGCCCTTGTCGAAGGCGTAGCTCAGCATCTCGAAGGCACTGGGATAGTCGCGCGTGCCACCGAAATTCTGCCACAGCCCCAGGCTGATCACCGGCAGCTTCAGCCCGGAACGTCCCGTATAGCGATACTGCATGCCGCCGCCATAGCGAGCGTCGCTGGCCCGATAGGTCATTTCTCTCTCCCGAAAATGATGTCCGATTTGCCCGTTGCGGTTGGCGGATGCTACACCCGCCCGCGATGATCGAGCTTGAAGAAACCGCCGCCAATCTGTCGGAACGCCTGAACCGTTTCAAGGTGCTGGCGCTGTACAAGTTTGCGGATTTCAAAGATTGTGCAGCGCTGAAGCCGGAGCTGGCGCAGTTCTGCTGCGCCCGCGGCATTCGTGGCACCTTCATCCTGGCGCCCGAGGGGATCAACGGTACGGTTGCCGGTACGCCCGCGGCGATCGACGAACTGATGAACTGGTTCGAATCCAGTCCGCTCTGGCACGGCCGGCTTGCAGGCGCCGAGGCAAAATTCTCCGCCGCTAGCGAAATGCCGTTCCTGCGCATGAAGGTGCGGCTGAAGCCCGAGATCGTGACGCTGCGCGCGCCCGAGGCCGACCCGAGCAAGCTCACCGGCACCTATGTCGAGGCGCGCGACTGGAACAGGCTGATCAGCCGCAACGACGTGACGCTGATCGACACCCGCAACGACTATGAGGTGAAGCTCGGCACCTTCAGCAATGCCCGCGACCCGGGGACACAGAGCTTCACCGAGTTCAAGGATTATGTGGCCAAGCTCGATCCGGCGGCGCACCCGAAGGTGGCAATGTTCTGCACCGGCGGCATCCGCTGCGAGAAGGCCTCGGCCTATATGCTGTCGCAGGGGTTCAAGGAGGTGTTCCACTTGAAGGGCGGCATCCTCAAGTATCTCGAGACGGTCCCGGAAGCCGAAAGCCGCTTCAACGGCGAGTGCTTCGTGTTCGACGAGCGCGTCTCGGTGGTGCATGGCCTCGCTGAAGGCGAGGCGGTGCTGTGCCGCGGCTGCCGCAACCCGATCCTGCCGCATGAGGCGGTGGGTTCGCTGTGCATGAGCTGCGCCGAGGCGGCGCCGGCGGGAGCCAGCGAGCGCGAGCGGCAGATGGAGCTGGCGCGGGCGCGGGGCGAGGCGCATCTGGGGGATGACGCGGCAGCGACAGCGGCGCGGAACAAGGCGGCGAAATTGGCGCGGCGGGCCGCATCGCGAAAGGCCCCCTCACCCGGATCGCTCCGCGATCCGACCTCTCCCCCCAGGGAGAGGTGACGCGAGCTGCGCGATCGGGCCTGTCTTCACCTCTCCCTCTGGGGGAGAGGTCGGCGCGCAGCGCCGGGTGAGGGGGCCTTTCGCGACTCACGTATTGGTCAGCCTTGCTGACATATTTCTGTTGACATTCTCCCATCGCCGTTATCAGCATGTTCAATGCAAAGGCCTCTTGCGAGGCTCCACGGTGCAACCTCGATAAGCGTCGCCTATCATGGACCTCGACCAGATCAGAACCTTCGACCGGATCGCGCAGGACCTGAGCTTCACCAAAGCTGCGGCGAAGCTGAACGTCACGCAGGCGACGGTATCGATGCGGATGCGGGCGCTGGAGGACCTGTTGGGCGTGCCGCTGTTCCACCGCGGTCGCAACATCGCGCTGACCGATCAGGGCATGACGTTCCTGCCCTACGCGCGCCGCATCCTGCAGGCGGCGCAGGAGGCCAAGGAGGCGCTGCGCCGGGTGGAGCGCGGCCGCGTTTCGATCGGCTCGCTGCGCAGCCTCGTCTCGCCGCTGGTCACCGAGTCGCTGCTACGCTTCCAGGCCAAGTACCCGTCGGTCGACGTGGTGATCCACGAGGGCCGCCAGAGCCAGATTGCCGCCATGCTGCGCGAGCGCGACATCGAACTGGGGATCCTCTGCTGGCCCAACCTCGATCCGCTGGTCACCGACCTCGTGCCGCTATTGGTGCTGCGCGAGCGGGTGCCGATGGTGACGACGCCGCAGATCGCCGCCGAACTGGGGCTCGAGCCCAAGATCGAGGACGTGCTGAAGCGGGTGCCGCGACTGATCTCGATCAACTGGTGGCAGGTCTATCCCGATGCGGCGCTGGCGCTGTTCCGCCGCGCGCCGGTGTCCGTGGAACTGCCCACCGGCCCGGCCCGCCGCATCGCCATCCGCGGTGAGGGCGTCGGCTTTTTCGTCTATTCCGCCGTCGCCGACGACATCGCCGCCGGGCGCCTCACCGAGATCAGCCCGGTCGATGTCGACCCGGTGCACCGCGACATCGCCATGGTGGTGCGCAACGCCGCGGTGCTCGATCGCGAGATGCTGCGCGACTTCGCCGTCGAGATCGCCGAAGAGTGCCGGAAGAACGGCGCCATCCTCGAGACGACGCTACCGCTGCCTGCCGCGAACGCGGCCTGAGGGCAGGGGGCGCACAGTCCGAGCATAGCGCCCCACCCCACCCAGCTACGCTAGGCCGCTGACGCGGCCAGCTGCGCTACCCTCCCCATCAAGGGGAGGGAGACAATGGAACCGAAGCCTCGCAATCTCCCTCCCCTTGTGGGGAGGGATCAAGGGTGGGGGTAGCCAAGCACTCCAATGTCGACAACAGCTTTGACTTGCACCGGCTTCTCAGTCGCCGCTGTCCCAGCTAAGAACGGCGCAACGGGATAGAGTCCATATGGCCGAACGCACCTTCGATTTCATCATCTGCGGCGGCGGGTCGGCGGCGTCGGTGGCGGCGATGCGGCTGGTCAGGGAGTTCGGCTATTCGGTGCTGATCATCGAGCGCGGGCCGCGTTCGACCAACCGGATCATGGCGATGCCGGCCGGCTATATGAAGTACCTGGCGCAGGACACTTTCCTTGAAATGCACAAGACAGTGCCGCAGCCGCAACTGGGCGGGCGGGCGCCGATCGTGCCGGTGGCCAAGGCGCTCGGCGGCGGCAGCGCCGTCAACGCCATGGTCTATATGCGCGGCCAGAAGGAAGATTACGACGGCTGGGCCGCCGGGCTCGGCAACAGCACCGAGTGGTCCTACGACGACATGCTCGGGCATTTCCGCGGGCTCGAGCGCAACACCCGTTTCAACGACCGGTATCACGGTATCGGGGGGAACCTCCGGGTCTCCGACCCCGGCCATATCTCCGACACCACCGAGGATTTTCTGCTCGCGGCGCAGGGGCTGGGGCATCGCTATAACCCCGATTTCAACGGCGAGCGGCAGAATGGGGTGGGCATCATGCAGCACACCTACGGACAGTGGGGCCGCTACAAGGAGCGCTCGGACGGCAAGAAGGCCTTTCTCGACCCGCTGCGGCGCGACCGGCGGCTGACCATCGTCACCGAGGCGCGGGTCGACCGCGTCATCATCGAGAACGGCCGCGCCGTCGGCGTCGCCTATACCCGCGACGGCGACCCGCACGAGGCACGGGCCGGGCGCGAAGTGCTGGTTGCGGCAGGCACCTACAACTCGGCGAAGCTCCTGATGCTCAGCGGCATCGGGCCGGCCGACCATCTCGACGATTTCCAGATCCCGGTGCTGGCCGACCTGCCCGGTGTCGGCTCGAACCTGCAGGACCATCACGAAGTCCCTGTCATCGCCACCACCAAGGGCAAGTCGGGCTATTTCGGCCAGGACAAGGGCTGGCCGATGCTGCGCAACGGCTTGCAGTATGTCTTGTTCAACTCAGGCCCGGTGACCACTACCGGCATCGAAGCCTGCCTGTTCTACGATCCCGACGGCGGCGATCGGCCGACCATCCAGCTTTATTGCGCGCCGATCGTCTACCAGGACCGCGACGTGTCGAAGGCCAAGCCCACCTGGGGCGTGACGTTTACCTCGTGCCTGTTGCGCCCCAAGGCGCGCGGCACGGTGCGGTTGCGCTCGGCCGACCCGGCGGCGCAGCCTTTGGTCGACTGCAACTTCTTCGGCGACCCGGAAGATCTGCGGCTGACCCTCGCCTCGATGCGGCACGCCCGCCGGCTGCTCGAGACCGAGCCGTTCCTATCGAAGATCAAGCAGGAGATCCTGCCGGGCAAGGACGTGACCGACCTCGCCGGCATGACCCGCTTTGCGCAGGAGACGGTGAAGACCAATTACCATCCGTCGGGCTCACTGAAGATGGGGCGCGACGACGATCCGATGGCGGTGGTCGATGCGCGGCTCAGGGTGCGGGGCGTCGAGGCCCTGCGGGTGATCGACTGCTCCATCATTCCGGCCATTCCGTCGGCCAACACCAATGCCGCCGCCATGGCCATCGGGAGCAAGGCGGCGAGCCTGATCGCTGAGGACTATCGATGATCGAGACGGTCGAACTGCCGGAAATGACCGCCATCGGCGTCCTGGTCGAGGCGCATTGGAACGACCTGCCCAAAGCCATCCCGGTCGCCTGGACCCGGCTGTTCGAGACCGATACCGGCGCCAGCTCGTTTCTCGAAGTGTCGATGTCGCGCGAGGGCGGGATCTACCGCGAACTGGTCGGCTACCTCGCGGCGAAGAAAACCGAAGTGCCCGACGGCATGGTGCGGCTGGTCATCCCGGCGCAGCGCTACCTCAGGATCATCCACGATGGCCCGCTGGTCGAGATCGCCGCCGGGTTCGAGAAGCTTTATGCGCATGCCGCCGTGGCGGGGCTGAAGGCCACCGACTACAAGCTCGTTTTCGGCTATCTGCCTGGCCTCGCCGCGGGACGGCACGAGCTGCATGTGGCGCTCGAACCGGAACCGCTGCGGCTGGGCTGAGCGGCGTTCACCACGGGTTCAGCCCTAAGACGACAAGAGCCCAGAGACCTCAAGAGGAATAGCCCATGTACCAGCCACCGGCCTTCCGCGAGACCGACCTCGAAACGCAGCAGGCGTTCATCGCGGCGCATCCGCTCGGACTGCTGATTTCGGCCGGCGAGGGGCTGCTGGCCAACCCGATACCGTTCCTGCTCTACGCAGCGGAAGGCCCGCTGGGGACGCTGCGCTGCCATATGTCGCGCGCCAATCCGCAATGGAAGGCGCTGAGCCAGCACCCTGACGTGCTCGTGGTGTTCCAGGGCACCGAACACTACATCACCCCCAGCTGGTACCCGCAGAAGGCAGTGGACGGCAAAGTGGTGCCGACCTGGAACTATGCGATCGTCCAGGCACGAGGCAGCGCCCGGGTGATCGAGGATGCCGCGTGGCTGCATGCCAACGTGTCAGCCCTAACCGACCAGCACGAAGGCAACCGGCAGAAGCCGTGGGCGGTGTCGGACGCGCCGGACGCCTTCATCGCCGGCCAGCTCAAGGGCATTGTCGGCATCGAGATCGAGATTGCCGCCATCGACGCCAAGTTCAAGGCGAGCCAGAACCGCCCGGAGCTCGACCGGGTCGGGGTCGCACACGGGCTCGCGTTGGAAGCCGATGCCGAAGCGCCAGCGATGCGCGAGCTGGTGAAGGCGCGCGGCGGCGTCTAGGGCTGTTTCCGCCGCTTCGCCAGTAGCTTTGTACAGTCTGCTCCACCCACTCGATGTCATCCCTGCGAAAGCAGGGACCCAACTCACAGCCCGTGCCAGCGGAGAAATGGGTCCCTCCTCGCAGGGATGACACCCGGTGGGGAAGGTAGGACGTAGCTGAACTCATCGGCGGCGGCATCTGGCCGCTCTTGCGATTTCCTGCTCTCGCCTCCATCTACGGCCGTTCGCAATGTGAGCCTGCCTATGAGCCTTCCCGCGCGCCGTCGGGCGCTGATGCTGGTCAATCCCAACGCCCGGCGCGGTGCCGAAAGCCTCGATCCGATCGTCAACCGACTGGAAGCCGGCGGCATCGACGTCAAGATCGAGCGGTTCAGTTCACCCGGGGAAGTGGCGGCCGATATCGTCAGACGCCGGCACGAGGCCGACATGGCGATCGTCTGCGGCGGCGACGGCACTATCAACGCGGCGGCCAATGGGGTGGTCGCGGCCGGGCTGCCGATGGGCATTTTGCCGATGGGCACGGCCAACGACCTGGCGCGCACGCTCGAAATCCCCACCCAGCTCGAACTTGCGGCCGACATCATCGTCGCCGGCAACCAGCGCCAGGTGGATCTCGGCGACGTCAACGGCCACCCGTTCTTCAATGTCGCGACCATCGGGCTCGGCGCCGACCTCGCCATGGGCCTGACGGCGGAAACCAAGCGCCGCTGGGGCCGGCTCGGCTATGCCATCGGGGCGCTCAAGGTGCTGCTGCAGGCGCGCCCGTTCAGCGCCACCATCATCAACCGGGAAGGCACCTCGAACGTCAAAACCTACCAGATCGCCGTCGGCAATGGCCGGCACTATGGCGGCGGCACGGTGATCGAGCAGGATGCCAGCATCGAGGACGGCACGCTCGACCTCTACAGCCTCGAGATCGACAATGTGTGGAAGCTGGCGCTGATGCTCCGGGCTTTCCGCTCGGGCACGCATGGCGCCTGGGAAGAAGTGCGCACTGCCCGCTGCGTCGAGTTCGACATCCGCACCAAGAAGCCGCGCCCGGTCAATCTCGATGGCGACATCGTCACCCAGACCCCGGCGCATTTCCGCATCCGGCCGGGGGCGATCACGGTGTTCGCGCCGGCGGCGTGAGCATGCCGCCGATCTAGCAGTCGGGATCCCTCCACCGCTTGCGGGGGAGGGTACCGCCGTCAGGCGGTGGGAGGCGGTGCCCCACGCACTCCGGTGGGCGGACTGGGCAGGGCCAGCGTTTGCCGCTCCCCCTCTACCAGCCTTCGGCTGGCCCCCTCCCCCGCAAGCGGGAGAGGTGCGCCGACTGCGAGTGCCCGTCTTTGCGTGAGCAGTTTCGCCTCACCACCGACGGTGCTAAGATTGGCGTGCCGGTGGCATGACCCCCGGCGCTGATCACGGGAGGCCGCCTATGCAAGGTATCCGCCACGAAAACGTCGATCACGGACTTCAAACCCAGCACGAACTGCACCTGTTGCCGTGGCCATTCCTGGTCGGGCTGTTTGCCGTGCTGGTGCTCGTGGTGTTCTTCGTCGTCGCGAACTAGCGCGACGGCCATAGCCGGCGGCCCGGGTTGAGAGGCTGGCGGTGAAGCTGCTCCATCCGCTTCAACTGAAGCGTGAGTGTTTTTGAGCATCCCAGACAGGCCCAAAGGCCCCCTTTCCTCAGCCTAAGCACTCCCGATCAGAATCCCCGCTGCGAACACCAGCGCCCCGCCCAGCACCACCTGCAAGGCCGCCCGCCAGAACGGGGTCTGCATGTAGCGGTTCTGGATATAGGCGATGGCCCAGAGTTCGATCACCACCACGGCGATGGCGACCCCGGTAGCCGTCCAGAAATGCGGGATCAGGAAGGGCAGCGCGTGCCCGAGGCCGCCCAGCGTGGTCATCGCGCCGGTGACCACGCCGCGAATGATGGGCGAGCCGCGACCGGTCAGCTTGCCGTCATCGGCGGCGGCTTCGGTGAACCCCATCGAGATGCCGGCGCCGACTGCCGCGGCGAGGCCGACGAGGAAGGTCGACCAGGTGTTGCCGGTGGCGAAGGCCGCGGCGAATACCGGCGCCAGGGTCGAGACCGAGCCATCCATCAGCCCGGCGAGGCCGGGTTGCACATAGGTCAGAAGGAACTGCCGGTGCTCCTCGCTCTTTTCGGACGCCCGCTCCTCGGCGCCGAGCGCCTGCTCTTCGAGCCTGCCGGCGAGATTGGCGTGCTGGCGCTCTTCCACCGCGAGGTCGCCGAGGAGTTTCCGCACTTCGACATCGGTGCTGCGGCCGGCCGCCTCGGTGTAGAAACGTGACGCCGCAGTCTCCATCTCGAAGGCCAGCTGGCGCACCGCCTCGAGGCTCATGGTTTCCATCAGCCAGACGGGCTTGCGCTCGATGAAGCCGCGCACATGCTCGCGGCGGATCGGCACCAGGCGCGGGCCGAACTTTTCCACATAGAGGTCGAGCAGCCGGCGCCGATGGCCATCCTCCTCGGCCGCCATGCCTTCGAACACCTTTGCGGTCGCCGGGTAGCGCGAGGCGAAGCGCTCGGCGATTTCGGCGTAGATGGCGCCATCCTCTTCCTCGGCGGCAACCGCCAGCGAGAGGATCTCGCGTTCGTCGAGAGAGAGGAAATCCCGCCGATGCGGATGAAGAAGTCGTGCAAACATAGCGCTCTAGCCATTCAGTTTAGAATTATTCTAAACGTGAGCGTCGGGCGCGGCAAGCCCGGTCATGCCTTTCGCTGATATCGAGCAAAGGCCGAACCTTGTTCGAGGCCCGCTAGGCTGGCGCCGCCGGACGCACGCGGCGGAAACCGGCCAAAATCGATAATCGGAGGAAGACCCATGTTTTTGCGATTGAGCCTCGCCCTCGGCCTCGTTGCGGCCACCACACTCGGCGCCTCAGCTCAGAGCGCCACCGAGAGCTGGCGGCTGGGCGGGCTGAAAATGCCGGAATCAGTGATCTTCGACCAAGCCAACAACCGGCTGATCGTCGGCAACATGGTGAGCTTCGGGCCCGATGGCGGCGCCGACGGCTATCTGTCGATCGTCTCGCCGGATGGCAAACTCGTCACCGAGCAGTGGACGGTTGGGCTCACCGACCCCAAGGGCATGGCGATCGTCGGCGACAGCCTGTTCGTCGCCGACAGCAATGGCCTCGTGGAGATCAAGCTCAGCGACGGCAGCATCGTCACTACCCACGCGCTCGAAGGCGCGATGTTCCCCAATGACGTCACCAGCGACGGCACCGATGTTTATGTCAGCGACCTCATGGGCTCGGCGATCTACAAGTTCTCGGGCGGCACGGCGGAGCAGTGGCTGGCCGACGAGAAACTGGCGACGCCGAACGGCCTGTTGATCGACGGCAAGACGCTGATCGTCGGCTCGATGGGCACCGGCATGAAGCCCGACTTCACCTTCGACAGCAAAGGCGGGCTGCAGGCGGTAGACCTGAGCACCAAGGCCATCACTCCGCTCAGCGGCGCAATGGAAGTGGCGCTGACCGACGGCGTAGCGCGGCTCGGCGACAGCCTGGTGTTCGACGACAACCCCGCCGGTGCCATCCTCAGCTACGCGGACGACAAGGTGACGACGCTGGCGACGCTGGCGCCGGGCGCGGCGGATCTGTGGGTCGAGGGGAAGGTGGTGTACGTGCCGCTGACGCAGACCGGGGAACTGGTGGCGTTGGCGGTGGAGTGAAGGGCTGGCCGTTTCGCGCCTGCTGCTCCCCCCCTCCCCAACCCTCCCCGCAAAGGGGGAGGGTGCCCGCTGGTGGGTTAGGCGAGATCGAGCCTATAACTCGATGCCCACCTCCCCCTAGACGGGGGAGGCAAGCGAAGCTAGGTCGCGCAGCGACCTTAGCGTAGCTCGGAGGGGGTGCGCGGAGCCACGGTGCCGCCCCCTACCCCTCCCGCCGCTTCACCTGCGCCACATAGCCCTCGGCTGAATCCGGCACTTCGGCGCGCAGCCAGTCGCGGAACAGCCGGACTTTTTTCGGCTCGCGCCGGCCTTCGGCGACGATCAGCCAGTAGCCGAGGTCGCTTTCGACGGAGGTGGCGAAGGGGCGGACGAGGCGGCCGTCGCTGACCGCGTCGGCCGACATCATATCCACCGCCATCAGCACCCCCTGCTCGGAGATCGCCGCGTCGAAGGCCAGAGCCGGGTCGTCGTAGCGTGGGCCGGTGAGTTCCAGGGGTTCTGCCCCGGCGGCCGCGAACCACGGCTCCCAGGGCAGCATCGAGGCGGTGTCGCGGATCAGCGGTACATGAGCGAGATCATCAGGCGAATGCAGGCGCTTCGCCAGGGGTGGCGCCACCACCGGGCTGTAGCGTGAGCCGCCCACCAGTTCGGCCCTCAACCCCGGCCAGTTGCCGCGGCCGAAGCGGATGCCGACGTCGATGTCGGAATGGGCGAGATCGATCATCGTGCCGGTGACTACCAGTCGCACCTCGATTTCGGGGTGCAGCTTGTTGAACTTGGCGATGCGCCAGATCAGCCAGCGCGAGGCAAAGACGCTGCCCACGGTGAGGGTCAGCACCTTCTCGTCGCCCGGCTTGAGGGTACCTACTGCGTCGGCCAGCGCGGTAAAGCCGCTGGTCAGTTGCGGCAGGATCTGGCGCAAGGCAGCGGTCGGCCGCAGGCCCTGCGGGGTGCGTTCGAACAGCTCGAGCCCCAGCCGCTCCTCGGCGCGGCGAAGGTGCTGGCTGACGGCGCCCGGCGTCACCCCGAGCTCCTCGGCGGCGGGCGCGAGCGCGCCGCGGCGCGCCACGATCTCGATGGCGCGGATGGCATTGAGCGGAATGGGGAACGGGCTGGGCATATAGATTTTCTATACCGAGGCGAAACTCTTGTCGATTGGCGCGCGCAGCCTCAAAGCACATATTAGGCCGTACACCGCACCCAAGGAGGGCTTCAAAATGTACAACCTGTTGACTGATCTGCGCCTCTGGCTGGCGCGACTGTTCGAGATCGATGGCGGCGAGACGGGCAACGACCCGCTGAGCCAGATGAGCGCGCGCGAACTGGCGGATCTGCCGGTGCACCACCCGCGGTTTGATGGGTGCATAGGGGCTTAGTTACGCACGGACAGCGCCACACCGCCCCCTCGCCCCTCCTAGCGGACGCGAGAGCGTCCGCGGGGGGAGAGGGCTGGGGTGAGGGGTGCCAAGCGCTCCGCGGCTGCCGATGTTCCCCTCTCCCCTGAGGGGAGAGGGTAGTGCAGCTAGGACCTTCAGGTCCGTAGCGGAAATCGGGTGAGGGGTTCAGCTTTTCAGCGAGCGCGCGTGGCGCCGCTTCACCCCTCAACCGGCCTTCGGCCACCTTCTCCCCTGAGGGGAGAAGGGAAGAGGTTAGCTGCTCGGCCGGTTTGCTTGGCGCCCCTCACCCTAACCCTCTCCCTCCGCGGACGCTCTTGCGTCCGCTAGAAGGGGCGAGGGTACGCGAGGGGCACCGTTCGTGCCACGCGCCGCCGTTACTGCAACACACCCGTCCGATAGAGCGTTACCCGCAGCCCGCCATGCAGCACCGGGGCGCCGTTGGGCAGGAATGGCAGCGCGGTGGCGCGCGCCAGGCCGACCTCGGTGGTGATCAGCCCGACGCGCCAGCCGGAAAAGCGCTCGCGCAGCACGCTGCCGAGGCTGCGATAGAGCGGGCCGAGCGAGGAGCTTTCGCCGATGCGGGCGCCGAAGGGCGGGTTGACGATGACGAGGCCGGGCGGGCCGGGCGGACGTTCCAGCTCGCCCACCGGCAGTTGCCGGAACTCGGTGAACCCCGCGACCCCGGCGCGCTCGGCGTTGGCCCTGCTCATCGCGACGGCGCCGGCATCGCGGTCGCTGCCATAGAACCGCACCGTCGGTTCGCGGCGCGCGGTCGAGCGCAGCGCCTCCCAGCCGGCCCGATCGAAGGTTGCCAACTGCTCGAAGGCGAAATCGCGTGAGCGGCCCGGTTGCAGGCCGGCGGCGATCTCGGCGGCTTCGATGACGAAGGTGCCCGAGCCGCACATCGGATCGAGCACCGGCTCGGCGCCGCTGTAGCCGCACTGGCCAAGGAACAAAGCCGCCATGGTTTCGCGCATCGGGGCGCGGTTCACCGCCTCCTTGTGGCCGCGTTTGTAGAGCGGCTCGCCGGAAGTATCGACGCTGATGGTGACGAGATCGTCCTCGATCCGCACCATCACGGTGAGCGCCGCCTTGTCGCGCACCGGAACGCCCAGTGCCTCGCGGATGGCGGTGGCGACGCGCTGCGCGGCGGCGCCGGCATGATAGATTTTCGACTTGCGGCAGGTGGCCTCGACCGCCACCGCTACATCGGGGCGGAGGAGCGCGGCCCAGGGCAGCTTTCGCGAGCGCTTGTCGAGCTGCGCCAGGTGCATGGCGCGGAAAGTCGCGAAGCGGGCGAGCACGCGGGTGGCGCCGCGCAGCTCGAGATTGGCGCGCCACACATCGGGCCAGCCGCCGGTAATGGTCACCCCGCCTTCCACCTGTTTGGGTTCGGCAAAGCCGAGCGCGGCCGCTTCGGCGCGCAGGGCCGCCTCGAGCCCGGGGGTGGCGACGAGGAAGATTTCGAACGGCGCGGCCGGGTCGGGCACGCCGGGATCATCGGGAAGCGACATGGCGCTGCTGTAGTCGATTTCCACCTGACAGGCCAGTTCATGGGCCGTTCAGCGGCCCGAGGCTAGATCGGCCGCCCATCCCAAGCGGGAGAAGAAAGATGAAGATGAAGACTCTGTTTTCGAAGCTGCGCAGCCGTTCGCCCAAGCCGCAGGCCCGCGACTGGACCAATAACTGGACGCCGCGCGACTGGGCCGACCTGCCGACGCACCATCCGCGCCGCGAAGACGACGCGCTCTGAGCCGATGCCCGCCGCCTTGTCCCTGGTGATCCGCCCGGCACGGCTGGGCGATGCGCTGGCGATTGCGGCGCTGCACCACACCGCGGTGCATCAGCTCGGGGCGCCGTATTACCCGCGCGAGGTGCTGGCGCACTGGAGCCCGCCGGTGACGCTCACGAGCGCCGAGCGGCGCTATCGCGAGACGCAGGACGATGGCGGGCTGACGCTCCTGGCCGAACAGGATGGCGGGCTTGCCGGCTTCGGCGTCGTGCTGCCGGAAGCCGGCGAAATCGCTGCCTGCTATGTGGCGCCCGAACTCAGCCGCCGCGGCATCGGCCGCGCGCTGCTCGGCGCCATGGAAGCGACGGTGAGCGCGCATGGCGTGCACGAGATCAATGTCCGCGCCTCGCTCAACGCCAAGAGCTTCTACTCGGCCTTCGGCTACCACGTCAGCGGCCGCGGCGAATATCGCTTCGAGGATGGCACGGTGATGGTGGTGGCGTTCATGCGCAAGGACTGCTCGCCGGTGGGGTGAGCACTTGTTGGCCCACCCACGGAGTCATTCCCGCGAAAGCGGGAACCTCTGTTTTCGCGCAGCCCTCACCATCGCCAACGGAGGTCCCCGCTTTCGCGGAGATGACACCGCGTTTGGGGTGGCCGGGGATCAGCTGAAAGCAGCACGCGAGCGGCTCTTGCCCTCAACGTCGCCCACCCACCGGCTGTCACCCCAGCGAAAGCTGGGACCCATTTCACCGTCCGCGCCAGAGGAGAGTTGGGTCCCAGCTTTCGCTGGGATGACATCGAGTTTGGGGTGATTGCGGTGGGTCGAGCCGATAGACGGTGAGTTGGAAGACCCCTACTCACAAATCCGCGCCGTGCAGGTCTTGCCGTGGCAGCCCAGGTCGACATGCAGGTGGTCGTGGTGCTCGGCGTTGGCCTCGGGGCCGAGCACGGTGGTGAAATGGGCGCAGGCGGAATCGTGGGCGAAACGCAGGAGCCGGCCTTCGGGTGAGAGCGCATCGGCCCAGCCGCCCTCGACGGTGACGAAGCGGCCGTCGTCGAGCTTGAAGCCGACCACGTCGAGGGCGTCGGCGAAGGCGTGGAAGCTGAGGTTGCCGGTGCTGGCATTGTTGACGTTGCGGCACATATAGGAGGTGCCGACCACCACTTCGGCGATCCGCGTGTTGTCGCGCGCCATGAGGTAGCTGTCGATCGATTCGATCCAGGCCGGCAGGGCCGAGGCGATGCCGCAATCGGTTTCGACGCCGCCCGCTACCGGCACCATGCGGCCATTGGCCAGCACCCCGGTGACCGAGAGCGGCGATTGGGTGCCACACTGCTTCTCCTCGATCGGCGGCAGCGCCTTGGCCTCCACCTTGCCGAGCAGCACGGCGGGGCACGCCGTCTGGTAGATGCGCGGCGGGGCAGTCGGCTCTGCCGGTTCCGCCGTGTGCTCGGCAGGCGGCAGCGGCGGGCCGATCGGATCGGTGGCCGGCGAGGTCGGCGCGGGTATTTCGGCGGGCTGTTCAGGCGTTGCGGCCGGTCGATGCCGGGGGAGCTTTACTGCCGGTTCGGCGGAGAGCTCCGCCGGCCGCGCCTTGGGCGGCGGCACGGTCGCGTCGCCTGCCTGTTGCGCCAGGGCGGCAAAGCTCATGCTGGCGAACAGGCAGGCGAGGATAAAGCGCATAGTGCCCGAACGCGGCGACCCCGCGTCAGGTTGCGCGGTCGATCCGGAGGGTGAAGCAGTTATTGGTGGCCGAGCGCATATGGACGTAAGCGACGTCCGCTCGCTCGAGGATCGCCTCCGCCGCTGCCTCGATGCCATCGTTCCCCACCACGATACCGGTGCCGTAGACGATCCTGTCGTCGGCGCCGTAACCGCGCAAGATGCGGCCGCTTTTGCCGCGCTGCTCGCGCTCCGGCAGGCCGGCTGCCGGTGCATAGGCCGGGCAGGCCTCGGCATGGAGGAAAATCGGCCCGAGCTCGGCATAGGGCTGCGGCGCCGGGAACGGACGATAGGCGAGGACGAGGTAAGGCTCGCCCGCCGCGACGTTCTCGAGGCAGTGCCGGCACGGCACCCCGTCGCCGTCGGAGATGCGCCGTTCGGGCGCCTGCCCGTTGGCATCGGGGGCGCCGGCACGGTAGGCGGCGGCAAGGTCAGAGGGCATTCCGGAATAATGTAGGGTCATGGCGGTCTCCTGTGATGGGGGGACATTTGCCGAAGGCGGTGGGGGAAGCGACCCGGTTTTGGCGAGTGCTGTTGCCATCAGTCGGCGCAACCTCTCCCGCTTGCGGGGTCACGGATGAGCGCCAAGGGCGCTCACCGTTGGGGGACCGCGCGTCAGCGTGGTGGAGGGGGGAGCGGCAAACGCAGGCGCCTGCCCCGGCCGCGTACCGTCGGTGCGTGGGGCAGCCATGCCCTTGGCCGCGATCAGCGCGTGGGGCTCCCCCCTCCACCAGCCTTCCGGCTGGTCCCCCTCCCCCGCAAGCGGGAGAGGCGCGCCGACTGCAGCTTTTGCGCCTATGGCCGGCGAAACTCCATCACCCAGTTGGTCTCCCAACTGTCGCCGCCATCGTAGGAAAACGCCTGGCTCCAGCGCGGGGTTTCGGTGTCGGTGCCGCTCCAGTCGAACAGCACTTTGACCGGCCGGTCGCCATCCATGTCGTCGCCGGCAAAGCTGCCGCGGCCGTTTTCGAAGCGGCCGAACACCGGCGGCTCGAGCAGGCCGCGGTTCGAGTTGATCCAGTATATCGCCCACTCGTCGCGTTCGGGGTTGTAGACACGCAGGGTCATGCCCCGAAACCCCCGGTCGGGGAAATCGGCTTCGTCGATCGAGACCGCGCCATCCATCCGCAACTCGGCGGTGGCGTAGCCGATGAATTCGTCCCACTCGGTGGCCCCGACGCCGCGCGCCTTGAGCCGCCGGTTGGTGATGACCCAGTTGCCGTGGTTGAACGCAAAGCCGCGTCGTGTCTCCGAATCCATCTCGCCCTCCGGTGCCGCCGGGCCGGCTCGGCCCAGCACTCCAGGTGGTTCTAGCGCAGCAACCCTGCCAGCCAGCGTCAGGCTTTCGAGCGCGCGTCAGCGCAGGCTGAATGGCGGATAGGCATCGGTGACGAGGAGGAAGGCATAGGCCCAGACCCGGGCGGACCAGCGGCCGACGCCGACGACGAAATCGAACAGGCCACGCGGATAGCTGCCGGTGAAGAGGATGGCGAACCACGCGATGATGGTCACCAGCACGGCGACGAGGGCCAGCACCGCCAGCACGATATAGTGCGGGATGGCCAGCAGCCATTTGACCAGCGGCAGCCAGCGGTTGAGTTCCGCCGCCTCGGGATAGGCGACATCGAGGTGCACCGATTGCGCCTCGACGGTCGAGGGATACTTGTCGGTCAACAAGAACAGGTAGGCGCTGACCCGGGCGCTGAAGCGCGCCAGCTCGAGCCCGAAATCGAACCACCAGCGCGGATACCGCTGCCTGAACACCAGCATCAGCACGGTGGCCCCGAACAGCCCGGCGGTGATGCCGCCGCCCGCCGATTTCACCGCGTTGCCGGCCGCATCGTAATAATAGTAGCCGCCGGCATCGGTGAGGAGGCTCAGGACGATGACGATGGGGATCGCCCAGATCAGCCGGAAGAAGGTGGTCAGCCGGTCCATCTGGCCGGGATAATCGACGTCGAAACGCGCTGCGTAGTCGCTGCTGTCTGCCATTGTCCGCCCCCTTGCCCGATCTGACCCCGCCCCCGCGCCTCGCGGGGGCTCAGCGCGTGGCCGGGCTCTCCATCGCGCCGTGCCGGAAGCCTAGCACGCCCAGGCGGCGCGTGGTCACGTCATCGCAGCGCGGACGCGGCTACGCATCCGCCGCTGTTAACCCCCGATAAACCATCTTTGCCCGGCCACACGGCTCTGGTATCAGCGGCCCATGTCCGTACCGCTCGACCATATTCGCAATTTCTCCATCGTCGCCCATATCGACCATGGCAAATCCACCCTCGCCGATCGGCTGATCCAGCTCACCGGCGGGTTGGAGCAGCGCGAGATGAAGGAGCAGGTGCTCGACTCGATGGATATCGAGCGCGAGCGCGGCATCACCATCAAGGCGCAGACCGTCCGGCTGAGCTACAAGCACACCGACGGCGAGACCTATATCCTCAACCTGATCGACACGCCCGGCCATGTCGACTTCGCCTACGAAGTCAGCCGGTCGCTGGCCGCCGTCGAGGGCTCGCTCCTCGTCGTCGATGCCAGCCAGGGCGTCGAGGCGCAGACCCTCGCCAATGTCTACCACGCCATGGATGCCAACCATGAGCTGGTGACGGTGCTCAACAAGATCGACCTGCCCGCGGCGGACATCCCGCGCGTCAAGCAGCAGATCGAGGACGTGATCGGCATCGATGCCTCGGACGCGGTGGAGATTTCCGCCAAGTCGGGCCTCAACATCGACAAGGTGCTGGAAGCGATCGTCGAGCGCCTGCCGGCGCCGAAGGGCGATATCAACGCGCCGCTGAAGGCGCTGCTGGTCGACAGCTGGTACGACACTTATCTGGGCGTCGTGGTGCTGATCCGGGTCATCGATGGCACGGTGAAGAAGGGCCAGAAGATCCGGATGATGAATGCCAACGCGGCGTACGAGCTCGACCGCGTCGGCGTGTTCACCCCCAAGCTCGTCGATATCGGCGAACTGGGCCCCGGCGAGATCGGCTTTTTCACCGCCTCGATCAAGGAAGTGGCCGATACCAATGTCGGCGACACCATCACCGACGATCGCCGCCCAACCGCGAGCGCCTTCCCCGGCTTCCGCCCGGCGCAGCCGGTCGTGTTCTGCGGCCTCTTTCCCGTCGACGCCTCGGATTTCGAAGAGCTGCGCGCCGCCATGGGGAAGCTGAGGCTGAACGATGCGAGCTTCAGCTACGAGATGGAAACCTCGGCCGCGCTCGGCTTCGGTTTCCGCTGCGGCTTCCTGGGGCTTCTCCACCTCGAAATCATCCAGGAACGGCTGAGCCGCGAGTTCAACCTCGACCTGATCGCCACTGCGCCGAGCGTGGTCTACGAGGTGCACCTCACCAATGGCGAGACGCTGCAGCTGCACAACCCGGCCGACCTGCCGGATGTGGTGCGCATCGACCACATCAGCGAGCCGTGGATCAAGGCCACCATCCTCACCCCCGACGAGTATCTCGGCTCGATCCTGAAACTCTGTCAGGATCGGCGCGGCATCCAGCGCAACATGACCTATGTCGGCAACCGCGCCATGGTCGAATACGACCTGCCGCTCAACGAGGTGGTCTTTGATTTCTACGATAGGCTGAAGTCGATCTCGAAGGGCTATGCCAGCTTCGACTATACACTCGCCGATTACCGCGAGGGCGACCTGGTGAAGCTGTCGATCCTGGTCAATGCCGAGCCGGTCGACGCGCTCAGTATGCTGGTGCACCGCAACGTTGCCGAAACGCGTGGCCGCATCATGTGCGAAAAGCTCAAGGACCTGATCCCACCGCACCTGTTCGTGATCCCGATCCAGGCCGCCATCGGCGGCAAGATCATCGCCCGCGAAACCGTCCGCGCCATGCGCAAGGACGTGACGGCGAAGTGCTATGGCGGCGATGCGACCCGTAAGCGGAAGCTGCTCGAGAAGCAGAAGGCGGGCAAGAAAAAGATGCGCCAGTTCGGGAGTGTGGAGATTCCGCAGGAGGCGTTTATCAAGGCACTGAAGATGGGGGATGAGTGAGGGGGCTCTTGCTCTTTCCAGATGCGCAAAGACGTCGTACCTGCGCCGGCAGCTCTAGCCTGATGGCGTCAGTCCAGCAACACTGCCTACCTCGCCGCAGCAACTGTCGAGACGGGTGCGAGGCCAAGTGGCTACGCAAACAGCCCGTAGCTGGCTCTACACATTGTCCGTGCGGGCAATAGCGCTCCGCCCCATTCCCTTTCCAGGATGAGCTGAGTCTGACCCGATGAGATGCAGGTACTGCGCTGGCACTCGACGAATTGTCGCAGGTGGCGGCGGTGGCGCGTTTGATTTTGGTGCCAAGACAGGCGGAGATAGCGCCTCATCAACGCCAAAGAACTGAGATGCCATCTCGCGCGCCAGCACTTCTGCCAATGCAGATGGCACCGCGTTCCCCACGAGCTTTTGGACTTGGCTCTGGCTGCAATCGAAAACCAGCCCGTCCGGGAAGGTTTGGATACGACAAAGCTCGTTCGTCGAAAGCCGCCTGTTGTCCCAATGGAATGGTCCGGTAGCGGGTCCCGGCTGTGCTTGGACTGTCCAGGACGGTTTTTCCTTAGACAACTTGAGTAGGAAGTTCCAGTATCTCCGGCGCCATCCGAAAAGAGGGGCGCCGCCCCCCCGGTCGGTGTGCCACAGGTAGTTTTGTCCCTCGGGAATTGAGGGAAGGAGTTCAGACCATTTTCCTTTGACTTCAAGCCCCAGTGGATCCACGTCCTTCAAATCGTGGAAGGCGTCCCAAACCGTCCTGTAGGTCTGCCGGCCAGCTAGCGCTTCCTCGCTGCCCGGTGCAAAGTGGGTAGGCTTCGGGAATCGAAAAGCGGTGCCATCTCTCGACCCAACGATGAACACGCGTTCACGCAACTGAGGTACGCCAAAACTGGCGGCGTTCAGTGCCTTGACCTCAAAGGAGTAGTTCGCGCCGACGTCGGAGTTGATCCGCTCTATTCCCCGGCGAACAACCTCTACCCCTTCGCTTTTTCCTTGGTACGCCAGTCCCGGTACATTCTCCAACAGGAAGGCCTGTGGGCGGGCATCTCTCAGCACTCGAAGGTACTGATGCAAGGTGTCAGCTCTGGGATCGTCAAGCCGCCGCGCGTCTCCTTTCGACCAATACCCAGATTTACTAAATGGCTGACATGGCGGTCCGCCGATTAGTACGTCAGCCTCACCGATTTCCAATCCTGCTGCCTTGAGCAATTGGGCCGACGAGATGTCCTCTATGGCGCCCTCAACCACCGGCCATCGCCTATTCAATCGCATCGTCGCACATGCGATCGCGTCAAAATCGAGCGCTACTCGGGTTTCGTATCCCGCTGCTTCAAAACCGAAATCTAGCCCACCGACCCCGCTAAACAGCGATATTGCCTTCAGCTTCCCAATACTCATGCCCGATCGCCTTCGCTGTACCTGCCAAATAGCTCAGTAGCGTTACGCACAAAGGTCGGTTCCTGCACTCTCACCAGATTGCCGATCCTTCCGTCGCAAGTAGAATGGCGCGGTAACTCTGAGGTGAGCGCAAAACGAAACTCCCAGTTCTCTGTAACGGCATGAAGGCAAGCAGCAAGCACGGGAAAATCAGAGGACCGATAGTATCTCGAACACGGGTCCCCCTTTGACGCCCGTGTCCTCTGAAAGTCCACTTTTGGCGTGCCATCCGAGTAGGTAACCCGCAGAGAGTTTTTGCACTCAATGAGAATTGGCTGCCCACCTCTCCAGCGCAGACTAATGTCCGGCTGCCCCTCGGCCAAAAGACGAACGCAGTCGGTAACTCCATCTAGCTGCTTCAGTTCGTCGACGAGGTGCTGCTCAGCGACCCAACCTCGGACCGCCATTCGTAACCGACTGGTGCCTTGAATTAAGTCAAATAGCGCGTCCGGGGACATGCCCAGCTCTTGCACCAGAGCGTGGGATCCCGCGCCGGACATAGAAGAAAGCATGCGAAACTTGTCAGCGACTAGGTGCCTCTCACCCGGATCCAGGCCAAAAGCGGTTCTCTCCAAGGAAATTAGGTCTAGCAGCCGTTCCTGCTTAGCCCCAATGAGCACTTCAGTCCTTTCGTCCTCTAAATCCGCCGTAGCGCGATCTTTGGACTTCCCCTGCCTGCGATCACGCTCCCACGTCACCCATCCGATTTTGTGGATGGCCTCCACGTTCTCATCCTTGAATTCGACCGACCTCGACATCGGTGAAGGGGAGTTCATAAGCGGATCGGCTGCTACAAAAATCTCTTCCTCGGGGTCGATGCCCATGAACAGCGTCGTAACCAGTTGCTGAGGATCGACGCCTACCTCCAGGATCGTCTTCAAGTCACTGCCGTACTTAATTTGGAAACGATGCTCGTCCTTCGGCCTGTTTCGTGTTGGCCGCGAGTTGGCGAAGAACGCATAGACCAAGATGCCGTGCCGCTCGCCTGTAGGACCGTCGAAGACGATGTAGAATGGTGCTCTTGTTGATGGAGACGCATAGAGGACGTTGCATCCCCGCATCTCCAGTCCGCGCAAGATGAAATCCAGAAGCGGCTCCTTGGCGGCGCGCTTCACTGAATAGCTTTTCCATTCGAAGGTCGGCACGACACCGGTCCCGAGTAGGTTTGGGTAGTGCAGAGATACCGATTCGCGCCTGATTTGAGAATTTGTCATGCTGTCCTGCCTACGCGATCAGAACATAAAGTGAACATATCGTCAACTCAGGCGAGTTTTAGGGGAGCGTTACACCGCCCCCAGCGCAATCCCCATCGCCGCTCGCGCCGTGGCCTCATCACACACCAGCGCACTGCCCAGCCCCGAACGCAGCACCGCGGCGATGGCGTGGGTTTTGTTGGCGCCGCCTGAGGCGAACACCACGTTGGGGACCTTGCGCAGGGCTTCGAGCGGCAGGGCGATGGCGCGGCGGTTGATCGGGTGGTCGATGGGCTGGCCGGCGGCATCGACGAACTGCGCCATCACGTCGCCCACCGCGCCGGCCGCCACCAGCTCGTCGATCGTGACGTCGCGCGGCAGGCCATAGCGCATCAGCAGCGAGCGCTCGGTCATATCGCCGATGGTGAGGAGGATCAGGTCGTTGCGGCCGACCTGCTCGAACGCCTCCTGGAACACATCCTGCGTCATGATCGCGTCGTGCGATTGCGGGCTGCCGGCATAGATCGGGGCCGCGAGATAGGCGCAATCGGCGCCCAGGTGCCGGGCGAGATCGCCGGCGATGTCGAAGGTGTTGATCTCGATGCCGCGGGTCAGCCCGCCCATCACTGAGTTGACCAGGAGTTCGGGGCGCTTCAGCGACGGCATGTGCCGCACGGTTTCGCGCAGGGTGGTGCCCCAGCCGACGCCGATGCCGGTCATGGTGCCGTCGGCCAGCAGCTGGCCGACATAATCGGCGGTCGCCTGCCCCAGGAGCACCGGCACCAGCGCCGCATCCTCGGGGGTGGGCACGATAATAGCGCGTTTGAGCCCGAAGGTCTTGATCAGCTGCTGCTCGAGCTCGACGCATGAGGCGAGCTTTGAGTTGAGTGTGATGGTGACGAGGCCGGTGCGCCGCGCCTCGCTGATGATGCGGTTGACGCGAAGGCGGTTGGTGGAGAGCGCATCGGCGATCTCGCCCTGGGTCCGGCCTTCCATGTAGTAGAGCCAGACGACGCGCACCTGCATCTGCTCGTCCGACATGCCCTGCGGCGCTGTGATTGCCACGCTGTTGCCCCTCGCCTCAGGTTCGGGCCAGCATGGACATGAGTAGAGGGTCGGCTCTCAATCGCATCTCCATCGCAGTGTCATACATTTGTAACATGCGCTTGACATTTGTAAACGGTGACCACTAGCCTTCGTATCCTCGCCGCCATGAAGCGGGTCACGCCGGAGCAACCGGCCAGGAGCGACGGCGAGGCTCGAGAGGAGAGAAAAATGACAGGCAACAAACGCGGCCATGGTGCCGTGATCGGCCGGCTGCTTGCCGGCGCTGCCGTGGCTGCGCTGGTCTTGCAGGCCGGCGGGGCACTGGCGCAGGAGCGCACCAAGATCGAATGGTGGCATGCGCTGGGTGGCCGGCTGGCCGAAATCGTCGACAAGCTGATCGTCGATTTCAACGCCAGCCAGGACAAGTACGAGCTGGTCGGCATCAACAAGGGCAATTACGAAG
>NZ_DASZAW010000002.1:0-43680 GCF_035944845.1 Devosia sp. | reverse complement strand
ATGGACCGGATACTACGGAAAACCCGGCCCCGTCGTCATGCTTCAGGGCTGGCTCGAAATCCAAACCGCCAAGCGCGCCGTCCAAACCCTCGCCGCACACCTCAATGTGTGAATCTAGTAGCCCTCAAGGGGGAGGGGAGCTAGACTTGCCGGATCAGCCTGCCAGGGCCTGCAGTGGCGTCGGCATGATGCTGTCGAGCAGCTTGGTCCTGCCCTCGGTCAGCGCCGCAAAGGCGCGGATATCTTCCGGACGGCTCAACAGGTAGCCCTGTGCGGTCTGGCAGACCTCGCTCTTGAGGAATGCCAGTTCCTCGGCCCGCTCGACGCCTTCGGCAACGACTGGAACGTTGAGGCCGCTGCCCAGCCCAAGCACCGCGCGGACGATGGCGGCCGACTGGTCGTTGTTGTCGACGGCGCGGATAAAGGACTGATCGACCTTGATCTTCGAAAACGGGAAGGCGCGCAGGTTGGCCAGAGACGAGTAGCCGGTGCCGAAATCGTCCATGGCGATGCGGACGCCGAGCGCCCGGATCTGCCGCAGCGTCGTCACCGCCCGCATCATGTCACGGATCAACGCGGTCTCGGTGATCTCGACTTCGAGCCGGGCCGGAGACAGGCCGGTGCTGATCAGCACCTCGTGCACGGTCTGCGCGAAAGCGGGTGAATGCACCTGCACCGCCGAGACGTTGACCGCCACCGAAAGCGGCGACTTCCAGCGCGCAGCCTCGCTGGCCGCAGCGCGCAGCACCCACTCGCCGATCTGCAGGATCAACCCGCTTTCTTCGGCCACCGGCACGAACACCGAGGGCGGAATCTCGCCGCGCTCCGGATGCTTCCAGCGCACCAGCGCCTCGAAGCCGGTGACTTCACCCGACTGGATATCGACCTGCGGCTGGTAGACGAGGCGCAACTGGTTGCGCGACACGGCGTGGCGCAGATCATGCTCGAGCATGCGGCGATCCCGCACTTCGGCGCCCATGGCGTTTTCGAAGAAGCGATAGATGCCGCGCCCATCCTGCTTGGCGCGATAGAGCGCCGTATCGGCATGGGTCATCAGCTGTTCGGCGGTATCGGCGTTGTCGGGGAACAGAGCGATGCCGATCGAAGCGGAGATCAGCGCGCCGCCGGCCGATTGCTCGTTGTTGCGGCGGAAGGCGTCGTGTATCTGCTCGGCGATGCGGCCGGCGCGGGCCGGCGTGCCGATATCGCCCAGCAGCACGGCAAACTCATCACCGCCCAGGCGGGCAGCATCGCCGACCCCATCGATGGCGCCGAGCAGCGCCTGGCCGACCCTCTGCAGCAGGGCATCGCCGGCGGCGTGGCCGAACAGATCATTGACCTCCTTGAAGCGATCGAGATCAAGACAGAGCACGGCAAAGGTCTGCTCGTGCCGCCGGGCGTGGCTGATCTCATCCTCGAGCTTGCGCGAGAAGCTCACCCGGTTGGGGAGGCCGGTCAGCGCATCGTGGTGGGCGAGGAAGCGGATATGCTGTTCGGCCTGCTTGCGCGCCGACAGATCGCGGATGGCGATCGCATGGTGCGGCTTGCCGGCAAAATCCACCTGACGGAGAATGACCTCGGCCGGCACCACGCCGAGGCCGGACTTGAGCTCGGTTTCAACCGCGATGTTGGGCCGCTCGACCAGCATCGAACAGACGGCCGAGCCGATAAACTCCGACAGCTGCTTGCCGCTGACTGCGGATTGCGGCAGGTCGACCATGGAGAGGAAGCTCTGGTTCGCCGTGACGATCTCGCCGTCACGTACCACCAGCAGGCCTTCCACCGCTGCATCGGCGAGGCCGCGCATGCGGTCGCTCTCCGCGAGGGTGCGGCGACGATCGAGCATGTCGAGGTAGGAACCGCCGACCGCGAAGACCAGGATCATCACCGAGACCAGAGCAACGACGATCGACAGCCATTGTGGCGTCTGATCCTCGGCGGAGACGACAGCGAAGCAGTTCTCCAGCCCCGCCGCGCCCATGGCGGTGAAATGCATGGTGCAGATGCCGAGCGTCAGCAGGATAGTGGCACGGATGCGGTGACGCAGCGTGCTACCGGTCACCGCGAAGTAGATAGAAGCGCCGGCGAAGCCGATACCCAGCACTATCGAAGCGGCGACGAGCGGTGACGTCCAGACGATGCCCCCGCCGATCAGCAGCGCAGCCATGCCGGTATAGTGCATCGAGGCGATGCCGACGCCTATGATTGCACCACCCAGCACGTAATCGGAGCGTCGGGTGCCGAGCGCGGCGAACCACAAGCCGCCACCGACGATCATGATGGCGATGGTGAGCGAAACCAGCGTCAGCGGCAGATCGTAGCCGACCGGCATGCCGGCGTTGAATGACAGCATGGCGACGAAATGCGTCGCCCAGATGCCGAAGCCGACGGAAAAGGCGGCGACAGCCAGCCAGACCCTTTGCATGACACCGGCGGTGCGGCGGGCGTGGTTGAGCAGGGTGATGCCGGCAAAAGCGGAGAGCGCACAAACCAAAGCCGCCAGGGCCACCAGGCGGAGGTCGTGCTGCTCGAACAGCGTAGTCAGTACAGTTTGCAAGATGGCGCGTCCTTCTGGGAGCCAATACCATTGCTGTCTGCCCCAACTGGTGAAAGGAGTCTTGCGGGAACAACGCTGGCTTCTACTTAGGCACGTCACGTCTCGATACGGCGTAAACGGGAGCTTAAGATAAGGGCCGAACCCGTCGTCGGGTCTGTGCGTTAGTGCTCATCGCAGGGAGGCGAAGATGATCTCGAACCACTTCCGTGGGCTGATCGCCGAAGACACTCCAGCCGGCAATGACGGCGACACGCCCGGCTTTGCCCAACCGGTGAGCCAGACCGAGATCGAGGACCTGCTCTATGGTGACGAGTGGCCGGCGGCCGAGCGGCTGGCGCGGCTGCTGTCGATCCGCGAGGAACTCATCAACCTCGAAGCGACCGACTTCGGCGACGACGATCCGCGCAGCCTGATCGGCGCCATCGATGAAGCGGTGTCACGGCTGAGCGGCCTCGCCGGTGAGGGAATGGACCCGACCTCGGTAGACCACGACCCAGCCGCGCACCGCGAGACGCTGTCACCAGATTCCGACGAACTGGAAGCGATCGAGGCGGAAGACGAGGCTTCACTCGAGGACGAGCCGGAGAGCGCCATTGACCAGAGCCAATGGCTCGATGGGCTGGATCGTTAGTCACCTCTCCCCGCGGCGCTAGAGCGCCGTGCGCGCCTTCAGGGCCTGGCTCAGCGTGCCTTCATCGAGGTAGTCGAGTTCACCGCCGACCGGCACGCCATGCGCCAGACGGGTGATCTTGACGCCGCTGGGGGCCAGGCGGTCGGTGATGTAGTGGGCGGTGGTCTGGCCTTCGACCGTGGCGTTCACCGCAAGGACGATCTCCGAGAACTCCGGGGCGCGACGCAACAGCGCATCGATCGACAGGTCGTCGGGGCCGACGCCATCGAGCGGCGACAGCACGCCGCCGAGTACATGGTACTTCACCGCCCCGACCCCGGCCCGCTCCAGCGCCCAGAGGTCGGCGACATCTTCGACGACGATCAGCAGGCCATTGTCGCGGCGCGGGTCGGCGCAGATATGGCAGGGCGAGCGGGTATCGACATTGCCGCAGGTCTGGCAGACGGTCACCGCCGCCACGGCGCGATCGAGCGCCGCCGACAGCGGGATCATCAGCTGTTCCTTCTTCTTGATGAGCTGCAGCACGGCCCGCCGGGCCGAGCGCGGCCCCAGCCCCGGCAAGCGCGCAAGGAGCAGGATCAGCTGTTCAATCTCGGGTCCGCCGTTGGCCATGGCTAACGCACGGCAATCGGCAGTCGGCAGTCGGCAGTCGTGATGCCGCGCCGTTGATTGCCGCAGGTGTCAGGCGACTGCCGATTGCCGACTGCCGATTGCCGCATCTTCAGAACGGAAACTTCATGCCCGGAGGCAACGGCAACCCTGCCGTCATTTCCTGCATCTTGGCGTTCATTTCGTACTCGGCCTTGCCCTTGGCGTCGTTATGTGCGGCAAGGATCAGGTCCTCGAGCACCGAAACATCGTCGGAGACGAGGCTGGGATCGATCTTCAGCCCCTTCATCTCGCCCTTGCCATTGAGCGTCACCACCACGAGGCCACCGCCGGAACGGCCCTCGACGGTCATCTCGGCAACCTTGTTCTGGAACTCCTCCATCCGCCCCTTCATTTCCTGGGCGGCCTTCATCATTCCCATCAGGTCTTTCATTCGTCGTCTTCCTCATCGCTGTCGCGGATGGCATCCGCGTAGGCTTCGATCGGTATCTGTTCCTGCTTGACGGTGACGCGCACCGTGGCGCCCGGGAACGTCTCGAGAATGGCCTGCACCAGCGGATCCTGGTGGGCCTCCTGGCGCACCGCTTCCTGCCGCTCCTCGCGCTGCTCGCGCATGGTCGGCACGTGCTGTGCGTCGTTCTTGAGGGTGATCATCCACTGCCGGTTGGTCCATAGCTTCAGCTTGGCGCTGAGGGTCTGGATGATACCGGGGTCGGCATTGGGGACGAGCGCCACTTCGAGCCGGCCGTCGCCGATCGACACCGGACGGAGCGAGCTTTCGAGCGCGTGCTTGACGATCAGGTCGCGCTTCTCGCCGGCGAGCGTCACAAGATCGGCGTAACTGCGCGGGTTGGCAAAACCCTGCGGCGCTGGTTGCGTGAAGGCTTGGGGCGTCGCTTGCGGGATGGGCTGCGGCGCCGGCGCGGCATCGAAGCGCGGCGCCACTTCCGGCTGATACTGCCGGGCCGCCGACGGCCCGCCACCGCTACCGCCATTGCCGCGCGCCACCGGGGCGGATTGCGGCTGAGCGGGCGGTGGCAGGTTGCCGAGTTTGGCGATCAGTTCGTCGGGGGTCGGCAGGTCAGCGGCATAGGCGAGCCGGACCAGCACCATTTCCGCAGCTTGCAGGGCGTTGCCGGCCTGCTGCACCTCGTCATAACCCTTGAACAGGATCTGCCAGGTGCGGCTGAGGGCACGCATGCCGAGCTTCTGCGCCAGCTGCGCCCCGCGGCTGCGTTCATCGGGGGTCAGCGACACATCGTCGGCGGCGGCCGGCACCACCTTGATACGGGTGACCAGGTGGGTGAAGTCGCAGAGATCGGCGATAATCGTCTGCGGGTCGGCGCCGGCGTCGTAAAGCTCGCGGAGGTTGCCCAGCGCATCGCCGATGCGGCCGGCCATCAGCGCCTCGAACAGATCGATGGTGCGCGCCCGGTCGCCGAGGCCGAGCATGGCCTTGACTGTGGCCGTGGTTACCTTGCCGTCGCCGTGGCTGATCGCCTGGTCGAGCAATGACTGGTTGTCGCGCACCGAACCTTCGCCGGCGCGCACGATCATCGCCAGCGCCTCGGGTTCGTAGCCGATATTCTCGCGCGCGAGCAGGTCGATGAGGTGGGTGGTCATCGTCTCCGGCGGCACGCGGCGCAGATCGAAACGCATGCAGCGCGACAGGATGGTAACCGGGACCTTGCGGATTTCCGTGGTGGCGAAGATGAACTTCACATAGGGCGGCGGCTCTTCGAGCGTCTTCAGCAGCCCGTTGAAGGCCGCAGTCGAAAGCATGTGCACTTCGTCGATGATGTAGACCTTGTAGGGTGCCGAAACCGGCCCGTACTTCACCGAGTCGATGATCTCGCGAATGTCGTTGATGCCGGTGTTCGAGGCGGCGTCCATCTCGATCACGTCGACGTGGCGGCCTTCGATGATGGCCCGGTCGTGGATCCCCTCCTTCGCGAAATCGAGGGTCGGATGGCGACCGGTCTCGTCCTCATAGTTGAACGCGCGCGCCAGGATCCGGGCGGTGGTGGTCTTGCCGACGCCGCGCACCCCGGTGAGGATGAAGGCGTGGTGGATGCGGCCCGACTTGAAGGCGTTCCGCAGCGTTTGCACCATCGCATCCTGGCCGATGAGCTGGGCAAAGCTCAGCGGCCGGTACTTTCTGGCGAGCACCAGGTAAGGCGACTTCGCCGCCGCGGCGGCGGGTGCAGGGGGATCGTCGGGGAACATTCCGTCAGCCATGGAGAGCATATAGCCATCGCGGGCGCGGATCGCAAAAGCTCATGCCATCAAAGCGACAGCGCCGGATCAGAAAGATGTGGGAAGTAGGAGGCTGGCAACGACCCGTGAAGGTCTCGTTGGGGCTGCTACCTTCCGGTCCTGACCCGGTTGGCGAGGAACACGTCCGCACCAACCTCCCGTCGCCTATATGGAAGAGGATCACGGCAAACGCAAGACCAGCTCGCGAGGGGCAGCTGCCGCGCCAACGACCAGGGCGAGGCCAGGACATCCCGTTCGCTCGGACCGGATAGGCGCGGATGCAACCGGGCTGCCCCCGCCACCGTTATTGCAGCGGTGCAGCTTTGGAGGCGGCAATGATCGCGAGGGGTAGCAACGACGAAGCCGAAGCCCGGCGTCATATTGCGCTGTTGCAGGGTATGATCCGGCACTGGAACGTCATTGCCGACGAGTATCGCGACGCTGCACGCGGCCGGGCTGAGTTCAGTGCGCTGATGCAGCGCGAGGCCGATCGGACACGTCGGCGCATCCTCGAGGCGCTCGAACTCTGCGATCGTCTGATCGATAACCTCGCCCCAGGTCACGACATGCGCCGTGACCTGTTTCAGATCGAATGGGCCCTGGAGGCGCTGAGCGAGAGCATTGCGATTTCGGCCGAACAGATGGGACCGCGAGTCGAAGCCAGCCGGAACATTGCCGGACTGAGGTATCTGCTGAGTGCGTTGAAGCAGGATGCAGGGCTTAAGGCCTAGGCCGAGCTTCGCCCCGGCACTTGCTGGGCGCGCCCCACCGTCGTCATCCCCGCGGAGGCGGGACCCGGTGCGATCTATCCACCTCCACGAGCGCTGCGGCATCCTACTAGGTTCCCGCCTTCGCGGGAATGACGCCGGTGGTGAGCGCGAAATCAGGTGCGAGTTGGCTCCCGTCCCAACCCTGAACGCTTCCCTCAGACCTTGTTAACAAACTGGGGCGCATTCTATCGACTTCACGAGCCTGAAGGAGGCTTGTCATGATGAAGTCAGTCCGAGTTCCCCACGAACTCATCGCCCTCAGCCAGATGCAACGCGCCTCGATCCGCGAAGTCGGAGCGCCGCTTTACCTGCCGGCCTTCGAGCACCAGATCCTCGAGGCCGAAGCCCGTCGTGAAGAAGACAAGGCCGACGATCTCGACTGGGGCGTGGCAGCCGGCGGCCTCAGCGTCAGCGCCGACGAGGACGACGACTTCTACTGATCGTCAGCTCGCCGTTGCCGCCTTGTAGACGCCCAGCACGTGGAATTGGTCGGTGAAGAACTTCAGTTCCTCGAACGCGAGTTGCACCGACCGATCCGAGGGATGGCCCTCGATATCGGCGTAGAACTGGGTGGCGGTGAACGAGCCGTCGAGCATGTAGCTTTCGAGCTTGGTCATGTTGACGCCGTTGGTGGCAAAGCCGCCCATCGCCTTGTAGAGCGCCGCGGGAACGTTGCGGACGCGGAATACGAAGGTGGTCTTCACCTTGCCCGCACCAGCCGCCGGCTCCTCGGCTTGCTTGGAAATCACCAGAAAGCGCGTGGTGTTGTGCGCCGCATCCTCGATATTCTGCGCCAGCACGCTCAGCCCATAGACCTCGGCCGCGAACAGCGAGGCAATGGCGCCCACCGATTTGTTGCCCTTTTCGGCAATCTCGCGGGCTGAACCCGCGGTGTCGACGCCGTTGATGGTCATGAGCTTGTGCTTGGCAATGAACTTGCGGCACTGGCCAAGCGCCACAGAGAGCGACTGCACCGCCTTGATGTCGGCGAGCTTGGCGCCCGGCACGCCGAGCAGGTTCATCTCGACACGCAGGAAGTGCTCCCCGGTAATGAAGAGGCCGCTCTTGGGCAGGAGATGGTAGATGTCGGTGATGCGGCCGTAGAGCGAATTCTCCACCGGCACGACACCGAACTCGGCATCGCCATTCTGCACTGCCGCGATGGTGTCCTCGAAGGTGGTGCAGGGCAGTGCCTCATCGGCGGGAAACAGCGCATGTGCCGCCGCATGGCTGAAGGCGCCGGGCTCACCCTGGAACGCGATCTTTCTCGACATGTGCTGAAACTCCGAAACCGATCCTGTCACGCGGCAACCCGGAAAAGTCTGCAACTTCTCCACGTCCCGCGCGGTGCGGCGCCTTAATGCGACCGGGCACGCGGCAAGTCAATGTTGAGCGAAACCATCCTGTTTCCAGTGAAGCAGGATGGTGTGCGGTTGCATCGGACGTCTGCTCCAAGTGCTTGTTTTGTCGTGAGGTCGAACCGGAATGGTCCGCACCCGTTCCTGATCTCGCGCTGTTGTCGCAGTGCGCTTCTGCCCCGTTGCACCACAGGTATGGACAGACTATCTTCCGCCCGCGTCGGGACAGGGCTTGAAGCGCCGGGGTTGGCCAGCTATGGCCTATCGCTGTTCCGCCGTTCATCAAACCGGCGTCAAAGGCTGAAGATACCCGCGATGGATTCGTTCGAACTCAACAAGATCATTGGCGCCGTTCTCGGTACCCTCCTGTTCGTCATGGGCGTGGGGTTCCTGGCCGAGGCCATCTACCACCCGATCGAAGGTCGCGGGCCGGGCCTGACCCTGGCTGAGGCAGAGGTTGCCGGTGAGCACGGTGGCGGCGCCGCAGAACCGGAAGCCCCGGCCGTGCCGCTCGGGGTGCTGCTGGCCAGTGCCGACGCCACCGCCGGCCAGGCCTCGGTGAAGAAGTGCTCGAGCTGCCACAACTTTGGCGAAGGTGAATCCAACAAGACCGGCCCGCTGCTATACGGTGTGGTCGATCGCCTGATCGGCAGCCACGAGGGCTTTGCCTATTCGGCCGGCATGGAAGAGCACAAGGCCAAGGGCGACCTGTGGTCGTACGAGAACCTCGATGCTTTCCTCACTTCGCCCAAGACCTTCACGCCGGGCACGAAGATGAGCTTCGCCGGCGTCAAGGATCCGGCCGAGCGCGCCAATATCCTGGCCTACCTGCAGACGCTGTCGCCGTCGCCGGTGCCGTTCCCGGCCGCTGAAGCCGCGCCGGCTGCAGTTCCCGCTGAGGGCGCTGCCGCCCCTGCAGAGGGCGTGGCTCCGGCCGAGGCCGGCGCAACCGAGGGCGCTGCCGTCGAGACGCCGAGCACCACTGCTACCGAGACCCCGGTGGAAGGCACTCCGGCTCCGGCGACCACCGAAGCGCCGGCTGCCAGCCATTGATCCTCGACTGAGGTCCGTTTGAGTTTCGAGCCGCGCCTTCTGGTGCGGCTCGTTTGTTTTGGGGAGACGACCGATGACCTTGCTGCTGCACCTCGCCGACTTCAACGAGCGGCGCTGGGCCGATGGCTTTGCCGCCGCCCTGCCCGGCCGCAAGGTGGTGACGCGCGCCGACAGCTACGATCCGGACGAGGTGGAGTATATCTTCATCTGGAAACCGAAGCCGGATGCGTTTGAAGGCCTCCATCGGCTCAAGGCGATCCTGTCGCTGGGCGCCGGCGTCGATGCCCTGCTGCGCAACCCGTCGCGCCCCAAGGACGTGCCGATTGCCCGCTTCATGGACGAGGACCTGACGCAGCGGATGAGCGACTACGTGGTCTCGCAGGTGACCATGCACCAGCGACTGATGACGCGCTTCAGGCGCGACCAGGCATCGAAGCAGTGGAGGCAGCTCTACCCGGCGCCGGCCTGGGACGCGACGGTGGGCATCATGGGCCTGGGCCAGCTTGGGCTCGACGCTGCTCGACACCTCAAGGTATTCGGCTACAAGCTCAGGGGCTGGAGCCGGACCGCCAAGGCTGTCGAGGGCGTCGACGTGTTCACCGGCCCCGAGCAGCTGGACGCGTTCCTGGCGGGCACCGACATCCTGGTGAACCTGCTGCCGCTCACTGCGGAGACACAGGGCATTCTCAACTACGACACGTTTTCGAAACTGAAGCGTGGGGGCATCGACAACGAGGGCCCGGTGGTGATCAACGCGGCGCGCGGCGGGCACCAGAAGGAAGCCGATATCGTCCGGGCGCTGAACGACGGCACGCTCAAGGCGGCGAGTCTCGATGTGTTCGAGGTGGAGCCGCTACCGCAGGATTCGCCACTGTGGGCGATGGACAATGTCTACATCACCCCGCACATCGCCGCTGCGTCGAGCGAGCGCACCGGCGTCGCGTATTTCTCCAAGGTGATCAAGGATCACGAAGCAGGCCTGCCGCTGCCCAACGTGATCGACTTCGCTCGGGGGTACTAGGGGCGACCTCACTAGTGCCGTGCCGGCTCCATCACCGGGTCATCCCCGCGAAAGCGGTGGATCTCCGTTTGCGATGGTGCAGCACGCCAGAAAACAGAGGTTCCCGCTTTCGCGGGAATGACCCGGTGGCTGACGAAGAGTGAGGCGACACCCCTTACAGCTTCAGCTCCCAGTACTCGCCGACCAGGTCCTTGCCGAAGCTGTGGTGGGGCTTGCTCTCGGTGAGGGTGAAGCCGGCAGCGGCGTAGAGCTTGCGGGCGGCGACGAGGCTGGCCTGGGTCCACAGGCGGATCTTCGCATAGCGCTTGTCGCGGGCAAAGTGGACCACCTGGTCGACGAGCAGCTTGCCCACCCCGAGGCCGCGCGCCTCGGGCTCGACATAGAGCAGCCGCAGCTGCGCCACGCCCTGCCCGGCATCGACAACGAAGACCGAGCCGATGACCTTGCCATCACGCTCGGCGATCCAGCAGTTGTCGGTCGTGGGGTCAAACTCGGCCAGGAACTTGCCGCCGATTTCGGCCGCCAGCGCCTCGTAGCTGCCGTCCCAGCCAAACTCGCCGGCGTAGATCTGCGATTGCCGGGCGACCACATGGGCGACGTCGCCGACGCGGGGGGGACGCAGGATGATCGATGCCGCCTGATCTTCGCCATCGAGAATGCGGGCGATCGTCTGCATGGCGGAGACCAACTCGTGGCGTTCGGTTTCCGACAATGGACTGATGAGATCAGCGATGGCGCGATCAGCAGCGGCCTCGACATCGGCCGCGGCCTTGTCGCCTTCTGCCGTGAGCGCCAGTTGGTTGCGACGTCGATCCGAGACGCTGGGCGACACCGCCACCAGCCCCTCGGCGACGAACTTCTGCAGCATGCGGCTCAGATAGGCCGGGTCGACACCCATCGAGCGCGCCAGATTGGCGCCATTGGTGTGGCCAGCTGCGGCGAGCTCATAGAACAGCCGGCTCTCGGCCGGGCTGTAGTCGGTCCTGGAGTAGTGCTCATCGAACAGCCCAAGCCAGCGCGCGAAGGCGCGGTTGAAGCGGCGAATCTCGGCAATATGCTGGTCATCCATGATGAATGACATTGGCGCTGATATCGTTGATACTGTCAACTATATCGTTGCTTGAGGTAGCCATAGACGGCGCGGATGCCCTGGTCGGTGCCGCCGAAGGGCCGCCCGGGCTTGGCTTCCGGAGCCCAGCCATAGATATCGAGATGCACCCAGGCCTTCGCCTGCTTGACGAACCGCTTGAGGAACAGCGCGGCAGTGATGGAACCGGCGAAGGCGCTGGCGCCGGCATTGTTCACGTCGGCGACCTTGGAGGCGATCATCGAGTCGTAGGGCGCCCAGAGCGGCATCTGCCAGAGCGGATCGTCGGAAAGTGCGCCGGCGGCCATCAGGTCGCGAGCGAGCGCGTCGTCGGTCGCGTAAAGCGGCGGCAGATCCGGCCCCAGCGCCGAACGGGCGGCGCCGGTGAGCGTTGCCATGTCGACGATCAGTTCCGGGCGTTCCTCATCGGCCAATGCCAGTGCATCGCCGAGGATCAGCCGGCCCTCGGCATCGGTGTTGCCGATCTCGACCGTCGAGCCGTTGCGGGCCCTGAGGATATCGCCGGGGCGGAAGGCCGGACCGGAGATGGCGTTCTCGACGATAGGGATGAGGACGCGCAGGCGCAACCGCAGCCCGGCATCAATGATGGCATGTGCCAGGCCGAGGATGTTCGCGGCGCCGCCCATATCCTTCTTCATCAGCAGCATGCCGGCCGACGGCTTGATGTCGAGCCCACCGGTATCGAAGGTGACACCCTTGCCGACCAGCGTCACCTTGGGGTCCTTCGCCCTGCCCCAGGTGAACTCGACCAGCCGAGGGGCCTCGGCAGCGGCCCGGCCGACGGCGTGGATCATCGGAAAGTTCTGCTTCAGCAACTCGTCACCGGCGATCACCTTCGCGTCGAGCTTGTGGCGCTTGCAAAAGGCGCGGATTTCCTTCTCGAAAGCCTCGGGGCCGAGATCGTTGGCGGGCGTGTTGATCAGGTCGCGCGCCAGGTAGGCAGCGTCGGTCAGACGATCGACCTCTGCTGTGTCAGCACCTTCGACTGCCTCCAGCACGGCAGGATCGCGCGGCTTGCGGTAGCGGTCGAAACGATAGGCGCCGAGGCGGAAGGCCAGCGCTGCGAGCGTGGGGTCGCCGTAACTGCCGGCCAGTCGATACTTGCCCGCCTCGAGCGTCGCGGCGGCCTGACCAAGCAGCAATGCCGGGCGATCATCAGCCTTGCCGAGACCGAACAGGTAGCCGCCGAGGGCACCGCTCTCCCCCGGCAGAGCCAGCAGCCGGCCACGCTGACCGGTGAAGCCATTGGCCTTGGCCCATTGCAGTTCGCTGGAGGTCAGCGTAGCGGGCAGCGCGTCCTGTTCAACGGCAATGAGAGGCAGCGACTTCGACTTGGCCATCTGGCAGGATCCGTTGCTAGGGCGGGAGGCTTTGATTACGCCGCAGCCACCGCGCTGGCAACGTTCGCCAGCGCACCTTAACCCCCCATTAGGGTTAATCAATTATTGCTGCTGCGTGGGCTCGGGAATTGCCAGTTGCATTGCCCAGAGGAAGTTTTCGTGTCGCTCCGCCTGATCCAGACCAAACTAAGGCCCGTACGCACCCTGCTGCTCGTGAGCGTGGCCGCTCTTGCGCTGTCTGCCTGTGCGTCCAACCCTATGACCACCGGCAGCATTGGCGGCGATCAGGCCAGCCAGCCGATGGACAGAAAACAGCAGGCGCTGGCGCAGCTCGCCGCTCTTTACAAGAAATCGCCGGGCGATCGGGCGGCAATCATCTATTACGCCGCGGCGCTGAGGGCCAACGGTCAGAACGACCAGGCGGTGGCTGTGCTGGAAAACGGGGTTGCCAAGTTTCGCGGCGATCCGGAAATCCTAGTCGGCTATGCCAAGGCACTGGCTGGGGCCGGACGGTTCGAGCAGGCGCTCAACGTCGTCGAGCAGGCCATCAGCCCCACCTCCCCCGACTGGAATGCGCTGATGGTGAAGGGCGCGATCCTCGACCAGAGCGGCCGCAACACGGAAGCTCGGGCAGCCTACAACCAGGCCTTGAAGATCGCCCCGGGCCAGGCGTCGCTGCACGCCAATCTTGGCCTCTCCTACTCGATGACCAATGAGCTCGACAAAGCCGAGGCCGAACTGCGCATCGCCGTGAAGCTAAGGGGCGCCAACAGCCAGATCCGCCAGAATCTGGCTCTCGTGGTGGGGTTGCAGGGACGGTTCGACGAGAGCCGCGCCTTGTTCGCGGCGGAATTGCCGGCCGATCAGGTGGAAGCCAACATGAGCTATATCCGCGCGCTGCTGACGCAGCAGAACCGCTGGGACGCGGTGAAGAACTCCGGCTGAGCGAACAGCGCCGCAAACAGGAACAGGGCGCCTCTCGGCGCCCTTGTTTTTTGCTCTGTTCGTTCCTTTTGCCGGGTCGCTTCCCTCAGCCGCCGCCGTTGATGAAGCTGTTCGAGAAGACGCGGATCATGGCCGGAGACAGAATGACGATGAACAGCACCGGCAGGAAGAACACGATCAGCGGCACGGTCAGCTTGGGCGGCAACGATGCGGCCTTCTTCTCGGCTTCCATCATGCGGGCCTCGCGCCCCTCTTCGGCCATCACACGAAGGGCCGAACCGACCGAGGTGCCGTGGCGTTCGGCCTGGATCAACGCCTGCATCACCGACTTGACGTTGTCGAGACCGGTGCGGCGGCCGAGGTTCTCATAGGCTCGGGTGCGATCTTCCAGGAAGGCCAGCTCGGCGGTGGTGAGCGTCAGCTCCTCCGAAAGCGCGATGCTCTGGGCACCGATCTCCTTGGCGACGCGCTTGAGCGCATGCTCTACCGACATGCCGGCTTCGACACAGAGCAGCACCAGGTCGAGGGCGTCCGGCCAGGAGCGCTTGATCGACTGCTGGCGCTTGACGGTCTGGTTCTTGAGCAGCAGGTTCGGTAGGTAGGCGCCGAGCAGTCCGATGCCCAGAGCGTAGACCGCGTTGAGCCAGAGCGGTTTGTCGCTAAAGATCGCGAAGCTGAAATAGGTAAAGGTGAGGACGAACAGCACGACCGGCGTGGCGAAGCGCAGGAACAGGTAGGTGGTCATCGCCGCCTGCCCGCGATAGCCGGCACGAGACAGCTTTTCGGCAGTGTTTTCGTCCATGAAGGCCTTTTCGAGCGAGAAACGCTCGACGACGTTCTTCATGTAGTCCCGCCCAGCGGCCTGCCGGATGCTTCGCGGCTGGTCGGCGCCGCCGGCGCTGCCACGCAGGCGAGCCATTTCCTCGGCCCGCATCTTTTCGCGCTCGAGCGCCACGCGCTTGATCCGCTGGCGCATCTGCGAGCCACCGGAAAAGAAGGTCGCGCCGATCGAGAACACTACCGCGGCGGCGGCCACTGCCGCCAGCACGGCAATGAGGAACTGGGTATTGGTCAGCGTTGCGACCAGGTTTTCCATCGCCGGCCCCTAGATGTCGAACTGGATCATGCGGTTCATGATGAAGCCGCCAAGGAACATCATGACGGCAGCGATACCCAGCATGAGGTTGCCGACCGGCGTCTGGATCAACGGCAGCAGGTAGGCCGGCGAAGTCAGCGACACGAGAACGGAGACGATGACCGGCAACGCGCCGATAATACCGGCCGAGGCTTTGGCTTCCGACGACATCGCCTTGACCTTGGCCTTCATCTTCTTGCGGTTGCGCAGCACACGCGACAGATTGCCCAGCGCTTCGGAGAGGTTGCCGCCGGCCTGAGCCTGTACCGTGATCACCACGATGAAGAAATTGACCTCGGGCAGCGGCACGCGGTCGTAGAGCGTCACCACCGCCTCCTGGATGGTCTTGCCGATCGATTGCTGGTCGAGGACGCGCTGGAAGTCCGACTTGATCGGCTCTTTGGCTTCCTTGGCGACCAACCGCATCGAGTCATTGAGCGGCAGACCGGACTTCACACCGCGCACGATGGCCTCAACGGCGTTGGGCAGTTCATCGAGAAAGGCGTTCTGGTACTTCTTGCGCCGACGGTTCACGTACATGCGGGGCAGCAGGTAGCCGCCGGCGATGGAGAAGACCAGGCAGTAGATCAGCTCGAGCTGCAGCACGAAGCAGACGACGAAGACGAGCACACCAAAGATCACCGAGTTGCGGATGAAGGCGGCCGTCTTGAGCTTCATGCCGGCCTGATACAGCCGGTCCTGCAGTGGAATGTGCTTCCGCTTGCGCTCCAACGCCACGGTCTGGGCGCGCAGGGTCTGCTGAATCTCCTTGCGGCGGGTGTCGCGCGTGCGCGTGGCGTCGGCATTGCGCCGGTTGGCCTGGATATCGCCCTGTAAGGCCTTCATGCGCTTGTTGGCGCGATCGCCGCCCATCAGGGCGGGGACCAACGCGAAGCCGGCGGCGCCTACCGCGACGACAGCAAGCAGGGCAAGGATCAGCGGGGTCATCGTTGGGCCTTATGCACCGAGGATCTCGCGCTGTTCGATGTTGGACTTCTCCAACGCCTCGACGAGATTGGCTTCTTCGTTGAAGTAGCGGGCGCGCTCGGTGAAGTTCGGCTTGGTGATGCCGGTCGAGCGGTGGCGCCCGACGAGGTTGCCGTTCGAATCCTCGCCGAGGATGTCGTAGAGGAACACGTCCTGGGTGACGATGACGTCGCCTTCCATGCCGAGCACTTCGGAGATGTGGGTGATGCGACGCGAGCCATCGCGCAAGCGCGCCGCCTGCACCACCACGTCGATCGAGGAGACGATCATTTCGCGAATGGTGCGGCTGGGCAGAGAGTAGCCGCCCATGGTGATCATCGATTCGAGACGCGACAGCGCCTCGCGCGGACTGTTGGAGTGGAGCGTGCCCATCGAGCCGTCGTGACCGGTGTTCATCGCCTGCAACAGATCGAATGCCTCGGGTCCGCGCACTTCGCCCACAATGATGCGTTCGGGGCGCATACGCAGGCAGTTCTTGACCAGGTCGCGCATGGTGATCTCGCCCTCGCCCTCGAGGTTGGGCGGGCGAGTCTCGAGACGCACCACGTGTGGCTGCTGCAGCTGCAGCTCGGCCGAGTCCTCGCAGGTGATGACGCGCTCGTCCTTGTCGATAAAACCGGTCAGGCAATTGAGCAGCGTCGTCTTGCCCGAACCGGTACCGCCGGAGATCAGGATGTTGGCGCGGACGCGGCCGAGGATGCGCAACACCTCGGCGCCTTCCGGCGAAATCGAACCGTATTTGACCAGCTGCTGCAGGGTCAGCTTGTCTTTCTTGAACTTGCGGATGGTGAGCGCAGCGCCATCGATGGCCAGCGGCGGGGCGATGACGTTGACGCGCGAGCCATCGGGCAGGCGAGCGTCGCAGATCGGCGAGCTCTCATCGACGCGGCGGCCGACCTGGCTGACGATGCGCTGGCAGACATTCATCAGGTGCGCGTCGTCGCGGAAACGCACATTGGTGAGCTTCACCTTGCCGCCGACCTCAATGTAGCATTTCTGGCTGCCGTTCACCATGATGTCGGCGATGTCGTCACGGGCCAGCAGCGGCTCCAGCGGACCGTAGCCGAGCACGTCGTTGCAGATGTCCTCGAGCAGGTCTTCCTGCTCGGAGATCGACATGATGATCGACTTGAGCGCGATGATCTCGGCGACGATGTCGCGAATTTCCTCGCGCGCCGCTTCCTGGTCCATGGTGGCGAGCTGGCTCAGATCGATCGAGTCGATCAGGGCATTGAAGATCGCCGACTTGGTCTGGAAGTATTCCTTGTCGCGCGCGACCGCCTCGGGGCTGCGCACATCGAGCACCGCCCCGTCGTCGCCGGGTCGTCTGTTATCAGTCGCGCGCGCCACTTCCTGACGGGGCGCGGCCGGGACAAGCGGAGCCACCGCCGGGCGTGCGGGCTGCGTGGCGCCGGGAGTATTGCCACCGAAACTGGTACGCTTGCCGAACATCTAGGACTGGCCTTTCAGGCGCGCTTCTTGATGAAGGACGGGAGCTTGAGGCCACTCGGCTTCTTGGCGACACTCCTTTCGGGAGTGCTGCGGCCGGTGACATGCATGCCGATCTGCCGAAACACCTCGTTGGCGCGGTTGTTCGCGGACACCTCGGCAATCATCTGGCCGTTATTGGCAGCGGTGCCGAAGGTCGCGGCATCGAAACCGAGCTGGCCCAGCAGCTGGCATTCGACCGAGCTGGCGAACTCGTTGGCGGCGATCTCGGGTCGACGCGGCATGCCGACCTTGTTGATCACCAGCAAGGGTTCGCTCTCGGCGGGGCGCAGGGCCTTGATGGTATCGGACAGGTTCTTGGCGTTCCTCAGGTTGGCGAGGTCAGGCTCGGCGACGATGATCACTTCGTCGATGGTCGCGATGGTGTGGCGGACCCAGGCGCTCCAGATGTGCGGGATGTCCAAGATGACGATCGGCGTCGACTTCTGGCTCAGCTCGACGATCTGCTCGAACTCCCGCTCCTCGAAATCAAAGGTGCGATCAAGCACCACGGGCGCGGTCAGCAGGTTGACGTGATTGGCGGCCTTGCTGGCCAGGCGGTCCAGCATGGTCTGGTCCACCTTGGCATTCGGCCCGACGGCGTCGGCGATCCCGTGGGGCGGATCCTGGTTGAAGTTCAGCCCGGCCGTGCCGAAGGCGAAATCGAGGTCGAGGATCAGTGTATCCTGGCGCAATGCCTGGCTGACGGCCCATGCCACGTTGTGCGCGACGGTTGAACCACCGGAGCCGCCCTTGGCGGAAATGAAGCCGATGGTCCGCCCGATCGGCGCCGCGCCCTCGGCGGCAAACAGCTCGCTGATCGCCGAGACGATCGACTGGGCCGAGGCCGGCAGCACGATGTATTCGGAAACGCCGGAGCGAATGAGCTCGCGATAGAGCAGCACGTCGTTGACGTGGCCCAGGACGATCAGGCGCGTGGTGGCGTCACAAACCTCGGCGAGACGTTCGAGGGCTGCCGGAATCTCCTCCGGTTGCAGCGACGTCTCGACGATGATGAGGTTCGGCGTCGGGTTGGAACGATAGGTCTCTATGGCGCCGTCGAGACCGCCGGCATGCGTGGTCAGCGCCACCTTCGACATACGCCGGTCGTGCACGGCGGATTCGACCAGTTGCGCCGTCTGGGAGTGCTCGCAGAAGGCCTGGATGGTGATGCGCGGGATCAGCCGGGCCCCGGCTGCGATCTCGAGTGCGGGCTCGTCGACTGCTTTGGCGTTGTCGCGGGAGAGGAAACTCATGACTACTAAACTCCATCAATCCAGCAAGAAGCCGACGGCCCCGTCATAGCTGCCACGCGTGCCCGCCGGGCCCACGCCGTACATCGTCTCGATGTGGCCCAGGAAGATTGCCTCGGCGTCGTTAGCAAACTGCATACGATCTGTTGGCAATTCGGGTTTCTTGCTGGTCGGCTGGGCGAGATAGGGGGTGACGAGGATCACCAGTTCGCTTTGCGAGCGGATGAAGTCGCGCGAACGGAACAGCGCGCCCAGGATCGGGATGTCGCCAAGCCCCGGCAGGCGATGGATCTGCGTGCGGGTCTTTTCCTCGATCAGCCCGCCAATGGCGAGGGTCTGGCCGGTGCCGATCTCGACCGAGGTCTTGGCGGTGCGCCGCTTGACGCCGAGCAGGGTCGAGCCGCCAACGGTGATGCTGCCTTCGGTGCTGAGTTCGCTGCTGGTGGTATCGACGACGAGGCCGACATTGCCATTGGACTTGATGGTCGGGGTGAAGGCGAGTTTGACGCCAAACTCCTTGTACTCAACGCCCACCTCGCCATCCTTGACGCTGGAGGGCACCGGAAACTCGCCACCGGCGAAGAAGTCGGCGCTCTGCCCCGACATGGCGGTCAGGATCGGCTCGGCCAGGGTGCGGGCGGCGCCGCGCTGTTCCATGGCGCGGATCTGGGCGTCGATACTGAGACCGGCGATATCGACACCCAGCTTCAGACCGTTGTTGCTGAACAGGTTGGAGGCGCCGCCGATTGGCTGCGAACTGATGAGCTGGGTGGTGAGCCCGCCATTGGAATAACTGCCGTTCAGGTCGATGCCGAACTGCTTGGCAAGGCTGCGGTTCACCTCGGCGACGGTGACCTTCAGCATCACCTGTTGCGGGCCGGATACCGCGATCACGCTGGTGACGTTGTCGGCGCCCCCGGCGAACTGCCCGGCGATCGCCAGCGCCTTGTCGGCATCGTCGGTACTGCCGGCATTGCCCGACAGCACGACGCGGTTGACAACGGCGCCGTCCGGGTTGGTCAGCGTGACCGCCTCGACCTGGATGTCCGAGTTCGGCATGATCTTGCTGTAGGTTTCACGCAGGACCGCGGCAACGTTGGAGCCGCCGGTGTTCATGGCACCGGTGGTGCTGACGTCGACCACCACGATGGTGCGACCCGCCCCGTCGAGAAAGAAGATATTGGTATCGCCCGAACTCACCGCCTGGATGACGGCGCGGCGCTTGTTGCGAAGAATGGCGTTGGCAACGCCGGGCTGCGACACGATGACCTCCTGCGCGTCGACCGGCAGGTCGATGATCATCGACTTGTTGATGCCGATGCTGACCGGCTGAGTGGAGCCGAAAGCGCTGGAGCCGATGCGCAGGTGATTGGAGTCGGCGCCCTGTGCCTGCCCGAAACCGAGCGGGGCGAGGCCGAGCGCGGCGCCGAGCACGGCCGCCGCAGCCATCAGGCGCAACGTGCTAGCCACGAGACGGCGCGGGGAATGGGTGGGGAGAGCCGGAGACATCACGTAATCCTCACGCATCATTGCACCTGCTCTTCTGAACTGGTGTCGTCGAAGGACGCCTGGGCAACATTCGGGTTGGAGCCGGGCATCACGTCGCTGCCGACGCCGTAGCGGATCATCCGGACGGCGCGGCTGCCTTGCAGATCATCGCCGGGGGAGGGCTTGAAGTCGGCGATCGAACGGAGCGCCACCGAGAGGACGCCGATCTTGGAGGCGTTGATGATCACCTCACCCTGGGCGGGGGTCAGCTCAAGCGTCGCGATGGTACCGCCCTGAAAGACGTCGGCCTTGGGGTCTTCGGGATTTGCTTTCTCACCGGTGGTGCCGGCTTCGCCGAGACGGGTGCCGATGGCCAGCACCTTGACGTTGGAGAGGATGGTCTGGCTGATGCCGCCGCGGCTGAGCACGATGTCGACGCGGTCGTTGGGGAGCACGAAGCCACCGGCCGCGGCGTCGGCGCTCACCGGCACGGAGACGCCGCGCATGCCCTTGGTCAGAACGGCCGAGAGATAGCCCTGATCGGAATGCACCAGCTTCTTGTCGATGATCGGCTCGCCCGGGAAGAACTCGAAACGCGCGACGGCGTCGAGCATCTTGGTCGGCGCATCGGGCAGCACGGCCTCGCTGATATATTCAGGCCGAACGGCAAACTCGGGCCAGGCCTGCCACTCGATGGTATCAGCGGTGATCCGCTGGCCGACGCCGATCGGCGTCTTGGCCACCAATACCTTGGCCTTCTTTTCCTCGATGACCTGGGTCGGCCCTTCAACCACGACCTGCTGCGGCGCGCTGCCACGCGTGGCGAGGAAGGCTGCCAGCCCGCCTGCCACAAGCGCAACGACCAGCAGGATGATACGCGAGACTCCCATCGCCCCCAAACTCCACAACAGGGCCCGACGAGCCCGGCTACTCTTGAGTCCGACTATCGCGGCAAAGGGTCAAAGTTTGGTTAATCGTTGCTTGCCGAAGACGGTTAACGAATAGTTTCGAAGTCTTCAGCTCACGAGGCGCTGGAAGATCAGGGTGGTGGGATAGACGAGCAGGCCGGCGGCGGCGAGCGCAATACCATAGGGAACGCCGGTTTTGCTGTCGTGCAGCCGATCGATCCACACCACCTGCTTGAGCTGCAGCGGCAGCGGCCAGCGACGCACGGCCAGCAGCGAAAGGGTCAGCGCGCCACCCAGCAGCGAAGCGAAGACCAAGTACATCAGCATGTCCTCAAAGCCGAACCACAGCGCCGTCGCGGCGATCAGCTTGGCGTCGCCGCCGCCGATCCAGCGCAGGGCGAAGAAGCTGAACGACACGGCCAGCACCAGCGCGGCCGCGGCAACATGCGTGCCCAACAGTTCGAGGGAGAAGCCGGCGAGCAGGGCAATGGCGAAGAATGAGCCGATCACCAGCAGCACCAGCTTGTTGGAGATCCGCATGGTCAAGAGATCCGAGGAGGCCGCAAAGGCCATCAGCAGCGGAAACACCAGCATTGCAGGGAGGGTAATGAATGAGGGCATCGACTGTCGAGGGTTACCGCAGGCCGGATGTTCGGCGCGCAGCACAGTTTCGGGGTAGCGTGGTTAAGAAAGCCCAAATGCAAAGGGGACCCCGACGGGATCCCCTTCTTTCGCCCAAACCCAGCGAGCAGTATTACGGGGTGGCCGGAGCACCGACACCACCGGCGGTGGCGGCGGTATCGAGCTTGCCCGAGATACCACTGAACATGTTGGACAGGCTGGTTCCAAGCAGGCCAGCGGCGACGATGATGGCAACGGCGATGAGCGCGGCAATCAGGCCGTACTCGATCGCGGTAGCGCCGGACTCGTCATTCACGAAACGAGTGACAGTGTTCATTTATTGGCTCCTTGCACACGTCATTCTGTGACTGCATCAGGTGATGCGTCAGCACCGTTCGATACGTCACACATCGAACATGGGCTCACGCTAGGCGGCCCGAATTGAAATTGCGTTAATTGTCGGGGCCTGAGCGCCCCGGTTTGCAAGGCTTTCCGGCATGCTGAGCAGATCGTTAAAGCAACCCGCGCAATTGTTCGAACCCTAGCTAAAGTAATACGCGGGCGGCGTGTCTCGCACCCGCTCCAGCCGATCGGTCTCAGCGGGCCCTGGTCATTTGCGAATTTTTCACCATTCCGCGCAACACTCCGTTTGCCATAACGTACCTCGCCAGGGCCAGTCATGCCGTTTCGCCCCATTCTCGCCGCCCTTGCCATCGCCACTGTGCTTGCAACCCCAGCGGCTGCGTTGGCGGAAAGCGCCCCGGTTACGGTAAAGGTGAACATGGCGCGCATCCTCAGGATCAACGCGCCCGCCTCGACGGTGATCATCGGCAACCCCGGCATTGCGGACGCCGCCATCCAGGATCCGCAGACGCTGGTGCTGACCGGCAAGAGCTATGGCAAGACCAACCTGATCGTGCTCGATGCGCAGGGCAACCCGATCGCCGACACGCTTGTCGAAGTGGTGCAGGAGCAGGCCGGCCTCGTGACCGTGTATCTGGGCGAGAGGCGAACCAGCCTGGCGTGTGAGCCGACCTGCCAGCCGATCATCATGCTGGGCGACGACAAGCCCTACACCGTTGACACCATCGAGGCGCGGGACGCGGTGACGAGGGCGGCCAACTAACTGCCGGTTAACCAAGCCGCTGCATCGCACGCAAATGCAGCCCTGCCACTAACCAATCACTAGGTAGGAATTGCTAGATTTCCGCTCGCGAACGTAAACGCGGGCGTCTCTCTTTGTCTCCACTTTGTTCAGGACTGAAATGGCTGCTGTCGCCGGCGCTCCGCCGGGTACGGGCCTTTGGCGGCGACGAGCGCGGCGTGACGGCCGTCGAGTTTGGCATCCTGGCGCTGCCGTTCTTCACCATTGTCCTTGCTCTGCTCGAGACGGCCCTGGTGTTTCTCGCCGGCCAAATCCTCGATAGCGCCGTAAACGACTCGTCGCGGTTGATCCGCACCGGGCAAGCGCAGACGGGTCTCCCCGCCCTTACGGCCGAAACCTATCGTGAGGCGATCTGCGATGGGCTCTACAACCTGTTCGACTGCGACGCCGCCGACGGCAAGCTCAGGGTCAGCGTTACCGTGATCAGCGACTTCGGCGCGGCCTCGTTCGGATACCCGCTCAAAACCGGCGAGGACTGCACCGAGGAAGAGTGCGATTGGACGCTGGCTGACGACTACAAGCCAGGCAAAGGTGGCGACGTGGTGCTGGTGCAGGCCTACTACAAGTGGCCGGTCGTGGTGAACCTGCCGGGGTTCAATTTTCAGACGCTGCCCGACGGGACGCGTCTGCTTGGCGCCTCGCGGGTGTTCCGCAATGAGCCATTCGTCTGCGCGAGCTGCACATGATTGCCCGCCTGCGCCAGTTCCGCGACGACACCGGCGCCGTGGCAGCGGTGGAATTCGCCCTGGTTTTGCCGCTGCTGCTGACGCTCTATCTGGGCACCATCGAAGCGGCGACGCTCTACTCGACCGATCACAAGGTAGCGACGGTCGCCAGCACCATGGCGGATCTTGTGTCGCGCGAGAAGGGCGCGATCACGACGGCGACGCTCGACAAGTATTTCGAAGCGGCCGAAACCATCATGCGCCCCTACACCACCAGCGGATTGGTGCAGGTCGTCTCGCTCCTCAGCATCGACACCGATGGCGTCGCCACGGTCGAGTGGAGCGCGGCGCACGGGGAGGACGCGGAGGAGCGCGACGCCGATAGCGAGTATCCGCTGGACGCGGACGCCAAAATCAACCTCCTGGCGCGTGGGGCGGACGGCTGGCTGGTCGCTTCGGAGATCACCTATCCGCATCAGCCGCTGTTCAACCTGATCTTCCCGAGCACCATCACCCTGAAGCACACGCAGTATTTTCTGCCGCGCTACCAGGGCGAGATCGAGCTCGACTGACCGGCAGCCGCTTGCCGCGGCACGCCCGGCATGCCATAGCCCGGACCGGCGCTCGCCTGAGCGCTTCACCGCCTCAATGAAGCGTCAGAGGGCCAGAGATCATCGATCCTGCCGCAGCTTCGAGGCGGCCCTTTCGTGAGAGCGCTCTGCGAGGCCAGCCGATGCAAGATACCCTGATCCCCGTCTTCGACCTCGGCGGCGTGTTCGTCGACTGGAACCCGATGTATCTGTTCCGCAAGCTGTTCGACAGCGAGGAAGAGGCGCAGTGGTTCTGGGACAACATCTGCACCAAGGACTGGAACCTCGAGTTCGATGCGGGCGACATCTTCGCCGAAGGGGTGGCCAAGCTGACTGCCCGCTACCCACGCTACTGGCGCGAGATCCAGGCGTTCGACCTTCGGTGGAAGGAAACCGTCGGAGACTTCATCACCGGCACGGCCAATATCCATGACGAGCTGATCGCCCAGGACATCCCGACCTTCGCCATCACCAACTTCTCTTGGGAAAAGTGGGTGAGCTGCCTGCCGGAATGGCCGTTCCTCGAGAAGTTCGACGGCGTAGTGGTGTCCGGCCTTGAAGGGCTGGTGAAGCCCGATCCGCGGCTCTATCGGGTGTTCTGCGAGCGCTATGGCCTCGCGCCGGAGACCTGCGTGTTCATCGACGACAGCGAGCCGAACGTGATCTCGGCCCGCAAGTTCGGCATGCACGCCATCCACTTCACCGACCCCAAATCCCTCCGCAAGGAGTTGATCGGGCTGGGGTTGCCGCTGAAGAAGAGCTGAAGTCGGCAGTGAACAAGTAGAACAGCCGAGCTGCTGCGTAACCCTTTCTACTGCCTACTCACGACTGCCGACTGCCGACTTCCCTCACTTCGTTCCGTACATGCGGTCGCCGGCATCGCCCAGACCCGGGATGATGTAGCCCTTCTCGTTGAGATGGCTGTCGATGGCGGCGGTGAAGATCGGCACGTCGGGGTGGGCGGTCGAGAACTTCTCGATGCCCTCGGGCGCGGCGAGCAGGCAGAGGAAGCGGATGTTGTTGGCGCCGCGTTCCTTCAGTTTGTCGATGGCGGCGATCGAGGAATTGGCGGTGGCCAGCATCGGATCGACGACGATGATCAGCCGGTTGTCGAGCTCGGACGGAGCCTTGAAGTAGTATTCGACCGGCTGCAGCGTCTCGTGGTCGCGATAGATGCCGATATGGGCGACGCGGGCGGCGGGGACGAGATCGAGCATGCCATCGAGCAGGCCGTTACCAGCGCGCAGGATCGAAGCGAAAACCAGTTTCTTGCCCTTGATGGTGGGGGCATCCATTTTGGTCATCGGCGTCTCGATCTCGATCATCTCGAGCTCGAGATCGCGTGTCACCTCGTAACACATCAGGTGCGCAATCTCGCGCAACAGGCGCCGGAACCCTGCGATCGAGGTGTCCTTGTCGCGCATGATGGTGAGCTTGTGCTGAACCATCGGGTGGTCGATCACCGTTACGCCGCGCATGGAGACCTCGAGGGCTAGAGGAAGGATTTGCCGTGGGGGCCGGGCGCGAGGCCGAGCCAGCGGGCGATACTCTCTCCTATATCCGCAAAGCTCGGCCGGATGCCAATGGTTCCGGGCGTGAGGGCTGGGGAAAAGGCCATGATCGGGGTCTGTTCGCGGGTGTGATCGGAGCCGCGCCAGGTCGGGTCATTGCCATGATCGGCGGTGAGGACGACCAGATCGTCGTGCCGCAGCGCCGCGATCAACTCCGGCAGGCGCGCATCGAAGGCTTCGAGCGCCTGAGCGTAACCCTGGATATCGCGGCGATGGCCGAAATCCTGATCGAAATCGACGAAGTTGACCATGATGAAGGCGCCGTCGGCGGCCATCTGCATCGCTTCGAGGGTGCGATCGAACAGCGCCATGTTGCCGGTGGCCTTGATCTTGTGGGTCACGCCGTGACCCGCGTAGATGTCGGAGATCTTGCCGATGGCGTAGACCTGCCGGCCGGCATCCTTGGCGCGATCGAGCAGAGTTGGCTCGGGCGGGGCGATGGCGAAGTCGCGGCGGTTGCCGGTACGCTTGAACGTATCGGCAGTCTCGCCGACGAACGGCCGGGCGATGACCCGACCGATATTGAGGGGCGCGGTGAGCTCGAACGCGGTTTCGCAGAGCCTGTAAAGCCGTTCGAGCCCGAAATGGGTTTCGTGCGCGGCGATCTGGAAGACGCTGTCGATCGAGGTGTAGCAGATCGGTTTGCCGGTCCGGATCGACTCCTCGCCCAGTTCGGCGATGATCGCGGTGCCCGACGCGTGCTTGTTGCCGAGAATACCGGGAATGCCGGATTTCTCGATCAGATGGGTGATGAGTTCGGGCGGGAATGTCGGCTCCTCCAGCGGGAAATAGCCCCAGTCGAACGGCACCGGCACGCCGGCAATCTCCCAATGTCCGGAGGGAGTGTCCTTGCCTTTCGAAACCTCTCGTCCAACGCCCCAGCGGCCGCCGCGCGGCTGGTCGGTGAGGCCGCGCGGAAGCTGGCCGGTGGAGAGCTTGGCGGCGGCGCCCAGCCCGAGCGCGTCCAGGTTCGGCAACGAGATCCGGTAGTTGGCGGCGATGTGGCCGAGCGTGTCGGCGCCGGTGTCGCCGTAGTCGGCAGCATCAGGGGCGCCGCCGATACCGAAGCTATCGAGGATGCAGAGGATGGCGCGGGGCATCGTTCAGGCCTCCGTGGGCGGGACGTAATCGGCGATCAGCGGATGATCTGGCGCCGGTCCGTCGGTGATGGTGTAGGCGGCCAGCAACCGCTGCGTCCCATCGGCTGCCATCTCTTCAGTGCGCGCATGGATGCGGCACAGCACCGTCCGCGCGTCGGTTTTTGCTCCAAGGCCGAGGATCTGGTCGAAGCCGACAGCAAAATCGATGCTGTCGGTGGGGAGGCGACGGCCGCCGCCGAGGGCGACGACACCCATGCCGACACCACGCGTGTCGATGGCGGTGACGGTACCGGCAACAGGGGCCAGGATGTCGCGAACGATGGGCGCGGGGGATAGATGAACGTCCATCCGATCGACGAAATCGGCGGGACCGCCAAGCAGGGCGACCATCCTCGAAAAGTGCTCGGTCGCCTTGCCGCTGGTGAGCGCGGCCTCGACCGCAGCCGCAGCGTCGCCGGCATAGCCGGTGAGTTGCAGGGCGGCGGCGCAGAGATCGAGCGTGACTTCGCGGAGGCGCGCGTCCTGATGGCGACCGGTAAGGAAATCGACGGCGTTGCGAACCTCGAGAGCGTTGCCGGCGGCCGAGGCCAGCGGCTCGTTCATGTCGGTGATCAGCGCGGCCGTGCGAAGCCCGGCGCCGTTGGCGACCGAGACTAGGCTCTCGGCCAAGGCCCGGGACTTCTCCAGCGTCGGCATGAAGGCGCCGGAGCCGGTCTTCACGTCGAGGATCAGCGCGCCGAGACCTGCGGCGAGTTTCTTACTGAGGATCGAGGCGGTGATCAGCGGGATCGATTCGACCGTGCCGGTGACATCGCGGATGGCGTAGAGCACCTTGTCGGCCGGAGCGAGATCGGCGGTCTGGCCGATGATGGCGCAGCCGGCCTCGCGCACTACCTTGCGAAACAGCGTGTTATCCGGGCTGGTGCTGTAGCCGGGGATGGCGTCGAACTTGTCGAGCGTGCCGCCGGTATGGCCGAGGCCGCGGCCGGAGATCATCGGCACGTAGACGCCGCAGGCGGCAAGGATCGGCGCCAGCATCAGCGAGGTGTTGTCCCCTACCCCGCCGGTCGAGTGCTTGTCGGCCACCGGGCCATCGAGATCGGACCAATCGAGAACGGTGCCCGAGTCCCGCATCGCCTCGGTGAGGGCAACGCGCTCGGGGGTCGACATATCGCGAAAGTAGATCGCCATGGCGAAGGCGGCGGCCTGCGCGTGACTGACGGAGCCATCGGTCAAGCCGGCGATGAAACTGCCGATCTCGTCGGCGGCGAGGGCGAGACCATCGCGCTTGCGGATGATGATTTCTTGCGGAAGCAGGGTCATGGCGATGTTGTGCGCTGACAGCCGGGCGAAGGCAAGGTGGGGTGGCGACACGGTGCAAACGGCCCAAGGCGGGGCGGCTACGCCTTCATCCGGGCCGACGTCCGCCCGTGTGCCGCGAAGCGACGTGACAGCGGCTAGCGGGTGAGGCCCTTGTGGTACTGCACCGGCGTTGCGCCCAACACGGTGCGGAAATCGGTGATGAAGTGCTGCTGACTGCTGTAGCCGAGATCGTAGGCGATTCCGGCCCAGTCAGGCTCTTCGCTCAAGCGGATTTCGGCGGCGGCAGCGAGCAGGCGCTTGCGCTGCAACAGCCATTTGAGCCCGATGCCAAGATAATCGCGAAACGCCAGCTGCAGCCAGCGCTCGCTGCGACCGAACGCCTCGCCGACCGCGCTGACGGTGGTCAGTGCCGCTTCGGTTTCGACGGCGGCGATGATGGCGTTGATTTCTTCGAGCGTGCCGTCGGCCACCGGTGAGGCTCCACGCAGGTGCTCGAGCAGGGTGGCAATCACCCCGTCGTCGTCGTGCCCGAGAATGGCAGCGAGCCCCTTGGCGTCGGCCCAGGGAAAGACCGATGTCAGCGGCACGACCTTGTCCTGCAGGTCGGCCATTTCGCCGGCCCAGAAAGCGTGGAAGGCGCCGGGACGAAAGCGCACGCCGACGATCCGGCCGCTGCCGGCCGCCGAGTAGGTCCGCTTGCCGCGGAAGGTCCCCTGGATGCCGGACTCATGAGCCGAGAGGAAGATATCGACATAGGGCCGGTGCATCACCTCGTGGGAGTCGTAGGGACCCAATGCGCTGTCCCAACGGATGACCCAGAAGTGCTCGATGAAACGGGCGAGATCGACCGGCGAGGGCACTGTACGGAACTTGATGTGGCGCGCGAAGCCGGCCGGATCGAGCCGGCCGCGCGGCTCATAGGTCACGCCCAATACACCCGCCTCGCTCGGCTCGCCGGGCGTTGCGGGTTTCTGAAATACGGGCCTCGGCGCATCGGTCATTGTCTTGGCATCAGCTTAGCGATGAAAGGAAATTCCAGATGAGCAACAAGCACTTCCTGCGTGGCATGGCCACCGTCAACTTCTTCGCCGACGACATGATCGAGGCGCGCGACTGGTACACAGCGCTGTTCGGGGTCGAGGCCTATTTCCAGATGCCCAGCCGCGAAGAGCCTTCCTATATCGAGTTCCGCATCGGCGACAGCGAAGACGAGTTCGGCATCATCGATCGCCGCTATGCGCCCGAGGGGATGCGGCCCGGCCCGGGCGGAGCGATCCTGCTGTGGCATGTCGACGATATCGAGGCGGCCTTCGCACGATTGAAGGCGATGGGGGCGCGGGAATACGACCCTATCACCAAGCGTGGCGAAACCGGCTTCGTCACCGCCTCGGTGGTCGACCCGTTCGGCAACGTGCTGGGGATCATGTACAATCCGCACTATGTGGCAACGGTGGCCGGTCGCGCGGCCTGATCCCTGCTCTCGCATGTCACGGCCGCCCGCCGCTCCGGCGCGGGCGGCCTGTGCTTGTCGGGTGTCAACGCGTCGTTCACATGGCCAGGGTTATGGTGCGTCCCGCCTCGCAGGCAGCACACGGTAGAGGCCATGCTCGAGCCCCATTCGATCGAAACCTACATCGAGAGGCCGATGAGCGAGGTCTACCGATTCCTCGCCTCGCCGTGGAACTATCCGCGCTGGGCGGCGGTCAATGCCGCCACCTTCCGGCAGATCGGGCTGCACGAGTGGGCCGGCGATACCGAGTTCGGGCCGCGCATCGTCAAGTTCAGCCCGCCCAATGGCGAGGGCATCCTCGATCATGCGGTGTACAAGGCGGGCGATGAGCCGCTGATGATGCCGATGCGGGTCAGCGCCGACGGCAACCGGACGCTGGTAACCTTCGTGTTCTACCGCCGACCTGAGATGGACGACGAGCAGCTGGAATCGGCGCTCGAATGGATCCGCCCCGACTTCATGGCACTGAAATCGTTGCTGGAAGCGTAAGGCCAGCGAGCCCGGGCCAGGATTTGCTATTGCCCACGGAGTCATCCCCGCGAATGCGGGGATCTCCGTTTTCGGCGCTTGCCGCGAACTCCGCAAACGGAAGTTCCCGCCTTCGCGGGAGTGGCCCGGTGGGTGGGGCGGGTGCGGAGCAGAAGCTCACCGCGAAGCGCTCCCTCTGTCGTTTGGCTCGTTTCCGCCCTAATCACCCGTCGTTGCAGGCGTCCCCTTGTCGAGCCGGCTTTGGCGCAGAGTATCGCGGGTGTTGGCCAGCATGTCGCCGATGAAACGGCGGACGATCGCCAGTTCGGCCTCGGAATAGGACGCGATCACCGGCTGGTTCATCCGCAGCACGTAATCCCGCAGCTGCAGGAGGCCCGATTCCTCGGTGGCAGGGCCGAGCATGATCAGCACTCCACGCCGGTCCGTCGGATGCGGATGGCGCTCGATGAAGCGGGCGGCCTCGAGCCGGTTGAGCATGATGGCGGTAGCGCCGGTGGTGAGCCCGAGGTGCTGGGAGATGGCCTTGGGGGTCGCCTGGCCGCCGGACGAGCGCACGAAGAACAGGCACATCAGATCGGTGTGGTTGATGCCGGCCCGCTCAGCCAGCCAGCGGTAGACGTGCGTTACCTCGGCAGTCAGTTCCCGCAGCAGCTCGTCCATCTCGGGCTTTCGTTCCAAGCTCACATTCCTCACGCGCAATATAGCTATGCAACATAGTATCTTTGTTGCAAAGTGAAATAGGCCGCCTTAGATGGAGATCAAACGAACGCAGCCAATGGAGCGGACTATGGCACAGGCACAAGCGACGATGGACCACAAAGACGCGATGAGCGCGGACAAGGCCGAGCTTCTGGCGATCGGACGGGCCGCGAACCACGCCAAGCTGGTAAGCATTCCGTTGGAGCGGGGGACGGAGCCCGCACCGGCTCCCCTGCCCGCCGCTCTGACGGCGGACGCGACGACCGCGCCGACCGAGGCGCCGAACAAGAGCCGCAGGAAGGCGAAATTGTTCGGCATGGGCCTGCTGCTGGCGCTGGGCGGCGTGGTCGCGTGGTACCCGCTGGCCGACCATTATGCGCCATTCGCCTCAGGCGCCTCGATCACCGCTCAGGTGACGCAGTTGGCGCCGCGCGTCGCAGGACCGGTGAAGCATGTGCTGATCGCCGACAATGCCGAGGTGAAGGCAGGACAACCGCTGTTCGAGATCGACGACACGACGTTCCGTCTGGACGTGGCGCAGGCCCGGGGCCAGCTCGACCAGGCGATGAACAGCGTGACCTCAGGCGTGGCGGCAGTACCGGCAGCCGAAGCCAAACTGGCGCAGACCGAGGTCGCCCTGACCATCGCGCAGCAGGAACTGGAGCGCGCGACGCAGCTATTCGACAAGGGGCTGCTGTCGCAGGCGAAATTCAATACGGCAGACGCCAATGCCAGGACAGCGGCGCTCAACGTCGAGGCGGCGAAAGCCGACCTCAAGCGGGTCCAGGCGTCGGCCAGCACGGCGGACGCCAACAACCCCAATGTGCGCGCGGCACAGGCGGCCGTCGACAAGGCTGAGTTCGCCCTCGCCAACACCGCAGTGGTGGCCCCAGCCGACGGCTATGTGTCCAACCTGTCGCTGGCGGAAGGGCAGTTCGTGGCCGCCGGCACACCGGCGCTGACCTTCATCAACCCCAAGACGCAGATGGTGATTGCCGATTTCCGCGAGAACCAACTGGTCAACGTACAGCCCGGCGACAAGGCCGTGGTGATGTTCGAGGCCGCGCCAGGCAAGCAGTTCGAGGCGAGCGTCGAGAGCATCGCCTGGGGCATCAACAGCGGCCGCACCACGGCCAATGGCCTCGCCCAGTCGTCGAACGATACCCGCTGGTTTCCGCCGGCCCGCAAGATCCCGGTCCGCGTCACCATCGACGACATGAGTGCGCTCCCCGGCAATGTGCGGCTCGGCTCGGAAGCAAGCGTGCTGATCGTGCCGGATGACGGCATCGTGCCGGCCATCGCCCGCGGGCTGATGGGCTTCAGCGGCCTGCTGTCGGGCCTCAACTGAGGAGGTTGAGATGGAAGAGCTGACGCGCGTCGACCCCAATGAAGATCCGTACCTGGCGCTGCGCACGGCGCTGGCCGTGGCCATCTGCGTCATCCTCGCCGATCCGCTCGGCGTCACCCAGCCGATGATGCCGGTGGTGCTGGGGATGAGCCTGCTGTCGAACCAGCGCGGCGTCCTCAACGTGCGCTCGTTCATGGGCCCGATCATGCTGCCGGTCATGGCCTTCGTGTTCAGCTGGCTGGCGGCAGCGACGGTGAGCGAGCCGATGCTGTTCGTCATCGTCAACGTCGCCCTGGCCGCGGCGGGAATCGGGCTGATGCTGTTCAAAGGCTCGCGCCTCGGCGTCATGCTGACGGTGTTCCCCGCCATGATGTCGATGTCGGTGCTCTATAGCGACCAGGCGCTGGTGGCGATCCGCGACTCGATGGCGACGGGCGGGCTGATCGTCGGGGTCACCACAGTGGTGCTCAACCTGCTGTTCCCGCCGCAGACGGCCCGTGTCCACGCCGAACAGCCCAGGCCGTTCGAGACGGAAAACCCCATCGCCGAACTGCTGATCCGGCTGGCGGTCTATGTGCCGATCATGATCGCCACCTATGCGGCCGGCGACATGAACCTGCTCATCGTGCCGATCATGCTGGCCTTCATCTGCGCCGGGCCGGATCGCGGCGGGCGGCTGCAGCAGCTGGTCGACCGCGGCGGCGGCACCATTGTCGGCGCAGTCGTGGCGGTGGGCGCCATGGCCGTCTACTACCTGGTGCCGCAGTTTCCGGTGCTGGTGGCACTGATCGCGCTGATCACTTTCGTGCTGATCGACAAGATGACAACCGGCGAAGGCCGGCCGCTCTACTACCAGTACATCTGCTCGGTGGCGCTGGTGATGCTGCTGTCGGCGACCTTCGGCGCGCGTGACGCCTTTGAAGTGGTGGTGCAGCGCGTGGTGCTGACATCAGGCGCGATGGTCGGGGCGATCGCGCTGTTGTCGCTGCTGGAGGCGGTGTTCATACCGCGGAAGGGGATTGCAGCCACTCCTTCGGCCGCCGGTGCAGCCTGACCCCCTGTCATCACTCATGCAAGCTTACTAGCTGGTGCGGTCGGACAGGTCCTTGAGCCCGGTGCGCTGCCTTCGCAGTCGGGGCCTCCCTCCCCCTTCTGAGGGGGAGGGGTCGGGGGTGGGGGTCAGTGAGGGCACATGGGCTAGTGCTTGAGCAATGACCTCGTACACCCCCTCTGCGTTGTCCATGATCTCATTGTTCCACAGGCGCAGGACCCGGAAGCCTCGGGAGCGGAGGAAGGCATCGCGCTCACGATCGTACTCCACCTGATGCGCGTGCGTTTCGCCATCGGCTTCGATGATTAGCTTGCCGTGGATGCAGGCGAAATCGGCGTAGTACGAACCGATCGGGTATTGGCGCCGGAAATGGTAACCACGTTCCCGGAAGCTGTGCAGGATCGCCCAGAGCCGACGCTCGGGCGTGGTGGGATCACGGCGGAGCTGGCGCGCGCGTATTGTGCTCATGCTCTGGCTCCGGCGCTGGCCGACCCCCACCCCTGTCCCCTCCCCCTAAGAATGGGGAGGGAGACGCCCACACAACTGCCGGTGCGCCACACAATTAAGCCCCGTACGGGATCCAGACGTTCTTCACTTGCGTCGCACGCTTCAGGAAATACTCGCCCTCGAACTTCGCCTTGTCGCTCAGATCGTAGTAGAGGCCGCGGCTGGTCCAGGTTTGCTTGACGTTGCCGGCCGAGGCCTTTTCGACCATGGCGGAGGTTTCGGCGTCGCCGGCGAACCAGATGGCGTCGATGCCGTCGTGCTCGGCGAGCGTCCTGGCCAGCACCTTGCTCTCCCCAGTGACGATGTTGAGGACGCCCGCGGGTACGTCGGAGGTTTCGAGCACCTGGTAGAAGTCGGTCATCGACAGCGGCGACTTTTCGCTGGGGACCAGCACCACGGTGTTGCCCATGGCGAGGGCCGGGGCGACCAGCGCGATGGAGCCGAGCAGCGGCCGCGACGGCGGCGCGAGAATGGCCATGGCGCCGAGCGCCTCGACCATGGCGGTCGCCACCATGCGCTGCGGCGGGTTGTGCACGGCGCCATCATATTTGTCGGCCCAGCCGGCGAAGGCGAAAAGACGCTCGACGCTCGCAGCGACTTCGGCGGCGCCGTCCTCGCCGGTCTGCGCCTTGATGCGGGCGGCGAATTCGTCGGCCCGGTATTCGAGGTTCTCGGCGAGGAAATAGAGGATCTGCGCCCGGTTGTGGGCGGAGGTGGTGGCCCAGCCGAGCGCGGCGCGTGCCGCCTCCACCGCGTTGCGGATATCCTTGCGATTGCCGTCGCCGACTTCGCCGACCAGCGCACCGGAGGGGCCGTGGACGGGGCGAGAGTAGCCGCTGTCGGGCCGCGCCTGCTTGCCGGCGATGTACATCTTGGCGGTCTGGTCTATCCCCGCCTCGTCATCGAGCGGGTTGGCCGACTTGCCGGCCTTGGACGCCGCGGCGACGAACGGCTTCAGCTCCTTCTCCCACTTTGCCTTCAGATAGGAGACCATGCCTTCCCTGCCGCCTTCGCGGCCAAAGCCGCTCTCCTTGTAACCGCCGAAGCCGACTGCGGCGTCAAAATTGTTGGTCGAGTTGATCCACACCACGCCGGCCTTGAGCTTGGGCGCGATATCGAGAGCGAGGTTGACGTTCTCGGTCCAGATGGTCGCGGCAAGGCCGTAGCGAGTGTTATTGGCGAGTGCCACCGCTTCCTCGGGAGTGCGGAAGCTCATCTCGACCAGCACCGGCCCGAAAATTTCCTCGTTGGCGACGGTGTTGGCGGTCGACACGTTGGTGATCAGGGTCGGCTTGATGAAGCAGCCGCCGCCCGGCACATCGATATCGGGCTCGTAGAGCTGGCCGCCCTCGGCGACACCTCTCTTGACCAGGTCGCGGACCCGCTCGACCTGCACCGGGGCGACGAGTGCGCCGATGTCGACGGCCTTGTCGAGCGGATCGCCGACCCGCAACGTCGACATGCGCTTCTTCAGCTTTTCGAGGAAGCGCTCCTCGATCGATTCCTGCACGAGGAGGCGCGAACCGGCGCAACACACCTGGCCCTGGTTGAACCAGATGGCGTCGACCAGGCCCTCGATGGCCGAGTCGATATCGGCATCGTCGAAGACGATGTAGGGCGACTTGCCGCCGAGTTCGAGGCTGAGCCCCTTGCCGGTGCCGGCGGTGGCGCGGCGAATGATCTTGCCCACCTCGGTCGAGCCGGTGAAGGCGATCTTGTCGATATCGGGGTGACCGGTAATGGCGGCGCCGGTGTCGCCCTCGCCGGTGACGATGTTGACGACGCCCTTGGGCAGCTTCGCCTTGTCGCAGATCTCGGCGAACAGCAGCGCGGTGAGCGAGGTGAACTCGGCGGGCTTCAGCACCACGGTGTTGCCGGCGGCGAGTGCCGGGGCGATCTTCCAAGCCAGCATCAGCAGCGGAAAATTCCACGGAATGATCTGGCCGCAGACGCCATAGGGCACGTGATCGGGGAATTCGCGCTCAAGGTGCTGGGCCCAGCCGGCGTGGTGGTAGAAATGCCGCGCGACGAGCGGGATATCGACGTCGCGGCTTTCACGGATCGGCTTGCCGTTGTCCATGGTTTCGAGCACGGCGAAGAGGCGGGAATGCTTCTGGATCAGCCGGGCGATGGCATAGAGGTATTTGCCGCGCTGGTAGCCGGAAAGCGCCGACCACGGCTTGAACGCAGCACGGGCAGCTTTCACCGCGGCGTTGACGTCGTCGGCCGTACCGTCGGTGACCTGCGCGAGGATCTTGCCGTTGGCCGGGTTTTCGCTCGCAAAGATCTTGCCGGGCTTGGTCCATTTGCCATCGATGAAGTGGCCGAACTTGTTGTCGTGCGCGGCAAGCCAGGCCAGCGCGACATCGGCGGACTCGGGGGCCGGGCCGTAATCGAGGGAGGTGAAGATGTCGGCGATTTTGTTCATTTCATTCTCCCGAGGGACGTTGCCCTGCTAGTGTCCGTCGCTATGGCTCCGGACGCTCGGCTCTGCCAAGCGACCCCTCAACCGCCCCGCAGAGACGGCCTTTGGCCGTCTGCTGCTTGCGGGCGCCTTCTCCCACAGGGGGGGAAGGCAATAGAATCGAGGCCCCTCAGTCGGGCCTTCTCCCCTTGTGGGAGAAGGTGGCCAACGGCCGGATGAGGGGTCGGGGAGCCACAGGCCTAGACCATCGGCATCCGGTAGTCGGCGGCGTAGTGCCCGGTCAGCGTATGCTCGAGCTGGCGCTCGATGTCGGTGAGCAGGCTCGAGGCGCCGAAGCGGAACAGGTGCGGCTGCAGCCAGTGGGTGCCGAGCTCTTCCTTGATCAGCGCCATGTAGTCGAGCGACAGTTTGGCCGTGGCAATGCCGCCGGCCGGCTTGTAACCGATCTCGATGCCGGTTTCCTCATGGAACCAGCGGATCATCCGCACCATCGACAGCGAGGTCTGGAGGTTGGCGTTGACCTTTTCCTTGCCGGTCGAGGTTTTTATGAAATCGGCGCCGGCCAGCATGCAGACCAGCGAGGCCTTGGCGACATTGGTCTGCGTCGCCAGCTCGCCGGTGCCGAGGATGGTCTTGATATGCGCGTCGCCACAGGCTTTCCGCATGGCTTTGACTTCGTCGTAGAGCGCCTGCCAGTCGCCACGCAGCACCATGCCGCGCTCGATGACGATATCGATCTCGTTGGCGCCGTCGGCCACCGACGCTTCGATCTCGGCGAGGCGGGTCGAGAGCGGCGCGAGGCCGTGCGGGAACGCGGTGCTCACCGCCGCGACATTGATGCCGGTGCCCTTGAGCGCATCGACCGCAGTCTTGACGAAGGAGTGGTAGACACAGACGGCGGCAGGTTTCACGTCGAGGTCGGCGACGCCGAGGCCGTCGATGATATCCTGCCGGACCGGATGGCGGGCCTTGGCGCATAGCCGCTCGACGCGCCCGGGGGTATCGTCGGAGTTCAGCGTCGTCAGGTCCATCAGGGTGATGGCTTTGAGCAGCCAGGCGGCCTGGAAATCCTTCTTCACCGTACGGCGTGCCGGCAGCGTCGCGGCGCGGCGCTCGAGCGCCGAGCGGTTCATGCGCACGCGTTCGACCCAATCGAGATCGAGCGGGAAGCCGGGATTGCGCCGATGCGAGGCTGCGGCCTCGACGGGCTTCTTCTTTGCAAGCTTGGGCTCGGCCGGTTGATCGACGACGCGAAGTTCCATGGTGGCCTCCTTGCCTGAAACGGTCTTACGCCGGTTTTGCGGCAGATTTCATGCGGGGCATTATCGGCCCAAAAACTCGGGTCCGAAAGAGTGCGGCAGCAGTTGTGCGATGGTCTGCTCCAGCGGGATGCCGTCGATGCCGTGCGAGACGACGACCACGTCCTGGTCGGCGAACTCGCGGATGCGCTGGCGGCAGCCGCCGCAGGGGGTGACGGGCGTCGTGCCCGGCCCTGTGGTGTAGACGCGTTTTATGCGCTTGGCCCCGCCGGCGAGCATGGCGGCGATGGCCGAGGGCTCGGCGCAATTGCCGACCGGATAGGCGGCGTTCTCGACATTACAGCCAACATAGATCTTGCCGTCATCGGCGAGAATGGCGGTGCCCACGTGGAAGTTCGAATAGGGGGCATAGGCCTTGGCCCGCACGGCTTCGGCGGCAGCGAGGAGTTGCGGGTCAAGCGGATGGGGCATGGCTCAAATCTCTCGGCTCCCCTCCCCCTTGAGGGGAGGGGCGGGGGGTGGGGGTGGCGAGGGACGCTGGTGCTGACTGCACCACCCCCTCCCTCAATCCCTCCCCTCAAGGGGGAGGGATGCGATGACTTCGAGGTCATCGCTAACGTTCTTTCGTGTAAGCCACGCCACCGGCCCTGGGGCCCACGGCCTTGCCGATGAAGCCGGCGAGCAGGATTACCGTCAGCAGGTAGGGCAGCGCCTGGATGGCCTGCACCGGCACGCCGATGCCGAAGATCTCGGCGCCCTGCAGGCGGATCTGCAACGCATCGAGGAAGCCGAACAACAGGCAGGTGAACATTGCCGGCACCGGCTTCCACTTGGCAAAGATCAGTGCTGCGAGCGCGATGAAGCCCTTGCCCGCAGTCATATTGTTGCCGAAGCCGGAGCCCTGGGCGATCGAGAAGAACGCCCCGGCAAGGCCGCACAGCAGCCCGGTGATCAGCACCGCCTGGTAGCGCAGCTTGGTGACCGAGATGCCGGCGGTGTCTACCGCCTTGGGGTTCTCGCCGACGGCGCGGAGGCGCAGCCCGAAGCGGGTGCGATAGAGCACCCACCAGGTGATCGGCACGGCGAGGAAGGCGGCATAGACCAGAATGTTGTGGCCCGAGATCAGCTCGGAATAGATCTGGCCGATGATCGGCACGCCGGCCAGCTCACCGGCGAAGGGCAGGTCGATATTCTGGAAGCGCCCGCTCACCGGCAGCTGCGGGGTGCGACCGCCCTGCCCGAACCACTGGATGCCGAGGAAGGTGGTGAGGCCGGCCGCCAGCATGTTGATGGCGACACCAGCGATCAGTTGGTTGCCGCGCAAGGTGATGGCGGCGGCGCCCTGGAGGCCCGCTGTCGTAACGGAAACCGCAATGCCGGCGAGCAGCCCAAGCCAGACATTGGCGGTGACAGCAGCCACCGCAGCGGCGGCGAAGGCCGAGGCCAGCATCTTGCCCTCGAGGCCGATGTCGAACACCCCGGCCCGCTCGGAATAGAGCCCGGCGAGGCAGGCGAGCAGCAGCGGCGTCGACAGGCGGAGCGTGGCATCGAGGGTGGAGAGAATGAGGCCGAGATCCATGGCTCAGCTCCCCGACTTGACGCTGTTGGCTTCGATGGCGGCGGCCTTCTGCCTGGGCGAGAGCGTCATGAACACACGCTGCAGGCCGGGGCGGAACAGCCCCTCCATGGCGCCGGTGAACAGGATGACCAGCGCCTGTATGACGACGACCATTTCCTTGCTCAACCCCGGGATGACGTATTGCAGCTCGTTGCCGCCCTGGTAGAGCGCCCCGAACAGCAGCGCGGCCAGGAGGATGCCGATCGGGTGGTTGCGCCCCATCAGCGCCACAGCGATGCCGACGAAGCCGGCATCGGCAACGTAATCGAGCACCAGCCGGTATTGCACGCCGACCACCTGATTGACTGCCACCATGCCAGCGAGCGCCCCCGACATGGTCATGACGATCATGATGATGCGGCTGTTAGACATGCCGGCATAGCGGGTGGCGGTCGGATTCTGGCCCAGCGCCCGCATCGCGAAGCCGAAGCGCGTATGCCAGATCAGGATGTAGGCCCCGACGAGGCAGATCAGCGCCAGCAGCAGCGTGAAGTTGACGTCGGTGTTCTTGAACCACGGGATGAAGGCGCCGAGTTTCGGCATGCGGCCTTCGGGGGCGATCATGGCGGATTCCGGCGCGAGGATGCCCGCCGGCTTCAACACGTTCACCACCATGTAGACCATGATCGCGGCAGCGATGAAGTTGAACATGATGGTGGTGATGACGACGTGCGAACCGCGCTTGGCCTGCAGCCAGCCCGGGATGAAACCCCATAACCCACCCACCGCCGCACCGGCGACGATGGCGATCGGGAAAGTGATCCACCACGGCAGGAACTGCAGCGGCAGCGCCACCGCGATGACGCCGAGGCCAGCGATATAGGCCTGGCCATTGCCGCCGATATTGAACAGCCCGGCATGCGCGGCCACCGCCACGGCGAGGCCGGTGAAGATGAAGTTGGTCGAGTAGTAGAGCGTGTAGCCGAAATTGTAGCCGTTGCCGAAGGCGCCGGTGACGATGGCGTTGAGCGCCGCCAGCGGATCCTGCCCGATGGCGAGGACGACGAGGCCGGACACGATGAAGGCCAGCGCCAGGTTGAGGATCGGCAGGAGGACCACGTCGGCCCAGCGCGGCAGCGGTTTGAGGATGGCGCTGCTCATGAGCCTTGTCCTTCGGCCGCGACGCGCGCCGGGGTTGCTTTCCTGTCGGTAACGCCGGCCATCATCAGGCCGAGCTCGCCTTCTGTCGCTGTGGCCGGATCGGCCTCACCGACGATGTGGCCGTCGAACATCACGAGGATGCGGTCGGCGAGCGAGCGGATCTCGTCGAGCTCTACCGAGACGACGAGGATCGCCTTGCCGGCGTCGCGCATCTTGATGATCTGGTTGTGAATGAACTCGATGGCGCCGATATCGACGCCGCGGGTCGGCTGACCGACAATCAGCACCTCCGGATTGCGCTCCATCTCGCGCGCCAGCACGATCTTCTGCTGGTTGCCGCCGGAGAAATTGGCGGTCTTCAGCCGCTCGTTGGCGGGGCGGATGTCGAACTTCTTGATGCGCTCGCGCGCCTGGGCCTGCGCTGCGGCGATATCGAGGATTACGCCCTTGCCATAGGCCGGGTCATCCTCGTAGCCGAGCATGGCGTTCTCCCACTCCTCGAAGGCAGTGATCAGCCCCATGCGCTGGCGATCTTCGGGCACGTGGGCAAGACCAGCCTTGCGGGCGCGATGAGCGCCATCGTCGCCCTGGAGCGACAGTGGCGTGCCCTTCAAACGAACGATGCCGCTCGCCTGGTCGCGCATGCCGGAAATGGATTCGAGCAGCTCGGACTGCCCGTTGCCGGCGACGCCGGCAATGCCGACGATCTCGCCGGCCCGCACGGTGAAGCTCACATCCTTAACGCGCGTGACGCCAAGATCGTCCTTGACCACGAGGTTCTCGACCGAGAGGTAGATGTCGCTCGGCTTGGCAGCGGTCTTTTCAACGCGCAACAAGACGTGGCGACCGACCATCAACTCGGCCAACTGCTCGGGGTTGGTCTCCGAGGTCTTGAGTGTATCCACCATGGCGCCCTGACGCATCACCGACACGTAGTCGGTGATGGCCATGATCTCGCGCAGCTTATGGGTGATGAGGATAATGGTCTTGCCCTGGTCGCGCAGGGTGCGGAGCACGCGGAACAGGTCGTCGGCCTCGGCCGGGGTGAGAACGCCGGTCGGCTCGTCGAGGATCAGCACGTCGGCGCCGCGATACAGGGCCTTCAGGATTTCAACGCGCTGCTGGGTGCCGACCGAAACGTCTTCGATGATGGCATCGGGATTGACGTCGAGGCGGTATTCCTTGGCCAGGCGCGTCAGTTCCTTGCGCGCGCGGTCGAGGCTGGGGCCCAGCATGGCGCTGTTCTCGGCGCCGAGCACGACGTTCTCGAGAATGGAGAAATTGTCGACCAGCATGAAGTGCTGGTGCACCATGCCGATCCCGAGCGCCAGCGCGTGGCGGCTGTCGGTGATGGCCTGCGGAGTACCGTTGACGCGGATTTCGCCGCTGTCGGCGGTGTAGAAGCCATAGAGGATGGACATCAGCGTCGACTTACCGGCGCCGTTTTCGCCGACGATGCCGTGTACTGTGCCGCGACGGACCTTGAGGTCGATATCCTTGTTGGCATGCACGGCGCCGAAGCGCTTGTTGATGCCGATCAGCTCGATGGCCAGATCGGAGCCTGCGGGCTCAAATGCAGCGGCCCCTTGGGACCGCTGCTGAGTGTCGCCGTTCTGCACGGGTTCGGTCACGCGAGGGGACCTTACGGGCAGGTGTTGTCGGCGGTGTAGTCGTGGACGGTGATCGCACCCGACTGGATGTCAGCCGAGAACTTGTCGACGGCGGTCTTGATGTCGTCGGTGATCAGCGCCTTGTTGTTGTCGTCGAGGGCATAGCCCACGCCCGATTCCTTGAGGCCGAGCACGGTGATGCCGGGCTTGAAGGTGGCGTCGTCGCCAGCTTCCTTCATCGCGGTGGTGACGGCGACATCGACGCGCTTCAGCATCGAGGTCAGCACCGAGCCGGGATGCAGGTAGTTCTGGTTGCTGTCGACGCCGATCGAGAACTTGCCCGCATCGGCGGCAGCCTGCAGCACGCCGAGGCCCGAGCCGCCGGCGGCAGCGAACACCACATCGGCGCCGGCATCGAACTGCGCCTTGGTCAGTTCACCCGCGGTGACCGGATCGTTCCAGGCGGCCGGGGTGGTGCCGGTGTAGTTCTCGATGACCTTGATGTCGGCCTTGGCGGCTTTGGCGCCCTGCTGGTAGCCGCAGTAGAACTTGTGGATGATCGGCACGTCCATGCCGCCCACGAAGCCCACGGTGCCGGTGGTCGACTTCAGCGCCGCAATGGCGCCGACGAGGAACGAGCCGGTATGTTCGTCGAAGATGATCGACTGCACGTTCGGCGCATCGACGACCGCATCGATGACCACGAAGTTGGTGTCCGGGAACTCGGCGGCGACGGTGGTGAGCGCGGTGCCCCACGAGAAGCCGGCCATCACGATCGGGTTGGCTCCCTGGGAAGCGAAGCGGCGGAGGGCCTGCTCGCGCTGGGCGTCGTTCTGCAGTTCAAGGTCGATGTAGCTGCCGCCCGATTCCTTCTTCCAGGCCTCGGCGCCGTTATAGGCCGCCTCGTTGAAGGATTTGTCGAACTTGCCGCCCAGGTCATAGATGACGGCCGGGTCGGCGAGAGCAGCACCAGCGGCGAGCACCGACAGCGCCACGCCGGTCGCAAGCGCAGTGATGCGCTTCGAAAAATAGTTCATGGATCAGTCTCCCTGTATCGCGTCCGGCAACGGCACATGCCGCCCTGACAGCCCGGCGCGTTGGGAGGAATACAATCCTGCAAACCGGCGCTCTGCAAGAGGGAGCTGCGCAAATTTTGACCAAGTGGGCAAAATTCGTGCGGAGAAGGTTTATGGCGGGCGGAGATTAGGAGTTCCCTAGTTGCGCGGCGGCGCACCGACACGCGATGTCATTCCCGCGAAGCGGGAACCCAGTGGGATGCCCCGGCACTGCTGACGATGAGAGATAGCACTGGCTCCCGGCCAGCGCGGGTGACGGCGGAGGTTGTGGCCAGCGCCGAAAACCGCCCCTACCCAGCGATCGGCTTCACCTCGACACCCATGGCTTCACCGAACTTCTCGAAGAAGCCGTCGATGAGTTTCTGGGCGGAATTGCCGATCAGCGACTTGCCGAGCTTCATGATGCCGCCATCGGCGCCGCCATTAGCGGTGAACACCAACCGGGTGTGCTCTCCGGCATCGGAGAGCACGATGTCGGCGGCGGCCTCGGCTTTCCCGAGGAGCCCACCACGACCCTTGCCGGCGAGGGTATAGCTCGCGGCGGGGATGATGTTTCGCAGTTCGAGGTCGCCGGTGAACACCGGTTGCATCAGGCCAAGGTTGACTTCGATCTCCAGTTCGAGCGTCGTCTCGCCGGTCCAGTCGATACGGCGGCAGCCGGGAATGATGGCCTTGAGCACCTGGGTGTCGTTGAGCGCCCGCCAGACCGCTTGCCGGGGCGCCGAAACGAGGTACTTGCCGCCGAATTCCATGCTGTCATTTCTCCGCCATTGTGCCGTTCCAGATGAAACTAGTGTCCGTCAGGCAGATGGACAACCGCAGCGGCGCTGCAACGGTTGCCGCAAACTTCTCGGCATGCCCTTTTCGTGAGGCTTTTAAGCACCATATCGCGCAAAACAGGCGCGGCCGATATAAGCAAGATTGGCAACTGACGCCGAGAACGTGAATCATGTCACCCCAAGGTGACCGATAGAGGGAAACGCATCCAAATGGCCACTGAAGTGATGGAAAAGCCCCTGCAGTATCTCGACAAGGCGATGGGGGC
>NZ_DASZAW010000001.1:0-20074 GCF_035944845.1 Devosia sp. | reverse complement strand
GGTGGAGGGGGCGGCCCCAAAAACCGGCGTATCCTGCCGCCCCCTCCACCGCCTTCGGCGGTCCCCCTCCCCCGTTTCACGGTGGAGGACCACCGAGAGTCCTGTGCGAAAGCCATATGCGATAGCCCTGCCCTCAAGGGGAGGGAGGCGACCGAGTTTTGAGCAAGCGCCGGAGAGTTGCCCTACTCCGCCGCCTCCAGCCGGTTCGCCTCGATCAGCCCCCTGATTTCCGCCCGGCACGAACCGCAGTTCGTCCCGGCTTTCAGCGCCACCCCGATCGCCTCGACCGTGTGACAGCCGCCGCGTGCCGCCTCGGCGATCTGGTTGGCCCCCACGCCCAGGCAGGCGCAGACGATCGGGCCCGGATCGGGACGGTCGGCGCCGGGCCGCCCGACGAGGATATCGGCACGCCGCGCGGGCTTGATCGTCTCGGTGAGCAGCGACACTGCCCATTGCCGCGACACCAGCACCGGGTCGGGCGACAGGTAGAGCGCGAAACTCAATTGACCGCCCTCGAACAGTGCGAGGCTTTGCCGTCCGCTCGCCTTGTCGGCAATACTGAGCAGTTCGACCTCTGCTCCCACGCCGAACGCCGCGCGCGCCCAGCCCACCCAATCCTCGGGCTCGGTGATGAAGGCCAGTTCCGCCCGCCAGCCGCCTGACGCCTCGGCGATCGCCCAGTAATCGGTGCCGGCGAAATCCGGTCGCAGTCGGCTCACCGCGAAGCCATAGCGCCGGGCCAGCGCCGGCCCCGCCACCACCATCGCCGATTTGAGCGCCGGCTGCCCCGATTGCGGGTCGGTCTGCCCGCCCACCAGCGCATCGATCCGGCCCTGCGCCGAGAACCGGTCGGTCCAGTGCATCGGCACGAACACCGAGCCCTTTTGTTGCCGCTCGGTTACCAGCGCCCGCACCAGGACGCTCCCATGCCGGTTCTCGAGCCGTACCAGGCTCGCGTGCCGGATGCTCTTTTCCGAGGCGTCGTCGGGGTGCAGCTCGGCAAACGGTTCGGCCATATGGGCAGAGAGCCGGGCCGCCTTGCCGGTGCGCGTCATGGTGTGCCAGTGGTCGCGCACCCGGCCGGTATTGAGCACCAGCATGCCCGGCGGCGGGCTCAGCGGCGGCGGCGGCGCCACCGCGACGAAGCGCGCCCGCCCGTCAGGGGTGAAGAACCGCCCATCGGTGAACATCCGCGCCGTACTCTTGACCGAGCGCACCGGCCACTGCACCGGCTGCAGCCCGTCATAATCGGCATGCACCAGGCCACTGAGATCGAAATCCCGCACGCCCTCGTTCTCGAACCCCGAGAGTGCCGCGTGCTCGGCAAAGATTTCGGCGGGCTTCTGGTAGGCGAACGCTTCGGCGTGGCCCAAGCGCCGCGCCACCTGCGCAACGATCCACCAGTCGGGCTTTGCCTCCCCCGGCGCCGTGAGGAACGGCCGCTGCCGCGAGATGCGGCGTTCGGAATTGGTCACCGTGCCGTCCTTTTCGCCCCAGCCGAGCGCCGGCAACCGCACATGCGCCTCCACCGCCGTATCGGTTGCGGCGTTCATCTCGGACACCACGACGAACGGGCAGGCCCGGATCGCCGCCCGCACTTTGTCGGCCTCAGGCATCGAGTCCACCGGGTTGGTCGCCATGATCCAGAGCGCCTTCACCTTGCCCTGGGCGATCGCCTCGAACAGCTCGACCGCCTTCAACCCCGGCTTCCCGGCCACTCGCCCGGAGCGCCAGAACCGCTTCAACCGGTCGATATTGTCAGGCTCAAAATCCATGTGCGCGGCCAGCATATTGGCGAGCCCGCCGACCTCGCGGCCGCCCATGGCATTGGGTTGCCCGGTGACCGAGAACGGCCCCATCCCCGGCAGGCCGATCCGCCCGGTGGCGAGGTGCACGTTGACGATGGCGTTGACCTTGTCGGTGCCGGTCGCCGACTGGTTCACCCCTTGCGAGAAAACCGTCACCGTCCGCGTCGTCTCGGCGAACCAATCGTAGAACACCGCGATGTCGCGCACGCTGAGCCCGGTGGCTTCCGCCACCCGCTCGAGCCCCCAGCTCCGCGCCACCTCGAGCGCCGCGCCGAACCCGTTGCTGCTCTCGGCAATGAACTCGGCATCGACCGCGTTCCGCTCCGCCAGCGATTTCAGAAGCCCGACGAACAGGGCCGTATCGCCGTCCGGCCTGATCGCGAGGTGGAGGTCGGCCTGGTCGGCCGTGGTGGTCTGCCTGGGGTCGATCAGCACGATCCGCATCCCCGGCCGCTCGGCCTTGGCCTTGATGATCCGCTGGTACAGCACCGGGTGGCACCAGCTGAGGTTGGAGCCGACAAGGATGATCAGGTCGGCGAGCTCGAGATCCTCATAATTGCCCGGCACGGTGTCCGAGCCGAAGGCCCGCTTGTGCCCGGCCACCGACGAGGCCATGCAGAGCCGCGAGTTGGTGTCGATATTGCCCGAGCCGATGAACCCCTTCATCAGCTTGTTGGCAACGTAATAGTCCTCGGTGAGCAACTGCCCCGAACCGTAGATGGCGACCGCATCTGGTCCATGCTCGGCAATCGTCTCGGCGAAGCGCCTCGCCACCAGGTCCAGTGCCTTGTCCCACCTCGCCCGCTCGCCACCGATCTCGGGGTAAAGCAGCCGCCCATCCAGCGACAGCGTCTCGCCCAGTGCCGAGCCCTTCGAGCACAGCCTGCCGAAATTGGCCGGATGCTCGGGATCGCCTGATATCGCTACCGAGCCATCCGGCTGCGGCGTCGCCAGCACCCCGCAGCCGACGCCGCAATAGGGGCACGTGGTGCGGATGGTATCAGACATCGTGGTTGGAACCCCTCACCGTCTCGCGCAGCAGAGCGCGAGGCTCCACCCCACCCAGCTTCGCTAAGCCCGCTGCGCGGGCAAGCTGCGCTGCCCTCCCCATCAAGGGGAGGGAGACCCGACTGTTAGCTTCGGTCCTTCCCCTCCCTCCCCCTTGTGGGGAGGGTAGCGCAGCTAGGCGAAGCCGTAGCGAAGCTGGGTGGGGGTGGGCGACACGCACCGACCTGCACGCGAGGGGCCGTCTACCCAAGATATCTACTCCGCCGCCATCAGCATGACCTCTGCCGCCATGAAGATGCGGCCATCGACCACGTTCACCGCAAAGGTCCGGACCTGCCCCTCGTCGGCGCCCTGCGCCTCGCCGGTGGCGAGATCGAACACCCAGTTGTGCAGCGGGCAGGTCACCGAGCCGCCATGCACGATGCCCTCGCTGAGCGGTCCACCCTTGTGCGGGCAGCGGTTCTCGATGGCGTAGACGTGGTTCTCGGCGGTACGGAACACCGCGATCTTGCCGGCTGGCGTGTTGACACAGCGCGCGCCGCGTAACGGAACCTGCTCGAGGCGCCCGATCTCGATCCAGTCGTTCATGTCATCACTCCGCTGCCTGCGGCACGCCGAATTCCGCCAGTGCGGCGAACTCGTGCGCGTCCTTGCCGTTGACCCGTTCTTCCCACGGATCGACCTGGGCGAATTTCTGGCTGAAGACGAACCGGTCGTAGTAGAAGCGGCGCTTCTCCAGGTCGCGGACGATCGAGGCCTGGATCGACTCCATCCCCACCCGCTTCAGCCACTTGTACATCCGCTCGAGATAGCGGCCCTGCTCACGATAGAGCTGGGTCAACGCTGCGATGATCTCGATCGCCTCGTCCTCGCTGTCGGCGTGGCAGAGCGCCTCGGTGCCCTTGATGTCGAGCCCGGCGGCACCGGCAAAGACGATGTCGTAACCGCTGTCGACGCAGATCACCCCTACATCCTTGCAGGTTGCTTCGGCGCAGTTCCGCGGGCAGCCCGAAACGGCCATCTTCACCTTGGCCGGGGTCCAGCTGCCCCACATGAACTTTTCGAGCTTGATACCGAGCCCGGTCGAATCCTGCGTGCCGAACCGGCACCAGTCCGAGCCGACGCAGGTCTTCACCGTGCGCAACCCCTTGGCATAGGCAGCGCCCGAAACCATGCCCGCGGCGTTGAGGTCGGCCCAGACGCCGGGCAGGTCTTCCTTCCTCACCCCCAGCAGATCGATGCGTTGACCGCCGGTAACCTTCACCGCCGGGATCTTGAACTTGTCAGCGACATCGGCAATGGCGCGCAGCTCGTTCGGGCTGGTCATGCCACCCCACATGCGCGGCACCACCGAGTAGGTTCCGTCCTTCTGGATATTGGCGTGCACACGCTCGTTGATGAAGCGCGATTGCCCATCGTCCTCGTATTCGCCCGGCCACGTCGCGATCATGTAATAGTTCAATGCCGGCCGACACTTGGCGCAGCCGCATGAAGTCTTCCACTCAAGCTCCTGCATAAGTTGAGGAATAGACCTCAACTCCTTGGCAACAATCAATCTCCTGACGTCGTCGTGGCCAAGATCGGTACATTTGCACATCGGCTGCACGGCGGACGGATTGTAGCTGTCGCCCAGCGTCAGGAGCAGCAGCTTCTCGACCAGCCCGGTGCATGAACCGCAGCTCGCCGAGGCCTTGGTATGGGCGCGGACATCGTCGAGCGAGGTCAGGCCCTTTGCCGTGATGGTGCCGGTGATCTTCGACTTACACACGCCGTTGCAACCGCAGATCTCTGCCTCATCCGGCAAGGCTGCAACGGCCGCCGTAGGGTCCAGCGGGGTACCACCCTGGTAGTTCTGACCGAAGATCAGCGTGTCGCGCATCTCGCGCGTATCGACGTTGCGCTTCAGCATGTCGTAGAACCACGGCCCGTCCCCGGTATCGCCGTAGAGCACCGTACCGATGATCCTGTCGTCCTTGAGGATCAGCCGCTTGTAGACGCCGGCAGCGGCATCGCGCAGCACGATCTCCTCGCGATCGTCGCCCTCGGCAAAATCGCCTGCCGAGTAGAGGTTGACGCCGGTGACCTTGAGCCGGGTCGCCGTGGCGACCGGGGTGAAGGTCGCTTTTTCTTCGCCGCAGAGCTGGGCGGCAAGCACGTTCGCCATGTCGTAGAGTGGCGCCACCAACCCGAAGGTTGCCCCGTTCACTTCGACGCATTCGCCCAGCGCATAGATCGAAGGGTCGGAGGTGCGCATCTGCGCGTCGACCACGATGCCGCGATTGGCGGCAAGCTCCGCGCTCTTGGCCAGCGCGACGTTCGGCCGGATGCCGACGGCCATCACCACGAGGTCCGCCGGGATCACCGAGCCATCGGCGAACTCGACGCCGGTGACCCGTTTGTCGCCGAGGATCTGCCTGGTATTGGCCGAAGTCATCACCTTGATGCCACGCGCCTTCATCGATTCCCCGAGCAGGTAGCCGGCCGCCGGATCGAGCTGGCGCTCCATCAGCGTCGGCATGACGTGCACCACGGTGACGTCCATGCCCTGCTCGTTGAGCCCGGCTGCCGCCTCGAGCCCGAGCAGGCCACCGCCGATCACCACCGCCCTGCCCTTGGCCTTGGCGGCCAGCATCATGACGTTGACGTCGTCGAGGTCGCGATAGGTGACCACGCCGGCAAGGTTGGCGCCCGGCACCGGGATGATGAACGGCACCGAACCCGTGGCGATCACCAGCTTGTCGTAGCTTTCGGTGATGCCGTTGATCGAGGTGACGGTCTTGTTGACCCGGTCGATCGTCTCGACCTTGCAGCCTTTGTAGAGCGTGATGCCGTGCTTGATGTACCAGGCGTCGCCATGGATCACGATGTCTTCAAAGCTCTTCTCGCCCGAGAGCACGGGGCTGAGCATGATGCGGTCGTAGTTGACGCGCGGCTCGGCGTTGAAGATCACCACCTCGTAGCGATCGGGGTCGGTCTCCAACAGCTTTTCCAGCGCCCGCCCGGGCGCCATGCCGTTGCCGATGATGACGAGTTTCTCTTTCATCTGCGTTCCCCTACTCGGCCGCATCGACGATCCGCGTCCCGGTGCGTTCGGCGCGCCGGTCCCGGATGCGGTCGAGAGTTTGCTGGTCTGGATTGGCGCCACCCTCATAGGCTTCGAGGAAGCCGAGCAGCTCTTCGCGATAGGCGTAGTAGTCCTTGTGGGCGAGCAGTGCCTTGCGCGAGCGCGGACGCGGCAGGTCGACCTCCATGATGTTGCCGATCCGGGCATTTGGCCCGTTCGACATCATCACCACCCGATCGGCCAGGAGGATTGCCTCGTCCACGTCGTGGGTCACGCAGATCGCGGTGACCTGGGTGCGCGCCCACACGTCCATCAGCACGTCCTGCAGCTCCCAGCGCGTCAGGCTGTCGAGCATGCCGAACGGTTCGTCCAGCAGCAGCAGCTTGGGCGACAGCGCGAAGGCCCTCGCGATGCCCACGCGCTGCTTCATGCCGTTGGACAGTTCGCCGGCCAGCCGATGCATGGAATCGGCCAACCCGACGCGCTGCAGGTAGTACTCCACCACGTCGCGACGCTCGGCCGGGCTGGCCTTGGGATAGACCCTGTCCACACCCAGCGCCACGTTCTCGCGCGCCGTCAGCCACGGCATCAGCGATGGGGCCTGGAACACCACGGCGCGATCCGGACCCGCCCCGGCCACCTCGCGATTGTCGAGGATGATGCCGCCGCTGGAAATCGGGTTGAGGCCGGCCACCATCGACAGCACCGTCGATTTGCCACAGCCCGAATGGCCGATAAGCGTGACGAACTCGCCCTTCCTCATCTTGAAGTCGAACCCGTCCACCACCTTCAGCGGTCCCTTCGGTGTCGGATAGACCTTGCTGACCTGGGAGAACTCGACATAACCGGCACTTGCCACCGATTGCGCCGCCTGCGCATAGGCGCCTGGTAGCTGATCGCGCCGGCGGCTGATCGGCACGACGTTGGGCAGCACGATGTCGCGTGTCTCCTCCTCGGCCTTGCGCGCCGATCCGGCGGCCATCAGATACTCGGTGATCTCCCGGCGCAGCCGGATGAAGTCATCGTCGCCGTTGAGCGCGCCGCGCTGACGCGGGCGGGCGATATCGACGGCAAAGCTCGGGCCCAGGCTCGCCCGCGGCCCGGGATTGAGCGGGATCACCCGGTCGGCGAGCAGGATGGCTTCGTCGACGTCGTTGGTGATCAGCACGATCGTCTTCTTCTCCGCCTCCGAAATGGTGGCGAACTCGTCCTGCAGCTTGGCGCGGGTCAGCGCGTCCAGTGCCGATAGCGGCTCGTCGAGCAGCAGCACCTCTGGCTGCATCGCCAGCGCCCGGGCGACGGCGACGCGCTGCCGCATGCCGCCCGACAGCTCGGCCGGCCGCCGGTCGACGGCGTGGCCGAGGCCGACCATCGTCACGTAGCGCTCGACGATCGCCGCCCGTTCCCGCCGGCTCCTGGCCTTGTGGACGGTATCGACGGCCAGCGCCACGTTACCGCCCACCGTCAGCCACGGCATCAGCGAATAGGACTGGAACACCACGCCGCGCTCCGGCCCCGGTCCCGCGATTTCCCGGCCGCGGAAGGTGACGCCGCCCCGATCGGGCTCAACCAGCCCCGCCATGAGCGAGATCAGCGTCGTCTTGCCGGTGCCCGAGTAGCCCAGGATGGCGACGAACTCGCCCTCCTCCACCTTGAGATTGACCTCCTCCAGCACCTCGGCGCGCCGGGGGCCGTCGCCGTAGGATTTCGATACGCCCGAGAGTTCGAGGATTGCTGCCATGACCCGCTCCTCAGCGCTGTGCCGAGAAGCTGAACGCGGTCTGCAGCGCCAGCATGATGCGGTCGAGCAGGAAGCCGATGATGCCGATGGTCAGCACCGCGACCATGATCCGCGCCAGCGAGTTCGACGATCCGTTCTGGAACTCGTCCCAGACGAACTTGCCCAGCCCCGGGTTCTGCGCCAGCATCTCGGCCGCGATCAGCACCATCCAGCCCACACCCAGCGACAGGCGCAGCCCGGTGAAGATCAGCGGCAGCGCCGATGGCAGCACCAGCTTGCTGACGGTGGTCGGCATCGACAGCTGCAGCACCTTGCCGACATTGACGAGATCCTTGTCGATCGAGGCGACGCCGAGCGCGGTGTTGATCAGCGTCGGCCACAGCGAGCAGAGCGTTACCGTGACCGCCGAAATGATCAGCGCCTTGGGCAGCCCCCCGCTGGCATCGGCATAGACGGCCGAAACCACCATGGTGACGATCGGCAGCCAGGCCAGCGGCGATACCGGCTTGAACAGCTGTACCAGTGGGTTGAGCGCGCCGTTTACAGCCCGGCTGAGACCGGACGCGATCCCCAGCGGCACCGCAATCACCGTGGCGATCAGGAAGCCCAGGCCGACGGTCTTGAGCGAGGTGAAGATCTGGTCGATGAAGGTCGGCTTGCCGGTATAGCTTCGCTGTTTGACCTTGTCTGTTTCGCCTTTGGCCACCAGTTCGGCGTTGCGCGCGTCCTGCCTGGCATAGAACTCGGCTTCCTTGCCGCGTTCGGCGAGGTGATCGTCCCACAGCCCTGTTGCCTGTTCCCAGACCTGCGCCGGCCCGGGAATGGCGCCCAGCGAGGTCTGCACCTGCGGCGCGAGGATAGCCCAGGCCAGGACGAAGATGGCGATGCCGGTGAGCGGGATGACCAGGGCATCGCGCAACTCGCCCAGTTGCTCGCGCGGGTTGTCGCCGGCGGCCATCTTCAGCAGCGGCACGAGCCAGCCGAATCCGAGCGCCGTGAGCCAGCTCGCGGCCCGATTGATGGCGGAGAAGAGCTTTTCCCGCCGCGCTGCGAGGCCATCCTTGCCCGTGACGTCTGTGGCCATGCTCATGCTGTTCACCTGCTGTTACCGGTCAGGGAGTGGCGCCATCGGAGATGGCGCCGCCCACGTCTGCTTACTGGGAAAGGATCTCGCCGCCCGACACCGTCTCGCCCGACTTGAGACCGATCGCGAGGCTGTCGAGATAGGCGTTGGGCTGCCGGCCGTCATAGCTGACGCCGTCGATGAACTCGTTGGTGGCAGCGCGGTAGCCGTCGCTGTCCCACGGAACGTCGGCAGCCTCGATCAGCCCCTCGTCGACCAGCATCTGCGCCGCCTTGAGGTAGAGGTCCGGCCGGTACACCGAGCGTGCGACCTCATCGTACCAGCTGTCGGCCTGCGTCTCGCCGATCTGCCCCCAGCGTCGCATCTGCGTCAGGTACCAGACCGCATCGGAATAGTAGGGGTAGGTGGCAAAGTGCCGGTAGAAGACGTTGAAATCGGGAATGTCGCGCTTGTCGCCCTTCTCGTATTCGAAGGTGCCGGTCATCGAATTGGCGATCACGGCGGCGTCGGCGCCCACATAGTCGGGCCGGGCCAGGATCTCCACCGCTTCGGGTCGGTTGGCATTATCGTTCTCGTCCAGCCATTTGGCGGCCCGGATCAGCGCCTTGGTGATGGCGATGGTGGTGTTCGGGTTGGCCTCGGCGAACTCGGCGGTGATGCCGAACACCTTCTCGGGATTGTTCTTCCAGATCTCGTAGTCGGTCACCACCGGCACGCCGATGCCCTTGAACACCGCGGCCTGGTTCCAGGGCTCGCCCACCATGTAGCCGTTGATCGTACCCGCCTCGAGCGTTGCCGGCATCTGCGGCGGCGGCGTCACCGACAGCAGCGCCTCGGCGCCGATCTGACCCGAAGTGTCGTCGGCCGAATAGAAGCCCGGATTGATGCCGCCGGCCGCGAGCCAGTAGCGCAACTCGTAGTTGTGCGTCGAAACCGGGAACACCATGCCCAGGTTGAACGGTCGGCCCTGCGTCTTGAACGCCTCGAGCGCCGGCTTGAGCGCGCTGGCCGAGATCGGATGTACCAGCTTGCCGTCCGCGCCCACCGGCACGTTGGGCTTCATCATCTCCCAGACTTCGTTGGAGACGGTCATGCCGTTGCCGTTGAGGTCCATCGAGAACGGCGTGATGATATGCGCCTTGGTGCCGAAGCCGATGGTGGCCGCCAGTGGTTGCCCCGCCAGCATGTGCGCGCCATCGAGCTGCCCGGTGATCACCCCGTCGAGCAGCACCTTCCAGTTGGCTTGCGCCTCGAGCGTGACGAACAGGCCCTCGTCCTCGAAGTAGCCCTTCTCGTAGGCGACGGCGAGCGGCGCCATGTCGGTCAGCTTGATGAAGCCGAACTTGAGCTCGTCCTTTTCGAGATCGAGCATCTCGGCCCCGGCGGGCGTCGCGCAGAGCAGGGTGAGCATGCCGATCGAGGCCAGCAGGCCGCGGCGGCTGAGGAGGGCAGTCGAATTCGTCTTGGTCATCGAGATCTCCCGAGTGATGCGGACCGGCGCCGGAGATGCCCCTCCATGCCTCCCGAAACAAAAAAGCCGCCAGCAGGTGATGCGCACCGGCCGATCGGGCCAGTGGCGTTCCTGTTGGCAGCCTTGCCTGTTTGGGGAGCGCCCATCTTTGGACGCCGGTCGAAGTGCGATTTCGCCTTCGGTCAACTCAATGCACGCGCCGTGCCAATTCGACGGTCGGACGGAAACGCTATGCCCGTCAGTATCTTACGGGATAGTCACCGTGACAGCTCCGTCAGCATCACTGACTATTTCGCGGTCAATCACCAACGAGAGACGCCTATTTGGTAGGCACAGGCATAGCGCGATGAAATAACAGGCAGACCTATCGGGCCCGGCCCGCGGCGATATAGGCGTCCACCTCGGCGGGGTCGAACCCGGCGCCATCGAAGAACCCATCCGGCCCGACCACCATCATGCCGGTCGTTGCCGGCACCTCGGTCGCAACGGGTAGCGCACCTTCTACCCGGCTGTCGGCGAGCGGCGCCGGCACGCCCAGGGGCGCCAGCGCCGCGCGGTAGACGTCGGGGCGGAACGTCATGGCGGCCATCCTGGCACGCTCGGAACTGTGCTCCACTTCGCCCCAGCGCACCATCTGCGTGTAGAACCACAATGCGTGGCTGACCCACGGGAAGTTCGCCGCCCTGGCATAGGGCACGAAATTATCCGGCACGCTCACCGTCACCCCGCCGCCGATATCGAACTGGCCGCTCAGGGCCGGCAGGATCAGTTCGGCCGGCAGCCCCAGATAGTTCGGCGCGGCCATGATGGCGGCGATCTCTTGATGGTTGGCGCTCTCGCCGCACCACACCGCCGCATGGTGCACCGCCCGGATCAGCCCGGCGACGATCTCGCTATTGGCCTCGGCCCAGTGCGCCCGCATGCCGATCACCTTGTCGGGGCTTGAGCGCCAGATCGCGGCCTTCACCGTGGCGATATGCGCGCCGGTACTCTTCACCCCCACCGTGTTCCACGGCTCGCCCACGCAATAGCCATCGATGCCGCCCGAACCCAGCGCTTCGGGCAATAGCGGCGGCGGCAGCACCACGATCTCGATGTCGCGCTCCGGCACGATGCCGCTCGCCATCAGCCAGTAGCGCAGCTCGTAATTGTGCGACGAAGTCTGGTGCACCACTCCGAACCGCAGCTTCTGCTCAGACGACGCGACCACCCGCTTCAGCGCCGCCCCGACCGGCCCCGCCGCCAGCGTCGCCGGCGCTCCGGCATCGGCGAGCCGCGCCCAGAGCTCCGCACTCACCGTCACCCCGTTATTGCCCAGTCCCAGGATCATCGGGGTGATCATCGGCACCGATAGCGGGTTGAGCCCGAGCGTCGCGGAGATCGGCATCGGCGCCAGCATCTGGGCGAAATCGAAATGTCCCAGCGCCGCCCGGTCGCGGATATTGGCCCACGAGGTCTCCTTGACCAGGTGCAGGTCCAGCCCCTCTGCCGCTGCAAAGCCCTTCTCGCGCGCCAATACCAGCAGCACGCTGTCGAGCAAGGGCAGGAAACCGGCGGAGAGGGCAATGAGCGACATGATTATTCCTCTGGGCCGAGCAGGCTGTCGGCCGTAACCAGGCTCTGGGCAATATCGACGATGCGGCGGTTCTGGTTCATCGCGGTTTTGCGCAGCAACTTATAGGCATCCGCCTCGACGAGCCCGCGCGTGCGCAACAGGATCGCCTTGGCCTGGTCGATGACCTTGCGATCCTCGAGTTCGCTGCGCGCCTGCTCCAGTTCCCGCGTCAGCCGGGCGAAGGCGTTGAAGCGGCTCACCGCCATGTCGAGGATCGGTTTCACCCGCTCCTTCTTCAGCCCATCGACCACATAGGCCGACACGCCGGCCTCAACCGCCGCCTCGATCGCCGAAGCGTCGGAGCGGTCGACGAACATGGCGATCGGTTTCCTGAGCGCCCGGCTCAGCGTGAAGAAATGCTCCAGCCGGTCGCGATTGGGGTTCTCGAGGTCGATCACCACCACGTCGGGCATGTCGCGCTCGATGACGCGCGCCACCTCGTTGATCTCGTTGACCACCGTGACCCGGGAATGCCCGGCCTCGCGCAATCCGTCCTCGATGATCGAGGCACGGATGCGGTTCTCGTCGATCACCAGAATGGCGAGGTCCTGTACCGGCATGGCCCGTTATCGGCATGTTCGAGCTGCACAATCAAGCGCCGGTTTCGCATCCCTGCCCATCATTTCAGCGGCGATTTCTGAATTCCATTTGACTTAATAAATCCGCCGTCACAGTCTCTGTGCAGGATTGGATTTGGGAGCCACTTCTCCCACCTCCCACTCGATGGTGGTTGGGCGGTCGTAACGGTCTCAATTTCGATCCGATGCTCAGGAGGGACGCCTTGGGCCTGAGGGGGACGAACCAGGAATTTGGACGGCCGTACAACCGGCGCATCGTCCTTGAAGCCATCCGCGCGACTGGCCCGATCACCCGTGGCCGCATCGCGGCGGAGGTCGGGCTCACCGTGCAGACCGTCTCCACCATCATCCGCGAGCTCGAGGAGCAGGGTTACATCCTCTCCAACCGCGAGGAGCCGCGCGGCCGTGGCCTGCCGCCGACGACGCTCCGCATCAACCCCGAGGGCGGCTATGCCATCGGGGTCTACATCACCCCGCTCGGCCTCGATGCGGCGCTGATCAACCTCGCCGGCGACGTTGTCGGCTCGGTCCACTCCAATGCCGCCCGCAGCAGCCCGGATGAAGCCTTCACCCTGATCGGCGCCATGGTCACCGAGTTGCGCGCGCTCCGTGCTGGCGCCCGCATGCTCGGCGTCGGCCTGTCATTGCCCGGCCCGTTCGGCGTCGAGTCGATGAGCTTTGTCGGCCCCACCACCATGGTCGGCTGGGGTAACGTCGCACTGCGCGAACGGCTCGCCGAAGTCACCGGCCTGCCCGCCTTCATCGAATCCGACATGGCCGCTGCTGCGCTGGGCGAGCGGCTCTATGGCCGCGGCGCCGACTTCGCCGATTTCTACTACCTGTTCGTCGGCGTCGGCCTTGGCGGCATCATGGTGCACGAGGGGGTGGGACAGCGCGGCGCCTGGGGTAATGCCGGCGAGATCAGCCACATCCCGATCGTTCCCGATGGCGAACTCTGCCCTTGCGGCAATCGCGGCTGCCTCGAGCGCTATGTTTCGCTCGAAGCGTTCAACCGTCGGGGGCTCGGCGAGGCCGCCTATGCCGATGCCATCGGCCCGCAACTGCGCGCCGCCCTCATCACCATCGAGAACCTGTTCGATCCCGAAACGGTGATCCTTGGTGGCATCGCGCCGCCGAGCCTTACCACTGAACTGGCCCGCGTCGCCGCCGATTTGCCCAACTCGGTCTCCGCCCGCCGTGACCGCAAGGTGCCGCGCCTCATCGTCTCCGATGGCGGCCCGCACACCGTGCTGCGCGGTGCTGCGGCGCTGGCGGTCGCCGGCGTGCTGTCGCCGCGCTTCGGCCAGCTCTTCGCCCCCGGTAACACCCAGCTCAAGGGACTTGCCGCATGACCAGCTTTTCGCCGCTGCTCGTCCTCGACGACATCAAGAAGAACTACGGCGCCATCGAAGCGCTGAAGGGCATCAGCTTCACCATCGGCAAGGGTGAGGTCGTGGCGCTGCTCGGCGATAACGGCGCCGGCAAGTCGACGCTGGTGAAGATCATTGCCGGCGGGCTCGAGCCGACCTCCGGCAAGATGCTGTTCGAAGGGCGCGATTTCCTCGCCAGATCGCCCTCGGAGGCCAAGGCCGCCGGCATCGAGACGGTTTACCAGGACCTGTCGCTCGCCACCAATGTCGATGTCGTCGCCAACTTCTTCATGGGCCGCGAGATCACCAGGAAGGTACTGGGCATGCCGGTGCTCGACGAGAAGGCCATGGAGGCCGTCGTCGCCAAGGCCCTGGCCACGGCCGGCACCAGGATCCCCTCGCTCCGCACCAAGGTCGAACACCTCTCGGGCGGCCAGCGCCAGGCCATCGAACTCAACCGGTTCGTCCATTGGGGCGGCAAGCTCGTACTGCTCGATGAACCTTTCGCGGCGCTCGGCGTCGAGCAGACCCGCCGCGGCCTCGAGATGATCCGCGCCGTCGCCAGAGAGGGTATCGGCGTCGTCATCATCACTCACATCATGCAGCAGGCCTTCCAGGTCGCCGACCGGATCGTGGTGATCCGCCAGGGCGTCGTCGCCGGCGATGTTGCAACCAAGGATACGAGCCCCGATGCGGTGGTCAACATGATCACCGGGGAAACCCTGGCCGCTGCCGGAGCGGCTGGTTGAGGGGCAGAACAGGGAAATCCGGCACAAAGGAGCGAACGAAAATGAAGCGAATACTTCTATCCCTCCTGGCCGTTCTGGCAGTGGCGCTCGCCCTGCTGACGCCGGCCTTCGCCCAGACCAAAGGCAAGGTCTACTACCTCGTGCCGACCCTGCTCGACGAATTCCAGACCGGCTCGGTCTCGGCGCTGGAAATGTTCCTGAAGCAGGTCGGCTACGAGATGCAGACGCTCAACGCCGACAACAAGACCGATGTGCAGCAGTCCCAGATGAACGACGTCATCGCGCTGAAGCCCGCGGCGATCATTCTCGCTGCCGTCGATTTCAACGCGCTGAAGCCTTCGATCGAGGCGGCCATGGCGGCCGGCATTCCGGTGGTCGAGTTCGACCGCCAGATCACCTCAACCCCGTCTTCCTTCACCTCGGTCGCCGGCACCGTCGAGATCGGCTATGTCGCCGCCGAAGTGGTGGAAGGCCTCCTCACCAAGAAGAACGGCGCGGTGAAGGGCAAGGTGCTGCAGGTGTTGGGCGATCCGGGCGACCCCTACACCCTCGATATCCAAAAGGGCTTTGAGGAGAAGATGGCGGCCTTTCCGGACGTCAAGCTGATCTCGTTGCCCGCCATGATGTGGGAAGCCAGCAACGCCGGCACCATCGTCTCCGACCAGTTGCTCGCCAACCCCGACATCGACCTGATCTTCAACCACGCCGCCCACCTTTCGGTCGCCGCCGCCGCGTCGCTCGAAGCGGCCGGCAAGAAGCCGGGCGACGTGCTGATGCTGTCGTCGAACGGAGCGCCGGTCGGCCTCGACCTGATCCGCAAGGGCTGGATGCAGGCCGAAGTCGAGCAGCCGCTTTATGCGCAAGCAGCGGCCGTCGCCATGTTCATGGACAAGATCGTCAACAAGCAGGAGATCAAGGCCGGCTCGTACGATGTGCTCGGCCTCCCCTCCACCGTGACGATCGAAGCCTGGGGCCCCAACATCAAGATCCCCGGCGCCGCCATCACCATGGAAAACATCGACAACCCGGCCTTCTGGGGCAACATGAAGCCCCCGACCGATACGGTTAAGTCGGTGGAATAAGCCATCGAAGCTGCAGTCGGGCACCCTCCCCCTCGCGGGGAGGGTAGTGCAGCTGGGAGCGAAGCGACTTAGCGGAACTAGGGTGGGGGGTGCCCCAAGCCGGGGCCGTGCCTGCCTCGCACCCCACCCAAGCTGCGCTAGCCCGCAAGAGCGGCCAAGCTCCGCTACCCTCCCCGTCCAGGGGAGGGTGACCCGACTGCAACTTCAGTTCGAAACCGAGCGATCCCAGCATGAACCCCAACACCCGCCGCGCCCTCGAGTTCGTCCTCGATAACCTCGTCTGGTTCATGCTGCTGTTCGTCCTGCTGGTGTTCTCGATCTTCGTGCCGAACTACTTCCAGCCCGGCATCTTCGCCAACATCATCGAGGCCTCCTCGGTGCTCGGGATCATGTCGATCGGCCTCGCGCTGGTGATCATCGCCGGCCACATGGATCTGTCGGTCGAATCCGTCGCCGCGCTCAGCGCCATGGCAGTCGGCATCGTCTTCTGCTCGGCCGGTATCGGCATGGGCGTGCAACTGACTCCCGACTGGCTCGGCGTCCCCGTCTCGCTCATCATCGCCTTTGCCGTCGGCGGCGCTATCGGCGCCTTCAATGGCGTGCTGATCGTCAAGCTGAAGATGAACGCCTTCATCGTCACCCTCGCGTCCTACATCTGGGTGCGCGGCCTGGTGCTGGCGCTCTCCGGCGGCCGCTCGGCCCAGGACCTCGCCCCCGCGATCCGCTGGTTCGGCGTGCAGCGGCTGCTCGGCCTGCCGCTCACCGCCTGGATCGCCATCACCTGCTTCGTGGTGTTCTCGCTGATCATGGCCAAGTCGCGCTTCGGCCGGCACCTGATCATCATCGGCGGCAACCAGAACGCCGCCTTCCGCGCCGGCATCAAGGTTGACCGCATCCTCATCACCTCGTTCGTCCTCGCTGGCGCCATCGCCGCGCTCGCCGGCTGGCTGCTCGCCATCCGCACCTCGGGCGCCACCGCCAATCTCGGTATGGGCCTCTTATTCAACGCCTTCGCCGCCGTGGTGATCGGCGGTGTCAGCCTCAAGGGTGGCGTCGGCGCCCTGCCCGGCGTCTATGCCGGCGTGCTGCTGCTTTCGGCCATCAACACCGCCATCAACCTGATGGGGCTGCCCGCCACCTCCACGCAGGTGATCCATGGCCTGTTGGTGCTCGCCGCCGTGCTCCTCGACACGCTGAAACTCTCGATCAGGCAGAAACTCGCATGACCAGACGACTTGAAGGCAAGACTGCGCTCGTCATCGGGGCGGCGCGCGGCATCGGCAAGGCCATCGCCGTCCGCTTCGCCGAAGAAGGCGCCAACCTGGTCATCGCCGATACCGAACGCGACGCCGGCGCGGCCACCGCCGCCGAGCTCGGCGCCCCCTTCATCTACACCGATATCTCGAAGCTCGCCGACGCCGAGGCCGCCGTTGCGCTGGCGCTAGAAACCTATGGCCGGCTCGATATCCTGGTACAGAATGCCGGCATCTACCCCTGGCAGCTGCTCGAACAGACTTCCGTCGATGACTGGGATCGCGTCATGGGAGTGAACCTGCGTGGCAGTTTCATCGCCGCGCGTGCCGCGCTCACCCCGATGAAGGCGCAGGGCCATGGCCGCATCCTCTTCACCTCATCGATCACCGGCCCGCATGTCACCAGCCCCGGCCACGGCCACTACTCGGCCACCAAGGCCGGCATCAACGGGTTGATCCGTGCCGCCGCGCTCGAGTTCTCCGGCTACGGCATCACCGTCAACGGGGTCGAGCCCGGCAACATCCTCACCGAAGCGGTGCAGCAGCACCGCTCACCCGAGTTCCTCAAATCGATGGAAGACGCCATCCCCCTGGGCCGCCTCGGCAGCCCCCGCGACGTCGCCAACGCCTTCCTGTTCCTGGCCTCCGACGAAGCGAGCTACATCACCGGCACGACGATCGTCGTGGATGGCGGGCAGCTATTGCCGGAGGGGAACGACTTCAGGATCATGCCGGATCGGGATTAGGGGCAGGCGGAGAAATGCACATCGGAAACTTTTTGCTGCTGCCGGCAATTGCCGCATGGGGGGTGCTGCTCGGCACCGCCCACGCGCAGGAGCGACACAAAATACCCTTCGACGAGCAACAGGTGGTCATCTGCTCCGATGGCAACAGCTCGTATCGCAGCGCGATAGTGAGACTGAACCGGGAAGAATTTCACGGCTTGTACACCATCGTGCAGGAGCGTGGGACATTCGACCAGAACAAAGCCCGCCGAATCTACATAGGAACGCCGCCCTCGGAGCGCAACAAGCCGGCCTGCCTGGCAGAGGATCCACAACTGGCTGACTTTCTGGACTACGTGCTCCGCTACGCACCCAGAGAGATGGTTGTTCCGATGGGCAGGAACGGATCTGCAAAGGTCAGAGCGGTTGCCACAGGGTACCAATCCCCTGAAGGCACCGTGGTTCAAGGCGGCGCCGTCGCCGTGTATCTCTGCTTCGCTGTGGTCGCTGACTGCGTTGACGAACTAACGACGATGCTGTTCGGCCTGAGGCCCTGACGACCTTGTCTCCCCTGCAACGCAGGCGGTCAGCTTCAGGACCATGCCGGATCGATATTAGCCGGTGCGTGGGGCCACCCCCACCCTTGATCCCTCCCCACAAGGGGGAGGGAGACGCATACTGCGGCTTCGGTTCCATCGTCTCCCTCCCCTTGATGGGGAGGGCAGCGCAGCTTGGCGGCTTAGCCGCCTAGCGAAGCTGGGTGGGGTGGGGCCGCTCGCGAAGCCGGTAGCCCCTACAACCCCACCACCATGAACGTCGTATGCCTTGGCAGCACCGGGTCCTTCAGCACCTCGAACCCGAGCTTCTGATAGAACCTCTGCGCCCCGCGGTTCACCGGGCTCACCTGCAGGTGCATCCCCCTTGCTCCGGTCGCCGCGAGCTTGGCCATCACATGCTCCATGCCGCGCCGGCCGATCCCCCTGCCCCGCGCCTCCTCGAGCAGGTCGATATGGCCATGCGCCGGATAGCGGTGCAGCACCTCGGGATAGACGAATTCCGGATGGTGGATCGCGCGCCGTGCCCAGTCGCTGCCGTGCCACTCGCTCTCGTTCGGTCCCGGATCGTTGAGCCGCGCCGCCAGCGGCGGGAACCACTCGGCGCCCATCCGCGCATAAATTCCTGGCGTATCCGGCGCCCCAAAGATGTAGCCGCAGACCCCGTTCGGCCCGTCGACCACGAAGGCGAAATCCGGTTCGTACACCTGGTAGGGCACCGCATAGATCAGCCCGAGCAGATCAGGATCGTCTTCCTTCCCCGTCGCATCCTTGCCGGAATCCCCGGTGCGCAGGCACACGAGGTTGAGCGCGGCGTGATCCTCGGCGAGCGCGGGCCGGAGCCGGTAGCCGCCGCCGAAATCAAGCATGCCGGTAGCGTCCATTACCGTCACGCGGCAGCAGTTCCTGCACCGCCACGGCAAAACCCTGGCGGTAGAAATTGTAGATCCGGTCCTTGTCCGGGAAGTCGGCGCCACGGGGCGGGTCACCCGCCAGCCAGTCGAGATAGGTGACGAGGTGCGTCATCTCTTCGCGCGCTTCCCACAGATAGGGGTGGAAGGCGTAGAACAGGTCGCGGTTTTCGAGCTCGGTCATCCGGTGGAACAGGGCGGTGATGCGGTCGCGGAACTGCACCAGCGCTTCGTGCCCTTCCTGCCAGCTTTCGTTGCGCACATCGGGCCGCTTTTCGCTCATCAATCGGCGCGCCGATTGCAGGAGGCTCTCGACCTGCGGGCCGCAGTGGAACGGCTGGTAGAACAGCTCGCCGAGCAGCCGGATTTCCTCCACCGTCAGCGTCTCTGTCTGCCCGGTAAAGGCCAGCCGGAAGCGCGGCTGCCAGGCCTTCAGCGCCAGTGCGAAGGCCGAGGCCTCGTCGTCCGAGCCGGCCGCAAACGCACCGGTCGTGTGCACCGGCACGAAATTCGCCTCGAACTCGTTATTGGGGTTGGTGATGATGCCGTCGATCAGCGGCAGGATGTCAGCATGCCGCCCGCCCAGCGGGCCGGCATAGATGCGCCGGATATCGTAGTCGTTGGCGTGGAAATTGTCCCAGATCACCGGCTTGCGCCTGAGCACCCGGCCGACCTCGATGAGGCTCTCGGCACTGATGGTTTTCGAGACGATGTCCGGCCCGGTCCAGAACACCCCGATCTCGGGGGCGAGCTCGGCCCCGATGGTGTTGAGGTAGGCCGAACCCCGCACGTCATGGCCGGCGAACGCCGCGCAATATTCGGTCGGGCAGAACAGCACTGCCGCTTCGGGAACCCGCGCCTTGACGTGCTTGAAGGCCTCGTTGGCGAAATAGCTCTGCGCCGCCGCGAAGGACGGGAAAGCCCGCTCGTCGGCCGGCATCATGGTGCGCGGGATATCGTCGAACAGCAGCGCGAAATGCGTCACGCCGAGGTCCAGGAGCTGGTCGAGCCGGCGCTTCAGCGCCTCGAGGTCGCTTGCGTCCGAATAGACGACATCGAGA